>DAISWG010000007.1:0-48182 GCA_036826475.1 Miltoncostaeaceae bacterium | reverse complement strand
CGGCGCGCGTGACCGAGCCGGCGGTCGTCGGGGCGCTTCCCGGCGGGACGGCGGGGGGGGGGTGGGTGAGGCCCGGGGCGCGCGCCGTGGCGGGTTGGGGGCGGTGCCTGCACCGCCGGGGGGGGTGGGCCCGCCGGCCCGCAGCACCACCCGGTCGCCGGGGCGGGCCGGGACCGGCCGCTCCAGCCGCAGCGCGACGAGCCCCTCGGCGCCCGGCGGCAGGCGCGCCGGCTCCAGCGGGGTGCAGGCGGCCGTGACCTCGGCGGTGCCCAGGAACAGGGTCAGGCGGCGCCCGTCGGCCAGATCCCCACCCGCCTCGGGCAGCCAGCGGAGCCGGACCCCGAGGCCTGCCGTCGCGCGCCACGCGTCCTCGTCGCGCACCACGCACGAGCCGCGCGGCGCCGCGTCGCGCGGCACGCCGGCCAGCGCCAGCGCGACGCGGCCGCCGTCGGCCCGCTCGGCGGGCGCGTCATGGGCCTGGACGCTCCGCACGCGTCCCGTCGCACCGGACGGGAGCACCGTGACCCGCTCGCCCGGCGCGATCGGCGCGCCCCAGTGGGTGCCCGTCACCACGGTCCCGGCGCCCGCCACCGCGAAGACCCGGTCGACGAACAGCCGCGCCGGCCCGTCGGCGCGCCGGGGTGCCAGGCGGGCCGCCAGGCGGTCGAGCGCCGCACGCAGCTCGGGGATGCCGTCGCCCGCGGGCGCGCACACCGCGACCGCCTCGGTGCCGGGCGCCACCAGCGGCAGCACGGCCGCCGCCGCGGGCGCGGGGTCGGCACGGTCGGCGCGCGTGACCGCGACGACGCCGTCGCGGACGCCGAGCAGCTCCAGCACCGCCAGGTGCTCCCGGGTCTGCGGCATGACCCCGTCGTCGGCGGCCACGCACAACAGGAACCCGTCGATGCCCGACGCCCCCGCGACCATGTGGCGCACGAACCGCTCGTGCCCCGGCACGTCGATCAGGCTGAGGCCGCGCCCCGACGGGAGGGCCAGCGGGGCGAACCCGAGCGCGATCGAGACGCCGCGGGCCTTCTCGGCGGGCAGACGGTCCGTGTCGCGCCCCGTGAGCGCCAGCACCAGGGCCGTCTTGCCGTGGTGGACGTGCCCGGCGGTGCCGAGGGCCAGGGCGCGCCCGGGTCGGGCGGGCCGGACGGCGGGGACATGGTCGGCGCCCACGGCGCCGATCCTCGCATCCGGCCCGCCCGCGGGCCCGGGGCATCCCCCCTAGGGCTGGGTGGCGAGCGGCCCCTCGCCGCCGGGGTAGCAGAACGACGCCGACGGGGAGTAGAAGCCCCACGTCACCTCGAGCGGGTCGGCGGGCCGCAGCGCGCTGACCGGGTGGTCCGGCTCGAGGAACTCGAGGCTCGTGACCTGCCAGCCGTCGGACAGCGGGGCGTGGAAGGGGTAGAGCCCGCTGACGAGCTCGCCGCCGACCTCGGTGATGTAGCGGAGCTGGCCGCGGCCGACCATGGCGAAGCCGTCGCCGACGGTCGCGGTGGTGCGGATCACCGGGACGCCGTCCGCCTCGGTGGTCGCGGTCAGCACGCCGTCCTCCAGCACCAGGGTGGTGCTGCCTGCGCCCGCCGGGACCCCGCGCTGCGACGCGTACGCCCGCATGTCCGCGTTGGAGTTGAAGTAGTGCGTCCACCACCGGCCGGGCACCGCGCCGTCCGGCGTGTCGTGCCCCGCCAGGTCGGCGCCGGCGTAGGTGAGCGAATAGGCCTCGAAGGCCGACGTCTGCTCGGTCGAGTCGACGACGTACTGGTTCATGAAGCACTGGCTGTTGGGGAGCAGCTCCAGCTCCTTCGGAACCAGCGCGCGCACGGCGTCGGGGTCGGCGGGGACCCAGGTGAAGTAGAGCATCCGGCTGGCGGTGACCAGCTGCGGCGCTTCGAGCACGGGCATGGGGAGGACCTCCGGGGAGGGATCGGCAAAGCGCGCCGCCGGGCACGGCGCAGGCCGACCCTAACCGGTTAGTGAGAGGCGGGCAACCCGCAGGGAGGGGGGCCCGTCGTGCGGCGGATCGCCAGGGCGGTCGCCAGGTCGGGCGCCGCCGCCGGCTCGTCGCCGGCGAGGAGGGCCATCAGCACGTCGCCGGCGCGCTCGCCGAGCGAGCGGTAGGGGACCAGCGCGGTGGTCAGCCCGGCGCCATCGGAGCCGGGGAGGTCGTCGAGGCCGGCCACCGAGACGTCGTCCGGCACGCGCAGGCCCATCCAGTGGGCCACCTCGATCGCGCTCAGCGCGAGCGTGTCGCCCAGCGCGAGGACGGCAGTGGGCCGGGGGTCGTGCGACAGCGCGGCGCGGGCCAGCACCTCGCCGGCGGCCCGGCCGGAGGCCCGGTCGTCGCGCTCGCCCGGGCCGTCCGGCCGGGGCTCCAGGCGGTACACGCGCGGTGGCGCGCCGCGCCAGCCGTCCTCGACTCCCGCCAAGCGGTCGTCGCCACCCGGCCAGGCCAGCACCGCCAGGTCGCGGTGCCCCAGGTCGTACAGGTGCGACGCGAGGGCCGCGGCGGCGCCGCGCACGTCCGCCCGCACCGCGTGCGCGGCGCCCGGGCCGGGGGCCCCGTCGACGACCACGCCGGGCACCCGCGCGTCGTTCTCCGGCACCGAGCGGAAGAACACCCGCCCGTCGGCGATCGGCGCCGCCGACGCGCCCGACAGCACCAGGGGGTGGCCCGCCCAGCTGCACGCGGTCAGCAGCCCGCGCGTCACGAGGGCCGCCGCCGGGTCGCTCAGCAACAGCTCGGCGTCGCCGGGCGCCACCACCGCGATCATCCCCGTGCGCCCGCGGGCGAGCGACCGCGCGCCCGGGTGGGGACCCACGTAGCCGAGCTCCCGCGCCGCGGCCAGCACGCGCTGGCGAGTGGCCTCCGACACCCGCGCGGGGTTGCCGTACGTGTTCGAGGCCGTCCAGATCGACACGCCGGCCGCCGCGGCCACGTCGCGGAGGGTGGACTCGCGCGCACGGCGCGGCGATCGGCGGTCTTCCACCCGGCCCTCCGGGTTCGCGGGACGGCCTGCCGATCCTATCCCCCCGCCGCCGGACCTCCGCGCGTCGGACGCCGGCCGGGCCCGGGGTCGCGTGGACCCGGTGCGCGTCCGACCTGTCCGTGCATCCTTATAAACTCACTTTGAAAAGATCCTCGGGCCAGGAGGCGCCGTGCCGGGTGAGCTGACCGACGAGCGGGAGTACCTCGAGGAGCGCCGTGAGCGTCTGGCGCCCGCGGGCGCGGTATCGCGCCGGCGGCTGCTCCAGATGGCCGCGGCCGGGGTGCCGCTCCTCGGGTCGCTGGGCGCGACCGGGCGGCTCGCCGCCGCGGAGGGCGACCCCGCGCCGCCCCCGCCGGCCATCCGCAAGCCGACGCCACCGGAGTGGTTCGTCAACTACGGCACCAACGCCGAGATGCGGTGGGATGCGGTCGGCGACCTGGGATACGCGATCCCCAACGAGCGGTTCTTCGTGCGCAACCACACCGCGACCCCCACGATCGACGCGGCCACCTGGCGCCTGCGGATCGAGGGCCCGGCGCTGCGGAAGGGGCCGGTCGAGTTCACCTACCCGGACCTGCTGCGTCTCCACGGCCGCGAGATCACGGCGTTCGTCGAGTGCGCGGGCAACGGGCGCAGCTTCTTCGGCAGCCAGCAGGGGACCCCGGCGGCGGGCACGGCGTGGGGGCTCGGCGCCATCGGGGTCGCGCGGTGGCGCGGCGTGCCCCTGGCGGTGCTCCTGGACCGGGCGCGCGTCGATATGAAGCGTGCGGTGGACGTGATGCCGGAGGGCCTCGACGCCACCGTCGTGGCGAACGGGGTCGACCAGGGGCACGTGCGCCGGCCGCTGTCGATCGGCAAGGCGCTGGACGACGCGCTGGTGGCGCTCGAGATGAACGGCGAGCCGCTGCCGCCCGACCACGGGTTCCCGGCGCGCCTGATCGTGCCCGGCTGGATCGGCGTGGCCAGCATCAAGTGGCTCGGGCGCATCCTGGTGTCGGACGCGCCGCTCACCTCCTACTGGAACACCGTCCAGTACCGCTTCACCGGCGGCGACTATCCGGCCGACTCCCCGCCCCTCACCGAGCAGGTGGTCAAGAGTGCCTGGGAGCTGCCGCGTCCGGCGACGCTCCCCGCCGGCGTGCCGGTCACGCTGCACGGCCGGTCGTGGTCGGGCCACGGGCGCATCCGCCGCGTGGAGGTGTCGAACGACGGCGGGGCGACCTGGCACCGGGCCAGGTTGCAGGGGCCGAACCACCGGCTGGCGTGGGTCCGCTGGAGCATCCCGTGGCGCAGACCGGAGGCGGGGGCGTACGAGCTGCTCGCGCGGGCGACCGACGACCGTGGGAACACCCAACCGGACACGGCGCCGTTCAACGCCAACGGCTACCTGTTCGGCGCGGTGGTGCGGCACGCGCTGACCGTGGCGTGAGCGGATGACGACGCTCGCGGTGGTCATCGGCAGCGCCACGCCGCCCGGGCGTCTGCACCGGGCGCTGGGCGAGGCGACGGCGCGGGCCGCCGATCGCCGCGCCCTGACGGTCCGCACCCTCGACCTGGGGGCGCAGCGCATCGCGCCGGCCGACGGGCGGCCGCCCGGTGAACTCGGCGACGACACCGCCGCTGCGCTGGAGGCGATCGCGACCGCCGACGCGGTGGTGCTGGCGACGCCGGTCTACCGCGGCTCGCTGACGGGCGTGCTGAAGAACCTGCTCGACCACGTGCCGGTCGAGGCGCTCCGCGGCACGCCCACGGGCATCGCGGCGATGGGCGGCAGCCTGCACCACCACCTCGGCGCCGAGCGGCACCTCCGCGACATCCTCGCGTTCTTCGGCGCGGTGGTCGCCCCCACGGCCGTCTACGTCACCTCGGCGGACTTCACCGACGGCGCGCCCGGTCCCGCGGCGGCCGCCCAGCTCGACGCCCTGCTGGACACTCTGGTCGTGCTGGCGGAGCGGCTCGGCGACGCGCCGCCGCTGGGTCCGCCGCCCCTGTTCGCCCGGCCGGGCTGACGCCTCCGGCCGACGGGGTCGGCATGATGCGGCCATGCGGATCTCGGCGAAGGCCGACTACGGCATCCGGGCCCTCATCGAGCTGGCGGCGCTCGAGGAGGAGCGCGACGGGCCGGTCAAGCGGGACCACATCGGCCAGGCCCAGGAGATCCCCGTGACATTCCTGGAGAACATCCTCCTGGAGCTGAAGCGGGCGGGCATCGTCCGCAGCGTCCGCGGGCAGGCCGGCGGGTTCCGGCTGGCGCGCGAGCCGGAGCGGATCACGCTGGCCGAGATCATCCGCGCGCTCGACGGCCCCCTGGCGAGCGTGCGCGGCACCCGGCCGGAGGCGCTGAGCTACACGGGCCGGGCCGCGCCGCTGCGCGACGTGTGGGTGGCCGTACGCGGCAGCGTGCGGGCGGTGCTGGAGGAGACGACGCTGGCCGACCTGCTGGCCGGCGAGCTGCCCCCCGCGGTGCGCGCGCTGGCCGACAGCCCGGAGGCCTGGGAGCCACATTAGGCGACATTCTGCTTATGGGAGTGATAAGAATCACCCCCGGTGAACGCAGGCTTCGACATCGGGGGCGACCCCGCGGGCGCGCTGACGGCGATCGAGGTGCGGACCCTCCTGGCGGTGGTCCTGGACATCGCCGACGACTTCGGATTCGACTGCGCCGTCGCGGTGGTCGACCGGGCCGGCGCCCTGCGCGGCGCCGAGCGGCCGGGGACCCTGCCGGTGGGCCATCTCGACGCGGCGCTGGAGGCGGCGCGGGCCGCGCTGCGCGACGGCGTCGAGGCCGGTGCGGCGGACGCCGGGGCGGTGACGCTCGGCGACGGCGCCGTGCGCGGCGCGATCGCGGTGTCCGGCGGGCCCGAGGGCTTCGGGCTCGAGGCGTGCCGCGAGGCGGCCCGGGCGCTCGGCCTGCGGCGCGCCGCCTGAGGCGACGCGGGCCCGCCCCCGTGGGGGGCGGGCCCGGACCGACCTAGGAGCCCGGCTGCGGGACCACCCGCATGTAGGGCTTCGGCTCCTTCCAGCCCTCGGGCCAGATCTCCTTGGCCTGGTCGTTGTTGACCGACCCGGCGATGATCACGTCGTCGCCCTGCTGCCACTGCGCCGGCGTCGCGACCTTGTGGTTCGCGGTGAGCTGGAGCGAGTCGATGACGCGGAGCACCTCGTCGAAGTTGCGCCCCGTGGTCATGGGGTAGACGAGGATGAGCTTGATCTTCTTGTCCGGCCCGATGACGAACACGTTGCGGACCGTCTGGTTGTCGGCCGGCGTCCGGCCGACCGGGTCGCCCTCGACCTCCGCCGCCAGCATCCCGTAGGCCTTCGCGACCGTGAAGTCCGTGTCGGCGACGATGGGGTAGTTGGGCGCCGTCCCCACGATGTCCTCGATGTCCTTCGACCACTCCTCGTGACGGTCGAGCGGGTCGATCGACAGCCCGATGATCTTGACCCCCCGGGCGTCGAACTCGGACTTGATGCTCGCCATGTAGCCGAGCTCGGTCGAGCAGACGGGCGTGAAGTCCTTCGGGTGCGAGAACAGCACGGCCCAGGAGTCGCCGATCCACTCGTGGAAGCTGATCGGGCCCTCGGTCGTCTCGGCCTGGAAGTCGGGCGCCGTGTCGTTGAGCTGCAGTGCCATGCTGACCTCTCGAGCGTGGTGGATGAACCGGGGGGCGGGCCGGGCGCGCGCCCTGAACCTCCCATTACCCCATCTTATCCAGGGTTTCGCTCGCGCGGCCGCCCGCGGGGGTGCGGCGCAGGGCCAGGAGGGCCCGGTCGTCGGCGCCGCCCGGCGCCATCCCGGCCACCACCGCGTCGAGCAGCTCCTCCAGCGGCAGGCCGGCGGCGTCGCCCACGACGCGGCGCAGGCGCTCCAGGCCCACGTCGATCCCGAGGCCCCGGCGCTCCATCACCCCGTCGGTGTAGAGCACCAGGACGTCGCCGGGCGCGAACGGCGCCGTCCCGGCGGAGACGCGGTACAGGCCCATGCCGAGCGGGGTGCTGCGGCCGTCCATGAGGAACCGCGCGGTGCCGTCCCGCGGCGCGAGGAGCGGCGGGGGGTGGCCGGCGCACGCGTACGAGACCGTCCCGTCCGCCCGCACGTCCAGGCATGCGGCGGTCGCGGCCGCGGCGCCCTCGACGTCGGCGGCGAAGCGGTCGAGGTGCTCGAGGGCACGCTCCGGCGTCACCCGCAGCTGCTGGAGGATGCGCCACGAGGAGCGCAGCTGGCCCATCGCCGACGCCGCCTCCACGCCGTGGCCCACCACGTCGCCCACGATGACGCCCACCACGCCGTCGGGACGCACGACGCAGTCGTAGAAGTCGCCCCCCGCGAGGCCGGCGGCGGCGGGCAGGTACCGCACGGCGACCTCCATCCCCGGGACGTCGGGCAGGGCCGCCGGCAGCAGGCGCCGCTGCAGCAGCTCCGCCGCCGAGCGCTGCACGTCGAACAGCCGCGCGCGGTCGAGGGCCTGCGCGCACAGCTCGGCCAACGTCTCGACCAGGCGCCGCTCGCCGCCCGTGAAGCGCCGCTCCGTGCCCTCGAACCGGAACGCGATGGCGCCGATGACCCGCCCCTCCACGATCAGCGGCACGCCGACCCCGACGGGACCGAGCCCGCTCGACGGCGCGTCGAAGTCGCGGAGCCAGTCGTCGCGCGTCTCGAGCCACCGCGGCTCGCCGGTGCGGAGCACCCACGGCAGCGGCAGGCGGCCGTCGAGGGCGATGGGCGAGCCCACCCGCAGCACGTCGGGCGGATAGCCGCGCGCGGCGGCCACCGTGACGGTCGCGCCCTCCCGGACGGCCACCACCCCGGCCAGCGCCCCGAGCGCCGCCATGCAGTCGTCCACGATGACGTCGGCGACCTCCTCGGCGGTGACCGCGCGCGACAGCGCGGCGGTCACCCGCCGCAGCAGCTCCTCCCGCGCCCGGGCGCGCTCGATCGCGGCGCCCATCGCCCGCTCGCCCTCGAACAGGCGCGCGTTCTCGACGGCGAGGCCGGCGCGCCGCCCGATGTCCCCGGCGAGCGCGAGCGCATCGGCGTCGTACGGCGGCTGGCCCGCGCCGCGCTGAAGGGAGAGGCACCCGATCACCGCGCCCCGCGCCGTGAGGGGGACGCACAGCCACGAGCGGCTCCCGAGCGCGCGCACGTCGGCGAGCGCCTCGGCGTCGGGCGCCCATCGGACCCATGCCGCGTCGGTCACCTCCTCCACGATCTCCGGCTCGCCGCGCGCGATCACGCGCTCGGGGCCCGGGACCTCCGGCCCGGCGCAGCACCGGCCGTAGAGGCGGGAGGCGACGCGCTCCAGCGCCGGGTCGCGGTGGGCCACCGCCGCCAGGCGCGAGCGGGCCGCGCCGGGCACCCGCATCCGCACCGTGGCCAGGTCGGCCAGGCCGGGCACGAGCAGCTGCATGAGGCGCCGGAGGCGCTCGTCGGCGCCGAGCTCCTTGTCGAGCTCGAGCGACACGGCGTTGAGCAGCCGCAGCCGCTCCTCGGCGGTGCTGGTCGGGTCGGGCGTCTGCGCGGCGGGCGGATCGGGGTGCGCCATCAGGGTGTGATCGGAACCCGCGGGGCGCCGGCTCCGCAACCCCGGCCGGGGCCGACGTCCGGCCGCGCCCGCCGGGTGAGCGGGAATCCCCGCACCGGGTATGTCGCGATCGGATGCTGGCACCGGGCGACAAGGCCATCGTGACGCGCCGGACGCGCATGCGCGCCGGCAGCCTCTCCGTGCTCGCCCCCGGCGACGAGGTGGAGATCGTGAAGGTGGGGGAGCGTCACTGCGCCGTGCAGCTCCTGGGATCGGTGTTCGTGGTCCCCACCGACGCCCTGGCCCCGGTCGCGTCCGGTCCGGGCGAGGAGGCCGCGGCGCTGTCGGACGACGACGAGTGGTGGAACTTCTGAGCCGCGGCGCTCAGCCGGCCGCCGCCACGCCCTCACCGCGGACGACCGCATCGAGGTGGGCGGCCAGGTGCTCCGTCAGGTCGCGGGCGTCGGCGTCCGCGCCGTCGATGAGCGTCGACTTGCGGCGACGCAGGAACGGCATCCCCATGAGATAGAGCCCGGGCACGCGGGTGACGCCGCCGTCGTGGATCAGGCGTCCGCGCGGGTTGAGGACCGGCGCCTCGAGCCAGGAGAGCTCGGCCCGGTAGCCCGTCGCCCAGAGGACGCTGCGGATGCCGTCCCGCGCGAGGTCCAGCTCGGTGACCGGGTCGTCCGGGACGGCGGTCCGCGGGAAGCGCTCCGGCGGCGGCGCGTCCACGCCGGTCTCGAGCGCCCACGCGTCGAGGGTGTCGAGCAGGCGCTCCAGCTTCAGGTCGGCCAGCGCGCAGACGTTGCGCAGCGAGCCCGAGAACAGCAGCCGGCGGTCGCGGATCGTCTGGAGGCGGCCCACCAGGCGGGCGCCGCGCGCGGTCAAAGCGTTCAGGTCGAGGGTCCCGCCGCCGCCGGTGAGCTGCATCGAGGGGATGCTGCGGGCGCGCACCAGATCGTCCATCTCGGTCCACGGCTCGCCCAGGACGCCGGCCTCCTCCATCCACCAGAGGATGTCGGCGCCCCGGTACCGGCGCGGCACCCGGACGTGCTCGCCCACCGCGACGGTCACGTCGCGGCCGGCCCGCAGCAGCTCGTCGGCGATCTGGATGCCGCTCGCGGCGGCGCCCACCACCAGCACGCCGCCCTCGGGGACCTGGTCCGGGTTGCGGTACCCCCAAGCTGTGAGGGAGGGGACGTCCGCCGGCAGCTCGGCCGACACGGCCGGTAGCGACGGCGCGTTGCACGCCCCGGACGCCACCACGACGGCGTCGGCCGTCCACGACCCGTCGTCCGTCTCCACCAGGAATCCGGCGCCCGATTGGCGGACCGTCCGGACGGTGGTGTTGGTGCGGACCGGCGCGTCCGCCGCATAGGCGGTGATGTACTCGACCACCTCCCGGACGGTCATGTAGCCGTCCGGGTCGTCGCCGGCGTACGCCTGCCCCGGCAGCCTGCTGAGCCAGTTCGGCGTCAGCAGGCGCAGGGAGTCCCAGCGCTCCGTGCGCCACGAGTTGGCCACCTCGCCGCGCTCGAGGACCACGTGGTCGATCGAGCGCGCGGCGAGGTGCCGGCTCGTGGCGAGGCCGCAGTGCCCGGCGCCGACGACGACGACCGGGACGTGCGGCACCGCTGCGGACGAGGCGCTCAGTTGACCGTGACGGAGATGTTCGTCGGGTTGGTGAGCACGTCGAACACCGCGGAGCGCTTCTGGGACTGCGCGACGAGGGCCTCGAGCGCCTGCTGGTCGCCCTCGGCGTCGATGTCGTACGCGACGCTGATGGAGCTGAACCCGTTGCGGACGTCCGGGTCGGCGCCGAGGATGCCGTGGAGGTCCATCTCGGCGGTGATCGTGGCGCTCACGGAGTTGAGCTGGATCTTGCGCTGCTGCGCGATCGCGGCGACGCCGGCGGTCAGGCAGCTGCCGAGGGCCACCAGCACGTACTCGACGGGCGTGACGCCGTTGTCCTCGGCCGCGAAGGCGAGCGGGTGGTCCGCGTCGTAGGTGAACGTGTTCTTGTGCTGCTGCTCGTCGCCGAAGCCGTAGAACGACTCGATGCTCGACTGGCTGTGCGTGCCGCGCACCCAGGAGGTGGTGGCGCGCCACTGGAACTGCGCGATGTCGGGGGTGTCCGCGAGGGCCTCGCGGACGCCGAGGAGGGCCTCGACGTTGACGCCGTTGTCGACCGGGATCTCAGCCGTGGACACTGATCCGCTCCTATTCGTGGAAAAAGGTGTCAGGAATCGCGGGATTACGGTCGTCGCATCCTATACCGGTCCGCCGTGCGTCTTGCCCCGGGCGGGCGCGTGCCCGAAGCTGCCCGCCGTGCCCGCCCGCCGTCTTCGCGGACCGCTCCTCGCGGTCCTCGCCGCCCTCGCCGCCCTCGCCGCCGTCGCCGCGCCCGCCGCCGCCCAGGGCGACGACGCCGCGCGCGAGCTCGCCGAGCGGTACGCCCCGATCGTGGTGGTCCGCGATCAGGACGGCGCCTGCGACAAGGACGGCGAAGCCTACCGGCCCGTGCCCGTCGAGACCGTCCTGGACGCCGAGGGCGTCGTGCTGCGCGGCGACGACGGGACGGTGGTGGAGCAGGCGCCGGGGATGGCCGACATCGTCGGCCTGGGTCCCGCGACGTCGCTCGACTTCCACGGCGACCCGCGGCGGCCGGGGTGCACGTTCGAGAAGGACTTCGACCGCCTCGGGGCGGACCAGCCGGACGTGGCGTACGCCCACGTGGCCACCGACCCCTCGGCCCCCGGGCGCCTGGCCCTCCAGTACTGGCTGTTCTGGTACTTCGACGATTACGTCAACACCCACGAGGGCGACTGGGAGTTCGTCCAGCTGGTGTGGGACGTGCCCACCGCGCAGGAGGCGCTGCGGACCGCGCCGGTCGAGGCCGGCTACTCGCAGCATTCGGGCGGCGAGCGCGCCGACTGGGACGGCGGCAAGCTGGAGCGCCGCGGCGACCACCCCGTCGTCTACGCGGCCGCCGGCTCGCACGCGAACTTCTACACCTCCGATCTGTTCCTGGGGCGCAACGCCGACGAGGGCTTCGGGTGCGACGACACGCGGGCGCCCGGCACCGCGCTGCAGACGCGGGCGCGGCTGCTGCCCCCGGGGGAGGTCGACCCGGAGGGTCCCGACGCGTGGCTGCTCTTCCAGGGGCGGTGGGGCGAGTTCGACACGCCCCCGTACGACGCGCCGCCGGGGCCGCGCACCAAGAAGGAGTGGGGCGCGCCGATCGCCTGGCAGGACTCCCTGCGCGATGGCAGCTTCGCCGTCCCGAGCGGGACGAGCCTGGGGCCCACGGCCACGGGCGCCTTCTGCGCGGTCGTGGACCTGGGGGGCAAGATCTACACGGCGGTCTCGTCGCCGGTGGTGCTGCTCCTGATGGTGCTGGGGCTGATCACCACGGCGGGGGCCGCGGTGAGGTCCACGGCGTGGCGGCCCCGGATCCCGCACCCCATCCGGCGACGGCGGGCCGCGGGGCAGATGCTGACCGCCGCCCTGCGGGTCTATCGCGAACGCAGACGCGTGCTGGTGGCCATCGGCGTGCTGTTCCTGCCGGCGGCGATCATCGAGGTGGCCGTCCAGCAGGTGGTGTTCGGCCTCACGCCGCTGGGCGACCTGGTCGCGACCGCCGGCACCGACAGCCTGGTCTCGATCGCCCTCGCGCTCCTGGTGGCCGGCGCCGGGCACGTGCTGGCCGCGACGCTCGTGGTCGGCGGGGTGGCGATCGTGCTGGACGAGGTGGAGGAGGGCCGCCCGCCCTCGATCCGGAGGGCCTACTTCCTGCTCGGCCGGGCGGCGGGCCGGCTCATGCGCACCGCGCTCCGCGTCACGGTGCTGGTGGGCGTGCTGGCGCTGACGATCGTCGGCATCCCCGTGGCCGTGTGGCTGCTGGGGCGCTGGGCGGTGGCGGTGCAGGTGACGGCGCTGGAGGGGGCGCGCCCCGCCGACGCGCTGGCGCGGAGCCGCACCCTCGTGCGCGGCAGGTGGTGGCGCACGACGTCGATCGCGGCGGCGGTGAACATCCTGGGCGCCGCGACGGGGCCCGTGCTGGGGATCGTCCTGATGTTCACCACCACGCTGCCGCTGGCCACGATCAACGCGGTCAGCTCGGCGGTGTTCGTGTTCGCGATGCCGCTGGCGGGCGCCGCCCTGGCATTCCTCTACGGCGACCTGGTGGCCCGCCGCGCCGTCAGCCCTCCGTCAGCAGCTCCGTGACGCCGATCAGGTCGAGCAGCCGGCGGACGTCGGGGCTGAGGTTGCGGACGCGCAGCGCCCGCCCCGACGACACCGCCCGCTCGTGCAGGCGCAGCAGGGCCCGAACGCCCGACGAGTCGATGAACCCGACCTCGGCCATGTCGATCTCGATGGGGCCGGACGTGCCCGCCGCCAGCTCGGTGACGCGGCGCACCAGCGCATCCCCGCCCGCCATGTCCAGCTCGCCCTTGAGGGCATAGCCGGCCCTCCCGTCCTGGAGGGTCCCACCGCCGCGGAGGGCGCCGCTGAGCACGTCGGGGAGGGGCGTGGCGGGGAGCCTACGGAGCGCCCCGGGGTCGCGGCAAGCCGTGCACGCTCCCGCCGGGGCGGGTACGACTCCGGGCATGGGGGAGCGGGCGCAGGGGCGGCGCGCCGGGGCGGCGCCGCAGCAGGTGGTGGCCCACGCGCCGGGGCGGGCCAACATCCTGGGCGAGCACACCGACCACCAGCGCGGTCTGGTGATGCCGTTCGCGCTGGCCCGCGGCGTCACGGTCACGGGCGTCCGCACCGCCGGGCGGACCGCCGGGCGCACCGCCGAGCGGACCGCCGGGCGGACCGCCGAGCGGACCGCCGAGCGGACCGCCGAGGTGCTGGCGCTGGACGTCGCGGCCGAGGACCGCTTCGCCCTCGACGCCATCCCCGGGGCCGCCGCGGGCGACTGGCGCGCCCACGTGCGCGGCACGCTCGCGGAGATGGAGCGGGCGGCCGGGCCCCTCCCCGGGATGCGCCTCACCGTGACCGCGGACCTGCCCATGGGCGCCGGGCTCTCGTCGTCGGCGGCGCTGGGGTCGGCGGTCGCGCTCGCGGCGCTGGCGCTCGCGGGGGCGCCCGAGATGGAGCGGTTCCTCCTCGCCGCGGTCCTGCGGCGCGTGGAATGGGAGTGGGCGGGGGTGCGCACCGGCCTGATGGACCAGCTGGCCGTGCTGGTGGCCCGCGAGGGCCATGCGCTGCTGGCCGACATGGCCACGCTCGACACCCGGGACGTCCCGATCGGCGCCGCGCGCTTCGCGGGGCGCGACGCGGGGCGGCGCAGCGTGGCCGACGGCCGGTACCGGGAGCGCGTCGACGAGTGCGCGGAGGCCGCCCGGCTGCTCGGCCTGCCCGACCTGCACGGCGTGGAGGCCGACGCGGCCGCCGCCCTCCCGCCCGCCCTGGCGGCGCGGGTGCGGCACGTGGCGTCCGAGAACGCGCGGGCGCGCGCCGGCGCCGACGCACTTCGGCGCGGCGACCTGCGCACCCTGGGTGCGCTGCTGGACGCCTCCCACCGGTCGCTGCGCGACGATTTCGCCGTGTCGACGCCCGCCGTGGAGGAGGCGTGGGAGGCGGCGCACCGCGACGGCGCCCTGGGGGCGCGGATCATGGGCGCCGGCTTCGGCGGGACCGTGATCGCGCTGTGGGACGGCCCCCCGCCGGACGGCTGGACGCCGTTGGATCCGGGCCGCCCCGCGTGGGCGCAGGTCGTGCGGTAGCGTCATGGCGCAATGCCGGACGAGGGCATCGACCCCACATCGCCGCGCGCGCGGCGGATGCGCCAGAACGAGGAGCTCATGGAGGAGCTCAACCGGCGCATCGAGCGGACCCTCGAGGAGATCCGGGAGGAGGACGACGACGATCCGGACGCGCCGATCGCCTTCCTGTGCGAGTGCTCGCGCCTGGACTGCCGCGAGCGCATCCATCTGACCCCGTCGCGGTTCGACCGCATCCACCGCGACCCCGACCAGTTCGTCCTGGTGCCCGGCCACGAGATCCTGGACATCGAGCGGGTCGTGGACCAGGAGGGCGACTTCCTGATCGTGCGCAAGCTGGTCTGAGCCCGCGTCCCGCCGGTGCCGGGGGACCCGGGGCCCGCATCCGATCCCGTCCGGGCGGGGAGTCTGACCGTATGGACACGCGACCCATGACGGTCCGGCGCGCGACGCGCATCCCGTGCGGCACCGGCGCGCCGGCGCAGGCCCGCCGCTGGGCGGCGTGGCTCGCCGGCGCCGTCGACCCGGAGACCGGGGAGGCGATCATGATCGTGGTGAGCGAGCTGGTGACCAACGCGGTCCTCCATGCGCGGCTCCCGCCGGGCGCCCCCATCGAGCTGGGCGGCGAGGTCGGTCCCGACCGGGTGATCCTGACGGTCCGCGATCGCGGCGCCGGCCTGCCGGCCGTGCCCGCTCCGATGCCGCCCCCGCCCGAGGCGGTGGGGTCCCGCGGCCTCTACCTGGTCACGCGCCTCGCCACGCGGGTGCTCATGGACCCGCCGGCCGGCGCCGTGACCTGCGAGTTCGTGCGCTGACGGAGGCCGGGCCGGTCAGGCCCGGGTGACGTCCACCGGGTCGGCGGCCGGCGCGTCGTGCGACGCGGCGGCGTCGCGCTCCACCAGCCGCGCCAGCAGCTCGGCCTCGCGGGCCGTCCGCGCGGACCGCATCCCCGTCACCACGACGTAGAGCAGCAGCGCGAACAGCACCACCCCGTAGGCCGCGTACACGTACTCCTCGCCGCTCATCGTGCCTCCAGGTGGTCGGGCGGGCCGGCGCTCACGGCCCCGTGGGCTGGAACGTGACGGAATCCATGGCCGTGAGCAGCGTGCCCGCCGACCGTCCCAGGCGCGTGCCGGCGCCCAGGTCGCGCGTGCGCCGCAGGGCGGCGCGGGCGCCGGCGGCGTCGCCGGCGTACAGGGCCACCCAGGCCTGGTTGAACCCCACGAGCTGGCTCCGGGGGTCGGCGGCCGCCAGCGCCCGGAGCTCGGCGGCGGCGGCGGCCAGGCCGGCCCGGCCGCAGGTGGCGGGCACCACGGCCAGGCCCACCCGCGCGGCCAGGTTGCCGGGGTCGGCGTCGAGGGCCGACCGGAACGCGAACTCCGCGCTCGCGGCGTCGCCGAGCACCTGCATCACGGAGCCGAGCTCCACCAGCGTCACCGGGTCGTTGGTCGCCATCGCGCGCCGGCGCAGCTCCTCGGCCTGCCCGGCCGGGTCCAGCCCCGCGACGCCGTCGGGCAGCCGGTGGTCGAGCACCATCGCGAACGGGGGCAGCCGGACGGCGTCGGCCCCGGCGGCAGCTCCCGTGGCGGCGCCGGCGCCCATGGTGCCGTCGGTCTGCGCGCCCTCGGCGACCCCGGACGCGGGGGCGTCCGACGCGGCGACCGCGGCCGGCTGGGCGCGGTCACGGTCGCCCGCGCCGACGGGCCGGTCCAGGGCACCGGCCAGCAGCAGCGCGCCGCCGGTCAGCGCCAGCCAGATGCCCGCGAGCGCGGCGAGACGACGGTGCGGCACGCGCCGGACCCGCCCCCGGGTCCCGGCGCGCGCGGCCTGGTGCGCCGTGCTCACCCGTACCCCGCGCGGCGGGACGGATGGCCGTGCGGCGGCTCGGGCGCCTCTGATAGAACGGACCCGGTTCCCGGCGCCCGTGACGGGCGCGCGGATGCGGAGGGTGGGGTGGACGACGGCGACATGAGGGTGCGTCTGCGCACCCTGGGCGAGACGCTCCGCGCCATCCGGGTGGAGCGCGGCTTCTCGCTCGGGGAGGTGGCGGAGGGCACCGACCTGTCCACGTCGTTCCTGTCGCTCGTCGAGAACGGGCGCAGCGACATCAGCACCGGCCGGCTGTTCCGCGTCGCGCGCTTCCTGGGCGTGGGCCTGGGGGAGCTCCTGGACGTCGAGCCCCTCGGCGAGGTGACCGTCGTCCGCGCGGCCGACCGGCGCCCCGTGCGCGGGGCCCCCGACGGGGTGATGTTCCACGCCGTGGTGGGCGACGCGCACGACGTGACGATGGCGCCCGTGATCTGCGAGTACGAGACCGGCGCCGTGGTCTCGGGCGGCACCCGGTCGGAGGCCGCCCAGCACTTCATCTTCGTGGCGCGGGGCGAGGTCGAGCTCACCCGGAGGGACGACGAGCCGCTGACCCTCGCGGAGGGCGACTGCGCGTACTTCCGCTCCGAGCACGAGTGCACCCTGCGCAACGCCGCGGACGGGCGGTCCACGCTCGTGTGGGTGTCCAGTCCGCCGGTGGCCGGCGGGCCCGCGCGCTGAGGGCGGGGCCCACCGGAGGCACCGGTCGGCTAGTTGAAGGAGATGGCAGCGGAGCTCGCCTGGGCGAGGCTCTTGCCGGCGAGCAGGGTCACGCGGTACCTGCCCGCCTTCGGCACCTTCACGGTCGCCTTGCCGCTCTTGGGGATCGTGACGGCCTTGACCTTCGACCACTTGAACGTGTTGAGGTTGATCCGCTCGAGGTTCGCCTTCCCGCCCGCCTTCGGCGTCACTGTCACCGTCAACGTGAGCTTGACCTTCGGCGTCTTCTTCGCGACGACCTTCGGCGCGACGGGGATCGCCAGCGTCGGGCTCACCTCGGTGCCCGCCACCGTGCGCAGCTCGGCGCTGCCGGTGAGCTTGGGCGTCGTGAACGTGTAGGTCCCGTCCGCCGCGAGCGTGGTCGTGGCGATCGGCGCCCACGCGGCGCCGGTGAGGCGCTCGAGCGTCACGGGCGTGCCGGGCGGGGTGCCCGGCGCGGTGCCCCGCACCGTCGCCGCCTTGCCGACCCCCAGCTGCTTCGGCCCGGTGAGGGTGAGGGTGGACACCGTGACCGTCCCCCGCATGAACGCGTGGAACGTGCAGTGGTAGGAGTAGACGCCCGTCGCGGCCGGGGCGGCCAGCTCGAAGCGGCCGTTCTTGTTGAGCGTGCCGGAGTCGAACGCGCCGGTGTCCGACGTGACGGTGTGCGGGTTGACGCCGGTGCTCGTGAAGACCACGTTCTGCCCGGGGGCGACGACCATCTCGGCCGGGCTGTAGCCGGCGTCGTTGATGGTGACCGCGTGCTCACCCCCCGCCGCGCCGCCCGGGTGGGTCATCTGACCGAGCACCGGCGCCGCGCCCGCGATGAGCGCCGCCGCCCCGATCGTCGCCGTGATCATCGTGCGTGTCGTCATCTGGTCACCTTGTAGAGGCCGATCATCCCGTTCATCTGGTGGGACTCGACGTGGCAGTGGTAGAACCACGTGCCCGGCGCGTCCTCCTTCCAGCGGACCGTGAACGACCCGCCCGGTCCGATCTCCTGGTTGTCGATGGGCGCCCCCGCGTGGTTGAGCCAGCGGTGGCCGTGCGCGTGGAAAGTGTGGAACAGCTCGCCCATGGCGATGACGTTCCACTCCACGGTCTCCCCGACCTTCGCGGTGTACGTCGGCGTGTTGCCGATGAACGCGCGGCCGTTGATGGTGTTGAAGCCGAGGTGGTCGGCGAAGGCGACCACGAAGCGGCGGTCCGGCGGCCGCTCGTTCCTGCGGTAGATCCGCACGACGCCGTAGAGCCCGTAGGGGATGCTCTCGTGCATCGTCGACGAGTGGTCGTGGTACGGCCAGGTCCCGTGGCTCTGCGGCCCGGCCTTGAGCTTGTACGTGAACGACCGGCCCACTGGCACGTTGCCGCCGGGGCCGCTGATCTGCGGGATGAAGGCGCCGTCGCTGCCCGGTGCGTACGTGAACGCGTGGAAGTGCATCGAGTGCGCCAGCTTGTGCACCCGGTCCTCGTTCTTGAAGTGCACGAAGATCGTGTCGCCCACGCGGCCCTCGATGACCGGTCCGGGGACGCCGTCGTTGTCCCCGGACACGGGCCGGTTCGGCAGCGGCTTCCTCCACCCCGGCGTGTACGCGCGGTAGACGACGGCGTCCATCGTCCGCTGCTCGGGGGCGATCTGCCGCCCCGCGATGACGTCCTGGCCGTTCGGCGCGACGTCCCACTTCCGGTTGACGGCCTTGATCCAGTAGTGCCGCACCTGCGGGGCCGTCCGCTCCATGGAGGCGAACTCCTGCGCGGGCGGCGCCGCGGCGGGGGCGAACGCGTCCTTGCGCGCGGCCGCGAGCGCCGCGGGATCCGCGGGGCTGAAGGTCATCGGCGCGTGCTCCTGGGCATGCAGGGCCTGGGACGCCACGTCCGGCTCGGACGTCTGGCCGGTCTGGCCGACGAGCGGGGCGGCGCCGGCGATGGCCGCGGCGCCCGCGAGACCGGCCACGACGGCGACGCGGCGCCTCATGCCGGACCCGCCGCGGCGGAGGGTCGTGTGGGGGACGCGGGGTGCAGGTTCACAGGCATCGGGTCCGGGTCGTGGTGGAGCCACGCGCGAGCACGGACGGCGGCGCGGACTTCGTCACGGCTGTGACGTTCGCAGGGCTGGATCATCCGGACGGCGCCCCCGACCGTCAAGGCTCGTCGCCGAAATATTCGCCATATGCCGATCAATGCGTGGCGGCGATGCCGTTATGGCCCCGTTAATCGGCAGATCCGCCCAATCCAGCCGAAATCACGTCCATAAAACTGGAGACCCGCCCTTGCGGTTCGCGCGAGGCCCCCGTTAGCGTGGGATTAAGTTCGTAACGTTGTTCACAAGGGGGTGCTCGCGTGAAACGCAGATGGGCGGCAGGACTCGCCGCGGTCGGCGTCGCCGGTGCGACGGCGTTCGCGGTGACGGCCGTCACCGGCCAGGGGGTCGCGCAGAAGTCGCCTCCCCCGGACTACATCGAGGGCACGGTCACCTCGGGCAAGGGCACGCCCGAGGCGGGCGTGTGGGTCATCGCGATGGGGACGCCGGGCAACAAGCTCATGCGGAAGATCGTGGTGACGAACCGCAAGGGCGAGTTCGTGCTGCCCGAGATGCCCGACGCCAACTGGTCGGTCTGGGTGCGCGGCTACGGCATCCTGGACTCGAAGAAGACGACGGCCCGGCCCGGGGCGGATCTCTCGCTCAAGGTCCGGAAGACCACGAACAAGGTCCAGGCGGCCAAGGTCTACCCGGCCAACTACTGGCTGTCGATGTTGAACCTGCCGTCCAACATCGCGACCCCCGCCGGCATGAGCGGCATGAAGCTCGGCTGCATGCTGTGCCACCAGATCGGCATCAAGACCACGCGGTCGCTCGTGACCCGCGAGGCCTACGACGCGGGCACCAAGAAGGCCGGCACCATGTACGCGACGAGCGTCGGCCTGGGCCGCGATGCCCTGCTGGACTCGCTCGCCAGCTGGAGCCAGCGGATCGCCGGGGGCGAGACGCCCGCGTCGAGCCCGCACCGCCCGAAGGGCCTCGAGCGCAACATCGTCATCACCCAGTGGAACTGGGGTGACAAGTGGGCCTACGCCCACGACGAGATCGCCACCGACAAGAACAACCCGACGCGCAACGCCGACGGCAAGGTCTGGGGCGTGGACATCGGCAACGACCGCCTCCTGTGGGTCGATCCGAAGACCAACCGCACCGGCGAGATCAAGGTGCCGACGCGCAACGGCTTCGACACCTCGTGGTGCGAGGCGACCAGCGGTCCGGGCCGGCCTCCGGGATCCGGCGGCTTCCAGACGCTCGGCTGCCCCGCCACCGCGGTGGGCGGCGTGAGCGCCTACGTCGGCAAGTACCACAACCCGGCGAACCCCCACAACCCGATGATGGACAGCAAGGGGAACGTCTGGATCACGACCCAGATCCGCCGCGAGTGGCAGGAGGACCTGCCGGCGTGGTGCCGCAACGACGCGGCGATCGCGAACCGCGGTCACCACCGTCAGCTCGGCTACTACGACCCGAAGGCCAAGAAGTTCAACCTGATCGACACCTGCTACGGCACCCACCACCTCCAGTTCGACCGGAACGGGGTGCTGTGGACGAGCGGCGACTCCTTCGTGTTCGGCTGGTTCGACCCGAGCAAGTACGACCCCAACCGCCCGGAGACCGAGCAGCAGGCGCAGGGCTACGCCGAGGTGAAGGTCGACACGAACGGCGACGGCGTGATGGACAAGCCGATCGTCGGGTTCAACTACGGCGTCATCCCCAACCACGTGGACGGGAGCGTCTGGTCGGCCCAGCCGAGCACGCCGGGCCAGATCATCCGGTACGAGCCCTCCACCGGGAAGTTCGAGCAGTACATCCCGCCGAAGCCCGGCAAGGGCCCGCGCGGCGTGGACGTCGACTCGAAGGGGATCATCTGGGCCGCGATGGGCGGCTCCGGGCACCTCGGCCGGTTCGACCGCTCCAAGTGCACGCAGACCTGGGGCGACGGCACGCAGTGCGCCGAGGGCTGGACGTTCTACAAGCCCCCGGGTCCGATGATGGCGCAGTCCACCCCCGGCGAGGGGACGACGGCGGACCTGCACTACTACCTCTTCGTCGACCGGTTCAACACGTTCGGCATGGGCAAGGACACGGTCATCCTGAACGGGACCAACTCCGACTCCCTCCAGATGTTCAACCAGACGACCAAGAAGTGGGTCACGATGCGCGTCCCGTACCCGCTCAACGCGTACCAGCGCGGGCTGGACGGTCGCATCGACGACCCGAAGGCCGGCTGGAAGGGCCGGGGCCTGTGGTTCAACGACGGCCTCGACCCGGTCATCCACAACGAGGTCCAGCACGGCTGGCTCGGCCACGCGCAGCTGCGGCCGGACCCGCTCGCCCGGTAAACGACGACGGTGGCGCCCCCGCCCTCCGGTTCATCCCGGAGGGCGGGGCACGCCCCACGCCCCGGAGGCCCAGGAATGGCCACCACGATCGGCAGCATCCCCCGCGTCGCGCCGCGCCACGAGAACGCCCGCGACCTGATCGCCGCACTGCGCGACCGGGCCGAGGCGATCCGCCGCGAGGAGCTCGACCGCCTCGACGGCCGGTGGGACGGCCTGCGCCCCGACGACCGCGACCGCCTCGAGACGCTCACGCGGTCGATCGTCGAGGCGCTGCTGCGCGAGCCCACGGCACGCCTGCGCGCCGGGGTGCGCGACGGCGACGCCGACATCGAGAGCGCGCGCTTCCTCTTCGCGCTCGACGCCCGCGAGGACGCCGCCGCGTAGCCCGTGCGTCCGCCGCGGGCGGACGCTCAGCGCGGCCCGCGCCGCCGGTGGTCGGTGAGCGCCTTGCCGGCGATCCAGATGATCGCGGCCCAGGCGGCGACGTAGACGCCGGCCATCACCATGGTCGGCCACCACTCCATGACGCTCATGTCCATGGCTCCTCCCGTCCGCGTCCCTCCAAGGGCTACCCGCGGCGGCGCATGACCTGACGCCGCACCCAGCCCACCCACTCCTCCATCCCGGGGTCGCCTGGGCCCGGTCCCACGGCGAAGACCTGGACGGCGGGGAACCGCTCGCGGCAGGCCTCGGCGGCGATCTCCAGCGCCTCGGCGGACGCCCCGTCGGCCCGCGTCACCACCAGCGCCTGGGCGTCGCGCAGGCGATCGGCGGTCAGCCGGTGCGCCTCGGCCGGGGTCAGCATCGCCACCTGGAGGTCCTCGCCGATGCCGCGCGACAGGTCCGGCTCCTCGTCGCGGTCCTCCAGCAGGATGAGCTGGGCGTCCTGCAGCCGGTCGATCGCCCGGGTCAGCCCGGCCCGCCAGTGGGCGGACCCGTCGATCACCTCGCGGGCCTCCCCGGCCGTCTCGGGCCCGGTGGGCCGGTTCACCTGGAGCACCACGGCGTCGACCGACGGGAGATGCCCGAGCGTGTGCATGATCAACGTGGTCTTCCCGCTGCCCGCGGCCCCGGCGACGCGGATCACCGTGGGCTGGCGGTGGCGCCGCCCGACGCCCCGGCCGAGCGCCGTGCGGAGGATGGCGAGGGCGTCGGCGCGGGTGAGGATGCCGCTCGCCAGCCCCTCGTCCCGCACCAGGACCACCTCGGCGTCGCGCATCAGGGCGGCCATGGCCCGGGCGGCGTCCTCCTCGGCCGGCAGCTCGATGACGCGGTCGCCGCCGAGCAGGAACACCGACCCGTCCTCGCCCTGCGCCCAGACGCCGACCAGCTCGTCGCCGTCCACGACGGGGATGTGGTGGACGTCGGCGTCCTCCATCAGCTGCCGCACCCGCTCGCGGTCGGCGTCGCGCGCCGTCGCCAGCACCGGGTGGGCGGTCATCACGTCGCGGACCTTCATCGGTGGACCCCCGTCGTCGTCGCGGTGCACACCGACCGTACGGCCCGGGCGGGGGCGCGTGAAGCGGGGGCCGCCCGGTCGCCGCCTGCGGGTTGCCCGCAGCCCCGCGCGGCGGGAGGATCGGGTATGGCGTTCCGGGACCGCCAGGACGCGGGCCGCCGGCTGGCGACCCGTCTCGCGGGGCTCCGCGGCCCGCGGACGGTGGTGCTCGGCGTCCCCCGGGGCGGCGTCCCGGTGGCGGCCGAGGTGGCGCGCGCCATCGGCGCGCCCCTCGACCTGGTGGTGGTCCGCAAGGTCGGCGCCCCCATCCAGCCCGAGCTGGCGATCGGGGCGGTCGCGGAGGGCGGCGTCGCGCTCGTCGACCGCGACGCCGCCCGCAGTGTCGGAGCGGCGACCGGTGAGGTGGAGCGCCTCGTCGCCGACCGCCGCGCCGAGCTCGAGGCCCGGGTGCGGGCGCTGCGCGGCGACGCGCCGCCCCGCGACCTGGCCGGTGCGGTCGCGGTGATCGTCGACGACGGCCTCGCAACGGGCCTCAGCGACCTCGCGGCGGTGGCGTCCGCGCGCGGCCGGGGCGCCGCGCGGGTGGTGGTGGCCGCGCCCGTCGGGTCGCCGCAGGCCGTCGAGATGCTGGCGGCCGACGCCGGCGAGTGCATCTGCGCGCTCATCCCGAGGCGGTTCGGGAGCGTCGGCCGCTGGTACGACGACTTCGAGCCGGTGTCGGACGACGAGGTCCGCGCGCTCCTCGCCGCCGGGGGCGCCCCCGGCTGAGGGCGTGCGGGGATGCCGCACCGCCCCGGTGGCCGGCCCCGATTCCGCGCGGCCCCGTCCGGGCGACGATCGCCCCCTGGCGACGAGGGAGGGGTGATGTCCGACGCGGATGCGGGGCGGGCGGTCGCGACGGAGGCGGTCGAGCTGGCGGCGCTGGTGCGGGGCCGCGAGCCCGACGACCTGGTCGTCCGGCTCGAGGACCTGGCGGGGCGGCTGCGCCGCGGCGGGGCGCCGACGGCGGAGGACGACGCGCTGCTGGCGGACGGCCGCGGGGGCTACGCACGGGAGCTGCGCGAGCTGGAGCGCCCGGGGCCGTGGTGACCCGCCCGCCGCGGACGGCTCAGGCGGTCCGGGCCGCCAGGTAGCGGGCGCCGTCGGCGATCGTGGCGAGCCGGCGGTAGTCGGACTCCGGGACGTCGATCCCCGTCCGGGCCCGGACCGCCTCGATCAGCGCCAGGAAGTCCATGGAGTCCAGGTCGACCTGGTCCTGGATGGGCGCGTCGGCGTCGAGGCGGGCGGGGTCGGCCTCCGGCGCCACCTCCGCCAGGGCGTCGAGGATCGCGGCGATGGCGTCGTCCTGCGTCACAGCTCCTCCGGTTCGTCGAGGCGGCGCTGCACCGCCAGCAGGAAGCGGCCGCCGCGGCGGCCGTCGCTCACGCGGTGGTCGGCGGACAGGGTCAGCGCCAGCACGGGTCGCACCGTCACCGCGCCGTCGACCGCCCACGGGCGCTCCACCACGCTGCCCGCGCCGACGAGCGCGACCTGCGGGGGATGGATGACCCCGTGCACCACCTCCACGCTCCGCTCGCCCAGGCTGCTGAGCGTGATGGTGGCGTCCCCCACGTCGCCCGAGCGGAGGGCGCCCGTGCGCACCCGGCCGACCAGGTCGCGGACCACCGGGACCAGGTCCGCGGCGCGGAGGCGGTCGAGATCGCGGACGACGGGCGCCACCACGCCCCCGCCGCGAAGCGCGATCGCCAGCCCCACGTGCACGGATGACGCGGGCGCGAACGCGCCGTCCACGAAATGGCCGTTCACCTCCGGCACCTCCCCGGCGGCGAGGGCGATCGCCCGCACCAGGAGCGGCGTGAGCACCGCGCGATCGGCGGGCGTCCGGCCGGCGTTCAGCGCCGCGAGGTGCGCGACGGCGCGGCTCACGTCGATGCGGTGCTCCAAGTAGTAGTGCGGGATCTCCCGCTTCGCGCGGGCCATCAGCTCCCCGGTCGCGCGGCGCAGCGCGGCCGCCGGATCGTCCGCCGCGACGGCCGGCGGGCCCGCCGGCGGCCCGGCGGGCGCGGCCGCCCCGGCCCGCGCCACGTCGGCCTCGGTCACGGCGCCGCCCGGGCCGGTGCCCGCGACCCCCTCCAGCCCGAGGCCGCGCGCGGCGGCGGCGCGGCGCGCGCCCGGCGTGGCGCGGACTGCCGGCGGCGGCGGGGGCGGCGCTGCCGGCGCCACCGCGGCGGCGAGGCGCGCGATGGGACGGCCCACCTCCACCCGGGTCCCCTCCGGCTCCAGGATCGCCTCGACGACGCCCTCGGCGTACGCCTCGATCTCGATGGCGCCCTTGTCGGTCTCGACGACGGCCACCACGTCGCCGTGCGCGACGCGGTCCCCGGGCCGGATCAGCCACTCCGCGACCACGCCCGACTCCATGTCGGCGCCGAGCGACGGCATCAGGATGTCAGGCACCGGCGGCCATCCCGCGGACGGCGGACGCCACGTCGCCGGGCGACGGGATCGCGGCCCGCTCCAGCGCGGCCGCGTACGGCATGGGGACCTCCGCCCCGCACACGCGCGCCACGGGGGCGTCCAGGTCGTAGAACGCCTCCTCGGCGATGCGCGCCGCGACCTCGGCCGACAGCCCGACGCTGCGCCACCCCTCGTCGACGACCACCGCCCGCCGGGTCCGGCGCACCGACTCCAGGACGGTGGCGGTGTCGAGGGGGCGCAGGACCCGCAGGTCGATGACCTCGGCGTCGACGCCCTCACCCGCCAGGGACGCCGCCGCGGCCAGCGCCGTCGGCACCGCGCCGCCGTGGGCGACGATCGTGACGTCGGCGCCGGGCCGCCGCACCGCCGCCCGCGCGATGTCGACGGGCCCCGGCGCGGGCACCGGCCCGCGCGCGTTGTAGAGCCCGGCGTGCTCGACGATCACCACCGGGTCCGGGTCCATCAGCGCCGGCCAGAGCATGCCGCGCGCGTCGGCGAGCGTCGCCGGCGCCAGGACCCGCAGGCCGGGGACGTGCGCGAACCAGCCCTCGAGGCTGTGGGAGTGCTGCGCCGCCACCTGGCGCCCGCCCCCGGTCGCCGTGCGGATCACGACAGGGACGCCGACGCGGCCGCCGGACATGTGCCGCATCGCCGCCGCGGTGTTCACGATCTGGTCCAGGGCGAGCAGGCTGAAGTTCACCGTCATCACCTCGACGATGGGCAGCATCCCCGCGATCGCGGCGCCGATGCCCGCCCCCACGAACGCGAGCTCCGACAGCGGGGCGTCGCGCACCCGCTCCTCGCCGAACTCCGCCTGGAGGCCCTTCGTGACGGCGTAGGACCCCCCGTAGCGGCCGACGTCCTCGCCCATCAGGAACACGCGATCGTCGCGCGCCAGGGCCTCCCGATGGGCCTCCCGCAGCTGCTCCCGGTAGCTCGTCGGGCCCTCGCCGCTCACGTCCCGCTCTCCGCGACCACGTGGCGGCCGAGCGTGGCGGCGTCCTCCGGCGCGCCCCCCCGGGCCTCGGCAACGGCCCCGTCGATCTCGGCGGCGACGGACCGCTCCATCGCCGCGAGCCCCGCGTCGTCGAGCCCCCCGGCCGCCCGGAGCCGCGTCCCGTGCACCAGCAGGGGGTCGCGCTCGCGCCACCGCTCGACCTCGGCCTTGTCGCGGTACAGCTCCGGGTCGTACATCGAGTGCGCGCGGAACCGGTAGGTCTCCATCTCGAGGAACGCCGGGCCGGCTCCCTCGCGCACCGGCCCGAGCGCCTCCGCGACGGCCGCGGCGACCGCCACGACGTCCATGCCGTCCACCGTGACGGCCGGCATGCGGTACCCGGCGGCCATCCGCGCGATCCGCGGCTCGGCCAGCGCCCGCTCGGTGGCCGTCCCCATCGCGTACCCGTTGTTCTCGCAGAGGAAGAGCACGGGCAGGCGCCACAGCGACGCGAGGTTCAGCGACTCGTGGAACGCGCCCTCGGCGGCGGCCCCGTCGCCGAAGAAGCAGGCGACGACGCGCGGGCGCCGTCGCATCGCGTCGGCCAGCGCGATCCCCACGGCGTTGGGGAGGCCCGCGGCCACGATCCCGTGCCCGCCGTAGAAGGCGCGGTCCGGATCGAACAGGTGCATCGAACCGCCCCGCCCGCCGGAGCAGCCCTCCCGGCGGCCCATCAGCTCCGCCATGACCGCCGCGGGCGGGATGCCCCGGGCCAGGGCGTGGCCGTGCTCGCGGTAGGTCGCGACGACCGGGTCGCCGTCGTCCAGCGCGTCCAGCGCGCCGACGGGGATCGCCTCCTCGCCGATGCACAGGTGCAGGAACCCGCGGATCTCGCCGCCGGCGTACAGCTCGGCGCAGCGCTCCTCGAACCGCCGCACCAGGAGCATGCGCCGCAGCAGCGCGAGGTCACGGGCGGCGCTCACGGCCCGCCCTCCAGGGTGGACAGGTCGCCGGCCGGCCGGCCGAGCTCGGTGTCGCGCAGCACGCGCCGCATCGTCTTGCCGCTGCGGGTGTGGGGGAGGGCGTCGCGGAAGCGGATCGTGCGCGGCGCGATCGCCGCCCCCAGCCGGGCGCGCGCGAACCCCCGCAGCTCGCGCTCCAGGGCGCCCGACGGCGCGAACCCCGGGCGGAGGGCCACGAAGGCGGTGACCAGCTCGCCGGCCACGGGGTCCGGCAGGCCCACGACGCCCGCCTCCGCGACGGCGGGGTGCTCCATCAGGGCGCTCTCGACCTCGAACGGCCCGATGAGGTGGCCGGAGCTCTTGATCACGTCGTCGCCCCGCCCCACGAACCAGAAGTAGCCGTCGCGGTCGCGGCGGGCGACGTCGCCGGACACGTACCAGCCGCCCGCGAACGCCGCGCGGTACCGCGCGTCCTGGCCCAGGTAGCCGCGGAACATCGACGGCCAGCCCGGGCGCAGCGCGAGCTGCCCCTCCGCGCCGTCGGGGGCCAGGCGGGCGACGCCGTCCTCCACCACCGGCGCGCCCCGGTCGTCGACCGCCAGGATCGCGGCGTCCACGCCCGGCAGGGCCACCCCCATCGAGCCGGGGCGGATGGGCAGCGCCGCGAGGTTGGCGATCATGATCGCGCCGGTCTCGGTCTGCCACCAGTTGTCGTGGATCGGCAGCCCGAGCGCCTCCACCCCCCAGCGGACCGCCTCGGGGTTGAGCGCCTCGCCCACGCTGGCGACGAAGCGCAGCGCGGGCAGCGGGCGGGCGGGCGCGGCCCCGGCGCGCATCAGCATCCGGACGGCGGTGGGCGCCGTGTACCAGACGCTCACGCGCTCCTCGGCGAGGATGCCGAGCCAGCGCCCGGGGTCGAAGTCGCCCTCGACCACGACGCTGGTGAGGCCGTGGACCAGCGGGGCGACGATGCCGTACGAGGTGCCGGTCACCCAGCCGGGATCCGCGGTGCACCAGAAGACGTCGCCCTCGCGGAGGTCGAGCGCCGCCGCCGCGGTGGCGTGGTGGGCCACCACCGCCTCGTGCACGTGCACGGCGCCCTTCGGCGTGCCGGTCGTGCCGCTGGTGAAGTGCAGGAGCGCCGGCGAGGAGGGCCGCGTCGGCCCGATCCGGAAGGACGGCTCCGCGGCCGCCATCAGGCGTCCCCAGTCATGCGTGCCCTCGTCCTCGGCGGCGGGGCCGCCCACGACGATGACGTGGCGGAGCAGGGGCAGCCGGTCGCGGACGGCGCCGACGCGGGCGGCGTGGATCGCGGACGTCGTCACGAGCACCGCGCCGGCGCCGAGCGCCAGCCGCTCGCGCATCGGCTCGGGCCCGAACGCGGAGAAGAGGGGGCAGAACACCGCGCGGGCCTTCAGGGTCCCGATCGCGGCGACGTACAGCTCGGGGATGGGCCCGGTGGCGGCGAACACGCGGTCGCCCGGGCGCACCCCCAGGTCGCGCAGGACGTTGGCGAAGCGGGCGCTCTCGGCGGCCAGCCCGGCGTACGTGAGGCTGCGGACCGTCCCGTCGCGGCCGTGGCAGCGCACCGCGGGCCGGTCGCCCGCGGGGCCGGCGGCGTGGCGGTCGACGGCCTCGTGGGCGATGTTGAGGCCCCGGCCGCCGGGCAGGCCGTCGAGCCTCCGCCGGGCGGCGCCCCATGTGAACGCACGCCGCGCGGCCGCCAGGTCGCGCACGTTGGCACGGGCGACGGTGTCCGGGTCCTTGCGGATCTCTTCCGCCGTCGCGGCCCGGGGGCCGCCCGGGGCCGTCATGTCCCGATGTCGCGGCGATCCACGGCGACGACCGCGGCGACGACGCCGGCCGCGGTCAGCGCGAGGAGCGCCGCGAGGTGGGGGAGGGAGGCGCCGTTGCGCAGGGGCTCCGGCGCCGCGTAGTGGTGGAACGGCGTGAACGGGCCCAGGTCGTGCAGCCACGGCACCAGCGCGCCGAGGGAGTCGACCAGGTACGCGGCGAGGGCCAGCGCCGCGGCCGCGCCCGTCGCGACGGCGCGGCGGCCGGTGGCGGCCCCGACGGCCATCGCCACCGAGCCGAAGCCGATCGCGAGGAGGACGGCGGCCAGCACCGCCGCCGCCAGGTGCGACGACGCGATGTGCATCCCCACGAGCGGGGCCCCCACGAGCAGCGCGGCGAGCAGCACGGCGCCGAGCACCGCGACCTCGGCGGCCATGGCCGCGAGCCCCTCCAGCACCACGCGGCGGCGGCCCACCGGGAGCGTCAGGATCGTCTCGAGGTGCCCCTGCTCCTCCTCGCCCGCGAACCCGCGCGCGCCGGCCGACACCGCCACGATCACGAGCAGCAAGGGCACCACCAGGCCGAAGAGCTCGGTGCCGAGGTACCCGGCCGCCGACGTGTAGTCGAGGTCGCCGATCCCGAACAGCTCCTTCAGCGCGTCCGGGTAGTCGCGCACCAGCTCGCTCAGGTCGCTCATGTCGCGGACGGTCGGGTACACGCCCAGCTGCAACGCGGCCAGGGCCACCAGCCCGAGCGCCCACCACGCCATGCCCCGCCGGAGCCGGCGCAGCGCGTCGAGGGCGAGGCTACCCGGCATCCACGTAGCGCTCCAGGAAGACGTCCTCCAGGTCGGCCTCGCGGCTGTCGAGCCGCACCACCTCGAACCCGGCGAGCCGCTTCAGCAGGGGGTCGAACGTGCCGGTCACCGCGAGGCGGACCACGTGTCCGTGGCGGTCGATCACGCGCACGCCCGGCAGCCCGTCGAAGGCGTCGCGGGGCGGGGGCGACGCGAACGCGACCTCCACCCGCTGCGCGGCGCGGGCGCGCAACGCGTCCACCGATCCCACCAGCTCCAGCCGTCCCTCGCGGATCAGGGCCACGCGGTCGGCGAGCCGCTGCACCTCGGACAGCACGTGCGACGACAGGAGCACGGTGCCGCCCCGCCCCGTCACCGAGCGGCAGAGCTCCGCGAACGCCTGCTGCACCAGCGGGTCGAGCCCCGACGTCGGCTCGTCGAGCACCAGCAGGTCCGGCCGGTGCATGAACGCCATCACCAGCCCCACCTTCTGGCGGTTGCCGCGCGACAGGTCCCCGAGGGGGCGCCCCAGGTCCAGGCCCAGCCGCTCCGCCAGCGCGGGGGCCTCGCCGGTGTCCGGCATCCGCCGCACCCGCGCGGCCAGCCGCACGTGGTGGGCGGCGGTCATGCGCCCGTCCAGGCGCAGGTCGCCCGGCAGGTAGCCCACCCGCGCGCGCAGCGCGGGCCCGAAGGCGCGCACGTCGCAGCCGAGCAGCGACACGCGCCCCGCCGTCGGCCGGATCAGGTCGAGCATCACCCGGATCAACGTCGACTTGCCGGCCCCGTTGGGGCCGAGGACGCCGAACAGCTCGCCGCGCTCCACCCGCAGGTCCAGGTCGACGATCCCGCGGGCCCCGCCCCGGTACGTCTTCGTGAGGCCGGCGGTCTCGACCGCGGGGCCCACGTGATCCGGCGCGGGTCGCGACCGCCCACGCCGGGGGACCGCGGTGGTCACCGGAAGGTGGCCGCGTCGATCGTCGCCCGGAAGAACTCGCGCACGGCGCCGTCCGGGTCCCTCCAGCCGGCGCGGACGACGCCCGGGATCGTGACGCCGCCCTGCGCGAGCCCGCCCTCGCACGCGACGTGGAAGGGGTGGAGGCCGTGGCCGTCGCCGTGCGGGTCGCCCCATCGGGCCGTGTCCACCGCCGTCAGCGCGCCGCCCTCGTCGACGGCGATTGCCACCGCGTGCTCCCAGGCGCCGACGGTGATCCGGTACGTCGCATGCCCGTCGTCGGGGCCCGGCGACCAGCGCACGCGCGGGTCGAGCGCGGCGGGCGGGCACAGGACCGTCTCGGCCGCGAGCCGGCCGGCGGCGCTGCGCGACACGTCCGGGCCGCGGGCCCGCATCACCGGGACGCCGAGCACGCGCCAGTCCATCGCCCCCTCGCCGCCGTCGAAGCGGTCGGCCCCGCGGATCGCGAGCGGGCCGCGGCCCGCGGACGCCGACCACGTGAAGGCCGTCCCCGCGTCGATGACCTGGTGGGCCCGGAACGGCCGCCACCGGCCCACCAGGATCTCGCCGTGCATGCGCAGCTCGGCGTGGCGGATGCCCTCGGAGCCGGGCCGGACGGCGTGGTCCACCCACCGCCGCGCCGCGACGGGCAGCTCGCCGCGCGGCCGGACGCCGTCGGCGGAGGTCGCGGTGACGTCGGGGGCGGCGGGCGGCACGCCCCCAGCATCGGGCGCCCGCCGGCGCCCGGGCCACCGTGGGCGCCCGGAGCCGGATTGCGGGTTCCCCCGGACCGCGCCTCGCCGACGGCCCCCATGACGCGTGCGCCCGCCGCGGGCACGCTGGACGGCGATCGCCCGGCCGGGGCGCGACACGGGGGGACCGATGGGCACGGAGACGACGACGCGGGCGGCGGAGGCGGCGACGGGGCTCGGGAGCGACGGGTTCGCCCGCGTCGTGTGCGGCGTGGACGGGCGCCGCCTCGGATTCGAGGCCGCCCGCCAGGCGGCGCGGCTCACCTCCGGGGACGGCCGCCTGACGCTCGTCGGCGTGATCGAGCCGTTCGCGGCGCTCGCCGGCCGGTGGGGCGACGAGCCGTCGCGGCGGCGCCCCACGATGGCCCCGGCCGACTCGGCCGGGCGGAGCGTCGCCGAGCTGACCGACCGGGCGCGCGCGTCTCTCGCCTGGGCCGAGTCGCAGGCCGCGGGCCCCGCGGAGCTCGGCAGCCGGGTGGTGGAGGGCGAGGTGCACCGCGGGCTGCTCGGGGTGGTGCGGGAGGAGGAGGCCGGCCTCGTGGTCGTGGGGGCCCACGGCGGTCACCGGCTGGTGGCCGCCGCCCTCGCCGACGGGGCCGCCCTCGTCCTGCACGAGGCGCCCTGCTCCGTGCTGGTGGCCCGCCACGGGTACGACCCCGGCCGGTTCCCGGCCCGGATCGTGGTGGGCGTGGACGGGTCGCCCGAGTCGCGCGCCGCCCTCGCGGCCGCCGCGGTGGTGCGGCGCCGCTCCGGCGGCGCGCTGACCGTCGTGACCGCCGGACACCACCAGGCCGAGGCCGTGGCGGCGCTCGAGGGGTTCGACGCGCCGCACGTGCACGTCGCGACCCCGGACCGCCCCGTCGACGCGATCGTCACCGCCGCCCGGTCCGCCGACCTCGCGATCGTGGGGTCGCGGGGCCTCAGCCGCTCCGCGGCGCTGGGGAGCGTGAGCGAGCGGGTGGCGTTCCGCTCCGAGTCGTCCGTGCTCGTGGTGCGGCCCGGCGCGGCCTTCGGCAAGTCCGCAGGCGACGTGCCCGCCGTCCCGGATGCCGGCGCGGATCCCGGCGCGGGACGCTGATGCCACCGGGCGGTCCCGTCGCCCCGAGACGGAGGTTGGGTCATGAGGAAGCCGTACCGCGTCATCGCGTGCTGCATCGACCGCGACGAGATGAAGGACGCCGTCCTGGACGAGGGCGTGCGGCTCGCGGACGGCGATCTGACGAAGCTGCGCATCGTGCACGTCGTGGCCCCGCCGCGGGCCGTGGTGTCCGGGGCCTTCGCCTACGTCATGCCCCTCTGGGAGGCCGCCGACGACGCCCGTGAGTGGCTGGGCGGGATCGCCGCGAAGTTCCCGGGGGCGGAGCCCGTGCTGCTGGAGGGGCCGCCGGTGCGCGCCGTCTCCGAGTGGGTGGAGCGCGAGGGCGTCGAGATCATCGTCGCCGCCGCCAGCCGCGGCCAGATGGAGCGCGCCCTGCTGGGCGGCTTCGCCTCGCACCTGGCGTATCACGCGCCCTGCTCGGTGCTGTTCGTCCACCCCGAGCGCGCGGCGGAGGGGGCCGGCTCCACCGGCGGGTCGTCCGGCGCCGCGTCCACGGGGACCTGACCGCCGACCACGGGAGGCACGTCATGCCTGCAGTCCTGCTCGCCCGCTACACGGTCGCCGACCGCGAGCGGTTCATCGAGGTCTTCGACGCGTTCGAGGACGGACGCGCCCGCGCCGGCGCCGTCGCCCGCACCCTGCTCGCGGGCGACGGCGGCGACCTCGTCGCGCTCATCGAGTTCCCCACGGCCGAGGCCGCGCGGGCCTTCGCCGGCAGCCCGGAGCGGGCCGACGCGCTCGCCCGCGCGACGGTGACCGGCCGCGCCGACGAGATCCTGGACGTCGCCCGGCCGCGCGACGCCGTCGCGCCCTAGCGCCGTGGCGGTCGCCCCCCACCTGCGGCCGGCGGAGGTCCGCGTCGCGGTCCAGCCGCTCGAGCGCTTCCGGGACGTCGTCGACGAGGAGGCCTTCGGCGTCTGGCGCGCCGGCATCGGCGCCGCCGCCGACGCCCTCAGCGGCCGGGTGGTCTGGAACGTCAACTCGACCGCCCGGGGCGGCGGCGTGGCCGAGATGCTGGCCACCCAGGTGGGGCTTGCCCGCGACGCGGGGATCGACGCCCGGTGGGTGGTGATCGGCGGGACGCCCGCCTTCTTCGCGGTCACGAAGCGCCTGCACAACCACATCCACGGCGACGAGGGTGACGGCGGACCGCTCGGCGCCCGTGAGCGCGACGTGCTGGAGGGGGTGCTGCGCGACAACGCCGACGAGCTGGCCGCCGTGGTGCGGCGCGGCGACGTGGTGGTGCTTCACGACCCCCAGACCGCCGGCCTCGCACCCGTGCTGCGCCGCCGCGGCGCCCACGTGGTGTGGCGCTGCCACATCGGCCACGAGGACCTGCGCGACCCGCTCGTCGCCCGGGCCTGGGACCTCCTGCTGCCCTGGATCCGGCAGGCCGACGCCACGGTCTTCTCACGCGCCCCCTACGTGCCGTCGGCCCTCCGGGGCGGCCGGGTCGCGATCATCCGGCCGGCGATCGACCCCTTCTCGCCGAAGAACCAGCCGCTCCCCGACGAGATCGCCGAGGCGATCCTCGTCCGCGCCGGGCTCGTCGAGGGCCGCCCCGACGGCACGGTCTGCGTCTTCCGGCGCGCCGACGGCTCGCCGGCCCGCGTCGACCGGGGCGCCGACATCCTGCGGGTGGGCCGCGCCCCGGGCCCCGGCGTGCCCCTGGTGGTGCAGGTGTCGCGCTGGGACCGGCTGAAGGACCACATCGGCGTGATGCGGGCGTTCGCGGGGATGGAGGCCGCCGAGGCGGCCGGCGCCCACCTGGTGCTCGCGGGCCCCTCGGTGACGGGTGTCGCGGACGACCCGGACGGGCCGGCGGTGCTCGCCGAGCTGACCGCCGGGTGGCGGGCGCTGCCGCACGACGCGCGGCGGCGCGTGCAGATCGCGAGCCTGCCGATGGTCGACCCCACCGAGAACGCCGCGATGGTCAACGCGCTCCAGCGCCGCGCCACCGTCGTGGTGCAGAAGAGCCTGCGCGAGGGGTTCGGGCTGACGGTCTGCGAGGCGATGTGGAAGGGCCGGGCCGTGGTCGCCAGCGCCGTCGGCGGGCTCGCCGACCAGATCGACGACGGCGTCGACGGACTGCTGATCGGCGATCCGCGCGACCCCGCCGCGCTCGGCCGGGCGCTGGTGCGGCTGCTGCGCGACGACGGCGGCCGCGCCCGCCTGGGTGCGGCGGCCCGCGCGCGGGTGCGCGACGACGGGCTGGGGATGCGCCTGCTGGCCGAGGACGCCGGGCTGCAGCGCGAGCTCGCGGCCTGAGGGCGGCGGGTCAGCGGCCGGACGCGCCGTGTCGCGGCGCGCCCCCGCAGCACGGGCCCCTCGGACCCGTCACGCCTCCCCGTGCCGCACGACCAGGACCGCGCAGGGGGCGTGGTCGACCACGTGGCGCGTGACCGGTCCGAGCACGGACATCCCCCAGCGGCCCGGGTGCCGCGACGCCACCACCAGGACGTCGGCGCCGGCGACCTCGGCCCAGCGGCAGATCGCCGGACCGGGCGCGCCGTGCAGGATCAGGGCCTCGGCGCCGGGAACGCCCTCCACGGCGCGCGCCACCAGCCGGCGCGCCCGCCCGTCGCCATCGGGGTCGTCGCCGGGATCCCCCTCGACCAGGCCGGTGAGCGGCCTGCGGGCGACGTGCACCACGCTGACGCGGCCGCCGGGGCCGGCGAGCCCGCGCGCGGCCTCCACGGCCGCGTCGTCGCCCGGCGCCCCGTCGACGCAGCAGGCCACGTGGCGGGCGCGCGCCGCGCCGCGGGTCCCCGCCGCCTCCGATGCCGCCGCCGTCATCGCACCCCCCTCCATCGTCGCAGCGTACGACCGCCGCGAGGAGGCGCCAGCGGGGTTGCCACGGGTGGACCTGCGGATCACCCGCAGCCGCACGCGGCGGGTCGGCCGCGGCGCCCGTCAGCCGGGTGGGACCGCCCCGGGGACCAGGGCGAGGGCGGCGCCGACCACGGCGTCGGGCGGGGCCAGGGTCGCGATCGCCTCGGCCTCGGGCCAGGGGTCGGCCAGGGCGCGGATCGCCCTCGCGATCGCGGGCCCCGCGTCCGACGGGTCGCCGCCGGCCCGGCGGCGCTCCTCCATGCGGGTGTCGGCCACCTCCGGGGGCAGCTCGCAGCGCAGCTCGACGAGGTCGGCGGCACGGACCGCGGCGGTGTGGCGTGCCGCGCGGCGCGCGGCCGCCGAGGCCCAGGAGGCGTCCAGGACGACCGTCTCGCCGTGGGAGAGGAGGGGTCCCGCTTCGGCGACGAGGTCGTCGTAGACGCGGGCGGTCGCATCCGGGTGGTAGATCCCCTCCTGCCAGGGGGCGGGCGCGCCCACGCCGGCCGGGATCCGCGCCTGCCGCTTGCGGACGACGTCCGACCGCAGCACGCGGGCGCCGAGCGCCCGCCCGAGGCCCTCGGCGAGGGTCGACTTGCCGGTGCCGGGCGCCCCGCCCACCAGGATCAGCCGCACCCGCGACCGTTCCAGGTGCGCGAGGGCCAGGCGGTGCAGGCTGCGCGCGCGGTGCGCCGCGCCGGCGTCGCCCTGCACGGCGCGGAGGGCCGCCACCTTCGCGCGGACGTGCGCGCGGTAGGCGACGTAGTGGTCGAGCAGCGACGCGGGGTGCGTCTCCCGGAGCGCCGACGACCACTCGTCGACCAGCGCACCCGCCAGCGCCGGGTGTCCCAGCGCCTCCAGGTCCATGGCCAGGAACGCGACGTCCAGCAGCACGTCGCCGTGCCGCAGCCGCGGCGCGAAGGCCAGGCAGTCGAGGATGCGGGGGCCGTCGTCGAGCATGTACACGTCGTCGGCCAGCAGGTCGCCGTGGCCGTCGCGCACCCACCCCTGGGCGACGCGGCGCTCGAACAGCGGGCGGCGGCCCCGCAGATAGGCGTGCGCGAGCGCCCGTGTGCGCGCCACGACATCGGGGGGCACCACCCCCGGGGCGTCGCGGCCCAGGGCGTCGAGGCCCTCGTCCCACAGCGACGCCACGCACCGGGGGAGGCCGGCCCGGGACACGGCATGGTCCGTCGGCGCCGCCTCGTGGATCGCCGCGACGGCGCGCGCCACCCGGCGGACCAGGGCCTCCGCGTCCGGCTCGTCCAGCAGGCGGCCGAGCGCCCGCCCGGCCGGCATCCGGCGCATCTCGACGAGGTGGTCGACCGGCGCGCCCTCCGCGTCGGTCACGTCCAGCACCCCCAGGTAGACGTCGGGGGCGAAACGCCGGTTCTCCTCGGTCTCCTGCAGGCACGCCTCCCGCCGCGCCTCGCGCCGGCGGTGGTCCAGGAACCCGAGCTCCACCGGCTTCAGGAGCTTGTACGCCCGGTCCCCGACCATGGCGACGACGGAGATGTGCGTCTCCCGGATCTCCGCGGGGGCGGGGCCCCTCACGGCGCGCGCGCCCCCTCCACCACCAGGACGGCGCACGGCGCGCGCTCCAGCAGCTCGTCGACCAGCCCGCCGGCCGTGAGGCCCGGCGGCCGGCCGGCGCCCGCGCCGACCACGATCACGTCGGGCGCCTCGCGGCGGGCCCAGTCGCACACCGCCGCCCCCGGGTCGTCGGTCAGGAACACGGGCTCGGCGCCCGGCAGGCGGTCGCCGCGGACGCGCATCCAGTCGTCCCGCAGGCGCTCCGGGTCGCGCGTCTCGGCGGGGCCCGCCGCGTGGAGCAGGCTCAGGCGGCCGTCCGCGTCGCGCCACAGGTCGATCGCCGTCGCGAGCGCGGAGGCCCCCGACGCGGTCCCGTCCACCCAGCAGGCGACGTGACCGAAGCGGTGGGTCACCCGTGCTCGCGGAAGGCCATCGCGCTCGCGACGATCGCGCCGATCGCCAGGACCGCCCAGATGCCGTACAGGAACATGATGCCGACCATCGCTCCGCCTCCTCGCCCGCCCGATCCGATGACCCCATCGTCGGCGCGTGGGGAGCGTGGGGCATGAGGGCGCCGACCGATCCGGCGCGTCGGGTTTCCCGCGGACGCCGTGCGGGCGCCGACGGAGGGTGACGGCCGGACGGCGGGCGATGATGCGCGGACATGGTCCGACGGCCGCCCCGCCGCCCGCGCCGGCCACCGCCCGGCCGCGCGGCCGCGCACCGGCTCCACCGCCTGCGCCTCGCGCGGCCCGCGGGGCTCGTGGGCCTGCTGGCCGTCCTGGGGCCCGGCCTGCTGGCGGGGCTCTCCGACGACGATCCGGCGGGGATCACCACCTACTCGATCCTCGGGGCCGAGGAGGGCTACGCCCTGCTGTGGGTCATCGCGCTCTCCACCGTCGCCCTGATCGTGTTCCACGAGCTGGCGGCCCGCACCGGGGTCGTCACGGGCCGCGGGCTGGTGGCGCTGGTGGCGGAGCGCCTCGGGCGCCGCACCGGCGGGGTCGTCACCGCCGCGCTCGTGCTGGGCAACAGCGGCACCCTGTGCGCCGAGCTCGCGGGCATCGCGCTCGGCGCGGAGACCCTCGGCGTGAGCCGCTACGTCGCCGTGCCGATCGCCGCGGTGGCCGTGTCGGCGCTGGTGCTCGGCAGCGGCTTCCATCGCGTCGAGCACGTGCTGCTGGCGCTCAGCCTGGCCCTGGCGGCGTACATCGCCGCCGGGTTCCTCGCCGGGCCCGACTGGGCGGCGGCGGGTCGCGGGCTGGTGCGGCCCACGATGCCGTCGTCGGAGCAGGGGGTCGCGATCGCGGTGGCCGCCATCGGGACCACCCTGGCCCCGTGGGGGCTGGCCTTCATGCAGAGCTACGCCGTCGACAAGCGCCTCACGACCGGCCAGCTGCGCGACGAGCGGATCGACGTGGTGACCGGGGCGGTGCTCACCGGGGTCATCGGCGTGTTCGTCGCCGTGGCCTGCGCGGCCACGCTGCACCCGGCGGGCGTGTCCATCGAGTCCGGCGACGACGCGGCCCGGGCCCTGGAGCCGCTGGCCGGCTCGGCGGCGTCCGTGCTGTTCGCCCTCGGCATCGTCGGCGCGGGGCTGCTCGCCGCCGCCGTCGTGCCCCTCGCCACCTCCTACTCGGTCTGCGAGCTCGGGGGGCGGGCGGCCGGGCTCGACAAGCACCCGCGTCAGGCGCCGGCCTTCTACGGCACGTACGTCGGGGCGATGCTGGCGGCCGCCGCCGTGATCCTGGTGCCCGGCGTGCCGCTCGTGCCGGTGCTGGCGGGGACGCAGGTGCTCAACGCCGTGCTGCTGCTCGCCGTGCTGCCGTTCATGGTGCGGCTGGGCCGCGACCCGGCGGTGCTGGGTGAGCACCGCCTCCGGCGGGGCGGCACCGTCGCGTGCGTCGCGGCGATCGCCGGGATCGCGGCGGCCTGCGCCCTGCTCGCGGTCACCGCCGTGCGGTGAGGCTCCGTAGTCGACCGCAGCGGCTCGGCGGCCGTCCACGGTGGCGGCGCGCCCGGGGTGCGCGGACACTGTGTGCGGCGACGAGAAGGGTGGTCGCGGATGGCGACGGGCCAGGAGCTCCGCACGGACGCGTCTCCCAGGGAGATGCGCTCCTCGCTGCGGCTCCTGCGTCTCCGCGGCACCCAGACCCTCGTCTGCCGGGCGTGCCGCTCGCCGATCCGCGTCGCGATCGGCGGGCGGCCGCCGGTGGCGTGCCCCTGGTGCGGGGCGACCGACCCGCAGCCGGCCCTCACGGGGACGGGGCTGTGGCGGGCGGTCGGGCCGCCTCCTCCGGGGGGTCCGCCCCCTCCCGCCGAGCGAGCCACGGGATCCGGCGGACCCCCAGCAGCACGGCGATCCCCGCCAGCAGGGTGAGCGCGACGGCGGCCCACACCTCGGCCGGGGGCCGCGTCAGCGCGAAGTAGTCGCGCATGAACGGGATCTGGAGGCCGAGCACCAGGGCGAGGGCGAAGGCGGCGACCATCCCCCACACCCACGGCCGCACCCGCCGCCGCTCCAGCCCGCGCTCGACCTCCACCACGATCGCGAGGCCCATCCCGGTGGTCACGAGCACGGCGGCGGTGCGCCCGTCGGTGACGGACGCGTCGAGCGGCCCCCGCACCACCAGGTACCCCGCCACGATGGTGGCGGCCGTGACCACCCCCGCGGGCACGACGAAGGCGAGCAGGCTCCGCATGAAGCCCTCGCGCCGCACGGGGCCCTCGGAGGGCGCGAGCGCCAGGAAGAACGCCGGCACGCCGATCGTCAGCGTGGAGGCGATGGTCACCTGCCGCGCCAGGAACGGGTACGCGATCGGCGCCAGGCCGAGGGTCAGCAGGACCAGGGCCGAGTAGACCGACTTGGCCACGAAGAGCTTCGCGACGCGGTGGGTGTTGCGGATGATGCGCCGCCCCTCCGCCACCGCCCTCGGCACGGTGGCGAAGGAGTTCGACAGCAGCACCAGGCCCGCGACGCCCTTCGCGATCTGGCTGCCCTGGCCCATCGCGATGCCGAGGCGCGCCTCCTTCAGCGCCAGGACGTCGTTGACCCCGTCGCCGGTCATCGCGACGTAGCGGCCGCGCGCGGTCATCGCCCGCACCAGCTCGCGCTTCTGCTCGGGGGTGATGCGGCCGAAGACGGCCGTCGCCTCGGCGGTGTCGGCGAGCGCCTCCGGGTCGGCGGGGAGGTCGGCGCCCGAGACGGCCGGCCCGTCGGCGCCGGGCACGCCGGCCGCCATCGCCACGGCCCGCACCGTGTCGGGGGCGTCGCCGGAGATGACGCGCGTGCGCACCCCCTCGCGGGTCAGGAAGCCCACGGTCTCCGCGGCCTCGGGGCGCATCGCCTCGGCCAGCACCACGAGCCCGAGCGGCGCCAGCCCCTCCGGCAGGGCCTCCCCGTCCACCCCCGCGGGAGTCCGCGCCACCAGGATCACCCGCCGCCCCGACGCGGCGAGCTCGCCGATGCGCGCGCCGAGGCCGTCGCCGAGCGGCACGCCGGCGCGGGCGAGCACGTCCGGCGCGCCCATCACCACGGTGCCCTCGCCGGCGACCTCGACCGCGCTCCACTTGCGCGCCGACGAGAACGGCACCTCGCCCGCCACGTCCACCTGCGCGGGCGGCACCTCGTCGGCGATCGCCCGCAGCGTCGAGTTGAGCACCGCCGACCCGCCCGCCAGGTCGGCGAGCGCGGCCCGCACGCCCCCGTCGTCCCCGCCGCCGGAGGCCTCCACCGACTCCACCCGCAGCCGGTTGTCGGTCAGCGTGCCCGTCTTGTCGAGGCACAGCGTGTCCACCGACGCCAGGCTCTCGATCGCGCTGAGCCGCTGCGCCAGCGTACCCAGGCGGGCGAGCCGCACCGCCGCCACCGCGAAGGTCAGGCTGGTGAGCAGCACCAGGCCCTCCGGCACCAGCGGCACGAGTGCGGCGACCACCCGCGACGCCATGTCGGCCCCCGTCGTGCCGCGGACGACCAGCGACACGGCGAGCGCGGCCGCCAGGGGGATCATCACCGCGACCGTGAGCCGCAGGATGCGGTTGACGTCCTGCTGGAGCGGGCTCAGCTCGTCGCGGGTGCCGCGCGCCTCCTGCGCGAGCCGCTGGGCGAAGCTGTCGACGCCCACCGCGTCCACGCGCAGCTCGCCGGCGCCCGCGACGCAGTACGCCCCCGACAGCACCTCGTCGCCCGGCTCCTTCGCCACCGAGTCGCTCTCGCCCGTGAGCACCGACTCGTCCATCGAGAGGCCGCGCGAGGTGGTCACCACGCCGTCGGCCACCAGCTGGTCGCCGGGCTCGAGTCGCAGCACGTCGCCGGGCGCCACGTCGGCGACCGCCACCAGCTCCACGACGCCGTCGCGGAGGCGCCGCGCCTTCGGCGCGACCAGCACCGCCAGGCGGTCGAGCACGCGTTTCGCCCGGACCTCCTGGACGATGCCGATCAGGCTGTTGGCCACGATCACCCCGCCGAAGAGCCCGTCCTTCGGGTCCCCCAGCGTCAGCGTCAGCACCAGCAGCCCGCCGAGGATGAGGTTGAACAGCGTGAAGACGTTGGAGGCGACGATCTCCAGGTAGGTCCGGCTGCCGCCGGCCTCCCGCCGCCTGCGGCCGACTACCGACACGCGGGTCGGCGCGATCCCGGATGGCGGCCGGGCGCCGCCGCCCGACGATGGGTTCCCCAGCGAGAGGAGGCACCATGACCGAGACGACCGCCGACGCGGCGACCCGCCTGCGCGAGACGCGCGTCCGCGACGTCATGACCGCCGAGATCGTGACGTGCACGCCCGACGTGCCCCTCGCGGAGGTGGCCGACCTGATGGTGGCCAACCGGATCCACAGCGTGGTGGTGCTCGCGCCGCCGGCCGGCGACCCCCTCGGCGAGGCCGCCGAGTGGAGCGTGCTCTGCGACCTGGACCTGGTCGCCGCGGCGCCGTGGGTGGACGCCCAGGCCGGCGCGGGGACCATCGCCGCGTCGCCGCGGGTGGTCGTCGACGCCGACGACAGCCTGGCGGCGGCGGCCATGGCGATGGCCGAGAACGCGACCGCCCACGTGCTGGTGGTCGGCGACGCGGGCCAGGAGCCCCTGGGGATCCTGTCCGCGCTCGACGTCGCACGCGCCATGGCGCCCGAGGGCACGGCCGCGCGGGCGCCCGAGCCGGACCCCTCGCGCGTGCCCGTGCGTCCCGGCGACCGGCTGATCATCACGGCCCACCAGCAGGGGGGCCGGCCGCGGGACGCGGAGGTGCTGGAGGCGAGGGGCGAGGACGGCGGTCCGCCGTACCTGGTCCGCTGGCAGGACACCGGCCGGGTGTCGCTGCACTACCCGGGGTCGGACGCCCGCGTCGAGCACCTCGTGGGGGGCTAGGCTCAGCGTTCCTCGTCCAGGAGGCCGGCGTCGAGGGCGGCCCGCACCAGCCCCGCGCGGGTGGTGACGCGCAGCTTCGTCATCACGTGGGCGCGGTGGCTCTCGACGGTCCGCACGCTCACGATGAGCGACTCGGCGATCTCCTGGTTGGTGTGGCCGAGGGCGAGGAGCCGCAGCACCTCGCGCTCCCGTGAGGTCAGCTCGCCCAGCGGGCCGGCGGTCGCCGGCGCGGCGAGCACCGCGCCGAGCGAGGGGTGCACGTAGCGCTCGCCGTTCGCGACGGCCCGGACGGCCCGGACCAGGTCCTCGTCGGCCGCCGACTTCAGCAGGTAGCCGTCGGCCCCGGCGTCGAAGGCCTGGCGCACGTCGCGCGCCTGGTCGTGCATCGACAGGAACAGGATGCGCGCGTCGGGCGCCCGCTCCCGGATCTTCGCGGCGCCCTGGAGGCCGCCCATCCCGGGCATCTCGATGTCGAGCACCACCACGTCGGGCTGCAGGCGCGGCAGCGCGCGGATGGCGTCCTCGGCGGTGCCGGCCTCGCCGACCGGCTCCAGGCCCTCCTCGCGCTCCAGGAGCAGGCGGAGGCCCGATCGCAGCACGGCGTGGTCGTCGACCAGCATGATGCGGATGGGCTCGTGGGCGGTGCTCATTCGGCCTCCAGGTCGACGACGACGGCCGTCCCGCTCCCGGGGGACGACTCGATGCGCAGGGCGCCGCCCAGCATCTCCACCCGCTCGCGGATCCCGGCCAGGCCGAAGCGGGACGTCGGCGCGCCCGTGTCGAAGCCGGTGCCGTCGTCCTCGACCACGAGGCGGACCTTACCGTCGAGCACGCTGATGACCACGCTGGCGTGCGTCGCCTGGCTGTGGCGCGCGATGTTGGTCATGCTCTCCTGCGCCACGCGGAAGATCACGGTCTGCACGGCCTCGGGCAGGGGCGGGTCCAGCCCGCGCAGCTCCACGTCGACCGCCACCCCCGCGCGCCGCAGGCGGGCCGCCTGCTCCTCGATCGCGTCGGCCAGGCCGTGCTCGTCGATGGCGGTGGGCCGCAGCCGCGTCGTGAGCTCGCGCAGGCCGACGGAGGCCTCCGCCAGCGACCGGCGCATCTCGGCGATGCGGTCCTGGATCTCGCCGGGCCCGACGTCGGCCTCGAGCGCGCGGAGGTGGACGGCGAGCGCGGTCAGCACCTGGCCGGACTCGTCGTGCAGCTCACGGGCGACGCGGGCGCGCTCGGCCTCCTGCGCCTCGACGGCCTTGCGCAGGCTCTCGGTCTGCGCCCGCTCTCGGATCTTCTGGGCCTCCCGCTGCGCCGCCTGGAGCAGGCTCTCGCGCTCGCCCGCCACCGCCCGGGCGTTGACCAGCGCCACCGCCACCTGGCTCGAGAACGTCTCGAGCAGCCGCCGGGCGCCCTCGTCGAAGGGACGCCACCCCACCGCCACGAGCGCGCCGGCCGTGATGCCGCCCACCTCCAGCGCGCAGACCTGCACCTCCGGCGCGCCGAGCGACGCGCGCAGCAGGCCGGCGAGCGCCTCGGGGTGGAGGGGCCCGCTGCTGCCCTCCATGCCGAGCGCGTCGATCCCGTGGGCGTAGCGGAACACGAGCTCGTCGCCGTCGCGCACCGCCACCCCCACCGTCTCGGCGCCCGTCAGGCGCCGCGCGCGGCGGGCGACGAGCGGCAGCAGCGCGTCGATGTCGAGGGTCGACAGCACCGCCCGGCCCACCTCCAGGACGCTCTCGATCTCGTCGGCGCGCCGCCGCTCGGCCTCGTAGCGGCGGACGTTGTCGACGGCGACGGCGGCCTGGGCGGCCAGCGTCATCGCGAGCTGCTCGTCCTCGTCGGTGAACGGCGCTCCCCCCGCCTTGTCGGTGAGGTACAGGTTGCCGAAGGCCTCGCCGCGCAGGGCGATCGGCACGCCCAGGAACGACGTCATCGGCGGATGGTTGGGCGGGAAGCCGGCCGAGCGGGGGTCGTCGCCGAGGCGCTCCAGGCGCAGTGGCCGCGCGTCGCGGATCAGCACGCCCAGGATGCCGCGCCCGCGGGGGAGGGGGCCGATCCGGTCGCGCTGCGCCTCCGTCATGCCGGCCGTGACGAACCGGGCCAGCTCCGTGCCGGTGGAGTCCAGCACGCCGAGGGCCGCGTACCGGGCTCCCAGCACGGTGCGGGCCGACTGGACGATCTGCGTCAGGAGGTCGTCGAGGGCCAGCTCGCGGCCGAGCGACAGCCCCGCGTCGACCAGGCTGGCCATGCGGGCGCGGTCGTCCTCGGCGCGGCGGCGGGCGCCCTCCAGCGCGATGCTGGACGCCAGCAGGCCCGCGAACGCGTCGATCGCCCGCGCGCTGGCCCCGGCCGAGACCCCGCGGTCGGGCGCGAAGTCGCCGACGATGATCGCGTCGACGCCCTCCTCGACGTGGGCGGTCGCCGTCACGACCGCCCCCGCCGGCGCCCCGATGCGGGCCAGCACGTCGGCCGGGTCGGCGGACGCGGGCAGCTCCAGCCCGCCGTGGTCGTCGGGCCACGAGGCGCGCAGCGCGAGGCCGGTGGCGTCCCGGACGACCAGCGCGACGGCGTCGAGGGCGGCGATCTCCGCGACGAGGCCCAGGAGGCCGGTGTCGAGCGTTCCCGGTCGGGCTCCGGGGCCGGCCGAATCTTGCCCGCTACCCACGATGCCCACACTCTAAACCCAGCGGCCCCGCTTTCGGCTCAGCGCGGATGTCCCTTCGTCTCACTGCGGTGGCCTGCGCGACCGCGGCGCGCGCCCGGGGGGCTGGCGGGGCGGCGGCAGGTCGGGCGCCGGGGGGATCGGCCGGCTGGCGGTACGGTCGATGGTCACCCGCTCCCCCCAGTGGATGAGCTCGAGCGGGGCGTCGCCGCGGTCGAGGCTGTAGCGCGCCTCGTCGGGGAGCACCTCGATGAACAGCCGCCGGCCACGGAACATGAGCGGCATCGCCAGGCGCGTGAGCGCGCGGGGCAGGCGCGGGCGGAACGAGAGGCCCTCCGGGGTGCGGCGGAGCCCCCCGAGCCCGGCCGCCGCCGCGAGCAGCGCGCCGGCCAGCGAGGCCATGTGCAGGCCGTCGGCGCTGTCGCCGGTCAGGTCGTCGAGGTCGGTGAAGGCGGCCTCGCACAGGTAGTCGTAGGCCAGCTCCACGTGCCCCACCTCCGCGGCGATGATCCCCTGCATGCAGGCCGACAGGGAGGAGTCGCGCACGGTGAGCTCCTCGTAGTACTCGAAGTTGCGCCGCTTCTCCTCGTCGGTGAAGGCGTCCGTGCAGGTGAACATCGCCATGACGAGATCGGCCTGCTTCACCACCTGGCGGCGGTAGATCTCGAGGTAGTGGTGGTGCAGGAAGAGGGGATAGGCGTCGGGAGGGGTCCCCGCGAAGTCCCAGCGCTCGCGCTCGGTGAAGCCCTGGCTCTGCTGGTGCACCCGGAGGCGCTCGTCGTAGGGCAGCGTCATCGCCTGGGCCGCCCGCCGCCAGGCCGCCACCTCCTCGGCGCCCACTCCCAGGCGCTGCGCCTCGGTCGGGTGGCGCTCGGCCGCGGCTGCCGCCCAGCGCATGTTGTCTCGGGCCAGCAGGTTCGTGTACGCGTTGTTGTCCTCGAGCGCCGAGTACTCGTCCGGGCCGGTCACGCCGTCGATCCGGAAGCGCCCGTCCGCATCGTGGTAGCCGTGGCTCGCCCACAGCCGCGCCGTCTCCACGAGCAGCTCCAGCCCCTCCGCGCGGTCGAACTCCTCGTCGAGGGTCACATCCACGTAGAGCTGGACCGCCCGCGCGATGTCGGCGTTGACGTGGAGGGCGGCGGTGCCGGCCGGCCAGTAGCCGGAGCACTCCTCTCCGTGGATGGTCCGCCACGGGAACAGGGCGCCCCGCAGGCCGAGCTGGCGGGCGCGGTCGCGCGCCATGTCCAGGATGGAGTGGCGCCAGCGCAGCGCCTCGCGCGCCAGGCGGGGCTGGGAGTACGCGAGGACGGGCAGGACGTACCCCTCCGTGTCCCAGAAGGCGTGGCCGTCGTAGCCGGGACCCGTGAGGCCCTTCGCGGGGATCGCGCGGCCATCGGCGCGCGTCGCCGCCTGGACGAGCTGGAACTGCGCGAAGCGCAGGGCGCGCTCGAGCCGGGGGTCGCCGTCCAGCTCCAGCTTGGCGTTCCGCCAGTAGCCGTCCAGGTGCTCGCGCTGCATCCCCGCGAGGCCGTCCCAGCCCTCGGCGAGCGCGTTCTGGAGGCTCGCGTCCACCTGGTCCCGGAGCCACTCGACCGACTGGCGGGCCGACCAGTGGTAGGCGAGGAGCTTCGTCATGCGCAGCGGGCGCCCCGGATGGAGGAGGACCGACACGGTGACGCGCCCGAGGTCGGGCTCGCACGCCGTCAGGGTGAGCGGCTCCATCTCGCACTCGATGGCGTGCTCCATGCCTGCCGCCAGCGAGAGGCCGCTCCGCCGGGTGGTGTGGGCCAGGACGACGCGCAGGCCCTCGTGGACGTTGAGGCGCGGCGCCAGCACGGCGCCCAGGACCGCCGCCCGCCGCGGGTCGGTCTCACCCGTCGCGTCGATCCGGTTGGCCAGGATGTTGGACTGGAGGGCGACGCGCACCGGCCGGTCGACCGCCTCCACCTCGTAGCTCATCGCCGCGACGCTGCGCATGCGCAGCGAGACGAGGCGCCGGCTCGTGACGCGCACCGTGCGCCCCGACCGCGTCGTCCAGTGGAGCCGCCGCTCCAGGATGCCCGTGCGCATGTCGAGGGTGCGCTCGTGCAGCTCGAGCGCCCCCCGGGTGACGTCGAGGGGCTCGTCCTCCACCAGCAGGCGGATCAGCTTCCCGTCGGTCACGTTGACGACGGTCTGGCCGTCCTCGGGGTACCCGTAGCCGCGCTCCCCGTATCCCAGCGGGAGGGTCTCGTAGAAGCCGTTGAGATAGGTCCCGCCGATGGCCAGCGGCTCGCCCTCGTCCAGGTTGCCGCGCAGCCCGAGGTGGCCGTTGGAGAGCGCGAAGACCGATTCGGCGAAACCGAGACGGCCGAGGTCGAGCCGGTCCTCGCGGATGACCCAGCGCGACCCCGGGTCGGGGCGGGGGCCGGCCGGGCGGTCGGCGGCCGCGGTGCTCATGACCGGCCCGGCTGCACCGGGCTCCAGCGCCACTCCGCCACCTCGGGGTGGTCCTCGCCCGTCTCGCGGGTCCAGGCCCGGCACGCCAGGCGCCGGTCGACCATCTCCTGGCGCAGCGCCGCCGCCCGCTGCCCCAGCCCCGGCACGCGGTCGATGACGTCGATGACGAGGTGGAACCGGTCCAGGTCGTTCATCATCACCATGTCGAAGGGCGTGGTGGTGGTGCCCTCCTCCTTGTAGCCGCGCACGTGCAGGTTGGCGTGGTTCGTGCGCCGGTAGGTGAGGCGATGGATGAGCCACGGGTAGCCGTGGTAGGCGAACACGATCGGCCGGTTCGTGGTGAACACGCCGTCGAACTCGCGGTCGGCCATCCCGTGCGGATGCTCGCTGGCCGGCTGGAGCCGCATCAGGTCGACCACGTTCACCACCCGCACCGCCAGGTCCGGCAGGCGCTCGCGCAGCAGCGTGGCGGCGGCCAGCGTCTCGAGCGTCGGCACGTCGCCGGCGCACCCCAGCACCACGTCGGGGTCGCCGTCGCCCCCCTCCGTGGAGGCCCACGGCCAGATCCCCACCCCCCGGGTGCAGTGCAGGATGGCCTCGTCCATCGTGAGCCACTGCGGCGCGGGCTGCTTGCCGGCGACGATCACGTTGACGTACTGCCGCGAGCGCAGGCAGTGGTCGGCCACCGACAGCAGGGTGTTCGCGTCGGGCGGCAGGTACACGCGCACGATCTCGGCCTTCTTGTTGACCACGTGGTCGATGAAGCCGGGGTCCTGGTGGGAGAACCCGTTGTGGTCCTGCCGCCACACGTGCGAGGTCAGCAGATAGTTGAGCGACGCGATCGGCCGCCGCCACGGGATCCCGCGGGTCGTCTTCAGCCACTTCGCGTGCTGGTTGAACATCGAGTCGACGATGTGGATGAAGGCCTCGTAGCAG
>DAISWG010000006.1:0-80708 GCA_036826475.1 Miltoncostaeaceae bacterium | reverse complement strand
TCTTCACCAAGGGCGCCGACGTCGGCGCCGACCTGGTGGGCAAGGTCGAGGCCGGCATCCCCGAGGACGACCCGCGCAACCCGGCGGTGATCGCCGACAACGTGGGCGACAACGTCGGCGACTGCGCCGGCATGGCCGCCGACCTGTTCGAGACGTACGCGGTGACCACGGTGGCCGTGATGTTCCTCGGCTCGCTGTTCCTCACCGAGTTCGGCAACGCGCTGATCTACCCGCTCGCCCTCGGCGGCGTGTCGATCATCGCGTCGATCATCGGCACCTGGTTCGTCCGGGTCGGCCCCAACGGGTCGGTCACGGCGGCCCTCTACACGGGCCTCGGCGTGGCCGCGCTGCTCGCCATCGCCGGGTTCCTGCCCGTGACCTACTGGCTCCTGGACGGCGTCGATGACGTCGTGCCCGGCGCCGGCTCGTGGCTCGACTACTTCTGGTGCGCGGTCATCGGCATCGGCGTGACGATGGCCCTGGTGGCCATCACCGAGTACTTCACCGGCACGGCGTGGCCCCCGGTGAAGAAGATCGCGAAGGCGTCGGAGACGGGCGACGCGACCAACATCATCGCCGGCCTCGCGGTCGGCCTGAAGGCGACCGCCGCCCCGATCGTGGTGATCGTCGCCGCCATCGCCGCCACGTACGAGCTCGGCTCGTTCTACGGCATCGGCGTGGCCGTCATGGCGATGCTCTCCATGGCCGGCGTGGTCGTGGCGCTCGACGCCTTCGGCCCCATCACGGACAACGCGGGCGGCATCGCCGAGATGGCGGAGCTGGACGAGAGCGTCCGGAACATCACCGACCCGCTCGACGCGGTCGGCAACACCACGAAGGCCGTCACCAAGGGCTACGCGATCGGCTCCGCCGGTCTTGCGGCCGTGGTGCTGTTCGTGTCCTACGTGGAGGAGCTCGCCCACACCATCGGCGCCTCGGCGCTCGAGACGGTCGACTTCAGCCTGGTCAACCCGTTCGTGGTGGTGGGCCTGTTCGTCGGCGGCATGATGCCGTTCCTCTTCGCCGCGTTCTCCATGGAGGCCGTCGGCAAGGCGGGCGGCCAGGTGGTGGAGGAGGTGCGCCGCCAGTTCCGCGAGAAGCCGGGGATCATGGAGGGCACCGACAAGCCCGACTACGCCAGGTGCGTCCGCATCGTGACGGCGTCGGCGCAGCGGGAGATGCTCATCCCCGCCGCGATCCCGATCGTGTTCCCGATCGTCATCGCGTTCATCTTCGGCATCAACAACGGCCGCGAGATGCTCGGCGGCCTGCTGCTCGGCGTCATCGTCACCGGCATCTTCGTGGCGATCTCCATGACCTCCGGCGGAGGCGCGTGGGACAACGCCAAGAAGATGATCGAGGACGGGCACCACGGCGGGAAGGGCTCCATCGCCCACAAGGCGGCGGTCACCGGCGACACCGTCGGCGACCCCTACAAGGACACCGCCGGCCCGGCCATCAACCCGATGATCAAGGTCGCCAACATCGTGGCGCTCCTGATCATCCCGTTCCTGGACTGAGCCGACGCGGCCCGCTCCGCGGGCCGCTCGGGAACATCGAAGGTCTGCGAGGGCGCCGTCCGACCGGCGCCCTCGCTGTTGTCTGGGCGGCGGCCGCGCGCCGAGGGGGAAGAGACGGGCGCGGCCGTGTCCCGGTCGGACCCCCTACCAGTCGGCTCCCGTGATGGTGTCCTCGCCCGGGGCGATGGCGGCGACGGACAGCGACAGGCCGGCGCGGCGGAGCATCCGGCGCGCCTCGGCGATCTGGCGCTCGTGGCGCGACGACTCGCCCACCAGGCAGACGCGCGGCTCGATGCCGGTGGCCTCCAGGTGGCGCAGGCGCTGAACGGTGGCGCGCCGCACGAGGGTCTCCGGCAGCTCCACCTCGAAGCAGAGTGGGCGCACCGCGCCTCGCTCGCAGTGGACGTCGGCCGGCTCGCCGGCGGTGGGCGGCGGGGTGCCGAACTCGTCGGATCCCTTCGCCCGGACCGTCCACGTGGTGCGCGACGCGAGATCACGGGCCAGAAGGGCGACCCCGTCGTCGTGCTGGGCGAGACGGCGGAGGAAGTCGGCGAGCCAGGCGTCGTACGCGTCCAGGGCAGCTTCTCCACGAAGTTGCGGAAACCACCTGATCGCTTCCGGAGCCTAGTCAGGGCCTCGGACGGCTCGGTCCGGCGCCACTGATACGTTGGGGCCATGGCCTCCAATCGCAAGCTCCCGCGGGTGAAGCACGCCGACCGGCCCCGCCCCGGCGAGACGGTGCTCAAGCAGTCCGGCGCCGATCTCCAGAACGGCTGGCTCGCCCGGCACGGGACGCTCTACGCGACCGATGACCGGCTCCTGTTCGTGCCGACGGTGCTGGATCACGCCCTCCAGGCGAAGCGCCGCGAGATCCCCCTGGGCGACGTCACGGAGATCGAGCGCTTCCCGAGGTCGCCGGCGGAGATGCCCCTCGGTGGCAAGCGCCCGAGGATGCTCATCCACACCGATGCGTGCGTCTACGAGTTCATGGTGGGCGACCTCGACGCGTGGATCGACGCCCTGGAGCGCGTGTACCAGCGGCGCAGCCGCGAGACGGGCGAGGACTACACGCCGCGCATCACCCGGGAGGGGTACGTGAACCTCCTGATGGAGGACTGAGGACCGCTCCGCGGCGGGACCGGCCCGGGGGATCGGATAAACTCCCCTAAGGCCACCTGATTTACGGAGTTCCCGCTGATCACCATCACGGAGAAGAGCCGCTCTGCCGTCCTGGCGCTCTCCGAGCTCGCGGAGCGCGGTGCGAACGGCCCGGTGCCGATCCTGGAGGTCGCCGAGGCGCGGGGGATCCCGCTGCACTTCCTGGAGCAGCTGTTCGCGGGCCTACGCCGTGCGGGGATCCTGCAGAGCCAGCGGGGCGTGAAGGGCGGCTACTCGTTCCGGCGCGCCCCCGCGGAGGTGACCATCCTCGAGGTGGTGGAGACGGTGGACGGGCGCATCACCCCTCCATCCGGGGCCCACGACGAGCCGCACGACGCCCTCGACGGCGTGTGGTCGGAGGCCCGCGCCGCGCTGGCGGGTCTGCTCGGCGGCATCACCATCGCCGACGTCCAGGAGCGCGAGGCGCGCCTGCGCAGCGCGCCCATGTTCCACATCTGAGGCTGCACCGCCGCCGGCGGGGGTCCATCGCCCGGTCGCCCGTCGGCACGTCCCGGCCCATGCGGTGGCGGCACCACCACCCCTCTGGTGCCGCCACCACCAGCCTGCGGCGACCACCGCCGTGGGCTGCGAGAGCCGGAGCCGGATGCCCATCTGGGCAGCCCGCCCGGCCGAGGCCCGCGACAGGGCGCCGCCGCGGACACCGACCACGGTAGCCAGACGACGATCCCTTACGCCATGAGGGGCGAGGATTCCGATGATCGCGCCCGGCGGGCGCAGGGGTTTTCCCGTCCCGGGCCCCGGGGTAGATGGGTCTTCGGTTCGGACGACCCCGGAGGACGCGATGGGGATGGACTCGGCGCCGGCGGGCGCACAGCGGATGGTGCCGGGCGCCCCACGGGCCGCCAGGGAGCACCAGCGCCGCATGCGGCGGCTGGGCATGCGCTTCGACGAGCTCAACCGCATCAGGCGCATGGTGGACGTGTCGGGGATGGAGGGACGGCGGACGGGATCCAATCGACCGGTGCCGCGCTGAGCCCGCACGGCATCACGCCGGCCGAGCGCCGCCGGGAGGGCGCCCCGCGCCTGCGGGCCACCGTGCACGACGTCGGCGCCATCGCCGGCGTCCGCCGGCTGGTGCGGGACCTGGTGGGCATCGACATGCCGCCCCAGCGCCGGTCGGACGCCCTGCTGGCCGTCACCGAGCTCGTCACGAACGGCCTGCTCCACGGCGGTCCGGGGCCGGTCACGCTGTGGGCCTGGCTCGACGCCAACCGCCTGCGCGTCGAGGTGCACGACACCGGGCCCGGGCTCCCCCCGGACCGGGACTGGACGCTCCCGGACGACGGCGCCACCGGAGGTCGCGGCCTGGCCCTCGTGCGGCTCATCGCCGACCGCGCCGGCCACGACGGCGCGCCCCGGGCGAAGGTCTGGTTCGAGATGGACATCCCGGTGGACGGGAACGGCCGGCACTAGGCGGTACGTCCCGCCGGCCGGCCACGTCAGGTCAGGTCGCCCGGCTCCTCCGCGACGTCCCCGTGGCGGCCACGGGGACCGCGACCACCACGATGTTGTCCAGGTAGTGGCCGGTCGACCGGTCGAAGCGGCCGCCGCACGTCACCAGGCTCAGCCGGTTGCGGCCCTCGAGCGACCAGATGTCGGTGGGCAGCCGGTCCTTCGGCATCTGCCGCACGGACACCACGCGGTACGCCCGGGTGCGGCCGTCGGCGCTGACCACCTGCACGCGCATCCCCGCGCGGGCCTCGTCCAGGCGGACGAACGCCCCGGGGCCGGAGCGGGCGCTGTCGACGTGGCCGCCGACCAGGATGCTGCCCGCCGCGTCGCCGGGGGAGGCGCCGTCGCGCCACCAGCCGGTGCGGCTGATGTCCGCCGGCACCGCCAGCTCCCCCTTGCGCAGGTTGATGCCGACGGCGTTCACCGGCGCGTCGACCGAGAGGTCGGGCACCCGCAGGCGCGTCGGCCGCGAGGCCGCCTGGGCCTCCCGCGCGGCCTCCGCGAAATCGCCGCGGCCGGTGTTCACCGCCGGCGCCGCCAGCGACGTCTCGGCCACCTCGCCGCACGCCGTGGTGGCCGGCTGGACCACGGTGGTGCCGGCGATCCTCTCGCGGTAGGTGTAGAAGCCGACGTCGTCGATCCGCACCGGCGCGGAGCGGATGGTCCCGTCGCCCTGGGCGGTCACCTCACCCGTCCAGAACGGCCGCACGTCGCAGCGCATCGCCGCGCGCGAGGCGAACGGGCCGAACAGCTCCACCTGGACCTTCACGGGCGTCCTGCCCAGGCCGCTCACGCGGATCGTGTCGGAGATCGCCGACCCCGGCCGGACCACGTCGTCCGACACCACCGTCGTCACCTTCGGGGCGGCGATCGCGACCGTCGTCTCGGCGGCCTCGCCGCACGGGGTGGTGATGGCGTCGAACGCCTCCGTCGCCGCGATCGACTCGCGGTACGTGTAGAAGCCCGCCCGGTCGAGCGTGACCGGCGGCGTCGTGTACTCCCCGTCGCCGTTCACCGGCAGCGTCTGGGTGGCGTACGGGGTGCCGGCGCACGTGATGGCCTCGCGGGTGGCGAACGGGCCCCACACCTCCACGTTCACCGTCGCCGACAGCGACCCCAGGCCCGTGACCGAGACGGCGTCGGTGATCGCCCGGCCCGGCGCCGTCTGCTGCGCGCTCACCTGGGTGCGCACCGACGGCGTGCCCATCACGACCGTGGTCTCCGCAACGTCGTTGCACGCGGTCTCGGTGGCGCGCACGAAGTCGGTGGCGGCGATGGTCTCCCGGTAGGTGTAGTAGCCCGGCGTCGTGAGCGTGACCGGTGCGGTCTCGTACTCGCCGTCACCGGTGGCGTCGACCGTGCCCGACCAGACCGGCGGCGTGTCGCACCGCACCGCCTCGCGGCTGGCGAACGGGCCGTGGAGGGCGGCGTTCACGGTCGCCCGCTCGTCGCCGAGGCCGGTCACGACGACCGTGTCGGTGATGCTCGCGCCGGGCCGCACCTGCTGCCGGCTCACCTTCGTGGTGACCGTGGGCTGACGTTGCACCACGAACGTCTCCGCGGGCTCCCCGCACGGTGTGGTGACCGGGGCCAGGCCGGCGTCACCCGCCAGCACCAGCTGATACGTGTAGAAGCCGGGCCGGGTGGGGCGCACGACGGGCGAGCCGGTGGTCCCGGATCTCGTGACCGTGAACGTGCCGGTGGCGGCGGGGGCCGCGTCGCAGCGGATGTCGGCGCGGGTGCGGAACGGCCCGTGGACGTTCGCCGTGATCGTGGTGGACCGACCCGTGGGGAGCCCGCCGATCCGCACCCGGTCCCGCACCGCCCGGCCCGCCAGCACCGCCGACGGGAAGGCCGTGGTGGAGATGGAGATCGTGGCCCGCGACGACACCTGGGTGGCCGTTGCGGACACCCGCTGGCTCGCCGCCGCGGCCAGCCGCTGGCCGTTGCGGGCCGACGCGCCGGCGGTCGGGCGGAAGATCCGGGGGAGGGTGGAGGCGATCGACTCGCTGCGGGCGTCGATCGACACGGCCGCGCCGGTGGCGGGCGTGAAGCCGAACGACGCGACGCCGTTGCCGTCGGTGCGGACCTTCGCGGGCAGGCCGGTCGTGCCCGAGCCGTCGAGCTCGATGAGGACGCCCGGCACGGCGTTGCCCTCGGCCGAGACGACCCGGGCGGTGCCGGTCGCCGCGTTCCCTGCCTTCAGGTTCCCGGCGACCTGGAGGTCGAGCCGATAGGGGCCGTGGAACCGGGCCGCGTCGCGGCCGATGCGGCCCACCAGGGCCTCCACCTGCGGACCGATCGCGCCGGGATCGGCCTCGCCCGGGGCCCCGTCGCCCATGAGCCCGTGGACGTAGAGCATGACGGCCGCCTGGCGGCTGGGGATGCTCGACCGGCCGTACTCCCACAGGGCGTACGCCATGCGCCGCTGCTTCTCGATCGAGACGCCCGCGCCCTCCTTGTTGCGCAGCCCCTCGTTGGCGATGCGCTCGAACGCGTAGTCGCGGTCCGGGTACCAGAACCGCAGGTCGAGGCAGAACGTGGGTCCGGCCCCCGGGACCGCGCCCCGGTAGTCGCCGAACCACCGCACGCCGTACCGGTAGCGCTCGTACGACCCCACGCCGGTCGTGCCACACGTGTCGCGACCCCCCGACGAGCAGGGGTCGTTCTGGTTCGGCGGCTCGGCCGCGGAGGCGCCGGACGCCACCCACAGGACGCCCAGGAGCACGACCAGGAACGCCAGTATCGACAGGCGGGCGGGGCGGCGGAGCTCGGGCACGGGCTCTCCGGGGCGGGGTGGGCGAAGGCCGGTTCATACCATCCGCACCGACGCCGCGTCACCCCGGTCTGACGCCACCAGCGGGTTGCGGGCCTGCCATGATCCGCGCGTGACCGGCGACCCCTACTCCGTGGCGCGATCCGGGGCCGAGGGGATCCGGGAGCGCCTCGGGGCCCACCGGGCGGCCGTCGTGCTGGGGTCCGGCTGGGCCGGCGTCGTCCCGCTCCTCGGCGAGGAGCGCGCGGCGGTGCCGATGCCCGAGCTGCCGGGGTTCCCGGCGCCCGCCGTGCAGGGGCACACGGGCATGGCGCACTCGCTCGACGTCGGCGGCGTCCCCGTCCTGGTGATGGCCGGCCGCTCGCACCTCTACGAGGGCCATCCCGCCTCGACCGTCGTCCACGGCGTGCGGGCGGCGGTGATGGCCGGATGCGAGGCGGTGCTGCTCACCAACGCCGCCGGCTCCCTGGTGCCGGAGAACGGCCCCGGGACCCCGGTGGTGCTCCGCGACCAGCTCAACCTGATGGGCGTCAACCCGATGGCGGGCGCCGACCCGCCGCCCGGCCTCCCGGCGCGGTTCGCCGACCTCACCGACCTGTACAGCCCCCGCCTGCGGGCGGCGGCCGCGGCCGCGCGGCCGGGGGTGGCGGAGGGCGTCTACGCCGGTCTGCTCGGCGGCAGCTACGAGACCCCCGCCGAGATCGCGATGCTCAGGACCGTCGGAGCCGACCTGGTGGGGATGTCGACGGTGCTCGAGGCGATCGCCGCGCGTCACCTCGGGGCCGAGGTCTTCGGGGTCTCCCTCGTCACCAACATGGCGGCCGGGATGTCCGGCGAGGCCCTCGACCACCAGGACGTCCTCGCCCGCGGGCGGGCGGCGGCCCCCCCCCTCCCGACCCTCGCCGAGCTGCTGCGCGCGGTGGTCGCCGCGGTCGGGTGACCGCCGTCACGTGACCCCCGAGGCGGGCCTGCGCGAGCGGGCCGAGGCGTGGATCGCGGCCGACCCCGACCCCGAGACGCGCCGGGAGCTGCGGTCGCTGATCGACGCCGGCGACCGGGCGGCGCTCGCCGACCGCTTCGACGGGCGCCTCGCGTTCGGCACCGCGGGACTGCGCGGCACCATGGCGGCGGGTCCGAACCGGATGAACCGGGTGGTGGTGCGCCAATCGGCCGCCGGGATCGCCCGGTACATGCTGGGCCACGTCCCCGGCGCCGCCGCGGCCGGGGTGGTCGTGGCGCACGACGCCCGCCACCGCTCGGCGGCGTTCGCCGCCGACGTGGCCGACGTGCTGGGGCGGCACGGGATCCGCGCCGTCACGGCCGACGCGCCGCTGCCGACGCCGGTCGCGGTCCACGCCATCCGCGCCGTCGGCGCCGCCGCCGGGATCGTGGTCACCGCCAGCCACAACCCGCCCCACGACAACGGGTTGAAGCTCTACATGGGCGACGCCGCCCAGATCGTCCCGCCGGTCGACGGCCTGGTGGCCGCCGAGATCGCGCGGGCGGCCCAGGAGGCCGGCGTCGAACGGCGTCGACCCGGTGTGCCGACCGGCGCATCGGCCGAGGCGATCCCCGAGGCGGTCCTGGAGGGGTACCGGCGGGCGACCCTGGCGCGGGTGCCGCCGCCGGCCGCGCCGATCCGCATCGCCACCACGGCGATGCACGGCGTGGGCGGGGCCTGGATCGCCGACCTGCTGGCCCGCGCCGGCCACGGCGACGTGCACCCGGTGCCGGAGCAGTCGTCGCCGGACCCGGACTTCCCCACGGTCGCGTTCCCCAACCCGGAGGAGCCGGGGGCGACCGGGATGCTGGCGGAGCGCATGGCCGCCGTCGACGCCGACCTGGGCATCGCCCTCGACCCCGACGCCGACCGCGTCGCGGTCCTGGTGCCCGACGCGTCGATCGGCGCATCCCGCATTCGCCAATTGACGGGCGACGAGGTGGGGGCGCTGCTGGGGGAGTGGCTGCTGGCGGAGGTGACGTCCGGGCCGGACCGGCTGACGGTCTCGAGCGTGGTGTCCTCGTCCCTGCTCGGGAAGGTGGCGGCCCACCACGGCGCGCGGCACCAGGAGACGCTGACCGGGTTCAAGTGGTTGTCCCGTCCCGCCATGGAGCACCCGGAATGGACCCAGGTGCTGGCGTATGAGGAGGCGATCGGGTACGCCATCGGCGCGGACGTGCGCGACAAGGACGGCATCTCGGCGGGGGTGGCGGTCGCGTCGATGGCGTCGTGGGCGCGCGCCCGCGGGCTGACCCTGCCGGCGATGCTCGACGCCCTGCACGCACGACACGGCGCGCACGTGACCGACAACTTCTCGCTGCGCGACGAGGCGCCCGGCGGCGCCGAGCGGCGCGCCGCGCTGGTGGGCCGCCTGACCGCGGCGCCGCCGGAGCGGGTGGGGGAGGAGCGGGTCACCGGCGTCGCCAGCCTGGCGAGCGACGTCCTGCGCATCGACCTGGCGGGCGGCACCCGCGTGGTGGTGCGCCCGAGCGGCACCGAGCCCAAGCTCAAGTGCTACTGCGAGGCCGTCGAGCCGGTCGGCGGCGACGGGGTGGAGGCGGCCCGGGCGCGTGCCCGCGCGCGCCTGGCCGGGGTTCGCGCGGCCCTGGAGCCGCTGTTGCTGGACTGACGGGGGCGCCCGCGCGTGCCAAGATCCGCCGATGATCACCCTCGAGCGCGACGGCCGCGGATCCGTCCTCGACCTCGGCACCGACCGGCCGCTGCGCGTGTCGGCCGTCGACGGCCTCGCGCTGGAGGAGCGGGCGGCGCGGCTCGCGGGCCGGTCCATCAAGCGCGAGAGCAAGGCCGCCGGCCTGGAGCTGGCGGTGCGCTGCATCGACCTCACGACGCTCGAGGGGATGGACACCCCCGGCAAGGTGCGCGCCCTCTGCGCCCGGGCGCTGCGTCCCGACCCGGACGATCCCGCCCTGCCGCCGGTCGCGGCGGTGTGCGTGTACCCCTCGCTGGTGGCGGTCGTCGCCGAGGCCGTGGCGGGGACCGGCGTGCGCGTCGCCTCCGTCGCCGGGGCGTTCCCGTCGGGGCAGAGCCACCTGGACGACCGCCTCGACGAGATCCGCCAGGCGGTGGCCGACGGCGCCGACGAGATCGACATCGTCCTCAACCGGGGCGCCCTGCTGTCCGGCCGCCTGCAGGACGTGTTCGACGAGGTCGCCGCCTCCAAGGAGGCCTGCGGGCCGGCCCACCTCAAGACGATCCTCGAGACCGGCGAGCTCGGCTCCTACGAGATGATCCGCCTCGCCTCGACCATCGCGATGGCCGCCGGCAGCGACGTCATCAAGACCTCCACCGGCAAGCTCCCCGTCTCCGCGACGCCGCCGACCGCCCTCTGCATGGCCGAGGCGATCCGCGACCATGCCGACGCCACCGGCCGCGAGGTGGGCCTGAAGCTCGCCGGCGGCATCCGCACCTCGAAGCAGGCGCTGGGGTATCTGGCGCTGGTGTCGGAGACGCTCGGCACCGCCTGGCTCCACCCCGACCGCTTCCGCATCGGCGCCTCGTCGCTGCTCAACGACATCCTGCTGCAGCTGCGCTTCGCGCGCACCGGGCGCTACGCCCGCACCACCGACCTCCCCGTCGACTGACCCCGGGGCCCGGACGATGACCACCACCCCCAAGCGCGACGCCGCCGCCGACCTGGCGCAGACGTTCAGCGACTACGTCCCCTCGCTGGAGGGGCGCGACATCGTCACGATCCGATCGTCGTACGGCCTGGTGATCGACGGCGCGGAGCGGCCCGCCGAGGGCGGCGCGACCCTCCCCACCATCGAGCCCGCCAGCGGCGCCCACCTCGCCGACGTGGCCGAGGCGTCGCCCGCCGACGTCGACGCCGCCGTCGCCGCGGCCCGGCGCGCCTACGAGGGCACCTGGCGGGACATGCCCGGCCGCCGCCGCGCCAAGCTGATCTTCCGGCTGGCGCGCCTGCTCCAGGACCGCGCCCGCGAGTTCGCGGTGCTCGAGTCGATCGACGGCGGCAAGCCGATCAGGGAGTCGCGCGACATCGACGTGCCCCTGTCGGCGGCGCACCTCTTCTACCACGCCGGCTGGGCCGACAAGCTCGAGTACGCGGTGCCGGGAATGCGCGCCCGCCCGCTGGGCGTGGTCGGCCAGATCATCCCCTGGAACTTCCCGCTCCTGATGGCGGCCTGGAAGATCGCCCCGGCCCTCGCGTGCGGCAACACGGTGGTGCTGAAGCCGGCGGAGACCACGCCGCTCACCGCCCTGCTGCTCGCGGAGCTGATCGACGAGGCCGGGTTCCCGCCCGGCGTCGTGAACGTCGTGACCGGCGCCGGCGCCACCGGCGCGGCGCTGGCGGGCCACCCGGGGCTCGACAAGGTGGCCTTCACCGGCTCCACCGAGGTCGGGCGCGCCATCCGCCGCCAGCTGGCCGGGACCGGCCGCCGCCTGACCCTGGAGCTCGGCGGCAAGGGCGCCCACGTGGTCTTCGACGACGCCGCCCTCGACCAGGCCGTGGAGGGGATCGTCGACGGCATCTTCTTCAACCAGGGCCACGTCTGCTGCGCGGGCTCGCGCCTGCTGGCGCAGGAGGGGATCGCCGGCGAGCTGCTGGAGCGCCTGCGCCGCCGCATCGAGCTGCTGCGGGTGGGCGAGCCGCTCGACAAGAACACGGACGTCGGCGCGATCAACTCGGCGGCGCAGCTCGAGCGGATCCGCGGGTTCGTGGACGAGGCCGCCGCCGACGGCTGCCGCATCGACCAGCCGTCGCGCCCGCTGCCGGACCGCGGCTTCTTCTTCCCGCCCACCATCGTCAGCGGCCTCGGCGGCGCGGAGCGGATCGCCCGCGAGGAGGTCTTCGGCCCCGTGCTGGCCGTGCAGACGTTCCGCACCGAGGCGGAGGCGGTCGCCAAGGCCAACGCCACCCGCTACGGGCTGTCCGCCGGCGTCTGGACCGAGAAGGGCTCGCGCATCCTCTGGATGTCGCAGCGCCTCCAGGCCGGGGTCGTCTGGGCCAACACGTTCAACAAGTTCGACCCGGCCAGCCCGTTCGGGGGCGTCCGCGAGTCGGGCCACGGCCGCGAGGGCGGGCGCCAGGGCCTCCAGGAGTACATCCACGCGACGCCGGTGCCCGCGTGAGCGACCGCCTGGCCGTCCGCAAGACCTACAAGCTCTTCATCGGGGGCGCGTTCCCGCGCTCCGAGTCGGGGCGCACCCTCCCCGTGCGGGCCGCCGACGGCACGCTGCTGGCCCACGCGGCCGCCGCGTCGCGCAAGGACGCCCGCGACGCCGTGCGGGCCGCCCGCGGCGCCCAGGGCGCCTGGGCGGGCCGCGCCGCGTACAACCGGGGCCAGATCCTCTACCGCGTCGCCGAGGTCCTGGAGGGCCGCGCCGCCCAGCTGGCCGACGAGCTGGCCGCCGTGGGCGTCGACGCCGCGGCCGCGCGCCAGGACGTCGAGGCGGCGGTGGACGCGGCCGTCTGGTGGGCGGGCTTCGCCGACAAGCTCGACCAGCTGGTGGGGGCCGTGAACCCGGTCTCGGGCCCCTACCTGAACCTCTCGAGCCCCATCCCGGCGGGCGTCTGCGCCCTGGCATGCCCCGACGGCGGGGGCGTCGCCGGCGTGCTCGGCCTGGTGCTGCCGGCGATCATGGCCGGCAACAGCGCGGTCGCGGTCGCCGGCGGCCCGGCGGCCCTGGTGACCAGCACCCTGGGCGAGGTGATCGCCACGTCCGACGTCCCCGGGGGCGTCGTGAACCTGCTCACCGGCGACGGCGCCGCCCTGCTGCCGTGGCTGGCCGACCACGAGGACGTCGATCTGATCGAGCTGTCCGGGGCGCCACCGGCGATGCACGCCGACCTGGAGGAGCGCGCCGCCGGCAACCTGAAGCGCGTGACGCGCACCGGCGGGGCGGAGACGGTGGAGACGGCCGCCGCCTTCAGCGAGATCCGCACCGTCTGGCACCCCGCCCGGATCTGATGCGGATCGCGGACGAGGTCGCGTCCGCCCTCGCGGACGGCCGCCCGGTGGTGGCGCTCGAGTCGACCATCCTCGCCCACGGCCTGCCCCGCCCCGAGAACCTGCGCGTCGGGCGCGAGATCGAGGCCGCGGTGCGCGACGAGGGCGCCGTGCCCGCCACGATCGCGGTACTCGACGGCGAGGTGCGGGTGGGGCTCGACGACGCCGGCCTGCGGGAGATCGCCGAGCGCGACGACGTCCTGAAGCTCGGGGTGCGCGACCTGGGCCCGGCGCTGGTGCGCCGCGCGCCCGGCGCCACCACCGTCGCCAGCACCGCCACGATCGCGGCGCGCGCCGGGATCTCCGCGTTCGCCACCGGCGGCCTGGGGGGCGTCCACCGCGGGGCGTCCGAGACGTTCGACGAGTCGGCCGACCTGCTCGCGCTCGCCGACGCGCCCGTCGTCGTGGTGTGCGCCGGGGTGAAGTCGATCCTGGACGTGGGGGCCACGCTGGAGCGGCTCGAGACGCTCTCCGTGCCCGTGCTGGGCTTCGGGACCGACCGGATGCCCGGCTTCTACCTCAGCGACTCCGGGCACGCCGTGCCGTGGCGCGTGGACGACGCGGCGGAGGTCGCCGCGATCCAGCGCGCCCGCCGCGACCTGGGGCTGCGCCAGGCCGTGGTGGTCGCCAACCCGCTGCCGGAGGACGAGGCGATGGACCCGGCCCTGCACGACCGGGTGCTGATCGACGCCCTCACGGCCGCCGAGGAGGAGGGCGTTGCCGGCAAGGAGGCCACCCCGTTCGTGCTGGGCCGCTTCCACGCGGGCACCGGGGGGGAGAGCCTGCGGGTCAACGTGACGCTGGTGCTGCGCAACGCGGCCCTGGCGGCGCGGATCGCGGGGGCCCTCGCGGGGTGAGCCGCGACGGCGTGGTCGTGCTGGGTGACGTCATGACCGACGTCGTCGCGCGGGTCGACCGCCCGCTCGCGCCGGCGAGCGACACACCCGCCGCCATCCGCATGCGGCGCGGCGGATCGGCCGCCAACACCGCGGCGTGGCTGGGCCACCTGGGCGTGCCGGTCACGTTCGTCGGGTGTGTCGGCGATGACGCCGCGGGATCGGATGCCGCGGCCGCGCTGCGCGCCGCCGGCGTGGAGCCGGCCCTCCACGTGGCCCCGGACGGCGTGGCCACGGGGGCGTGCGTGGTCCTCATCGACGCCGCCGGCGAGCGCACGATGCTGCCGGACGCCGGGGCGAACGCCCTGCTGCCCGAGCAGCCGCTGCCCGGGGGTGCCCACCTGCACGTGTCGGGCTACAGCCTGCTGCGCGCCGGCAGCCGCCCCGCGGCGCGCGCGGCCCTGCTGGCGGCCCGGGAGGCCGGGATGACGACGTCGGTCGACCCCGCCAGCGCCGCGCCGCTGGCCGAGGTGGGCGCCGCCGCCTTCCGCGACCTGGTGCGCGGCGCCACCACGATCGTCGTGACGCCGGACGAGGCCGAGGTGCTGACCGGGGCCCGCGACCCCGACGCCGTCGTCCTCGAGCTGCTGCGCGACCACGCCGAGGTGGTGCTGAAGCTCGGCGGCGACGGCGCGCGCTGGGCGTCGGCGGAGGGCGGCCACGCCGCCGTGCCCGCCGCGCCGCCGGACGGGCCCGTCGTCGACCACACCGGCGCGGGCGACGCCTTCACGGCGGCCTGGCTCGCGGCCCGCCGCGCCGGCCGGATGCCCGACGCCGCCCTGGCCGCGGCCTGCGCGCTGGCGGCCCGGGTGGTGACCCGCGAGGGGGCCCGCCCCTAGAACCCCTTGAAGACCTCCAGCAGGACGCCGAGGTCCTGCTGCGTCGGCAGGTAGCTGACGTCGATCCCCGTGAACCGGCCCGTCAGCACCAGTTCCTCGCCGCGCGCCGCGTGGCCGGCCAGGACCCCGTCGTAGTCGGGGGTCCGCATCGCCACGTGGTGCACGCCGGGCCCGTGCTCGGCCAGGAACGTGCCGAACAGGTCGTCGTCGCGCACCGGCTCGATCAGCTCGAGCATCACCTCCCCGACCATCGTGGTCGCCGCCCGGGCCGACCACTCCGCCGGCCGGCCGTTCACGCGGACGTCCCGGCAGTCCGCCGGGTCGAGCGTGAAGACCGTCCACGGGCCGACGCCGAGGCGCTCCTCCCACGCCCGGATCGCCGCCTCGAGGTCGGGCACGACGATCCCGATCTGCATGACCTTCGTGACGGCGGGGCCCGGCATCCGCCTACCCGACGCCCGGCTCGAGGGCGGAGCGCCCGACCTCGTCGATCCACTTGTCGTCGTGGCTCGGGCGCCAGGCGGCCAGGGCGTCGAGCAGGAGGCCGGGGTCGCGATGGCTGAGCAGGTCGGCGCGGTGCTCGGGCCGCACGAACCGCTGCTCGACGGCGTGGTCCAGCAGCGCCAGGAGCGGACCCCAATAGCCGGAGACGTCGAGCAGCCCCACCGGCTTGCGGTGGATGCCGAGCTGGGTCCAGGTCAGCGCCTCGACCAGCTCCTCGAGCGTCCCGATGCCGCCGGGGAGGGCGACGAAGCACCCCGAGCGGTGGGCCATCATCGCCTTGCGCTCGTGCATCGTCTCCACCACCACCAGGTCGGTGACCTCGCGGTGGCCGATCTCGCGCTCCTCCAGGGCACGGGGGATGATCCCGGTGACGGTGCCGCCGGCCTTCATGGCCGCGTCGGCCACGACGCCCATCAGGCCCACGGCGCCGCCGCCGTAGACGAGGTCCAGGCCGCGCGAGGCGATCGTCCGGCCGAGCACCTCCGCCGCCTCGGCGAAGGCCGGGTCGGCGCCGGGGCTGGATCCCGCGTAGACGCAGACGGCCGGCCTGCCCCCGTTGGGGCTACCCATCGGCGCCCAGCATCGCGAAGCCCGGCTTGATGACGCGGTTGATGATCTGGAGCCGCTGGTCGAACGGCAGGAACGCGCTCTTCATCGCGTTGATGGTGGCCCAGCGGACGTCGCCCAGGTCCCAGCCGAGCTGGTCGTGGAGGTGCATGAACTCGTCCGACAGCGTCGTCTGGCTCATCAGGCGGTTGTCCGTGTTGACGGTGACCCGGAAGCGCAGCCTCGCCAGCGGGCCGATGGGGTGCTCCGCGATGGACGGGGCCGCGCCCACGTGCACGTTGGACGACGGGCACATCTCGAGCGGCACGCGGGTGTCGCGCACGAACGCCGCCAGGCGGCCCAGGCGGTGGTCGCCGTCGGCGGTCGTGTGGATGTCGTCGATGATCCGCACGCCGTGGCCGAGGCGCTCGGCGCCGCACACGTGCAGGGCCTCGGCGATCGACGGCAGGCCGAACGCCTCGCCGGCGTGGATGGTGATGTGGAAGTCCTCGCGCATCACCCGGGAGAACGCGTCCAGATGGCGCGCCGGCGGATGCCCCGCCTCGGGCCCGGCGATGTCGAAGCCGCAGACGCCCTCGTCGCGGTGGCGCAGGGCCAGCTCCGCGATCTCCAGCGAGCTCGCCTGCTGGCGCATGGCCGAGCAGAGGACGCGGACCGTCAGGCCGCGGCCGGCGGAGCCGCGGCCGAACCCGGTGAGCACCGCCTCGACCACCTCGTCCAGGGACAGGCCGTCGGTGATGTGCAGCTCGGGGGCGAAGCGGATCTCGGCGTAGACGACGCCGTCGGCCGCCAGGTCCTCGGCGCACTCGGCGGCGACCCGCTCCAGCGCCTCCCGCGTCTGCATCACGGCAACCGTGTGCGCGAAGGTCTCGAGGTAGAGGACCAGGTCGTTGCGGTTGGCGCCGCGGGAGATGACCTGGGCCAGCTCGCCCGGGTCGGTGGTGGGCAGGCCGTCGTAGCCGGCCTCCTCGGCCAGCTCCACGATGGTGCGCGGCCGCAGGCCCCCGTCCAGGTGGTCGTGGAGCATCACCTTCGGGGCGCGGCGGATGGTCTCGATGTCCATGCTCATGCCCACACCGTAGGGGACGGCGGCGGCCGTCCGCGCCGCGATTACACTCCCGCGATGGGAATCGACGTGATCGGGGTCGACGGCGACGACACCCTCTGGCATTCGGAGGGGCACTTCCACGTCACGGAGCAGCGCTTCGTGGAGATCCTGGAGCCGTGGGTCGACGCCGACACGGTCTCGACCGCCCTGGTCGACACGGAGCGCAACAACCTGGCGCTGTTCGGCTACGGCGTGAAGGGGTTCACGCTGTCGATGATCGAGACGGCGCTCACCCTGAGCGACCACCAGGTGGACGCCACCCGCATCGAGCGGATCCTGTCCCTCGGCAAGGAGCTGCTGGCCCACCCGGTCGAGCTGCTCGACGGCGTGGCCGAGACGCTGGACGTGCTGCGCCGCGACCGCCGGCTGGTGCTCATCACCAAGGGCGACCTGTTCCACCAGGAGTCGAAGGTGGCGGCCTCCGGGGTGTCGGAGCTGTTCGAGGGCATCGAGATCGTGGCCGAGAAGGACGTGGCCACCTACGAGCGGATCATGGGGCGGATGGAGACCAGCCCGGCGGGCTTCTGCATGGTCGGCAACTCGGTGCGGAGCGACATCGCCCCGGTCCTGGAGCTCGGGGGCGCCGGGGTCCACGTGCCGTACCACGTCACCTGGGCCCTGGAGCACGCCGAGATCGCCGACGGCCATCCGCGCCTCGCGCGCGTGGCGGGCATCCGCGGGCCCCCCGCCGCGATCGACGCGCTGGCGGTCGGCGCATGAGCGTCGACTGGCCCCTCCTGCGCCGGGAGGCGGTGGCGATGACGCGGCGCGCGTACGCGCCGTACTCGCGGGTGCTGGTGGGCGCGGCCGGGGTCACCGGCGACGGCGGCGTGGTGCGCGGGTGCAACGTCGAGAACGCCGGCTACGGCGTGACCCTGTGCGCGGAGTGCGGGCTGGTCTCCGATCTGGTGGGCTCGGGCGGCGGCAGGCTGGTCGCCGTGGCCATCGTGGCGGGCGACGGCCGGCCCCTGGCGCCGTGCGGCCGCTGCCGGCAGGTGCTGTACGAGCACGGCGGCCCCGGCCTGCTGATCGACCAGGGCGAGGGCGCGCCCCCGACGACGCTGGGGGCGCTCCTGCCGGACGCCTTCGGCCCGGACGACGTGGCGGCGAGGGCCGCCGGGTGAGCCACTCCGCCGTCGACATCATCCGCGCCAAGCGGGACGGACGGGAGCTCACGGACGACGAGATCCGCTGGTTCCTGCACGGCTACACCGACGGGGCCGTGGCCGACGAGCAGGCGTCCGCCCTCCTGATGGCCGTCGTCTTCCGGGGGCTGTCCCCCCGGGAGCTGGCGACCTGGACCGACCAGATGATCCGCACCGGCGACCGCCTGGACCTGTCGCGGGTCGGCCGCCCCACGGTCGACAAGCACTCGACCGGCGGGGTGGGGGACAAGATCTCGCTGCCGCTCTGCCCCCTGGTGGCGGCGTGCGGCGCGGCCGTGCCGCAGCTCTCGGGACGGGGCCTGGGGCACACGGGCGGCACCCTCGACAAGCTCGAGGCGATCCCCGGGTTTCGCACCGGCCTCTCGGCGGAGGAGTTCGTCGACCAGCTGCGCGACGTCGGCGCGGTGATCTGCGCGGCGGGCGCCGATCTGGCCCCGGCCGACCGCAAGCTCTACGCCCTGCGCGACGTGACGGGGACGATCGAGGCGACGCCGCTCATCGCCAGCTCGATCATGTCCAAGAAGATCGCGGAGGGCACCGACGGGCTCGTGCTGGACGTGAAGGTCGGCTCCGGCGCGTTCATGAAGCAGATGGGCGCCGCGCGGGACCTGGCGCGGACCATGGTCGGGCTCGGCGAGGCGCACGGCGTGCGGACCGTCGCCCTGATCACGGGGATGGAGACGCCCCTCGGCCTCGCCGTCGGCAACGCCCTGGAGGTGCGGGAGTCCGTCGAGGTGCTCGCGGGCGGCGGGCCCCCGGACGTGGTGGAGGTCACGCTCGCGCTGGCGCGGGAGATGCTGGCCCTGGCCGGCATCGACGCCGACCCGGAGGCCGCGCTGCGCGACGGGCGCGCCATGGACGCCTGGCGCCGCATGATCCGCGCGCAGGGCGGCGACCCCGACGCGCCCCTGCCGGCCGCCCCCCTGGTGGAGGAGCTCCGCGCCGAGGTCGCGGGGCCGGTCACCGCCGTCGACGCGCTGAAGGTGGGGGAGGCGGCGTGGCGGCTCGGCGCCGGCCGCGCCCGCAAGGAGCATCCGGTCAGCCCCGGGGCCGGCGTGGTGCTGCGGGTGGTCCCCGGCGACATGGTGTCACGGGGGGCCGTGGTGGCCGAGCTGCACGCCGACGACGCCGCGCACATGGAGGTCGGGCGGGCCGCGATCACCGGCGCCATCCGGTTGGGCGAGGCGCCGCCGGAGCCGCGGCCGCGCGTCCGCGAGCGCATCGCCGCCGACGGGGACTGACACGACCGGGTGGGTGGGCACGACAGGGGTGTCGCGCCGACCGCTCCAGCGTGTATAACGCTCCGCTATCAACTCAACGGTAGGTCACCGGCCGGTGCCCAGTCGGCCGGGGGCGGAGGAGGGCGCATATGAGGGTACGACGTTGGAGGACGATGGCGGCCGCCTGTGCCGCGGTCGCGGCCCTCGGGCTCGTCGTCGCGTGTGGCGACGACGATGACAGCGCGGGCGCGTCGAGCGACACCACGGCCGCCCCCGTGTCCGACACGACGGTCGGCCTGGTCAGCGACGTCGGCAAGTTCAACGACCGGTCGTTCAACCAGTCGGCCCTCGAGGGCCTGGAGCGCGCCGAGGCCGAGCTCGGCGTCGACGGCTCGCCCATCGAGTCGAAGTCCGCGAGCGACTACATCCCGAACCTCACCTCGCTCGCGCGCGACGACACGAGCGTGATCATCGGCGTCGGGTTCCTCATGGCGGATGCGCTGGACACCGTCGCGACGCAGTTCCCCGACAACAACTTCGCGATCGTGGACTACCCGTACGAGGCCCTGAAGAACAAGCCCTCCAACGTGCGCGGGCTGACCTTCGCGACCAACGAGAACAGCTATCTGATCGGCTACCTGGCCGCGAAGCAGGTCCAGAAGCAGGGCGGCAAGCAGATCATCAGCGCCGTCGGCGGCCAGAAGATCCCGACCGTCACGATCTTCATCGCCGGCTACACCGCGGGCGCGAAGGCCGCGAACCCGAACGTCAAGGTCCTGGTGGACTACTCGCAGGAGTTCGTCCAGCAGGCGCCGTGCAAGGAGCTGGCGCTCGACCAGATCGCCAAGGGCTCGCAGGCCGTCTTCCAGGTGGCCGGCGGCTGCGGCCTCGGCGCCCTCTCCGCCGCGGCGGACAAGGACGTCTGGGGCATCGGCGTCGACCGCGACCAGTCCGACCTCGGCCCGCACATCCTGACCAGCGCCGTGAAGCGCGTCGACACCTCGGTGTTCGACACGACGAAGGCGGTCGAGGACGGCACGTTCAAGGGTGGCCAGGACCAGACGTTCGACCTCGCCAACGACGGCGTCGCCCTCGGCAAGGTCAGCCCCGAGGTGTCGCAGGACATCCTCGACGAGGTCGATGACCTCAAGCAGCAGATCATCGACGGCACGATCACCGTCCCCACCCAGTAGGGCGATCCTGACGGCACGTCCGTGAGCACGCAGCTCCCACACCAGTCTCCTCCGGCGCCGCCGGCGCCGGGGGAGACGGTGCTGGAGCTGCGCGGGATCACCAAGCGGTACCCGGGCGTCCTCGCGTCCGACGACGTCCGGTTCGACCTGCGGCGCGGCGAGGTGCACGCGCTCCTCGGCGAGAACGGCGCCGGCAAGTCGACCCTCATGAACATCCTGTACGGGCTCACGGCGCCCGACGAGGGCGAGATCATCGTCAACGGCGCGCCGGTGAGGATCTCGTCGCCGCTCGACGCGATCGCCCTGGGGATCGGGATGGTGCACCAGCACTTCATGCTGATCCCGGTCATGACCGTCGCCGAGAACATCGTGCTGGCGGTCGAGCCCACGAAGGGCCCGCTGCTCGACCGCGCCGAGGCCGCGGCGCGCGTGAAGGCGATCTCCGACCGCTACGGACTGGCGGTCGAGCCGGAGGCGCTGGTCGAGGACATCACGGTCGGCATGCAGCAGCGGGTGGAGATCCTGAAGGCCCTCTACCGCGGCGCCGACATCCTGATCCTCGACGAGCCCACCGCGGTGCTGACCCCGCAGGAGGCCACGGAGCTCGTGGGCATCCTGCGCAACCTGACCGCGCAGGGCACCTCGGTCATCTTCATCACGCACAAGCTCAACGAGGTGCTCGACATCGCCGACCGCGTCACGGTGCTCCGGCGCGGCAGGTACATCGCCACCGAGACCACCCGGGGCGCCTCGGAGGCGGACCTCGCCAAGTTCATGGTGGGCCGCGAGGTGGTGCTGCGGGTCGACAAGGCCCCGTCGAACCCCGGGAAGGCGCGCCTCGAGGTGCGCGACCTGGTCGTCCACGACGACCGCGGCCTCGAGGCCGTCCGCGGCCTGGGCCTGGAGGTGCGGGCCGGCGAGATCGTGGGCCTGGCGGGCGTCGACGGCAACGGCCAGGCCGAACTGATCGACGCCATCGCCGGGCTGCGGGCGCCCACCTCGGGGACGATCCTGGTCGACGGCCGGGACATCACCGGCGCCAGCCCCCACGACGTGCTGGAGGCGGGCGCCGGGCACATCCCGACCGACCGCCAGCACCGCGGCCTGGTCATGGACTTCACGCTGGCCGAGAACATCGCGCTCCACGACTTCGACAAGCCGCCGGCGTCGTCGCACGGATGGCTCTTCCCCCGGCGGATGGAGGCGCACGCCAGGCCGCTGCTCCAGGAGTTCGACGTGCGCGGCGGCGGGCCGCGCGCGCCGGCCGCGTCGCTCTCGGGCGGCAACCAGCAGAAGGTCATCATCGCCCGCGAGGTCTCGCGCGACCCCGCCGTGCTGGTCGCGTCCCAGCCCACCCGCGGCCTCGACGTCGGGGCCATCGAGTACGTCCACCGCCGCCTGGTGGCCGAGCGCGACGAGGGCCGCGCGATCCTGCTCGTCTCGCTGGAGCTGGAGGAGGTGCTGTCCCTGGCGGACCGCATCCTCGTGATCTTCGAGGGGCGCATCGTCGCGGAGTTCCCGGCGGGCGCCGACCGCGACGCCCTGGGCGAGACCATGCTCGGCGGCGGCCGGGCGCGCGCGTGAGCACCACCGCGCCGCCGATCCCGCCGCCACGGCTGCCCGAGCCGCCGCCCGAGGCGGAGCCGCCCGGCGGCTGGAGGGCCTGGACGCTCCCGCACGTCGGCGGCGTCGCCACCTCCGTCGCCACCACGATCCTGGCGTTCCTGCTGGCCGGGCTGGTCGTCCTGGCGACGGGCCACAACCCGCTCCAGGTCTACAAGGGCATCTTCCAGGGCGCCGGGCTCGACTGGTTCCTGCCGTGGGTCACGGGGGACGCCCGCGCCGACGCGGCGTTCAACCTCCAGCAGACCCTGCTCCAGACGACGACGCTTATCCTCACGGGCCTCGCCGTCGCGTTCGCGTTCCGCTGCGGGATGTTCAACATCGGCGGCCAGGGCCAGTGGACGATGGGCGCCATCGTCTCGGTCTGGGTCGGCTCCTCCTGGGCCGGATTGGCCGGCCCGGTCCACATCCTCGTGGCGATCGTGCTGGCCACGCTCGCCGGGGCCGCGTTCGCGGGGATCGCCGGCTTCCTGAAGGCGACCGTGGGGGCGCACGAGGTCGTCACGACGATCATGCTCAACTGGATCGCCTACTGGGTGGGGTCGTACCTGTTCGGCCTGGGCGGGCCGTTGCAGAACGACAACCCCATCCAGGCGAGCGTGCCGATCTCCAACGACGTGGTCGAGGCGGCGCGGCTGCCGGTCATCTGGGGCGACCCGGTGCTCCAGGGCCTCACGATCGGGATCTTCATCGCCTTCGGCGCGCTCGTCGCGTACTGGCTGACGCTGTCGCGCACCACCCTGGGCTTCCGGGTCCGCGCCGTGGGCCGCAGCGCCGAGGCCGCGCGCTACGGCGGCATCAGCGTGCGCAACAGCTACTTCCTGGCCATGGCGATCTCGGGCGCGTTCGCCGGCCTGGGCGGCGCGATGGACATGCTGGGCTGGCAGTTCCGCCTCGGCACCCTCGACGTCCAGTCCGCCACCGTCGGCTTCACCGGCATCGCGGTCGCGTTCCTGGGCCGCAACACCGCGGTCGGGGTGCTGTTCGCGGCGTTCCTGTTCGGCGCGCTCCAGTACGGGACGTCGTCGCGCACGCTCGATCCCGACATCTTCGACCCGAGCCTCGCCGGCAACCTCCAGCTCATGATCCAGGCGCTGGTGCTGCTGTTCATCGGCGCCGACGTGCTGATCATCTGGCTGTGGCGGCGGGGCAAGCTCGGCTGGTTCCACATGCCGAGGCTCCCGTCCCTGGCGTCGCTCAGACGCGGACCGCATCCGGAGCGGGCGGAGCGCGGCTTCGCCGCGAGCGACGTGGACGTGCCGCCGCTGCCCCACGTGCCCGTCGCGCAGCGGATGCGCGCCTGGGCCCTCGCGCGCGTGCCCCGCGGCGCGAAGGCCGTCGGCGTCGCCGCCGTCGTCGTGGCGCTCCTCGCGTTCTGGCTGGCGGTCCCACCGGTCACGGCGCGGAGCCTCGCCGTCCCGCTGGTCGTCGCGCTCGTGGCCCTGGGGCTCGGGGCGTGGACCGCGTGGCGGGGCGAGCGGCGCCTCGGCATCATCGCGATGGCGCTGGCCCTGATCTTCGGCGCCCTCGGCATCGCCGCAACGCACTCGAGCGTCTCGAACCTGGAGACGGTGTTCATCTGGGGCACCCTGGTCGCCGCGATGCTCCGGTACGCCACCCCGCTCATCCTGGCGGCGATCGGCGGCATGTTCTCCGAGCGCAGCGGCGTCGTGAACATCGGCCTGGAGGGCATGCTGCTGGTCGGCGCGTTCTTCGGGTTCCTCGGCGCCGACAAGCTCGGCAACTGGGTGTGGGGCGTCGTGCTGGCCATGATCGCCGGGGCGGTGCTCGCCGGGATCCACGCGGTGGTGTCGATCCACCTGCGCGCCGACCAGATCCTGAGCGGCACCGGCGTGTGGCTCCTCGGCTGGGGCCTGACCGGCTACCTGTTCATCGACATCTACGGCCCTGAGGGGACCCCCGGCACCGTCTCGGCGATCCCCGACGTGCACCTGGGGTTCCTCGACGGGGTCCCGTTCTTCGGCGAGGCCTTGGGCGACCTGAACCTGCTCATCTGGTTCGCGCTGCTGATGGTGCCGCTGTCGTACTGGATCGTCTTCCGCACGGCGTTCGGCCTGCGCCTGCGGTCCGTGGGCGAGCACCCGCGCGCCGCGGAGACCGTGGGGCTGTCGGTGTACCGGATCCGCTACACCGGGGTGATCCTCTCCGGCGTCCTCGCGGCCCTCGGCGGGGCGTTCCTGTCGATCGGGTTCGTCGACTCCTTCAGCGAGAACATGTCCAAGGGGCAGGGCTTCATCGCCCTGGCGGCCCTGATCTTCGGCAACTGGCGGCCCAAGGGGATCTTCTTCGCGGCGCTGCTGTTCGGCTCGGCGAGCGCGATCGCGCAGCGGCTGCCGGTGTACTCCGACTCGCTGGCCGTGCTGTTCCAGACGCTGCCGTACCTGCTCACCCTGATCGCCGTCGCCGGCGTCATCCGCCGGCCGCGGCCGCCCGCCGCCGTGGGGATCCCCTACATCCGGAGCTAGCCGCTACGAGCCGCGGTAGGTGGTGTAGCCCCCGGGGGACACCAGCAGCGGCACGTGCAGGTGGCCGGCGCCGGCCGCCACCGTGAAGCGCACGGGCACCTCGTCCAGGAAGCCGCCGTCGCCGCGGAAGTAGTCGCCGACCGCGAACGTCAGCTCGTAGACGCCGGCCACCAGGTCGGCCCCCTCCAGCAGCGGCGCGTCGGTGCGGCCGTCGGCGTTGGTCACGGCCCGTGCCACCACCTCCCCGTCCCGGCGGAGCGTGACCGCGACCCCCGCGGCGGGGCGGCCCCGGGCCGTGTCGAGGACGTGGGTGGTCAGCCGCCGCCCCGCCATCAGCGCCGCATGGTCAGCGTGATGGTCCCGTGGGCGGGGAAGGGGTCGGTGTACACGCCCTCCACCACCGGGTCCCGGGTCAGGTTGCGCCCCTCGAAGGACACCTCCGCCAACCCGGGGTAGCGCGCGAGCATCCGGACCCCCATCTCGTGGACGAGGTGCTGGATCGACTCCGACACGAACTCCGTGAACACGGCCCGCAGCAGGTCGGACACCTGGGCGGCGGCGACGTACCGGCCCGGATCGGCGCCCAGGGCGTCGGTGGGGTCGGCGTAGCGCCATCCCACGTCCAGGCCGACGAAGAGCGGCCGGTCGCGGCGGTCCGGAAGGGTGGTGTAGTCGTCGCGGACGAACGCGGTGAACGCGCTTCCCGTCAGCTTCAGCAGGGCCATGTCGCGGCGGCCGCACGCCAGGTGGGCGATGCGGACGCCGTCCCCCTCGCGCTCCAGGCGCATGTCGGCCACCGCGCGGTCGTCGCCGGATCGGGAGAACAGCACGTCGCCGCCGGCGGGCGCGAACGGGATCTCGTCCCACGCCATCCGCAGCGCCTGCATCTGCCCGTAGTCGGCGAGCATCAGGCCGCCCAGGTGCAGCAGCAGGCTCTCGGGGGTCGCCCCGGTCCACGACCCCGACTCCCGGAGCACCAGGTTCTTGATGCTGTCGGTCGCGACGACCATCGAGTTGTCGCCCTCGGTGTACGAGGGCAGGAAGTTGTCGCCGAACACCTCGACGGTCACGCGGCCGGCGACCAGATGGTTGGGCAGGCCGGTGACCCCCGACTCGGGGACGGCCGGCAGGCCCTCGAGCGGTGCGGCGCCGTGCCGGTAGACCGGCACCGCCGTCTTGCCGTAGGTGATCGCGTGCTCGGGCACCCGCCGGAACCGTAGCCGAGCGGGTGCCCCGCACGCGGGCCCGGTCAGCCCGCGCGCTTGTCGTAGGCGCGCCCCGCCGCCGCGACCACGGCATCCCGGGTGACGCCGGTCCCGATGGCCCCGACCGTGTAGAGGAAGCGGCCGTCGGTGAAGAAGACGTTCCACGCCTCGCCCGGCACGTCCCGCCCGGTCTGGACGGTGTGGGCCAGCGTCGCGCCCGGCGGGTGGTCCAGCGTCGTGGTGTCGAACGCGGTCGTCGTGACGCCCTCGTCGCAGCCGGGCCAGTCCCGGTCGAGCCCCGCGACGAAGGCCTTCTGGGCGGCCGTCGCGCCGGCCGGCGTCGCGAACTGCTGGACGATGCTGAGCGCGCCGCCGTCGCCCGACTCGAACGAGCGCCGGACCCGTGCCTGGAGCCCCGCCTCCTGGAGCATGCGGACGTCGTGCATCCGCCGGGCCGCGCACGGGTCGCCCGCCGACGACTCGACCGCGTCCTGGGGCTCGACCGGCTCACGCGTCGCGGTGAAGCCGGGGATGCCCAGCTCCTCGGCCGACAGCAGGCGGTCGGCCAGCTGCGCGCCCGGCGCGGCCGGGACCGACGCGACGTTGCCGTCGGAGGCGCCGCACCCCGCGGCGAGGGCGACGGAGGCGGCCACCGCGGTCAGCGCGACGGCCCATCGGCTTGCACGTCTCATCGTGGCTCCCCTCTCGGAGGCGGGATTGCGGCGCCATCGTAGGAGCGCGCACGGGCGGGCGTCATCGGGGCGCACCCCACATCCGGACGGCGCCCCGGCGTAGGGCTGACCCCGATGGACAGGGCGCGCGCGGAGCACGAACATCCGGCGATGAGCGTGCGTGTGCTGGTGGTCGATGACCATTCCGGGGTGAGGGCGCTGATCCGCCGCGTCCTGGAGGACGACGGCTTCGACGTGGTCGGCGAGGCCGGCGACGGCGCCGAGGCGCTCGACGCGGCCGCCGAGCTCCGCCCCGACCTGGTGGTGATGGACGTCGTCCTCCCCGGGGCGGACGGGATCGACGTGGCGGCGGAGATGGAGCGGCGCGGGGACGCGCCGCCGGTGATCCTCACGTCCAGCCGCGACCCGGCCGACCTGGGTCCGCGACTCGAGAGCGCCCGCGCGCTCGGCTTCGTGCGCAAGCGGGATCTGTCCGGCGCCGCGCTGTCGCGGCTGCTCGGGGGGGAGCCGGGGTGAGGTACGGACCCGTCGCGGCCGGCGTCGCGGGGGTCGCGCTGACGATCGGCGCCGTGCGCGCGCGGCTGCTGGAGGGGGACGGGGGCGCCCGGGTGGCGGCGATCGCCCTGGTGGGCGTGGCCCTGGTGGCCGCCGGCATCGCCCTGTGGCTGCGGCGGCCGGGATCGGGGGGCATCCTGCTGGTGGCCACCGGCCTGACGTGGCTGGGGTGGAACCTGCGCGACATCGCCTCCCCGGAGGGGTTCACCGCCGGCTGGAGCATGGCCGGCGCGTACTTCGCGCTGGTCATCTGCCTGGTGGTGGCGTTCCCCCACGATCTCCCGCGCGGATGGTTCGCCTGGTCCGTCGCGGGCCTCGCGGTGCTGGCGGCGGTGCTCGCCGGCCCGGTGGCGATGGCGGTCTGGGATCCGCGGACCACCGGGATCACCCACTCCGCCCAGCCCAACATGCTGTTCGTGGAGTCGCACCCCGGCGCCTACGACGCGCTGATCCGTGCGGCGGTGGACACGGCCCTGGTGGCGACGATCGCCGCCCTCGCCCTCTGCGCGTGGCGCTGGCACCGGGGCGGGCCGGCGGCGCGCCGGGCGTTCGCCCCGGTCCTGATCGCGTTCGCGGCCCTCACCGCGTACCTGGCGGTGCAGTTCGGGATCCAGTGGCGGACGGACATCGACACCGAGCGCGGGGACGTCTTCTGGGCGGGCGTCGTCTTCCTGGGCGCGGTGGCCGTCGGGGTGGTGGTGGGCCTCGCCCGCTCCCGTGCGCGGCCCGTCGCGGTGGCCGCGCTGGTGACGGGGCTCGAGGGCCCCGTCGGCGCGCCCGCCGTGCAGGAGTCGCTCGCGCGGGCCCTCCACGACCCGTCGCTGCGGGTGCTGCTCCCGGCCGGCGGCGACGGCTGGGTGGACGCGGACGGCGCACCGGCGCCCGCGCCGAGCGCGAACGGCGCCGCCGTGACCACCCTGACGCGCGGCGACCGGGTGGTCGGCGCCCTGGTGCACGACCCCTCGCTCACCTGGCGGCCCGAGCTGCTCCGGGCGGCGGGGGCCACCGCCGCGCTGGCGCTCGACAACGCCCGCCTGAGCGCCGATCTCGGCGCCCGGCTCGTGGAGGTCCAGGCGGCGCGGCGGCGCCTCCTGGAGGCCGGTGACGCCGAGCGGCGGCGGCTGGAGCGCGACCTGCACGACGGCGCGCAGCAGCGCCTGGTGGGCCTCGGCCTGATCCTGCGCCTGGCGCGGAGCCGCGCGACGGACGACGGCGCCGTCGCACCCCTCCTCGACGAGGCCGAGGACGGGCTGCGGCACGCCCTGGACGATCTGCGCAGGCTCGCCCGCGGGATCCACCCCGCCGCCCTGGACGAGGGCGGGCTGGCCCCCGCCCTGCGCGCCCTGGCCTCCCGGGCGCCGTTCCCCGTGAGCGTGGACTGCCCGGACCGGCGGCTGCCGGCGGCGGTGGAGATCGCGATGTGGTTCGTCGTCTCGGAGGCGCTGACCAACGCCGCCCGGCACGCCGACGCCACGTGCGCACGGGTCACGGTCGAGATCGGGGCCGGCCGGGCGCGCCTGGCCGTGGCCGACGACGGGCGGGGCGGCGCCGACCCGGCCGGGGGCTCGGGCCTCGCGGGGCTGCGCGAGCGCGTCGCGGCCCTCGACGGGACGCTCACGGTGGCCGACGGCCCCGAGGGGGGCACCCGCCTGGTGGCGGAGTTCCCGTGCGGGTGATCGTGGCCGACGACTCGGTGATCGTGCGCGAGGGCCTCGTGCGCCTCCTCGCCGAGCACGGGCTGGAGGTGGTGGGGTCCGCGGGCGACCCGGACGCGCTGCTGCGGCTGGTGGCGGACGCCCGGCCCGACGTCGCGGTCGTCGACATCCGGATGCCGCCGACCCACACCGACGAGGGGCTGCGCGCGGCCGCCGAGATCCGCGAGCGCCACCCGGGGACGGCCGTCCTGGTGCTGTCGCAGTACGTCGAGGTCGGCTGGGCCCTGCGCCTGCTGCGGGAGGGGGACGGCGTCGGCTATCTGCTGAAGGACCGCCTGCTGGACATCGAGGAGGTCGTCGTGGCGCTGCGCCGCGTCGCCGCGGGCGGGACGGTCGTCGACCCGGCGGTCGTCGCGCCCCTCGTCGCCGTGGAGGGGGCGGGGGCGCACCCGGCGCTGACGCCGCGCGAGCGCGAGGTCCTGGCCCTCATCGCCGAGGGGCGCTCGAACCGGGCGATCGAGGCGGAGCTGGTGGTGAGCCCGAAGACCGTCGAGGCGCACGTCGCCCGGATCTTCAGCAAGCTCGGTCTCCCGCCCTCCGCGGACGTGCACCGTCGGGTGCTGGCGGTGCTCGCCTACCTGGGGACGGGGGACGCGGAGACCGCCCGCCCGGGGCGGTGACGGCCCGGCGCCCGGCGGCCGGGGTATCCTCCCCGCCTTGGAGACGACCGTCCAGCCACGGGATCTCGACGAGGCGCTGGCGGCCCGGCGCGCGCACCCCGGGGCGCTCCCCATGGCCGGCGGCACCGACCTGATGGTCGAGCTGAACTTCGACCGCCGCCGCCCCGAGCGGGTCCTCGACCTCACGCGCGTGCCGGAGCTGGCCGACTGGGGCGCCGACGGCGACGACGTCGTCATCGGCGCCGGGGTCACGTACACCCGGATCGTGCGGGAGATGGCCGAGGTCCTGCCGGGCCTCGCGATCGCCTCGCGCACGGTCGGCTCGCCGCAGATCCGCAATCGCGGGACGGTGGGCGGGAACATCGCGACCTCCTCGCCCGCCGGCGACGCGCTGCCGCCCCTGATCGCCTCCGGCGCCACCGTCGAGCTGGCGTCGGAGACGGGCACGCGCAGCATCCCGCTCGAGGCGTTCTGCACCGGCCCCAAGCGCAACGTCATGGCGCCGGACGAGCTCATCCGCGCGGTCCGGGTGCCCGCCGCCCGCGGGCCCCAGCAGTTCGCGAAGGTCGGCCCCCGCAACGCGATGGTCATCGCCGTCTGCTCGTTCGCCGTCGCGTTCGACGCGCGGATGCGCACCGTCCGGGCCGCCATCGGCTCCGCGGCGCCCACCGTCATCCGCGCCCCCGCGGCCGAGGCGTTCCTGGAGGGCGTCCTGGACGAGGGCGACCACTGGGAGCGGCGCACGCCGCCGCCCGAGGCCGCGCTGCGCCGCTTCGGCGACCTGGTGGGGCAGGCGGCCCGCCCGATCGACGACGTCCGCGGCAGCGCCGACTACCGCCGCCACGCGCTCGCGGTGATCGGCCGGCGGACCGCCACGTGGTGCTGGCGGGAGCACGCCGCGTGAGGCTGAGCCTGCGGGTGAACGGCGAGGTCCACCAGGTCGAGTCGATCTGGGAGGGCGAGAGCCTCATGTACGTGCTGCGCGAGCGGCTCGGCCTGCCCGGATCGAAGAACGCCTGCGAGCAGGGCGAATGCGGGTCCTGCTCGGTGCTGATGGACGACGTGCTGGTGTGCTCGTGCCTGGTGCTCGCACGCCAGGCGGAGGGCCGTGAGGTGCGCACCGTCGAGGGCCTGGCGCCCGACGGCGCGCTCGGGGTGGTGCAGCAGGCGTTCGTCGACACCGGCGCCGTCCAGTGCGGCTTCTGCACGCCCGGCCTGGTGATGGCGACCGAGGATCTGCTGCGACGCTCCCCGTCGCCGGGCGACGGCGAGATCCGCGAGGCGCTGGCCGGCAACCTGTGCCGTTGCACCGGCTACGAGAAGATCCTCGACGCCGTGCGGCTCGCCTCGGCGCGGAGCATGCGGTGACCGCCGTCCTCATCGACGGCTGCGCGATCGCGACGGTCGACGCCGCCGGCACCGAGATCGCCGAGGGCTGGATCCTGATCGAGGGCTCGCGCATCGCCGCCCTGGGACCGGGCGCCCCGCCCGACCCGCCCGCCGGCGCGACGCGCATCGACGGCCGGGGATGCCTGGCCACCCCCGGCCTCGTGAACTGCCACCACCACCTCTACCAGTGGTCGACCCGCGGGCTGGCGACCGAGGAGGACCTCTTCGGCTGGCTCACCACGCTCTACCCGGTGTGGGCGCGGATCGACGAGCAGACCGTCCACGCCTCGGCATCGGCGGCCCTCGCGGCGCTGGCGCGCTCGGGATGCAGCACCTCCACGGACCATCACTATCTGTTCCCCGGTGGCGGGAACGCGCTGCTGGCGGCCGCGATCGACGCCGCCGCCGGCCTGGGCCTGCGGTTCCACCCGTGCCGGGGCTCGATGGATCTGGGCGCGTCGCGCGGCGGGCTGCCGCCGGACTCCGTGACGGAGGACCGCGACGCCGTGCTGGTGGCGACCGAGGAGGCCATCTCCCGCTGGCACGACCCGGACCCGGGGGCGATGCTGCGGATCGCCGTGGCCCCGTGCTCCCCGTTCTCGGTGACGGGGGAGCTCATGACGGAGTCAGCCGCCCTGGCGCGCCGCAACGGGGTGCGACTGCACACCCACCTGGCCGAGACGGTCGAGGAGGAGGCGTTCTGCCGCGAGCGCTTCGGCGTCCGCCCGGTGGAGTACCTCGACGACCTCGGCTGGCTGGGGCCCGACGTGTGGCTGGCCCACTGCGTCCACCTGTCGCCGCAGGAGGTGGCCCGTTTCGCCGCCACCGGAACCTCGGTGGCGCACTGCCCGTCGTCCAACGCGCGCCTGGGGGCCGGCATCGCCCCCGCCGCCGACCTGGCCGCCGCCGGGGTTGCCGTGGGCCTGGGCGTCGACGGCGCCGCATCCCAGGAGTCGGGAGAGTTGGCCGTCGAGGTGCGCGAGGCGCTGCTGGTGGCCCGCCTGCGCGGTGGCCCGGCGGCCATGACCGCCCGCCAGGCGCTGGCGCTCGGCACCATCCACGGCGCCCGCTGCCTGGGACGCGACGACGAGCTGGGGTCGCTGGAGCCCGGCAAGCTGGCCGACGTGGCGCTGTGGCGGCTCGACGGCGCCCGTCACGCCGGCATCGCCGACCCCGTCGCCCCGATGGTCCTGGGCCCGCCGCGCCACGCGGAGGCGCTGCTGGTGGACGGCGTCCCCGTCGTGCTGGGGGGCGAGCTGCTGACCGGTGACCTCGACGCGATCGCCCGGGCCGCCGCGGCGACCGCCATGGCGCCCGAGTGAGCACCACCCGCACCGGGCGCCGCACGCCCCTGAGGCGCGGGCGCATCGGCGAGAGCGTGCTGCGCGCCGACGGTGACGCCAAGGTGCAGGGGAGGTTCGCGTACGCGTCCGACCTGTCGGCCGACGGGATGCTGTGGGGGACCACCCTGCGCAGCCCCTATCCCAGCGCGACGGTGCGCGGCATCGACGTGGCCGCCGCGCTCGCGGTGCCGGGCGTGCGCGCGGTGCTGACGCACGAGGACGTCCCCGGCCGGCCCGTGTACGGCATGGAGGTCGCCGACCAGCCGGTCCTGGCGGCCGGCGAGGTCCGCTACGAGGGGGAGCCGGTGGCCATCGTCGCCGCCGATCACCCCGAGACGGCGCGCCGCGCGGCCGCCCGCATCGCGGTGGACTACGCCCCGACCGAGCCGCTCACCAGCGCCGCGGCCGCCCTGGCGGACGGGGCCCGTGCGCTCCATCCGGGCGGCAACCTCCTGCGGGCGGTGCCCATCCGGCACGGCGACCCGGACGCCACGGCCGACGTGGTGGTGCGCGGCGTGTACGAGGTGGGGATGCAGGACCAGGCGTTCCTCGGCCCCGAGTCGGCGCTCGCCGTCCCCGCCGAGGACGGGGGCGTCGACCTCCACATCGCCACGCAGTGGCTGCACGTCGACCAGGCCCAGGTGGCCGCCAGCCTCGACCTGCCGCTGGAGCTGACGCGGCTGCACCTCGCGGGCGTCGGCGGCGCGTTCGGCGGGCGGGAGGACCTGTCGATGCAGGTGCACGTCGCGATGCTCGCGCTGCGCACCGGGCGCCCGGTGAAGATGGTCTACTCGCGCGAGGAGTCGTTCTACGGCCACGTCCACCGGCATCCGGCGCGGATGACCTACGAGCACGGCGCCACACGGGACGGCCGGCTGGTCTACGTGAAGGCCGACGTGACGCTCGACGGCGGCGCCTACGCCTCCAGCAGCACCGCCGTGGTGGCCAACGCCGCGACGTTCGCGTGCGGGCCGTACGCCGTCCCGAATGCGTCGATCGACGCCCGCGTGGCCTACACCAACAACCCGCCGTGCGGCGCGATGCGCGGGTTCGGGGCCGTCCAGGTGGCGTTCGCCCACGAGTCGCAGATGGACCGGCTCGCCGCGGCGCTCGGCATGGACCCCGTGGAGCTCCGCATCGTCAACGCCATCGCGACGGGCGACCGCCTCCCCACCGGGCAGGTGGTCGACGGTCCCGCGCCCGTGCGCGCGCTGCTGGAGGAGCTGCGGGCGATGCCGTTGCCGCCGCTGGCGCGCAGCACGCCGATGGACCTGCGCGAGATGCCGGGCGGCGTGTCCAACGTGACGCACGGCGAGGGGACCACACGGGGCGTCGGGTTCGCGGTGGGCTTCAAGAACATCGCCTTCGCCGAGGGCTTCGACGACTTCTCCACCGCGCGGGTCCGCCTGGTCCCCACCGCCGACGGGCCGGTTGCCGAGGTGCAGACCGCGGCCGCCGAGGTGGGGCAGGGGCTGGTGACCGTGATCGAGCAGATCGCCCGCACCGAACTGGACGTCGACCAGGTGGTGGTGCTTCCGTCCGACACCTCGGTCGGGTCCGCCGGCTCGACCTCCGCGTCGCGCCAGACGTGGGTCACCGGCGGGGCGGTCCAGGCCGCGTGCCGCCGGATCCTGGCCCGGCTGGCCGAGGCCCCCCTCGGCGACGAGCCGATCGAGGAGACCGCCGAGTACCGGCACCGCCCGACGCAGCCGCTCGACCCGCGGACGGGCCAGGGCGACTCGATCGTGGCCCTCGGGTTCGCCGCCCACCGCGCCGTGTGCGACGTCGACGTGGAGCTGGGCCTGGTGCGCGCCGTCGAGGTGGCGACCACCCAGGATGTGGGCCGGGTGATGAACCCGCTGGCGCTCGAGGGGCAGATCCAGGGCGGGATCGCCCAGGGCGTGGGCCTCGCGCTGATGGAGGAGATCCAGATGCGGGACGGGCGGGTGCGCAACGCGTCGTTCACCGACTACCTCATGCCCACCGTGCTCGACATGCCGGCGGTCCGCATGGCGATCAGCGAGACGCCCCATCCGCACGCCCCGTACGGACTGAACGGCGTGGGGGAGATGCCCACCATCGCCTCCACCCCGGCGGTGGTGGCCGCGGTGCGGGACGCCACCGGCCGCGAGCTGCCCAGGGTGCCCCTGCGGCCGTCGGACATCGCCGGGGTCGGGTGACCGGCGAGGGCCGCGCCGCGTTCACGGCCCGCCTGGGGCACGCGGCCGAGGACTCGCCGTGGGTGGCCGAGCGGGCATGGGAGCGGGGGCCCTTCGTCGACGCGGCCGCGATCGCCGACGCCTTCGCCGCCGTCGCCCGCGAGGCCGCCCCAGACGAGCAGCTCGCCCTGATCCGCGCGCACCCCGACCTGGCCGGCCGGGCGGCCCTGGCGGGAGAGCTGACCGCCGCCTCCGCGCGCGAGCAGGCCTCGGCCGGGCTGGACCGCCTCACGCCCGCCGACCTGGCGCGGTTCACGGCGCTCAACGACGCCTACCGCGCGCGATTCGGCTTCCCGTTCGTCATCCGGGTCGCGGGCCGCTCGGTGGCGGACATCCTCGACGCCTGCGAGGCCCGCCTGGCCAACGACGCCGACGCCGAGCGCGCGACGGCGGTGGAGGAGATCGCGGGGATCATGCGCCTGCGCATCGAGGCCGCGGCGTGAGCGCCGATCTGGTGGTGCGCGGCGACGCGTGGGACGTGGCGGTCGAGGACGGGCTGGTCGCCGCGGTGGGACCGGAGCTGCCCGGTGGACGGGAGGAGGTCGACGCCCGCGGGCTGGTGGTGCTGCCGGGGATGGTGGACGGGCACGTCCACCTGGACGACCCGGGCCGCGCCGGGTGGGAGGGCTGGGACACCGGCACCGCCGCGCTCGCCGCCGGCGGCGTCACCTGCTGCGCCGACATGCCCCTCAACAGCGTGCCCGCGACGCTGGACGGCGCGTCCTTCGACGCCAAGGTGGCCGCGGCGCGGGGCCGCGCCCGCATCGACTTCGCGCTGTGGGGCGGCCTGGTGCCGGGGAACCTGGAGGGGATGGACGAGCTCGCCGGCCGCGGCGTGGTGGGGTTCAAGGCGTTCATGAGCCCGAGCGGGGTGCCGGAGTTCGCCCATGTCGACCCGGACGCGCTCGGTCGGGGCATGGAGCGGGCCGCGGCGCTCGGCCTGCCCGTCGCCGTCCACGCCGAGGACCCCGCGGTGCTGGACGCCGTCCCGCGCGGCGGCGGGCGGACGATGCGCGACTGGTGCGCATCGCGGCCGGTGGCGGCCGAGACGTCGGCCGTGAGGACCGTGCTCGAGCTGGCGCGGGCGACGCGCTGCGCGGTCCACCTGGTTCATCTGTCCAGCCCCGAGGCCGTGGATCTGGTGCGCGCCGCCCGCGTCGCGGGCGTGGACGCCAGCTGCGAGACCTGCCCGCACTACCTGGTGCTGACGCGGGACGACGCCTCCCGCATCGGCGCCGCCGCGAAGTGCGCGCCGCCGTTACGATCGGTCGCCGACCAGATGGGCCTCTGGCAGCGCGTCGCCCGGGGGGACATCGACCTCGTGGGCTCGGATCATTCGCCCGGGCCGCCGGAGCTGAAGCGGGGGGATGACATGTTCGCGGTGTGGGGCGGGATCTCGGGGGCGCAGACGACCCTGCCGCTCATGCTCACGCACGGGCCGTCGAACGGGGTGACCCACGCGCACGGCGTCGAGATGCTGGCCGCCGCGCCGGCCCGGCGCCTGGACCTGGCGGGGAAGGGGGAGATCCGCCCCGGGGCGGACGCCGACCTCACCCTGGTCGACGTCGGCCGTCCCTGGGTCCTCGGGGAGGGGGACCTCCGGTACCGCCACCGGGTGTCGCCGTTCGTGGGGATGACCCTCACGGCGCGGGTCGTGCGGACGATCCTGCGCGGGATCACCGTGTTCGGCGAGGGCGCGACGGACGCCGCCCCCGGACGACTCGTGACGCCGGCGTGGGTGGCGTGAGCGCCCCGCCGGACGCCCGCACCGTGGTGCGGCCCGACCACGCGCTCATCGCGCCCGAGACCCACGTCCCGGGCCCGGTCCCCGGCTGGTCCGGCGCGGAGCACGTGACGCTCATCGCCCCGCCCATCGGGTCGCGGTTCAGCATGGCCCTCGTCCGCCTGGAGGCGGGGGGCGCCGCCGGCCCGCCGCGCGCCGGCGCCGGCCGCGCGGTCTACTGCCTGGAGGGGAGCCTGACCCTCACCGCCGACGGCCTCGACCACCGCTTGAGCCCCGGGGCGCTGGCGTACGTCCCGCCCGACGCGGTGCACGGCCTGCGGGCCGACACCGCCGCCCGGATCGTGGTGTTCGACAAGCCCCACACCGGGGCGCCCGGCGCCGCCCGCGGCCGCCTGGTGGTGACCGACGGGACCGCCGTGACGCCGCAGCCGATGCTCGGCGACCCCGCCCTGCGGGTCACGACGCTGGTCCCCGAGGCGCCCGAGCTCGACCTCGCGGTGAACCTCATGACCTTCGATCCCGGGGCGGCACTGCCGTTCACCGAGACCCACGTGATGGAGCACGGCCTGCTGGTGCTGGAGGGCAGCCTCGTCTACCGCCTCGGGGACGCGTGGTACCCCGTCCGGGCCGGCGACGCCATCTGGATGGCCCCGTTCTGCCCCCAGTGGGCCTGCGCCTACGGCACCGCCCCCGCGACGTACCTGCTCTACAAGGACTGGAACCGGGACCCGCTGTCGTGACGCCGCCGATCGACGTCCACCGCAACGCGCCGATCGACGCATCGCGGCTGGAGGGCGAGATCGAGGAGCTCGCGCGGTTCTCGGACACCCCGTACCCGTCGGTCACCCGGATCCTGTTCACCGAGCAGGACATGCGCGCGCGCACGTGGCTGATGGAGCGGATGACGGCCGCCGGGTTGACGGTGCGGGTGGACGCCGTGGGCAACGTCTTCGCCCGCTGGGAGGGCAGCGACCCGGACCTGCCGGCCGTGGCGACCGGCTCGCACTGCGACGCGATCCCCGACGCCGGGCGGTTCGACGGGGTCGTCGGGGTGCTGGGCGGGCTCGAGGCGATCCGGGCGCTCCAGTCGGCCGGCCACACCCCCCGGCGGGCCATCGAGCTCATCATGTTCACCGCCGAGGAGCCCACCCGCTACGCGCTCGGCTGCCTGGGCAGCCGCGTGCTGGCCGGCGTGGTCACCCGCGAGCGGCTGGACGCCCTCCGCGACGCCGACGGCGGCACCCTCGACCGCGCCCGGGCCGCCGCCGGGGTGGTCGGCGACGTGATGGGCGCGACCCTGGCGCCCGGCCACTACGCCGCCTTCCTGGAGCTCCACATCGAGCAGGGCCCCGAGCTGGAGGCCGGCGGCACGCCGATCGGCGTCGTGACCGCGATCGCCGCGCCCGCGACGCTGCGGGTGGAGCTGTCGGGCACCGGCGGCCACGCCGGCGCGGTGCTGATGCCGCTGCGCCACGACCCGCTCGTGGCCGCGTCCGAGGTGGTGCTGGCCGTCGACCGCGAGGCCCGCGGCAGCGGGGCGGGTGACACGGTCGGCACCGTCGGCCTGCTGACAGTCGAGCCGGGGGCGGTGAACAGCATCCCGCGGCGGGTGCGGATGGACATCGACATCCGCGACACCGACCTCGCCCGCCGCGACGCCGGGCTCGAGCGCGTGCGCGCCGCCGCCCGCGACGCCGCCGCCCGCCACGGGGTGGGGCACGAGGAGGCGATCCTCAACGCCGACGACCCCATGACCTCCGACCCGGCGCTCATCGAGGCCATCGAGTCGGCCTGCGCCGAGGAGGGCCTGGAGGTCGTGCGGATGATCAGCCGGGCGTATCACGATTGTGTCTTCATGGCGCGCATCTGCCCCGCCGCGATGGTGTTCGTGCCGTCCCGGGGCGGGGTGAGCCACCGCCCCGACGAGTACACGTCGCCGCGCGAGATCGCCCAGGGCGCGGCGATCCTGGCGGGGGCGCTGCGCCGGCTCAGCGCCTGAGGTCGATTTGCACAGGCTGTGGAGAGAACCGTGGGATGTTCACGACCCTGTGACGGCGGTCGCTACGATCCCGCGGTCCATCGAACCGGGGAGCGGCGGATGAGCGAGGGCGCGGAGCTCGACGTGCTGGGCATCGGGAACGCGATCGTCGACGTGCTCGCGCACTGCGACGACGCCTTCCTCGAGTCCGAGGGGCTCGTGAAGGGCTCGATGAACCTAATCGAGGTCGAGCAGTCGAAGGCGCTCTACGGCCGGATGGGGTCGGCGGTCGAGGTGTCCGGCGGCGCCGCCGCCAACTCCATGGCCGGAGTCGCCTCGTTCGGCGGGCGGGCCGCCTACATCGGGAAGATCCGCGACGACCAGGTGGGCGAGGTGTTCGCCCACGACATCCGCGCGGTGGGGGTCCACTTCGACACCCCCGTCGCCGCGGACGGGCCGCCCACCGCGCTGAGCCTCATCCTGGTGACGCCGGACGCGCACCGCACCATGTCCACCTACCTCGGCGCCGCCACCGAGCTGGGGCCGGAGGACGTCGACACCGACCTGGTGGCGCGCTGCTCGGTCACGTATCTGGAGGGGTACCTCTGGGACAAGCCGCGCGCGAAGGAGGCGTTCCGCGTCGCGATGGCCGCCGCCCACGGCGCCGCGCGCCGCGTGTCGCTCACGCTGTCCGACTCGTTCTGCGTGGAGCGCCACCTCGAGGAGTTCCGGTCGCTGGTCGAGAACGACGTCGACGTGCTGTTCGCCAACGAGGAGGAGATCCTCGCGCTCACCGCCACCCGCGACCTCTCCCATGCCGTGTCGGCCGTCCGCGGCCGGTCGGAGATCGTGGTGATCACCCGCTCCGAGCACGGCTCGATGGTCGTGACGGCGGAGGACACGGTCGAGGTCCCCGCCGCCACCGTCGAGCACCTGGTCGACACGACCGGCGCCGGGGACCTGTACGCCGCGGGCTTCCTGCACGGGCTCACCCGGGGGCGTCCGCTGGCCGAGTGCGCCCAGCTCGGCTCGCTGGCCGCGGCGGAGGTGATCTCCCATCTCGGCGCGCGCCCGCAGACGTCGCTGGCGTCCCTGGCGCAGGGGGTCGCGTCCCGGTAGGAACGGCGACGGCGGCTGGTAAGGTGGCCGCCGTGCCGATCGCGGACTCCATCACCGAGCTGATCGGGCGGACGCCGCTGGTCCGGCTCTCGCGGGTCGCGGACGGCGCCGGCGCCCAGGTGCTCGGCAAGCTGGAGTCGTTCAATCCGGCGGGGTCCGTCAAGGACCGCATCGGGCTGGCCATGGTCGAGGCCGCCGAGGCCGAGGGCCGGCTGGTGCCGGGGGAGAGCGTCATCGTCGAGCCCACGTCGGGCAACACGGGGATCGCCCTGGCGTTCGTGGCCGCGGCCAAGGGCTACCGGTGCATCCTGACGATGCCCGAGACGATGAGCGTCGAGCGGCGGACGCTGCTGCGCGCCTACGGCGCCGAGCTGGTGCTCACGCCGGGGGCCGAGGGGATGCGCGGCGCGATCGCGAAGGCCGAGGAGATCGCGGAGTCGACGCCGGGCGCGTTCGTGCCCCAGCAGTTCCAGAACCCCGCCAACCCCGAGGCGCACCGGCGCAGCACCGCCGAGGAGATCTGGTCCGACACCGGCGGGGCCGTCGACATCCTGGTCGCGGGCGTCGGGACCGGCGGCTCCATCACGGGCGTCGCCGAGGTGCTCCGCGACCGCAAGCCCGACTTCCGCGCCGTCGCCGTGGAGCCCGCCGACTCGCCGGTGCTGTCCGGCGGCACGCCCGGGCCGCACAAGATCCAGGGGATCGGCGCCGGGTTCATCCCGGGGGTGCTGAACACGGCCGTCTACGACGAGGTGGTGACGGTCGACGCCGACGCCGCGTTCGCGATGGCCCGCCGCCTGGCGCGTGAGGAGGGGATCCTGGTGGGGATCAGCGCCGGCGCGAACGTCCACGCCGCGGTCGAGGTCGCCCGGCGGCCGGAGAACGCGGGGAAGGTGGTCGTCACGTTTCTCTGCGACACCGGCGAGCGCTATCTGACGACGCCCCTCTTCGACGAGGGCTGAGGCGCCCGCCGGGGCACCGGCGAGGGGTGAGCGATGGGAAAGGCGCAGGCGGATACGGCGACGGGCGACGGCGCCGGACCTCGGAGGAAGCGGCTCAACCGGGTGCGCTACGAGGAGGAGCTCGCGCGGCTCGAGGTGGAACTGGTGGCGATGCACGAGTGGGTGCGCGACACCGGCGTGAAGGTGCTGGTGATCTTCGAGGGGCGCGACGCGGCGGGGAAGGGCGGGGCGATCAAGCGGATCACCGGCCCCCTCAACCCGCGGGTGTGCCGGGTGGTGGCCCTCCCGAAGCCCACCGAGCGCGAGCGCACCCAGTGGTACTTCCAGCGGTACGTCGAGCACCTGCCCGCCGGCGGCGAGATGGTCCTGATGGACCGCTCCTGGTACAACCGCGCCGGCGTGGAGCGGGTCATGGGGTTCTGCACCGAGGACGAGTACACGGAGTTCCTCCGCAGCTGCCCCGAGTTCGAGCGCATGCTCATCCGCTCGGGGATCATCCTCGTGAAGTACTGGTTCTCGGTGAGCGACGACGAGCAGGAGCGCCGCTTCCAGGACCGCATCGACGACCCCACCAAGCGGTGGAAGCTCAGCCCCATGGACATGGAGGCGCGCGCCCGCTGGCTGGAGTACTCGCGGGCGAAGGACGCGATGTTCGCCCACACGGACACCAAGCAGGCGCCGTGGTACGTGGTGGAGGCCGACGACAAGCGCCGCGCCCGGCTCAACTGCATCCACCACCTGCTGAGCGCCGTGCCCTACGAGCACGTCCCGCACGACCCGATCACCCTCCCGCCCCGGCGCGACGACGCCTCCTACGTCCGCCCGCCGATGACCGACCAGACCTTCGTGCCCGACCACTACCCGTGATGCGACGCCCCACGCCCTGAGGGGGCCGCCGGCCGGCGCCGGATCGCCGCCGGCGCGGTTTCGCGCCATTTGGCGTTTCCGGTGCCCGTCGATTGACGCATCGGTCAGGGTCCCGGGCCATCTCCTGGACGTTCGGCCAGGGCGGTCGCTCCTATGCTCCTCGGGACCCGGGGGCGAGCGGAGGGTGTCGGCGGATGGTCCAGAGGAGGGCGGTATGCGCATGGATCGCGCTGGTCCTCGTGGCGGCCGGCCTGCTGGCCGCCGGGCCCGCCGCGGCGCAGCAGCCCCCCGTGGTGCCGGGCGCGACCTACATGGCGGACGTGACGGCCGCGAGCCGGGCGCTCACCCGGGTCGGCACCCTCCTGAACGGCGCCGGCAACCTCGACGCCCTGGTCGCCACCGTCCCGCGCGCCCGGAAGGCGGTCACCCGCTTCGACCGGCGGATGTACGCCGTGAGCCGCTACCGCGTCGCCGACCCCGCCACCAACCGCCAGCGCGGCCGCCTCGCCGCGGCCGCGCCGCCCGTCACGGACGTGCTGACGCGCTACCTCGACGCCGTCCTGCTCCGGGACCAGGGGCAGATGATGGCCCTGAGCGCCGCCGTCACCCGCCGCACCGCCGCCTTCTCCGCCGCCGGCCAGGCCCCCTGATCCGGGGATGCGCCACATGGCGCATCCCCCGACACGCCGATCGGCGCATCGCTCCCGGCGGTCAGGGGCGGACGGCCGTGAACAGGTAGCGGTTGAGGCTGAAGAAGGAACGGTCGCCGAGGGAGCGCAGGTCGTCGCGCCAGGCGGCGACCTCGCCGGCGGGGACCCCGTGGTCGGTGACGAACTCGGCGATGAGGTCGCGCATGCCGGCGCTGTAGGTCTGCGGGTCGTACCCCACGTTCAGCAGGGGGACCACCGCGACGCCGGTGACGTCGAAGCCGGCGCCGCGCAGCAACTCCGGCAGCTCCCGCGGCAGGCCCCGGTGCACCAGGTGCGCGTCCCACGCGGCGAGCACCCGCGCCATCCTCGCGTCGTCGGACGAGCGCCACACGATCGAGTCCCAGTCGGTGTCGAGCACCGCCAGCCGCCCGCCGGGCCGGAGCACCCGCGCCGCCTCGCCGAGCGCCCGCGGCATGTCCTCCACGTACTCGTAGACCTGGGTGCAGACGGCGGCGTCGAACGCGCCGTCGGGGAAGGGGAGATCGGTGACGCTCGCCACGTGGAACGCCGGCGTCGCCGCCCCATGCGCCAACCGACGCCCCGCCGCGATGGCGAGCATGTCGGGGCTCACGTCGATCCCCGTCAGGCCACCCCCGGCGCCCACGCGCTCGGCGATCGCGGCCGCCAGCAGCCCGGGCCCGACACCGAGGTCGAGCACGCGCTCCCCGGGCCGCGGGTCGAGCGCCGCCAGCACCGCCCGGCGCTGCGCGACGACGTCGGGGGTCACGTAGATCGCCTCGAGCGCCTTCGCGCGCTCCCCCTCGAACCGCAGGGTGGCGGGGCGCGACCCCTGCTCCGGCGTCATCCCGCCCGGCGGATCATCAGCGTGCGCCGCTGCCCCCGCTCGCGGAAGCCGAGCTTCGCGAGGAACGCCTGGCCCGGCGTGTCCACCTCCACCAGCGCCGCAAGGTGAGTGCCGCGCCGGTCGCGCACCTGCCGCGCGATCTCCGCGACCAGCAGGGTGCCGATGCCCCGCCGCCGCGCGTCGGGCACGACCCCCATCCAGTTGATCCACCCCTCGGGCAGCATCGCCTGGGCGAAGCCGAGCATGTCGCGCTGGTCGCGGGCGACCGCGAACGCGTCGAACCCCTCCGCCTGCTCGTAGCCCGTCGGCTGGCCCATCTCCGCGAAGGTCGCGAGCCCCTCCAGCGCCATCCGCTCGGCGTTCTGGAACGCCTCCGACCAGTCGTTGCGGTACGGCTCCACCGACACGCCGGACACGTGGGGCGCGGGGGGCATCCCCTCCAGCGGCCGGGCCATCACCGCCATGCGGGCGTAGGGCTCGAAGCCCTCGGCGCCAAGGAGCGCCCGGACGGGGTCGTCGTCGGCCACCTCGACGTCCCATGGCGGGTCGCCGACCCGCTCCAGCAGCGCGCGGAGCGCGTCCGGCCCGTCGGCGCGCAGGCCCTCGAGCCGGAGGGCGCGGGCGGTGGGGGACGGCCCCGGGTCGCACGACGCGCCGACGACGGCGACGCTACTCGAGGTAGGCCTCCAGGTCGTCCACCCGCACGCCGAGCCCCTCGAGGTGCCGCCGGGCCTCGTCGAGCTTCTGCTCGGTCCCGGTCGCCTCCATGATCACCCAGCCCTCCGTCTCGCGGATGTCGGCGCGGCGGATGTTGATCACCACGTCGAACCGCTTCGCCAGCGTGTAGATGATCGGCTCCTTGATGAGCTGCTCGGGGAACGTCAGCTTGAGCCTCTGGCGGGTCAGGTGGGCGCCTCCTCGGAAGGGGCGCCTATACTAGCCCGCATGCCACGGCGCTCGCTGCTCGCATGGCTCGGCGGCGCGAAGGAGTCCCTCGTGCGGGACATCGAGGTGGCTCGTGAGCGCGACCCCGCCGCGCGATCCACCGCGGAGGTGCTCCTCTGCTACCCGGGGCTCCACGCCGTGTGGCTCCACCGCGGGGCGCACGGTCTCTGGAACCGCGGGCTCCGGCTCCCGGCGCGGCTGGTCAGCCAGTTCTCGCGCTCCCTCACGGGCATCGAGATCCACCCGGGCGCCACCATCGGCCCCGGCTTCTTCATCGACCACGGCATGGGCGTGGTCATCGGGGAGACCACCGAGATCGGCGAGGACGTCACGCTCTACCAGGGCGTCACCCTCGGCGGCACCGGCAAGGAGACCGGCAAGCGGCACCCCACCGTCCGCGACGGCGTCACCGTGGGCACCGGCGCCAACGTCCTCGGGCCGGTGGTGCTCGGGGAGGGCGCGAAGGTCGGCGCCGGCTCCATCGTGGTGAAGGACGTGCCCCCGTACTCCACCGTCGTCGGGAACCCCGGGCGGCCGGTCATCGTCGACGGCCAGAAGGTGCGCGACGTCCACCACCCGGACATGCAGCACACGCGGCTCCCCGACCCGGTCGCCGAGGCCATGGCCTGCCTCGTCCGCCGCGTCACCGAGCTGGAGCAGGACCTCGCCGACCTCCGCGCCGGCCGCGCGCCCGCGGTGCGGGTGCCCGATTCGGACGAGGACTGCCTGCCGACGGCCCAGGAGGAGATCTCATCGATCCTCGGCCTCAACCCCGGGGCCGGCATCTAGCCGTCCGCCCCGGCGCCGCGGCGGCGCGCCGACGCCACCGGGGCGTCGGGCACCTCCGGTAGGATCCTGCCGGTGTCCGACCTGCTCGACGGCCTCAACCCGCCGCAGCGCGAGGCCGTCCTCCACGGCGAGGGGCCGCTCCTCGTGCTGGCCGGCGCGGGCAGCGGCAAGACCCGCGTGCTGACGCACCGCGTCGCCCGCCTCATCGCGGAGGAGGGCGTCGGCCCGGAGGAGATCCTCGCGATCACCTTCACCAACAAGGCGGCGGGCGAGATGCGCGACCGCATCGGCGGCCTCGTGGGGCCGCGGGCCCGGGCGATCTGGGCCAGCACGTTCCACTCCGCGTGCGTCCGGATCCTGCGCCGCGAGGCGGAGAGCGCCGGCTACGCACGCGACTTCTCGATCTACGACGCCGACGACCAGCTCCGGCTCATCCGCCGCTGCCTGGTCGAGGAGGAGGTCGACCCCAAGCGCGTCGCGCCGCGCGGCGTGCAGGCCCGCATCTCCGACGCCAAGAGCCGGATGGAGGGCCCGGGGGAGGTGATGGCGGCGGCGGAGTCCTTCAACGAGGAGGTCGTGGCCCGCGTCTACCGCCGCTACGCCGACGCCCTCCGCGCCAACGGGGCCATGGACTTCGACGACCTGCTCATGGTCACCGCCGGCCTGCTCGAGGGCGACGCGGCCGTGCGCGCCCGCTGGCAGGGCCGGTTCCGCCACGTCCTGGTGGACGAGTACCAGGACACCAACCACGTCCAGTACCGCCTCGTCCGCGTGCTCGCCGAGCCGGAGCGCAACGTCGTCGCCGTCGGCGACGACGACCAGGGCATCTACTCGTGGCGCGGCGCCGACGTGCGCAACATCCTCGACTTCGAGCGCGACTACCCCGACGCCCACGTCGTGGCGCTGGAGCAGAACTACCGCTCCACCGGCACCATCCTGCGGGCCGCGAACGCGGTCGTGGAGCGCAACCCGCACCGCCACCCGAAGCGCCTGTGGACCGACCTGGGCGAGGGCGAGCCCATCACCGCCGTCGCCTGCCGCGACGAGCACGAGGAGGCCCGGGTGGTCGCGTCGGGCATCGACGCGGCCGTCGCCCGCGGCGAGTCGCTCGCCGACATCGCGGTCTTCTACCGCACCAACGCCCAGAGCCGCGCGATCGAGGATCAGCTGGTCCGGCGCTCCGTCCCGTACGTGGTGGTCGGCGGCCCGCGGTTCTACGAGCGGGCCGAGATCCGCGACCTGCTGGCGTACCTCCGCGTCGTGGCCAACCCCTCCGACGGGGTCAGCCTCGCGCGGATGCTGGGGGCGCCCAAACGGGGCGTCGGCCCCGGCGCCATCGCGAAGCTCGAGGCCCACGCCCAGGCGCTCGGCATCCCGGTGGCGGACACGCTGCTGCGCCCCGACGAGATCCCCGGGCTCCCCGCCGGCCAGCGCGCCACGCTCGGCCAGAGCGGCGCGCTGCTGGGCGACGTCCGCGACCACATCGCCGCCGGCACGCCGCTCGACCGGGTGCTGGACGAGGTGCTGGAGCGCTCCGGCCTGCGGGACGCGCTGCTGGCGGAGGGGACGTTCGAGGCCCAGGGGCGCATCGAGAACCTGGAGGAGATGGTGCGGGTGGCGGCCGAGTTCGAGGCGACGCAGCAGGAGGCCGGGCTCGCCGACTTCCTCGAGGGGATCGCCCTGCAGGCCGACGCGGACCTGGTCGACACGAGCGGCGGGGCCGTCACGCTCATGACCATCCACAACGCCAAGGGTCTGGAGTTCGACACGGTGCTCATCACCGGGCTCGAGGAGGGCCTGTTCCCCCACGTGCGCTCGGACACTCCGGAGACGCTGGAGGAGGAGCGGCGCCTGTTCTACGTGGGGCTCACCCGGGCGCGGCGCCACCTCACGCTCACCCACGCCGAGAGCCGGGCGATGCACGGCGGCCGCGACTACCGCCTGCCGTCGCGGTTCCTGGGGGAGATCCCGGCCGACGCGCTGGCCGAGCCGCCCGGCGGGCGGCGGCCGCAGCGGCAGACGTGGGCGGGATCGGCGATGGATGCGCCGGCGCGGGGGGCGTCGTTCGCGACGGGCGACTCGGTGCTGCACGCGACGTTCGGCGAGGGCGTGGTCACGGGGATCGACGGGGGAGGGGACCTGGTGCGGGTGCGCTTCGCGCAGGACGGCTCCGAGCGGCGGCTGATGGCCGGCGCCGCGCCGATGAGGAAGGTGGGCTGATGGCGGCGGTGATCATCGACGGCAAGCAGGCGGCGGCGGAGCTCCGCGAGGAGGTCCGGCGCGGCGTCGACGAGTTCCGGCTCGCCTACGGGCGGGTGCCGGGCCTGGTGGGGATCCAGGTGGGCGACGACCCGGCGTCCGAGCTCTACCAGGCCGGCAAGGCGCGGGCGGCTGAGGAGGCGGGGATGATCTCCCGCCGGGTGGTCCTGCCGGACACCACCACCCAGGACGAGCTCAACGCGCTCATCGACGAGCTGAACGCCGACGACTCGGTCGACGGGATGCTGGTGCAGCTGCCGGTGCCCGACCAGCTGTCGGAGGTCGCGATCGCCAACCGGATCCACCCCGACAAGGACGTGGACGGCTTCGCGCCGATCAACCTGGGGCGCCTCATCCGCGGCGAGCCGGGGTCCGTGCCGTGCACGCCCGCGGGCGTGATGTGGGTGCTCGACCGGGCCGGCATCCCGATCGAGGGCGCGAACGCGGTGGTGGTGGGCCGCAGCCTGATCGTCGGCAAGCCGATGGCCCTGCTGCTGACGGCCCGCAGCGCCACCGTGACGGTGGCCCACTCGAAGACGCGCGACCTGCGGGAGCTGTGCCGCACCGCGGACATCCTGGTGGCCGCCGTCGGGCGCCCCGAGATGATCCGGGGCGACTGGATCAAGCCGGGCGCGGCGGTGATCGACGTCGGCATCAACCGCACGGATGCGGGGCTGCGCGGCGACGTGGCGGGCGACGAGGCCCGCGAGGTGGCCGGCTGGTTGACGCCGGTCCCCGGGGGCGTCGGCCCCATGACCATCGCCTACCTCTTGGCGAACACGCTCGAGGCCGCCCGGCGACGGGCCGCCGGCACCAAGACAACGGGAGACGACTGACCAGATGAAGATCGCGATTTTCGGCGGCACCGGCGACCTCGGCCGTGGCCTCGCAATCAACTTCGCCGCGGCCGGCCACGAGATCGTCGTGGGCTCGCGGAGCCAGGAGCGCGCCGACCAGGCCGCCGCCACCCTCCAGGAGGCGCTGCCGTCCGGCACGTTCACGCCCCGCGAGAACGTCGCGGCCGCCGAGGAGGGCGACCTGGCGATCGTCTCGATCCCCTGGGAGGGCATCGACTCGACCATCCCGCCCATGGCCGACGCCCTCGCGGGCAAGGTGGTCGTGTCGGTGGTGAACGCCCTGAAGTTCGGCAAGAGCGGGGCGATCGCGGAGCAGGGCGAGGCGCTCCCGGCACAGTCGTGCGCGCACCGCATCCAGGAGCTCGCCCCCGAGGCGAAGGTGGTGGTCGCCTACAACAACCTGCCGGCCGCCGGCCTGCAGGCGCAGCACCACCTGGACGCAGACGTGCTGGTGTGCGGCAAGAGCCGGGAGGCGCGGGAGCAGGTGATCGAGCTGACGAAGGCGATCCCGGGAACCCGGGCGCTCGACGCCGGGCCCCTCGCGAACGCCCTCATCATCGAGGGCTCCACCGCACTGATCATCAACCTCAACCGCAAGTACGGCGGCGAGGCGAGCCTCTCCATCTCGGGGCTCGAGAACGCCCCCGAGCGCCCCTAGCGTCTGCGGTGCGTCACGTGGCGTCGCCGGTCGACGCCACGTGGCGCACCCGGCTCACCAGCCCCGCCAGGTGGTGAGCTCGGAGACCGGCCGGCGCGGCGGGCCCTGCTCCGGTGGAGGCTGGAGGAGCCGCCCGAGGTAGACGAAGCCGACGACCGCCTCGCGGTCCGCCAGGCCCAGCGCGGCGAGCACCTCGGGGTCGTCGGCGGCGGCACCGGTGCGCCACATCGCGCCGAGGCCGCGTGCGTGGGCGGCGAGGAGCAGGTTCTCGATGGCCGCGGCGACGGCGTCGCGGTCCTCGCGCGCCTCCACCGGATCCTCGCCGGGGTGGACGACGCACGCGACCACCACGGGCGCGCGCTCGAGCCGCTCCCACACCTCGCCGCGCGCGTCGCCCGTCAGGACGATGAAGCGCCACGGGGCCGTCAGGCGGTGGTTCGGCGCGGAGGCGGCGGCCTCGATGAGCTCCTCGACCAGGCCCCGCGGGAGGGGCTCCTGGCTCACCTTGCCGACGCTGCGGCGGGTGCGGACCGCGCGGAGGACCGCGTCGCCGCCGCTCATCCGTATCCCAGCTCCTCCAGGCGCTCCTCGCCGAACCCGAGGTGATGGGCGAGCTCGTGCAGCACGGTGATCCGCACCTGCTCCGTCACCTCGGCGTGGGTGTGGTGGTGGTCGAGCAGGGGATGCATGTAGATGGCGATGTGGGCGGGGAGCATCCCCGACGGCAGGAACCCCTCGCTGAGCGGCACCCCGGTGTAGAGGCCGTACAGCGGCCGCGACCCGGGCGGGACGCGCTCCTCCACGGTGACCGCCACCTCCTCGAACGCCGAGGCGAACGGCTCGGGGATGGTGTCGAGGACGTCCGCCACCAGTTGCTCGAACTCCTCGCGGCCCATCTCCACGGGACCGATGGTACCGGCCCCCGCCGGACGGGGGGCTCCGTGGCCGTCCGAGCGTCGGTACCGGGGCGGGGCGCCACGCGCTTTCCTGGATGCCGTCAGGACGACGGGGAGGTCGGAGCATGGTGTGGCGCACGCTGAGATTCGTGATCGTGCTCGCGGCCGTCGTGGCGGCGATGAACGCGATCGCCGGGCACGCGGCGGCGGAGCCGGCGGCGGCGCAGCCCACCCCGATCCCGCTGTCGACGGCGCTCGACATGCTCGAGTCGGGGGCGGCGACGTCCGCGACCCTGGAGGCCACGCCCGGCGCCACCACCCTCACGGTCACGCTGAAGGGGACCGAGCGCGTCACGGCGCTCCCCGCATCGCTGATCGAACGGGTCATCGAGGCGGCGCGCCAGGGCGGCGTGCCGCTGCGCGTGGCCCAGCCGGCCACCGAGCCCGCGGCCGCACCCGCCGGGGGCGGCGGCGTCGACATCGAGGGCTGGGTGCAGACGTGGGGTCCCCTCATCCTCCTGGCGGGACTGGTGATCGTGTCGGCCCTGGCGCTGCGCATGGCGGGCGGCGCCCGCTTCAAGCAGCAGGTGCGGGCGGTGAGGTCGCCGATCCGGTTCGCCGACGTGGCGGGCATCGACGAGATCCGCGACGAGGTCGCGGAGATCGCCGAGGTGCTGCGCGAGCCGGAGCGGTTCGAGCGGGTCGGCGCGACGCTGCCCCGCGGCATCATCCTGCACGGCCCCCCGGGCACCGGGAAGACCCTGCTCGCGCGCGCCGTCGCCGGCGAGGCCGGCGTGCCGTTCTTCAGCGCCTCCGCCTCGGAGTTCGTCGAGGTGTACTCGGGGCTCGGCTCGAAGCGCGTGCGCGCGCTCTTCGCCGCGGCGCGCAAGGCGGCCCCGGCGGTGGTCTACATCGACGAGATCGACGCGGTCGGCGGTCGCCGGACCGGCCATGCCTCCGCGGGCGAGCGGGAGCAGACGCTCGACCAGCTGCTCGCGGAGATGGACGGCTTCGCGAACGACGTGCAGAACCCGGTGGTGGTGCTGGCGTCGACGAACCGTTTGGCCGACCTCGACCCGGCCCTCGTCCGCTCGGGCCGTTTCGACCGGAAGATCGCGGTCGGGCTGCCGGGCCGGGAGGCGCGGCGGGAGATCCTCGACGTCCACCTGCGCGGCCGTCCGCTCGCCCGGGGGACCGATTCGGCGGCGATCGCGGCGTTCACGGTGGGCATGGCGGGCGCCGACCTCGCCGCCCTGTGCAACGAGGCGTCGTTCGAGGCGGCGCGCGGGGGCGCCGACGAGCTCTCGCTCCCGCATTTCCGCAGGGCCCTCATGCGACTCGCCGCCGGCCCCGAGCGCCGCGGCCGGCTGCTGTCGGACGACGAGCGGCTGCTGGTGGCCTACCACGAGATGGGCCACGCGATCGTCGGGCACATGAGCCCCCTCTGCGACCCGGTGGAGCGGGTGACGGTGATCCCGCAGGGCCAGGCGCTGGGCGTCACGATCGCGCTGCCGGCGGAGGACAAGTTCCTGGCGACGCGGCAGGAGTGCGTGGAGCGCCTGGCGATGATGATGGCCGGCCGGGCGGCGGAGGAGATGGTGTTCGGCGAGTTCACGAGCGGCGCCGCCGACGACCTCAGCCGCGCCGCCGCCCTCGCCCGCCGGATGGTGGGGGAGCTGGGCATGGGGGCGCCCACCACCAGCGCGAGCCTGGCGATCGGCCTCCCCGGCGCCGACGTCGCCGAGACGGCGGAGCGCACCGAGCGGGCCACCCGCGCCCTCCTCGAGGACGCCTTCGCGACCGCGACCGGCCTCCTCGAGCGGAACCGCGGGCTCCTCCATCGCTCCGCCGACGCCCTCCTGGAGTCCGAGGCATTGGAGCGCGACGAGCTGGCCGCCCTCCTCGGTCCCCGGCCCGCCGCCCGCAGGCTCGACCCCCTCGGTCCCGTCCCCGCCTGACCCCTGGGACGCCCCGGAGCCGGGGGGAGATGGTCGTCCGACGGTCCCCGGGGGTCCGGGTCCCATACCACCGGGGGGCGGCGCCCCGTCCGAGGGACCGGTGGCCGGGGGCGACGCCGGCCGTACGGTGATCGTGCAGGACGGGACGAGTGAGACGCGACACGGAGGTCCGAGCGATGAAGCGCAGCCTGGCAGGAAGCCGCACCGCCCAGCAGGGCGTGACGTTCGTCGAGGTGCTGATGGTCACCGTCATCGTCGGGCTGCTGGCAGCCGTCCTCATCCCGGCGGTCCTCGGCCAGCAGGAGAAGGCCCAGGGCGGCGCCGCGCAGTCGCTGCTGCGCACCGGGGCCAGCGCGGTCGAGTCGGCGTCGGTGGACGTCGGCTACATCGCGATCACGCCGGCCACGCTCCACGCGGTGGAGCCGAACATCGCCTGGCAGGCCGGCGCCGGCGCGACCACCGGCGCGAATGCGGTCTCGGTGTCCGCCCTCAGCGACGCCGGCTACACCCTCACCACCACGACCCCCAGCGGTCAGACCTTCGTCCTCGTGAAGGACGCCAACTCGATCCCCACGATCACGCGGACCTGCGGCCCGGGCTGCACCTGGTAGACGGCGCCGCCGCCCGGTCGCATCGGGCGGCGGGTCAGCGGTCCTCCGGCAGGAAGCGGTCGGTCACGGCGGTGGATGCGTCGATCGGCTTGGTGATGAGGCCGTTCGCCGTCATCCACGCGGCGAACGCCGCCCACTGGGCGGGGTCGACGGCGAGGGTCGGCACGTCGGACGGGGAGAGCACCGGCGCCGTCTCCCGCAGCTGGGCCTCCACCGTGGCCTCGTCCAGGTCCTTGTTCGCGTCCAGCAGGTGCTCGACGGCGCCCGACTGGTCGGTGGCCGCCCAGTCCTGCCCCTTCTGGAGCCCGCGCAGGAACGCCCGCACCAGCTCCGGCCGGTCCCGCGCCACCGTGTCGCTGGTGACCACCACCAGCTCGTCGTACGTCGGCACGCCGTGCTCGTCGAGCTTCAGGGCCGCGACCGGCTGGCCCTGCCGCTCCAGGTCGACCAGCTCGATGTTCCAGTACGCGCCGATCACCGCATCGACCTTGCCTGCGGCGAGCGCCGGGCTCAGGTTGAAGCCCACGTTCTTCACCGTGACCGTCGCCGGGTCGCCGCCCCCGTCGCGGACGACGGCGTCCAGGAGGGGTCGATCCGACGGCAGCCCCGCCGCGCCGACCGTCGTGCCCTCCAGGTCGTCCGGCCCCGAGATGCGGTCGGTCCGGTAGATCACCGCGTTCAGCGGGCGCGTCACGATCGCGCCGACCGCGACCACCGGGACCCCCTCCGACCGCGCGATCAGCACCTCGGGCTCGTAGGAGATCGCGAACTCGGCCCGTCCGGCGGCCACCCGCTTCAGCGCCGCCGCCGGGTCGCTCGGCACCTCCGGATCCACGGTCACGCCCTCGTCCTCGAAGAAGCCCTCGTCGATCGCCCCGTAGATCCCGGCGTGATCGGTGTTGGGGAACCAGTCGAGGATGAGGCGGGCGGACTGCTGCCCGGGCTCCCCGCCGCCGTCATCGCCGCCGCAGCCGGCGACGACGGCCAGCGCAGCGACGGCGGCGATGATCAGGGCGATGGCGCGTCTCGGGGTCATCGGCGTCTCCAGGAGGGTCGGGAGGGGCGTCGGCGGTGGGGGAGGACCTGGCGCTCCGCGAGGCCGACGAGGCCGAAGAACGCCATCCCGATCAGCGCCAGCAGCACGATCGCGGCAAAGCTGCGGGCCGTCGCGAACTGCGCGGTCGAGAACTCGGACAGGTAGCCGAGGCCGCGGTCGGCCCCGACGTACTCGGCCACCACCGCCCCGGTCACGGCGAACACGGCGGCCATCCGCAGGCCGGAGAAGATCGTGGGCATCGCGGCGGGCAGCGTCACCCGGCGGAAGGTCCACGACGGCGTCGCGCCGAGCGTCCGCACCGCCCGCTCCAGCTCGGGGTCGACGCCCCGCAGCCCGTCCACGCCGGTCACGACGACCGGGAAGAACGCGATCACGAAGGCCACCATCACCTGGGCGGCGCCGTAGTCCAGCCAGATCGCGACGAGCGGCGCCACGGCCAGGATCGGGATGGCCTGGCTCGCCACCAGCCACGGGTACAGGGTGTGCTCGGCGATGCGGGAGCGGGTGATCAGGATCGCCAGGCCCAGGCCGATCGCGGCCGCGAGGGCGAACCCGACGGCGGCCTCCGCGATCGTGGCCTGGGCGTGGAACCACAGGCGGTCGCGGTCGTCCCAGAGGACGTCGCCGACGTCCCCGGGCGAGGGCAGCAGCCATGCCCGCGGCGATGCGACCCAGATCGCCATCTGCCAGGCCAGCAGGGCGAGGAGGGGCAGCAGCAGCAGCGGCAGCCGGCGCGCCCAGCGGCGGGACCGCGGTGGGGGGGCCGCCTGCTCGGCGGCGGTGGTGGCGAGGCGCCCGGCCGTGCTCACGCCAGCGCCCCCGACGCCCGCAGGGCGCCCATCAGCCGCGCGCGCAGGGCGGCGAACCCGGGGCCAACCGTGTCGTCCAGGCTGCGAGGGCGGGGCAGATCGACCGCGATCTCGTCCACGATCCGCATCGGCCGCGGGCCGGCCACCAGCACGCGGTCGCCGATCAGCAGCGCCTCGTCCAGGTCGTGGGTCACCAGCACCGCCGTGGGCCGGCGCTCGGCCCACGTCGCGCCCAGCACGCCCTGGAGGTCGGCGCGGGTGAGCGCGTCGAGTGCGCCGAACGGCTCGTCCAGCAGCCACGTCCGCGCGCCGGACAGCAGCGTCCGGGCCAGGGCGCCGCGCTGGCGCATGCCGCCGGAGAGGGCGTGGGGGTAGTGCTCGCCGAACTCCGACAGGCCGAACCGGGCGAGGGCCGCCCGCGCCGCCCGCCCGGCCTCGCGGGCGGGCGCGCCGGCCAGGGTCGCGGCCATCGCCACGTTGTCCTCGAGGGTCCGCCACGGCAGCAGGGCGTCCCGCTGCGGCATCAGCGTCAGCGTGCCGAGGCGCGCGGGATCGGCGCGGTCATCGACCAGCACCTCGCCGGCGTCGGGCTCCATCAGGCCGGCGAGCACCGACAGCAGCGTGCTCTTGCCGCACCCGGAGGGCCCCACCAGCGCGACGATCTCGCCGGGCGCCACCCGCAGGTCGACGCGGTCGAGCACCTCGACGTCGCCGAGCCGCAGCGTGACGCCGCGCGCCTCCAGGGCCGGGGCGGCCTCAGACGGCATGCAGCCAGCCGCCGGGACCCGGTTCCCACGGTGCGCCGTCGGCCTCGCGGATCGCCACGCCGGCGCCCGCCTCCAGGCGCCCGACGACCGTGAGCGGCACGTCCAGGGCCGCCCGGCAGGCGTCGACCGCGGCGGGGGGGAGCGCCGCCAACAGCTCGTAGTCCTCACCGCCGGCGGCCGCGAGGTCGGCGACGTCGAGCCCGAGGGCCGCGGCCACGTCCGGCACGCCGCCCGCGACGGGGAGGCCCGCCAGGTCGATCACCGCCCGCAGGCCGCTCGCCGCCGCCATCCGCCCGGCGTCGAGCACCAGTCCGTCGGACAGGTCCATCATCGCCGTGGCACCGGCATGCGCCAATCGACGCCCCGCCTCCAGGCGCGGCAGCGGGCGCCGGTGGGCGGCCACCAGGGCGTCGCGCGCCGCCAGCCCGGGCAGCAGCTGCGGGTCGTCCAGCAGGCGCAGGCCCGCGGCCGCCGCGCCGAGGGCGCCGGTGACGCAGAGCGCGTCGCCCGGGCGGGCGCCCGAGCGGCGCACCGGCTCGACGTCCGGCGCCGCGCGCCCCAGAGCGGTCACACCGAGCACCAGGACGGGGCTGGATGTGACGTCGCCCCCCGCAACCGTCACGCCCACCGCTCCGGCCAGGTCGTCCATCCCCGCGTAGAGGTCGTCGATGTCGCCGTCGGTCAGCGCCCCGGTGGGCAGGCCCAGCCCCACGAGCGCCGCGACCGGCTCCGCGCCCATCGCCGCCAGGTCGGACAGGTTCACGGCGAGCGCCTTCCAGCCCAGGTCGCGCAGCCCGGTGGTCGCGCGCCGGAAGTGGACCCCGTCGACCAGCATGTCATGGGTCACCACGGCGCGGCCGCCCAGGTCGAGCACCGCGGCGTCGTCGCCGATGCCGAGGATCGTCCCGTCCCGGACCGGGTTCCGTGCGGTGATCCGCTCGATGATCGCGAGCTCCGACATGGAGCGCGTCTCCCTTCGCTGGCATTACCCAGATCAGGTTCGAGGGTCGAGGCCTGCGCCTCCTCTCAGCCGCCCTGCGGCAGCTCCCCTGGTGACGCGAATGTAGCAGCCGCGCCGGGAGGGCGGCGCGCTCAATCGGGCGGATGGACCGCCGATACGCACGTCAGGACCCTCACAGTGACGGAGGCGGTCGGATGGACGGCGTGGACGAGACGGGCGTGGCGACGGCCGAGGGCGAGGCCCTCGCGCACCAGCTGGTCGTGTTCTCCCTCGGTGAGGAGGAGTACGGCATCCCGATCACCCTGGTGCAGGAGATCATCCGCTACAGCGCCCCTCGGCCGATCCCGGGGAGCCCCTTCCACGTGGAGGGCGTGATCAACCTCCGCGGCCGGATCATCCCGGTGGTCGACCTCCGCGCCCGCTTCGGCATGGGCGGCGGCCGCCCCGAGGAGGCCAAGATCGTCATCGTGGAGATGGCGACGATGGTCGTGGGGGTGGTGGTGGACGAGGTCCGCGAGGTCCTGACCGTCGACGCCGACCAGTGCGAGCCCGCCCCCGAGGGCGCCGGCGACGGCGACTACCTCCAGGCGGTCGCCAAGCTGGAGGGCCGTCTGGTGGTCCTGCTGGACATGCCGCGCCTGCTCGGCGACCCCGCGCTGGCCGCGTAGCCCGACCCGCGGGGGTCAGCCCTCGCGCGCCCGCCGGTACCGCTCGAGCGTCCGCTCGCGGCGCTCCTTGTGGTCCACCAGCGGGGCCGGGTAGTCGCGACCGATCCGGCATCCGGCCCGCCGCTGCTCGTCGTCGTCCATCCGCCACGGTTCGTGGATGCGGTCGGCGGGGACGTCGCGCAACTCGGGCACGTAGCGGCGGATGTAGACGCCGTCGGGATCGAACCTGCGGCTCTGGAGCACGGGGTTGAGGACCCGGAAGTAGGGCGCGGCATCGGTGCCGGTGCCGGCGACCCACTGCCATCCGCCGTTGTTGTTGGCGGGGTCGCCGTCGACCAGCCCCCGCATGAAGACCGTCTCGCCGCGACGCCAGTCGATGCCGAGGTCCTTCACCAGGAACGACGCGACCACCATCCGCACGCGGTTGTGGATCCACCCGTCCTGCGCCAATTGGCGCATCCCCGCGTCGACCAGGGGGAATCCGGTCTCGCCGCGCGTCCACGCCGCCAGTCCCGCCTCGTCGTCCTCCCAGCGGATACGGCGGAACTCGGGGCGCAGCGCGGTGCGCAGCACCTCGGGGTGGCGGGCCAGGTGGTGGTGGTAGAACTCGCGCCAGCAGATCTGGCGCCAGAACGCCTCCCGCCCCGCCGACAGCCGGCCCGGCAAGCCGAGCGCCCGGCCGATCTGGGGGCCGGTGCACATGCCCAGGCGCAGGTACGCCGACAGGTGCGACGTGGCGTCCTCGCCCGGCAGGTCGCGCGCCTCGGCGTAGCCGTCGGCCCCGCCGTCCCTGATGAACCGCACCAGCCGGCGGCGCGCCGCCGTCCAGCCGGCCTCCAGGGGCGGATCGCCCGCGGGGAGGCGCGACAGGTCGTCCCCGGTCACCCGCGGGCTGTGCAGCTCCGACGGCGCCGCGACGTGCCCGGGCAGCGGCAGGTCCCGCCAGACCCGGGAGAACGGCGTGAACACCAGGTAGCCGTCGCCGGAGCTCCCCGGCAGGTCCTCGACCTCGGCCACCTGGTCGCCGGCGACCACCTCCACCCCGATGCCCGCCTCCTCGAGCGCCGTCCGCACCCGGTCGTCGCGGGCGCGGCCGAGGGGGGACACCTCCCGGGTCCACGTCACGACGTCGGCCGCCGCCTCGTGCGCGACCTCCGGCACCACCGTCTCGGGCCGTCCGTGACGGACGATCAGGCCCGAGCCCCGGTCCCTCAGGTCGCGGTCGAGTGCCTCGAGGCCGGCGCGGAGGAAGCGCAGGCGGGGCAGCGCCTCGTGGTGGCGGCGGTCGAGGATCCCGGGGTCGACCACGAAGAGGAACGCGGCGCGCCCGCCGTCGGCCGCGGCGCGCACCCCCGGGTGGTCGGCCAGGCGCAGGTCGCGCCGGAACCACACGAGGGTGGTCCGCCCGCCGCTCACGCCGCGCCGGCGGCCTCGCGGGCCCGCGCCTCCAGCAGGTCGCGGGTGAGGCGGTGGCGCTGCGCGAACGCATGCGCCAATTGGCGCCTCACGAGCGGCGCGGCCAGCCGGCCCAGCGCGCCGAGGGGCAGGCGGTAGGTCACCCGGTCCGACATGAGGGTCCGCCCGGGGCCGAGCGGCTGGAACAGGTGCTCGTGACGCCACGCCCGGAACGGGGAGCGCTCGGCCACATCGACGATCCGGCGCGGCGGCTCGACCGCCGCGATCCGCACGCGCCAGGTGACGCCCACCGGAACCGGCAACTGGCGCATCCGCATCGTCACGAGCGCCCCCGGCATCACGGGGAAGCGGCCCGTCACATCGGTGATCCGGGTGCCCCGGGGGGAGATGGACGCGGCGTTGCGCGTGTCCAGGTGGAAGGCGAAGACGTCCTCGACGGGTGCCGCGATCTCCACGGACCGCTCGAACGTCTCGTCGTGCGCCATCGGCCGATCCTAGGGGGCGCCGCCCGGCGGCCGAAGGGGATCCGCGGGGGCGGTCCTCAGGCGGCGGCGGGCGAGGGGACGGCGCCGCGCAGCGCCGCCATCTGCCGCTCGAGCCCCTCGCGCAGCCCCACCGTGGGACTCCAGCCGAGGGCGTCGCGGGCGCGGGAGGTGTCGGCCCACGTGCCCGCCACGTGCCCGCGCGCCGTGGGCGACGGCACCACCGGCACCGGCACGCCGGCGATCTCGCCGATGTGGGCGAGCGCATCGTTCAGGCTCGCCGGGCTCCCCCCGCCGACGTTGAGGACGCCGGAGCCGCGCTCCGCCGCCGCCATCGTCGCGGCCACGACGTCGTCGACGAACGTGAAGTCGCGCACCTGCGTGCCGTCGCCGTGGAGCGGGGCGGGCAGCCGGCGCAGCGCCGCCTCGGCGAAGCGGTGGAACGCCATGTCCGGCCGCTGGCCCGGGCCGTAGACCGTGAAGTAGCGGAGGATCACGGCGTCGGGCACCAGCGAACGGGCCACGCCCTCCGAGGCCAGCTTGGTGACCGCGTACGGCGAGCCGGGCCGGGGCCGGCGGCCCTCCCCCAGCGCCCGCCCGCCCGCGGCGCCGTAGACCGACGAGGAGCTCGCGACCACCAGGCGCCCCCCGCCGCGCCGCGCCATCGCGGCGGCCAGGCGCTCGGTGGCCCGGACGTTCCGGTCGATGTGGGCGAGCGCCCCGGCGCCGAAGCTGTCGCGGACCCCCGCCTGGCCGGCCAGGTGGAACACGACGTCCGCGCCGCGGAGGTGGTCGCGCACGTCGTCGCGGGCCAGGTCGACCCGGGCGAACGCGAACGGCCCGCGGGAGGCGAGGCCCGCGATCCGCCGCCGCTTCTCGGCGACGGGGGTGAAGTCGGTCAGGCGGTCGAGGCCGCGGACCGTCCACCCGTCGTCGAGCAGCAGGGCGCAGAGGCGCGAGCCGATGAAGCCGGCCGCACCGGTGACGACGCATGTTCGGGGCACCGAACATGGAACCTACCAGGCACCGATGTTCGCCCTCAGCGGTGCGCGCGGCGGGCGCCGGCGCGCAACGTCGCGCAGCGTCCGCTGACGATCCTGATCGTGCGCTGCACCCGGACCTGGCCCAGCGACGAGCTGAGCCGCAGGCTCACGTTCATCCGGCCGCCGCAGACCGGGAGGCGGGGGAGGCGCACCGCCACGGTGTGGCGCCGCGCGGAGGCGAGCTTCCCGCCACGGTGCAGGGTGATCCCGGCCCCCGTGATGTCGGCCGCCCACCGGAGCGGGCCGCGTCCCTTCGCGGTGAAGGAGATCGTGACGCAGGTGCCGCACCCCTTGGGCCGGCCGGCCGAGACGGAGGCGAGGGCGGGACGCATCGAGGCGACCAGCGACCCCGTCGGGCTGGGCGCGCCCGAGGAGATGGGACCGGCCGTCCCCGACCCGCAGTTGCGGTTGGCGTCGCACGCCGTCGCGCGGTACCAGCGCCGCACGCCCGCGCCCACGGGGTCCGTCATGCGCATCGCGCCCGTCGCGTCGGGCGCGATCGGGGCGAACGTGACGCCGTCCGACGACCCCTCGAGCCGGACGGAGGCGACCGCGGCGTGCTCCGACGCGTAGGCGCTCCAGTCGCGCACGCTCACCGACACCCACACCCCGCCGGACGACGGCGTCGCGGTCACGACCGGCACCGGTGGCGTCACGTCGTACCGGCGGGCGGCCCCGACCGCCGCGGCCAGGTCCACCACGCCCGCCCCGGTGCGCGTGTTCCAGCCGGTGCCGAACGTCTGCCGCGACGTCCTCCTCAGCACGTCGGCCGTCTGGGCGGCCGACAGCCGCGGGTTCGCGGCGCGCACCAGCGCCGCGCCCCCGGCCACGATCGGCGCCGCGAAGCTCGTGCCCTCGGCGTAGCCGTAGCGGCCGGCGGATGCGGTCGTCCCGGAGACGGTGCGCAGGCACCCGCCGTCCGACCAGAGCGTCGCCTGCTGCGGGATCGTCGAGAACACGCCGTCGCCGCAGTCCTCGACCGACCCGGCTCCCGGAGCGCTCAGGGTCACGCCATCGTTGGACGTGGAGAACGGCGCCGGCTGGCCGTTGGGGTCGACCGCGCCCACGCTGATGCCGTTGCTCCACCCGCCGCGGGTGCCCCCGATGGCGGCCGCGGGGAACACGGGCGCGTTGCCGGACATCCGCGTGTTGCCGGCCGCCGCGACCACGAGCACGTTGCGCGACGTGGCGTAGTCGAGGGCCGCGCGCTCGGCCGCCGACAGTGACGGACCGCCGAAGCTGAGGTTGACCACCGACGCCCCGGCGTCAACCGCGGCCACGATCCCTGCCGCCGCGTTGGCGCTGGTGATGGACCCCGTGGTCGTGACCCTCACCGGCACGACGGTGGTGTTGCCGGCCACTCCGCGGGTGCCGATGCCGTTGCCGTCGATCGCGGTGATCAATCCGGCGACGAAGGTGCCGTGGCCGACGGCGTCCTTCGCCTCGCGCTCGCCGAAGGCGATGTCCCGGCCGGGTCCGATGTGCCCGGCCAGGTCGGGGTGCGTGGCGTCCACGCCGCTGTCCACCACGGCCACCGCCGCCGCCGACCCGCCGCCCACGGCCGCGATCGCCGGTCCCGCGTTCACCGCGTCGTAGGCCCAGTCGAAGGGCCGGCCGGTGCTCGTGTCGAGGCTCGACGACGGCTCGGCCAGCAGCGCCCGCGGCCGCGTCGGCTCGATCCAGCGCACGCGGCCGCTGCGCGCCAGGACCCGGCGCACCGGGCCGGCGCCCACCCGCGGCAGGAACAGGGCGTCGATGCGGGGGAGGGACATCGCGCGGAGCCCCGCGCCGCGCAGCGCGCGGGTGACGGGCGCGACGTCGCCGGATCGCTTCACGCCGACGATGGTCCCGGGATCGGTGGGCACCGGGTCGTCGGGTGCCGGCGGCAGCACCACGCGCTGCGGCCCGGGGGCCGCGACGGCGGGGGCCACGGCGCATGTGGCCAGGGCGGCGGCGAGCGTCAGCACGGCAGGTCCCGTCCAGCGGCGCACGGAAGGCACGCGTCGGAGCACGCGGGGCATGGCGCGCACGATAGGACGGACGTCGCCGTGCACCACTGGCCGATCGGACGGTATCGCGGGCGCGACCGATACGGCCGATAGCAGGGGGGACACCCCCTCTCAGGAGCCTCAGTGACCCGTCGCCGCACCCGCGCCGTCCCGCTCGCCCTGCTCGCACTGGCCGTCGCGGCCGCCGTCCCGGGCGCCGCGTCGGCGCGGATGTCGATCTTCTACGACGAGCAGGAGGCCGTCCGGACGCTCACGGACCCGTCCGGACCGGGCGACGCGATCGACGCCTCGCGGGGCGCGATGCGGCAGGACCCGGGCGCCGGCGGCATCTTCGACCCGGCCGGCGGCGACGCGGCCCACCGCATCGCGAAGCTCGCGGCGGGGGAGATCGAGGGACTGTCGCCCGAGGCGATGGCCGACCGGATCCAGGACGAGGTCGACGACCCCGAGATCGCCAACACGTCGGGCCTCGTCGCCATCGACGAGATCGGCAACCGCTGGAACGACGGGAAGGTGCGGATCACCTACTCGCTGGTCACGGTCCGCGGCAAGCGGATCCGCGTCGCGGCGGGCAACAAGATCGTGGTGACCCGGCGGGGGTGGAAGCTCGTGAAGGGCGCGGCGGCCCTGCCGCCGATCGACCCGTCGGATCCCGGGGCGAAGCTGTCCGCCGCGATGGACCTGCTGGCGGCGCGCCCGTACCCGGGCGGCGGGACGTACGCCGACCGCGTGCACCTCTACATCGCCCCGGCGTTCTCCACCTCGATCGCGGCGGGGCGCGGGCCGCACCGCCACCTCGGCAACGACGGCAAGCCGCACCGCGCCACGTGGCGCGGGGTGATGCCGGCGGTCGCGAAGGCGGGCGGGGTCTGGCTCGAGATGTACCACCACGACGGCACGCTCACGTCGATGACGGCGAGGGAGTGGCGGACGGTGCCCCAGGGCTTCGCCTCGTACGCCGCCCGGTTCGGCGGCCGGACCGACCGGATGCACCTGCTCATCGGGGGCACCCCGGCGCCCGACGGCTCCTCCGGGTGCGGCGAGGCGATGGCGTGCCAGTGGGCCCTGGCGGGGTCGACCCCGGCGGGGCGCGCGATGCTCGCGAACGGTCCCGGCGCCTACCGCCTGGGATCGCAGGCGGCCGCCTGGCGGGCCGAGTACAACCGCGCCCTGCCGGGGCGGTAGGGGACCGGCAGGTCAACTACAGTCCGGCCACAGCGTGGGCCGTGGCGGCCCCATTGGAGGCGCGTGGCCGCACGACCCATCACGGAACTCGAGCCCCGGGAGGACACCGGCTCACACAAGCGGCCGGCCCTCACCCTGCCGCCGCCTGCGCCGCCCCCGCAGCCCTCGCGCATCCGGCGCATGGGCCGCGACCGGGCGGCGCTGCTCGTCTGGGGCCTGACGGTCGCCTGGGCCGGCCTGTTCGCGTGGCTGTCGGTCCAGCGCTACCGCGGCTTCTCCACCGGGCGCTTCGACCTGGGCAACATGGTCCAGGCGGTCTGGAGCACCGCCAACGGCGATTTCCTGGACACCACCGACGTCACCGGCGTCCAGTTCAACCGCCTCGGCGCCCACGTCGACCCCGTGCTGGCGCTGTTCGCGCCGCTGTGGATGGTGTGGTCCAGCCCCGAGATGCTCCTGGTGGCCCAGGCGCTGATCGTGGCGGCCGGCGCGCTGCCGGCCTTCTGGCTGGGACGGCGATGGCTGGGCGACGACCGCCTGGCGGTGGCGGGAGCGGTGGCATACCTGATGGCCCCGGGCCTGATGCACGCGACGCTCTTCGACTTCCACCCGGTCACGCTCGCCGCGCCGCTGCTGCTGTTCTGCATCTGGGCCGCCGAGGAGGCGCGGTGGGTCACGCTGGGCGTCTGCGCCACGCTCGCGGTGCTGTGCCAGGAGCAGGTGGGCCTGCTGATCGCCGCCCTCGCGGTGTGGCTGTGGTTCCGCCACCCCGACCGCCGGCGGGCGGCCGTGATCCTCGCCGGCGGGGCGCTGGCGTGGCTGGTCGTCGCCTTCGCGGTGATCCTGCCCACGTTCGCGCTGAAGGGGGTCAACCCGCATCTGAGCCGCTACTCCTCGCTGGGCGACAGTCCCGGCGAGATCCTGCTCAGCTTCGTGACCCGCCCGTGGGACGTGGCCGAGATCGTGGTGACCCCCGGCCGCATCGGGTACCTGTTCGGCCTGCTGGTCGCCACGCTGTTCCTGTCGCTCGCGGCGCCCATGCTCGCGCTGGTGGCGCTGCCCCAGCTGGTGATCAACCTGTTCGCCAGCTCCGGGCCGGCGCAGACCGTCGAGTACCACTACGCGGTGCTGCTCGTGCCGGTGCTGGTGGCCTCCGCCCTGCTCGGGCTGGCGAACCTGCGGGCGCGCGGCGTGCGGAACCCCCTCGGCGGGCTGCTCGCGGACGGGCGGCGGATGGCCGCAGGGATCATCGGCGCGACGCTGCTGGTGGGCGTGTTCCTGGGGCCGCTCCCGCTGTGGGGGTGGTTGCCCGGCGGCTACGGCGGTAGCCCGATGCACGCGTTCACCGTCGACCGGCACGCGACGGCGCTCCAGCGGGCCGTGGACATGATCCCCGACGGCGTGCCGGTGTCCGCGACGAACGAGGCCGGGTCCCACCTGTCCGCCCGCACGCGCATCCTGCTGTTCCCGAAGCTGCGCGACGCGCAATGGGTGCTGTACGCCGAGAGCCCGCGCAGCCGGGCCATGGCGCGCGACCGCCCGACGCTCCGGCCCATCGGCACCTACAAGAAGCTCCAGCTCCTGCGCAAGAACGAGAGCCGCTGGAGGCTCGTGTTCGAGGAGGACGGGGTCCAGCTCTACCGGATGGTGCCCCGCTCGCGCTCGTAGGCGGCCTGGGCGCCCTCGACGGCTGCCACCCGCTCGTCGCCGGTGATCGCGGCGCGGGCGCGCGCGACGGCGTTGGAGGCGTCGATCCCGGTCAGCGAGTCCTGGAAGCGCGGCGACACGTGCCGTGCGATGAGCTCGAAGCTGCGTAGCACCGCCTCGCGCGGCGCCCAGTCGGTGGCCGTGATCATGAGCCCGCCGATCCCGCCGGACCGCTCGTGCAGGCGCTCGATCGCCGCGACCAGGTCGTCGGGCGTGCCGATGACCCACGCGCCCATCTCCGCCATCTGCTCCACGATCCTCCCGCGCGGACCCGGGACCGGGGATGGGCGGCCCGTGACGCCCTGGGTGTAGTCCATGACGAACGCGGCCGCGCCGTCCCGGGTCTGGGCGATCGCCTCCTCGCGGGTGTCGGCGACGTGGACGGGCATCACGATGCGCCAGTCGGCGCGATCGACCGTCGTGCCGGCGCGCTCGGCCTCCTCCTCCGCGGTGCGCCACTGGGCGGCCAGGTCGATGGGGCCGCGCGGGCCGCGGGCGACCGCCAGCGACAGCACGCCGGCGCCGTGGCGGCCGGCGAGGACCATCCCCGCCGGCGACTCCATGCTGGTCACCGCGATCGGCGGGTACGGCCGCTGGTACGGCCGCAGCTGGAGGACCGCGTCGGTGAGCGAGAACCAGTCGCTCTCCACGCTGAACGGCTCCGTCTCGGTCAGGAGCCGCACGATCACCCCCAGCGCCTCCGCCATGCGGGGTCGCAGCAGGTTGGGGTCGATCCCCAGCATCCGGGCGTCCGTCAGGTGGCCGCCCGGCCCGACGCCGAAGTTGATGCGGCCGCGGGTGAGGTGGTCGAGCAGCACGATCCGGTCGGCCACCATCAGCGGGTGGTGGTAGGGGAGGCTGACCACGCCCGTGCCCAGGCGGATGTGCCGCGTCCGCTCGGCCGCGACGGCGAGCACGATCTCGGGTGCGGCGATCGTCTCCCAGCCGGTGCTGTGGTGCTCGCCGACCCACGCCTCGTCGTAGCCCAGCTCATCGAGGCGGACGATCAGCTCGAGGTCACGCTCCAGCGCGAGCGTGGGGTTCTCGCCGGGCTCGTGGTACGGGGCGAGGAAGACGCCGAAGCGCATGCGCACGGGGCGCAGCCTACCGCGACGCGACCGCCTCCGGCTCGTCGCGCCCGCGCAGCGCCGACAGCACGCACCACGCCGTTGCGACGACCACCATCAGGAAGCCGGCGCCGCGCACGACCCCCGCGATCGCCCCGGCGCTGCCGAGGGCGTCGACGCCCTCCGGGCCGAGGGCGTACGCCCAGTCGTGCGTTCCGCCGATGAGCTCCAGGCGCTCGAAGGGCGCGTCCGCGATGTAGGCGGCCGCGTCGTGGGCCGACGTCCCCGCCCACGCCAGGCAGAGCATCGCCGACAGGGGCTCGCGCCGGACGAACCAGAACGCCGCCGCCAGGGCCAGCGGAAGGGCCACCTGCGCACCCGACCCCGCCATGGCGGTCGCGACGGGCGGCGCGAACATGGCGGCGACGTGGCCGAACTCGTGGACGCACAGGTCGATCCACCCGAGCAGCGGCACCCGCGCGTCGCGACCGAACGCGAGCAGCCCGAGCGCGGCGCACGCGGCCGCCGCGGCGAGATTGCGCCACGGGGCGCGGAATGCGGCGAGGGCGTCCATCCCCTCGGCATCGGCATCCGCGCAGGATGCCGCGACCCCGGCTGGTTCAAACCCGGGTCGGGTCCGCCGCCGGTTGGCGTTCCCCGGGACCGGGAACGTCCGGGCACCGGACCAACCAAGGAGCGAGCATGTACATCGGTGCTGGCGCACTCGTCATCATCCTCATCATCATCCTGCTGATCATCCTGCTGTGACCGCCGCGGCGGGCCCCGGCGATCGCCGGGGCTCGCGCCCGCGGCCTCCGCGGACGATGATGGGGACGTGCGCGTCGCGATCACGGCCCTCGCCGCCATCGTCCTGGGGCTGGCCGTCGCCACGGCGGAGCCGGCCCCGCTCCCCGCAGCGCCGGCGTGCCCGGTGCTCCCGGCCGACAACGTGTGGAACCGGCCGGTCGACGGCCTGCCCGTCCTCCCCGGCTCCGACACGATCGTCCGCGCCATCGGCGCAGGCTCGTCGCTGCATCCGGACTTCTCCGACGCGGGCCGGTACGGCATCCCGGTCAACGTCGTCACGGCCGCGACGCCGAGGACGCGCGTGCGCTTCGACTACGCGGGCGAGTCGGACCGCGTCCGGTACCCGATCCCGGCCCGACCGAAGATCGAGCGCGGCGGCGACCGGCACATGCTGATGGTCGACCGCAGCGCCTGCCGGCTCTACGAGCTGTTCGCGGCGCAGCCGTCGGGGACGGGCTGGCGTGCGGGGTCCGGCGCCGTCTACGACCTCCGCTCCAACGCGCTCCGGCCGGCGGGGTGGACGAGCGCCGACGCGGCAGGCCTGCCGATCCTCCCCGGCCTGGCGCGGTTCGACGAGGTCCGCGGGGGCACGATCGACCACGCGCTGCGGTTCACCGCCCCGCGCACCCGCAGCGCCTACGTGTATCCCGCGCGGCACGCCGCCGGCGCCGGGAGCGATCCGTCGCTGCCGCCGATGGGGCTGCGCGTGCGGCTGAAGGCCTCCGTCCCGCTCACCGGGTATGGCCCGCAGGCGCGCGCGGTGCTGACCGCCCTGAAGCGCTACGGGATGATCCTGGCCGACAACGGGTCGCCCTGGTACGTGACGGGCGTGCCCGCCGCCGGGTGGGACGACGACGACCTGCACGACCTCGGGCGCATCACCGGCGCCGACTTCGAGGCGGTGGACACCCGGGGACTCCGCAACGGCCGCTGACGCCGGCCGTCGGACGCCTCAGGCCGCGCCGCGCCAGGTGCGCAGGCCCCGGAGGAGCGTCTCGAGCCCGAACTCGAAGAGGTCCTCCTGCCCAGCGTCGGCCACCGACCGGAGCAGGTCGTCCAGGGCGGGGGAGTCCGACGGCGGCGGCGGGGCCTGGCCGGGCCCGCGCTCGGCGAACGTGAAGCCCATGACGTAGCGGGAGACGGTGCGGGCGGCCCGGATGGCGGTGGGCCGGTCGAACCCGCCGCGCTCGAGCGCCGCGATCGCGTCCTCGGTCATCCGGCTGGCGGCCGCATAGGCGGGCAGCGGTCGCGAGGCGAGGAGCGGCAGGGCGTTGCGGTGGCGCAGGACGACCCGGCGGAACGTCCGCGCACCCGTGCGCAGCGCGTCCTCCCAGTCGGCGTCGCCGCCGCCGGGCGCGTCCATCTCGGCGATCATCAGCTCGATCACGCCGTCGAGCAGCGCCTCCTTGTTGGGGACGTGCCAGTAGAGGGACATGGCCTCGACCCCGAGATCGGCGGCCACGGCCCGCATCGTGCACGCGTCGAGGCCGCGCTCGTCGATGATCGCCTGGGCCGCCCGGAGCACGGCGTCGCGGTTGAGGCGGGGACGCTCCGAGGTCACGGGGTTCGTATCCTTCCAGTTCCGGGAGGGATCCGTTCCCGGGGACGCGTGCCTCAGACCGCGAGCACGTCGCCATCCGAGGGGATGAGCACGCGGTCGCCGACACCGGCGTCCGCGACCGCCGCGGCCAGCGCCGCGCGGGTCTCGACGCAGTGGTTGATCGCCTCCATGTGGACGGCCACGACCCGCGCGCGCGGGGCGGCCGCGGCGACGGCGACGACGTCGGCCGCCTCCATGGTCACGGTCCCGCCGTTCAGGAAGGTCGCGGCGCCGGCGTTCACGACGATCACGTCCGGGTCGTGCGCGGCGATCGCCTCGGCGACCTCCTCGCACCACACCGTGTCGCCGGCGACGTAGAGGGTGGGCTCGCCGTCGGCGGCCACCACGAAGCCGCTCACCGGCGCGAGCCCGCGCACGACCTCCTCGGTGCGCCCGTGCCGCCCGCCCGTCCGGCTGATGGCGAGACCCTCCCAGGCGACGGCGTCGCCGGCGGGCACCGGCTGGATCTGGAGGCCGATGGGCTGGAGGTCGCCGGCGTCCTCGGGCTGGCAGAACCAGGGGATCCCGGCGGGCACGGCGGTGACCCCGGCGGCGTCGAGGTGGTCGACGTGCGTGTGGGTCAGCAGCACGGCCTCGATGCCCGCGGTCGCCTCGGCGGCCGGCATCGGCAGCTCGACCAGGGGGTTCGGCCGCTCGTCGGGCGTGCCGCGCACGGGACCGCGCGCGCCGGCCGCGTCGAGCATCGGATCCACCATCAGCCGCCGGCCGGCGGTCTCGACGACGAGCGTCGCGTGGCGGACCAGGGTCAGGCGCACCCGGCGATGCTATCCGCCCGGCGACTGCAAGGTGCGGGAGGAGGGGTGCCACCGCACGGGCCCATCACCCGTTGCGACATAACATCAGTTCGCGTGCACGGACCGCGCGGCGTGGCGCGAGCGGTAGGGTCCCTCCATGAGGCTCGAACCCCTGTACCGAACGGTGTTCCGGTACCCCGACGGCGGCCGCGGCACGGTGCTGGAGGGCGACGCCGGCAGCGAGGGGCACTACTTCTTCGTCGCACAGGGCGAGGTCGAGGGCCGGGTGACCGGCAGCCTCCAGGGCGCCAACCACCCGCGCTCGCGCGTGGACAGGACCGCGCTGCCCGACATCCAGGGCGCCATCGAGACCGACGACGGCGCGACGATCGTCTTCAGCTACCGCGGCTTCGCGCGGCCGTACCCGAAGGAGGCGCGGCAGATCGTGATCGCCGCGACCCACGTCTGCGGCGACGAGCGCTACGCGTGGCTCAACGACGTGGTGTGCGTCGGCACCGGCGAGTTCCGGCCCCGCGAGGGCCCGGTGGAGGCGCGGAACGTCGTCGGGGCGAAGGTCGACTTCGTCATCGACGTCGCGGAGCTCGTGTGGGAGCCCATCCCCTGATGACGGAGGCGACGTGTACCTGCTGATGGCGCGCTACACCCGGCCGATCGAGGAGGTCGACGCACTGCTCGAGGAGCACAAGGCCTGGATCGGGAGCAACAGCGACAAGATCCTGCTGACCGCCCGCGAGGAGCCGCTCATCGGCGGCCTGATCCTGGCCCGCGGGGACAGCCTCGACGAGGTCTGGGAGATGATCCGCCAGGACCCGTTCCACGCGTCCGGCATGGCCGAGTACGAGGTCCGGGAGTACAACCCGGTCCGCGCCGCGGAGGGCGTCGAGGGGCTGATCGGGACCTAGTCCAGCGTGTCCGGCAGGCCGAACGCCGGGAAGAACCGGGGCGTCACGAAGCCGTCGACCTGGGCGATCCGGTCGCCGCGGAGCGTCAGGACCTGCATCGCGTAGGGACGGAACACCCCGGTCCCGGGGTCGCGGTTGTACGCGGCCAGCGCCGGCTGGCCGTTGGCGCCCGTCACCACCAGGCGCACGTCGCGGACGCCCGTCTCGAACACGTCGCGCTCGCGCGACCAGCGCCGCGCGAAGGCCCACCGCTCCAGGAACACCCGGGCGGCGTCGCGGCCGGCGTACCAGGTGGCCATCGGCGGCATCGTGAACACCACGTCCTCGGCCAGCATCTCCACCACGGCGTCCACGTCGCCCGCCTCCCACGCCGCGACGTAGCGGTCCACGATCTGGCGCAGGCGGGCGTCGCCGAGCGACCGGGCGACCGACTGCTGGCTCTCCTCGGGAAGCCGGTCGTCCAGCGTCGCGCGGGCGCGCTGCAGGGCGCTGTTGACCGAGGCCACCGTCGTGCCCAGCTCCTCGGCGACCTCGGCGGCCGAGAACCCCAGCACCTCGCGCAGGATCAGCACCGCCCGCTGCCGCGGCGGCAGGTGCTGCAACGCGGCGACGAACGCCAGCTCGACGCTCTCCCGCATGCCGTAGCGGGCCTCCGGCGCACCCTCGTCGAGCCGCGCGGCGAGCCGCTCGTCGGGGAACGGCTCGATCCACACGGACTCCACCAGCGGCCGCCCGGGGCCGTCGTGCGGGTCGGACGCCGGCCCGTGGTCGAGCGGCAGCACGCGCGCCGGCCGGCGCGCGAGCGCGTCCAGGCAGGTGTTGGTCGCGATGCGGTACAGCCACGACCGGACCGAGCTGCGCCCCTGGAAGCGCGGCAGCCCGCGCCAGGCCCGCAGGAGGGCGTCCTGCAGGGCGTCCTCGGCGTCGTGGACCGACCCCAGCATGCGGTAGCAGTGGGCGTGGAGCTCCGCGCGGCGCGGCCCGACCAGCTGGGTGTAGGCGCCCTCGTCGCCCCGCCGGGCGGCCTCGAGCAGCACCTCCTCCGACATCCGCATCCTCCGCAGGCTAGTCCTCCGCCCCAGACCTCGGGCGGTGCCTCGTGCCGCCATCGCGGCGCGGTGCGAACGTCACCGGGCGGCCGTCCGGCGGCCCCGCTACCGTGCGGCGCACCGACGACCGACCGGAGCGACCCCGTGACATCACCCGCGCCGCCGTCATCCCCGACGCCGCCACCCGCCCCCTCCGCGCCCAGCCCGTGGCCGGACCCGACCTACGCGGGGTGGTCGAGCCTCTGATCCACCGGCGCGGCCACCGGATTTCCGGCTGGCCGTGGTATGAAACGGCGTGCTGACCGGCCGACAGGTGGCGCTCCTGGCGGCCCTGGGGATCGCCGCGGGAGCCGTCGGCTTCGCCGGCGCCGCGGCCCTGGGACGCGACGACGCGCCCCCGCCCCCGCCCCCCGCCCCGGCGATCGCCGCCCTGGCCGAGGAGGCCCCGCCGGAGGAGGCGCTGCTCTCCCCGCCCCCTCCCGCCGCCCCGGCACCCGTGGATCCCGCCCCGGAGCCGGATCCGCCGACCCGGACCGCCCCAACCGCCGGCCCGTCGGCCACCGCGCCGGACGCCCCCGTGGAGTCCCCGCCCGGCACCGCCGCGGCACCCCGTCGCCCGCCCCCGGCCACGACCGCGACCCCGCCCGCCGAGTCGCCGGCGGCGCCCGAGCCGGCACCGCGCCCCGCGCCGCGGCCGGCGCCGGAGCCCGCCCCGGCGCCCCTCCGCCCGTCGGCCGCCCGGCTCACCGCCCCCGAGCCCCCCGCGGGCATCCGCATCCCCGCGGGTGCCGCGCCCGCGGGGTGGGACGCCGCCAGACGGACCCTCGCGGGGGCACTGTCACGCGCGTCGGCGGGGTCCGTCGAGGCCGCCGACATCCGCCGTCAGCTCGACCTCTGGCGCACCTACCTGGGGCCCGGCGCGGCGCCCGCCCCCGAGGGCCGCCGCGCCACGATCGCCCGCGCCCTGCGCGCCAACGCGTGGTGGTTCGCGACCCGCGGGTCGCCGCGCCAGCGGGTGCTGCTGCGCGACGCCGACGGGATCATCCTCACGTACCGGGCCGGTCAGGGTTTCGTCGTGAACCCCGTCGCCACCACCGGACGCTGGCGCGACCTGAACGCCGACGTCCCGGCGGCCGGCCTCGGCGAGGCCCTCCTGACGATGGGGGTGCCGCGCCAGGCGGGCGAGCGGGGCTTCCTGGCATGGGAGTACTACGACGTCGCCGACGACGCGGCGGCGATCCGCCCCGGCGTCTCCGCGATGGCGCAGGCGCGGGTGGCGCTGATGTTCGCGCACGCGGAGGCCGAGACCGGCGACCCGCGCTTCTCGGCCGCCGCCGTCGGCGCCCTGGCCGCCCTGACGGTCGACGTGGACGCCGGCGGCGCCCGCACCCTGGTGTCGACCGCGCCAGGGCAGACGCCGCTGACGTGGTTCCCCGAGCGCGCGTACCCCGGCGAGAGCCCCTGGAAGGGCGCGGCACTCAACGGGTTCATGGTCACGCTGCTCAACCTGCGCGGGACGGCCGCGCTGCTGAGGCAGTCGCCCGGGCCGGGCGCCGACGGGCCGGCCGCGGCGCAGCTCGCCACGGACCTGGCCGACAAGGGCGCCCGCACCCTCCAGCGCCACCTGCCCGACCACGACACGGGGGCGTGGAGCCTCTACGGCCTGCTCACGCCCGGCCGGCCGTGGCGCACCTACCTGGCCGACCTGAACTACCACTGCTACCACGTCCACCTGCTGGAGCAGCTCGCCGTCCCCTACCCCGGCCTCGGCTTCGGCGACGTCGCCGCGCGCTGGCGGGGCTACGTGGACGAGGCGGGGCTCACCTGCCCCGCCCGCCCGGGCGACGCGGACTGAGGCGGACGATCCCGCCGGCTGCGGCACCTCTCGACGCGGGCACCGTGACCGCCCTTCGGGCGGTCGGCCGGCGGGAATTCGCTAGCGCAGGACGGAGCGCAGCGACGTGGGCCGCCACTCGGCGCCCCCGCGGGGCGTCGGGACGCCGTCGGCGTTGAGCGTGTCGCAGATGCCCTGGAGCGTCATCCCCTGGCCGCGGAGCTCGCGGATCCGGTCGGCGACCGCGGGAGGCGTCGACGACGGGCGCCCCGGCCGGCCCGCCAGCGCCCGCCCGGCGGTGGTGATGGCGCGCGACTGCCAGGTGGCCGCCTCGGCGAGCACCTCCCCCACCGCCCGGCCGCCATCGGTGGCCAGGTCCACGTCCGGGTCGAGGGACACGATCGTGAAGTCCCCGTCGACGGCCTCGCGCACGATCTCGGCGAGGTCGGTCAACGAGTAGGTCAGGCGGTCGAGGCGGGCGACGGCGATGCCCTGCGCCTCGCCGCTCCGGCACGCCGCCAGCGCGGCGCGCAGCCCCGGCCGGCGCAGCGTGCGGCCCGAGCGGACGTCCTCCTCGACCCGGATCAGATCCCAGCCGCGCTCGCGGGCCGCGCGGTCCAGCGCCGCGCGCTGCACGGCGAGGCCGGGCCGCGCCTCGGTGCGCTCGCGCGGGGCCACCCGCAGGTATCCGATCAGCTCCCGGGACATTCCGGCGCGCACTTTACACTAATCGTTGTTTCGTGTAAAAACACGAAGCACGTTCGTGTATGGGCACGAGCACGCATCCGAACCGAGGAGACCTGCGCCCGTGAGCGACACCGTCAACGTAGCGATCATCGGCGTGGGCAACTGCGCCTCGTCCCTGGTCCAGGGCGTCCAGTACTACAAGGACGCGGCCCCCGACGAGTTCGTCCCCGGGCTGATGCACGTGGACCTGGGCGGCTACCACGTCCGGGACATCAACTTCACGGCGGCGTTCGACATCAACGCCACCAAGGTCGGCAAGGACCTCTCCGAGGCGATCTTCGCGGAGCCCAACAACACCATCAAGCTGGCCGACGTCCCGAACCTGGGCGTCCCGGTGCACCGCGGGATGACGCACGACGGCCTGGGCAAGTACCTCTCCGAGGTCATCACCAAGGCCGACGGCCCCACCGCCGACATCGCCGGGATCCTGCGCGACACGAACACCCACGTGGTGGTCAGCTACCTGCCCGTCGGCTCCGAGAACGCCACCAAGTGGTACGTGGAGCAGATCCTCCGGGCCGGCTGCGCGTTCGTGAACTGCGTGCCCGTCTTCATCGGCCGCGAGCCCTACTGGCAGGAGCGCTTCAAGGAGCGGGGCCTGCCGATCGTCGGCGACGACATCAAGAGCCAGGTCGGCGCGACCATCGTGCACCGCCAGCTCGCCCGCCTCATGCGCGAGCGCGGCGTGCGCCTGGCCCACACGTCGCAGCTCAACTTCGGCGGTAACACGGACTTCCTCAACATGCTCGAGCGCGAGCGCCTGGAGTCCAAGAAGATCTCGAAGACCAACGCGGTCACGTCGATCCTGGACGACGAGATCAAGAAGGAGGACGTCCACATCGGCCCGTCCGACTACGTGCCGTGGCTGACGGACCGCAAGTGGGCGCACATCCGCCTGGAGGGGACCGGCTTCGGGGACGTGCCGATCAACATCGAGCTGAAGCTCGAGGTGTGGGACTCCCCGAACTCGGCCGGCATCGTCATCGACGCCGTCCGCTGCGCCAAGCTCGCGCTGAACCGCGGGATCGGCGGCACCCTCGAGGGCCCGTCGTCCTACTTCATGAAGAGCCCGCCCATCCAGCACCCGGACGCCCTCGCGCACGACCTGACCGAGGCGTTCATCGCGGGCGAGAGCAACGCGTTCGTCGCGCCGGAGCCCAGCGAGTCGGAGGCCACTCCGGCCTAGTACGACGGGGATGCCGACCCCGCCCGCCGCGCGCGGGCGGGGTCGCCCCCTACACTCCGTGGGAGTGATCGAGGCCTCCCCCACCGCGCCGGCCTCCGGCGGGACGCGGCTGGTCGCCACGGACGGCGTCGCGAAGCGCTTCGGGGCGATCCAGGCGCTCGACGGCGTGACCGTCACCATCGACGAGCCCGCCACCGGCCTCCTCGGCGCCAACGGCGCGGGCAAGTCGACGCTCATGAAGGCGCTGCTGGGGCTGGTCGCGCCCGACGAGGGGCGCGTCGAGGTGCTCGGCATCGACGCGGCACGACACCCCGGCGAGATCCGCCGCCGGCTGGGCTACATGCCCGAGCTCGACTGCCTTCCGCTCGACATGACGGCCCGGGACCTGGTGGTCCACATGGCCGAGCTGCGGGGACTGCCGCGGCGCGCGGCGGTGCTGCGGGCGTCGGAGGTCCTGTTCCAGGTGGGCCTGGAGGAGGAGCGCTCCCGCCTCATCCGGACGTTCTCGACCGGCATGAAGCAGCGCACCAAGCTGGCCCAGGCCATCGTCCACTCGCCCGAGCTCGTGGTGCTCGACGAGCCCACAAACGGCCTGGACCCCTCGGGGCGCGACGAGATGCTCTCCCTGGTCCGGCGGCTGTCGAGCGACCTCGGCATCGCGGTGCTGCTGTCGTCGCACGTCCTGGAGGACGTGACCAGCACCTGTGACGCGGTCGTGGTCCTGCGTGACGGGCAGGTGGTGACCGCGGGGCGCATCGACCAGCTCCAGGGGCTCGCCTCCGAGGGCGTCCTGGTGCGCGGGTCGGGCGACGTGGACGCGTTCGCCGGGATGCTGCGCGCGCGCGGGCTGCAGGCCGAGCGGCGCGACGGCGGCGTGGTGGTGCGCGGCGCCGGCGAGGACGTGCTGCTGGACGCCGTGCGCGACGCGGCGGCCGACGCGGGCATCGGGCTGCGCGAGCTGCGCGCCGCCGGGCGGACGCTGGAGGACGCGCTGGTGGACGCGCTGGAGTGATGGGCACCGACGCCGAGATCCGCGATGTGCGGTACCAGCGCTACGAGGGCGAGCGGCGCAGCCGCATGGCCGGCGTGGCGTCGCTCGCGCGCTGGGGCGCCCTGCGCTCGCTCGGCGCGCGCCGCGGCTGGAAGGCCAAGGCGGTGCCGATCACGCTCACGCTGCTGGCGATCGCGCCGGCGGTCATCGTGCTGGGGGTCCGCGCCCTGTTCGCCGAGCAGAGCGGCATCGACCTGACCGACGCGCTGCCCTTCAGCGACTACCAGGCGATCATCGGCGTCACGATCCTGCTGTTCGCCGCGGTCACCACCCCGGAGCTGCTGTGCCCCGACCGCCGCGACGGGACCCTCCAGCTCTACTTCTCCACGGCCGTGAGCCGCCGCGAGTACCTGGCCGGGCGCGTCGCGGCGGCGGTCCTGCCGTTGCTGCTGGTGACGCTGGTGCCGCTGCTGGTGCTGTTCGTCGGCATCGTCGTGTTCGAGGAATTCCCGCTCGGATGGTTCCAGGACAACTGGACCGAGCTGCCGCGGATCCTGGCGGCCGGCGTGATCCTGGCCGTCTACTACGGGCTGGTGGGCCTGGCGGTGTCCTCGCTCACGGGGCGCCGGGCGTTCGCGATCGGCGGGTACCTGCTGCTGCTGGTGGCCCCGACCGTGGTGTTCGGGCTGATCGGCGAGGCGATCAGCCAGAGCGGCGACGACGCCGACTGGACCCAGCTGGGCCAGCTTTCGGTGCTGCCCATCAACTTCGCCGCGAGCCTCTGGCCCGACTCGGAGGTGCCCAACTCCACGGGCGCGTGGGCGCTGATGTACCTGCTGGTCGTCGGGATCGCCGGCCTGACGCTGCTGCGCCGCTACGGGAGGAACGCCGAGACGTGAGCCACGCCCCGCTCGTCTTCGAGGGCGTCTCGCGCTGGTACGGCGACACCGTCGCCCTGGCCGACGTCACGTTCACCGTCGGCCCGGGGGTCACGGGCCTGCTGGGCCACAACGGCGCGGGCAAGTCGACCGCGCTGAAGCTGTGCGCCGGGTTCACCGTCCCGAGCTCGGGGACGGTCCGCGTGCTCGGCACCGACCTGTCGGCGAGCCCCGAGGCGTACCGGCGCATCGGCATCTCCCACGACCGCGACGCCTTCTGGCCGTTCCTGACCGCCCGGGCCATGGTGGCGCTGTGCGCGAAGCTGCGCGGCGTGGCCGATCCCGAGGCCGCCGCCGACCGCGCGCTCCGCGAGGTGGGCCTTGAGGACGCGGCCGACCGCCGGATGCGGGGGTTCTCCCACGGGATGCGCCAGCGGGTGAAGCTGGCGCAGGCCCTGGCCCACGACCCGGAGCTGCTGCTGCTGGACGAGCCCCTCAACGGCCTCGACCCCGCGCAGCGCCGCGGCGTGGTGGAGCTGGTGCGGCGCCTCGGCGAGCAGGGGCGCACGGTGATCGTGTCGTCGCACGTCCTTCACGAGGTCGAGCGGATGGCCCCCCGCGTGCTGGTCCTGGTGAACGGCCACCTGGTGGCGAGCGGCGCCACCACCGCCATCCGCGAGCTCATCGCCGACCGCCCGCGGGTGATCCGCCTGGAGGCGGCCACGGGGGAGCGCGCACTGGCGCGCGAACTCGTGGGCCACGGGCTGGTGGAGTCGGTGCGCTTCGACGACGGCGCCATCCTTGTGGAGTCGGCCGACGTCGAGGGCCTCAGCCGCTCCCTCCCCCGGGTCGCCCGCGACGTGGGCGCCCGCCTGCGCCGCGTCGAGCCGGTGGGCGACGACCTGGAGAGCGTGTACGCCTACCTGCACGAGCGCGCCCGCGGGGTGGGCCGGTGACCGCCGCGGGCGTCGTCATCGCGCCGGTCTACCGCCTGACGCTCCGGAGCCTGCTCGACGGCCGGCGCACGCTCGCGCTGGGCCTGCTCGCGCTCCTGCCGGTGATCCCGGCGGTGGTGTTCGCGGCGGCGGGCGAGATCGCGCCGGACCTGTTCTGGGCCCGGCTGGTGCAGCGGCTCGTCATCCCCACGGTCGCGGCGTTCGTGGCGGTGGTGATCGGCGCGAGCGCGATCGGCGACGAGCGCGAGGACGGCACGATCCTCTACCTGCTGTCGACGCCCCTGTCGCGCCTCGGCCTGGTGGTCACGAAGGTGCTGGCGTCGTGGACCGTCGCCGCCCTGCTGCTCACGCCGCCGATGGTCGTGGCCGGCCTCGTCGCCCTGCGCGGCGACGCCACCGCGGGGCGCATCCTGTGGCCGGTCGCGGGGATGCTGGCGGCGGTCCTCTGCTACTGCGCCGTGACGGCCTGGCTGTCGACCGTCACCCGCCGGCCCGTGGTGCTCGGCGTGCTGTACATCCTCCTGTGGGAGGGGTCGATCGCGACGTTCGCCGCCTCCGCCGACCGGCTCTCGATCGCCGCCTACGGCCGCGCGCTGGCCGTCGAGGGCGTGACCGACGTCAACGCCCCCGACATCTCCGCGCCCGTCGCGGTGATCGTCATGGCGATCGTCGTCGCCGTCGCGATCCGCGCGGCGGGCCGGCGCCTCAGCCGGACGGAGATGCCGTGACCTCCGGCCCCTCGGCCACGACGCAGGCGTCGCGCCCGGCCTCCTTGGCGCGGTAGAGCGCCGCGTCGGCGCGCCGGACCAGGTCGTCCGGGCCGCCCGGCCCCAGCTCGGCGACACCCAGGGAGGCCGTCACGGTGCCCACCGGGGGGATGGGGATGTCGCGGATCGCGCGCCGCAGGCGCTCCGCGGCGTCGCGGGCGGCGGCGACCCCGGAGTCGGGCAGCAGCCACGCCAGCTCCTCGCCCCCGATGCGGGCCGGCAGGTCCCCGCTGCGGGCGCTCGCCTGGAGGCGGCGCGCCACCTCGCGCAGCACCGCGTCCCCCGCCTGATGGCCCCACGTGTCGTTGACCCGCTTGAAGTTGTCGAGGTCGATGATCACCAGCGACACGGGGAAGCCGGTGCGTCGCGCGCGCGCCGAGTCGGACTCCAGCCGCTCGCGGAAGGCCCGGTGGTTGGCCAGGCCGGTCAGGGCGTCGGTCCGCGCGAGGGCCACCAGCCGCTCGTGGGCGCGCGCGTTCGACACGGCCAGGCCCACCAGGTCGGCGTGCGGCGCGAGCCGCTCCGCGCCGTCGCCGTCGGCGCCGACGGCGACGACCATCCCCCAGACGCCGCCATCCACCCGCACCGGGGCGACGGCCCGCCCCGGCCGCGGCGGCCCCAGCGGCAGACGGTCCCCCGCGCGCATGCCCGGGCCCGCCGCCGCGATCACCACGGCCTCGTCGCCGTGGAGGCGGGCGACCCCGGCCGTCTCGACCCCCAGGGCGGCCGCGGCCTCGCGGGCGGTCAGCTCGGCGACCTCGGCCAGGCCGGCCCCCGCGGCGACGGCCGCGGTCACGCGCGCCAGCCCGGCGCGCTCCGCCTCGGCGTGGCGCCGCTCGGTCACGTCGCGCGCGTCGATCCTGGCCTCCACCAGGCGGCCGGACGGGTCGAGCACCGGCGACACCGTCGTCTCCATCCACACCCAACCGCCGTGCAGACGGCGCATCCGGTGGAGCACCACGCCGCCGCGCTCATCGCGGAGGGCGGCCGCCAGGGCCTCGCGCTCGGCGACGTGGCACAGGTCCAGGACGCTCGTGCCCGGGAGCCGCCCGGGCTCGCGCCCCAGGATCTGGCGGGCCGCGCCCGACGCGAACAGCACGGTCCCGTCGGGGGCGATGCGGGCCAGCAGGTCGCGGCTGCCGTCGGTGAGCTCCCGCAGCCCGGCGGCGGCCGCCTCGGCGTCGCGGCGCCCGGCGTCGCGGGCGAGCACGGCGCGGGCCCGCGCCACCAGCTCGGCCGGGGCGTCGCCGCGCACGACGTCGGCGAAGCCGCCGGCCAGGGCGTCCGGCACGGCGTCGGCGCCGCGGGTGGCGTCGATCACCAGCACGATCGGGGGCGTCCCGGGCATCGCGACCGCCTCGCGGCCCAGCTCCGCGCGGCCGCCGGCCCACACCAGCAGGTCCCAGCCGCCGCGACGCAGCTCCTCGTCGACGCGCAGCGGATCGCAGCCGTACGGGGCGTCCAGCCCGGCCCGGCGCAGGGCGCGCGGGACGCGCATCCGGCGCAGGGCCCCGTCGGAGACCACGAGCACGCGTGGCCGTGGATCGCTGGGCTGGCGAGAGGTGGAGGGCACCCGGTGCCCCTTGGATCGGCCGGGCGCGCCGGAACCATGAGGCGGTCCGGCACGGGAGGCGTGGTACGGTCCCCCGGCGCTCGAGCCCGTGCCCGGGGCCGCCAGGCGCGCCACCATGGATACCGCCTCCCCGACAGGCCCCCGCCGCGGGTCCCTGCGCAGCGCGCTCCTCGCGCTCGCGGCCCTGGGGCTCGCGGCGACGTCCCTCGCCGTCGGCGTCCTCGGCGTCCGCGCCGCGCCGGCCGCCGACGTGCTCGACGCCCAGCGCAGCCAGGTCCGCGAGCTCGAGGCCGAGGTCGGGGGGATCGACGCCCGCGCGGGGGCGGCGGCCGACGCCCACGCCACCGCCGTCGCCCGGGCACGGGACCTGCGCGACCGCATCGCGCAGACCTCCGCGGCCATCGACCAGGCCGAGGCCGCCCGCCGGGAGGCCCTCACGCGGCTCGGGGAGCGCCTGCGCGCCATCTACGCCTCCGACCCGCCCTCCCTCGCCGAGATCATCCTGACGTCGGGCAGCCTCACCGAGGCCGTCGACGCCCAGCGGGCGCTCGAGTCGGTCGGGCGCACGGACGCGGCCGTGATCGACGGGCTGCGGACGGCCCGGGCACGCCTGGGGCAGCTGCGGGCCGAGCTGGTGGACAGCCGCGACGAGGCCGACGCCGCGGTGGCCGCCTCCGAGGCGCGGATGCGGGAGCTCGAGACGCTCATCGCCGACCGTCGCCAGGCCCTCGCGGCCGCCCGGGAGCGCGTGGCGGGGACGGTGCGCAGCCGCGCGGCCGCGGCGGCCGCCGCCCGGGCCGAGCGCGCCCTGCTGCGGCGCGCGGCCGACCCCGCCCCCGCGGCTGCCGCGGATCCCGCCGCGCCGTCGGCGCCGTCGCCGGCGGCGCCCGCCGCGACCCCCGATCCCGCCCCCGCGCCGCAGGCCGGCCCGGCGCCAACGGGCGACGTGGCGGCGCACCTGGAGCGGATCGCCCTCTGCGAGTCGGGCGGCAACCCGCGGGCCGTGTCCGCCAGCGGGCAGTACCGCGGGAAGTACCAGTTCGATCAGAGCACCTGGGAGGCCAACGGCGGCACCGGCGATCCCGCCGCCGCCCCCGAGGCCGAGCAGGACCGCGTGGCGGCCGCGCTGTACGCCGCGCGCGGCCCGGCGCCCTGGCCGGTGTGCGGATACCGGTGAGATGACGATTCCCACGGGGTTCCCAGGGCCAATTGCACCCTTGACGGATCTCGGCCGTGCGTCGATAGTCTCGTGCTGGCCGATGTCTGTCGCCCGACGGTGCTCCGCGGGCTCGACCAGATGTCGGAACCTGACGACGTGCCGGGGGTCGGAGTGGGCATCGCGCCCGTGACGACCTCGTGCGGGGCGCTCGCCGGGAAGTGACCCAACGCGGGAACGGAGGCGGATGACGACGCAGCAGGTGACCGGGCTGACGCGGGACGGCGAGCTCCGTGAGTTGATCGTCCGCGGACAGGAGATGGGCTTCCTCGGCATGGAGGAGGTCGCTGAGGTCCTCGACGGGCTCGGGCTGGACGCCGACGCCGTCGAGGCCGTCTACCAGCACCTCGAGGAGGCCGGTGTCGAGCTCCTGGAGCAGTCCGAGGCCGGCGCCCGCGCGGCGCAGATGGCCGAGGAGGTCGAGCGCCCGCGCAAGACGGCCACCGCCGTCGAGCAGACGACCGACGCGCTCCAGCTCTTCCTGAAGGACATCGGCCGCGTGCCGCTGCTCACCGCCGCCGACGAGGTCCGCCTCGCGAAGCGCATCGAGCTGGGCGACCAGGCCGCGAAGCAGCAGATGGTCGAGGCGAACCTGCGCCTCGTGGTGTCCATCGCGAAGGGCTACCGCGGCCGCGGGCTGCCGTTCCTGGATCTCATCCAGGAGGGCACCCTCGGGCTCGTCCGCGCCGTCGAGAAGTTCGACTGGCGCCGCGGCTTCAAGTTCTCCACGTACGCGACCTGGTGGATCCGCCAGGCCGTGACGCGCGCCCTCGCCGACAAGGGTCGCACCATCCGCATCCCGGTCCACGTGGTCGAGAAGCTCAACCAGATCAGCCGCG
>DAISWG010000005.1:24174-84476 GCA_036826475.1 Miltoncostaeaceae bacterium | reverse complement strand
CACACCACCGTGACGCTGGAGGGGCGGGGCGTGGGCGGCGCCCTTGCGCGCACGGCGCTGGACGACGTCCGCGCCCGCGGGATGCGCGCCGTGCCGAAGTGCCCGTTCATCGCGGCGTGGATCCGCCGCCACCCCGACTACGCCGACCTGGTGCCCGAGGACCGGCGGGACCTGCTGGAGGAGCGCGCCTGAGGCGCGCCGCCCTCGCCCTGGCGGCCCTTGCCGCCGCCGGCGCCGCCGGCGCGGCGGTCCCCGCCGCCCTGCCCGGGAGCGGCCAGGCCGACGCCTCCTGCGCGCTCGTCGTGTCCCACCGCGGCGCGCCGTTCCTCGGCGCCGCCGGCGAGCTGCGGCCCGCCGACCTGGCCGGGCGCGCCGGCGCCGGCATCGTCCCCGGCTGCGACGACGTCGTCGGCCCCGGCGCGCCGCCGCCGGTCCCGGACACCACGGTGACCCTCCGGCGCATCGCCGGCGTGGCCCCGCGGTTCGCCGTGGCGATGCGGCTGGGCGGGGGCGATGTGGCCCCGATGATCCGCGATGGCGTCACGTGCGCACGCCCCACCGTCGGCGCCACCCTGGCCTGCCTGCGCGCCACCACGGCGCGGTTCCTCCGTGGTCCGTCGCTGATCGCCCCGCTCAGCGCGCCCGCGGGCGGCACCATCCGGGTGGCCCTTCGCCTGCCGGGCCACGCCCCCGCGCCGCCCTCAGGGCCGCTGGTGCTGCGCACGGTCGGGCCGCCGGGCGTCCCGGCCGGCCCGCTCGTGCGCTCGGGCGGGACCGTCGTCCTCCCCGACGTGCAGCCGGGCGAGTACCGCCTGGTGGCCCTCGCGGGCACGGATGGCGATGCGCGCGGGGTCGCCGCGCGCATCACCATCCGCTGAGCGGCGTCAGGCCGCGATACCCGGCGCCGTCCCCCGCGGCGCGATGTTGGGGTTGAACCGGAACACGTTCACCGGGTCGTAGGCCGTCTTCACGTCGACCACGCGCGCGTAGTTGCGGCCGAAGGTCGTCCGCAGGGCGGCGTCCCCCTCCTCGAGCATCCCCGCGAAGTTGAGGTACAGCTTCCCCGACGAGAACCGCTGCGCGGCCGCGATGAACTCCTGGGTCCAGAGCACGTTCAGGGCGTCCTCGTCCGGATCGTCCCAGGTCGCGTCCACCGACAGGTGGAACGGCGCCGAGCGGTCGCCGAACGCGGTCTCCTCCGCCGGCACGCGCCCCATCGCGCCGCCCAGGTGGCGCACCACGATCGGGCTGTGCGGCGACGGCGACTGGAGCGCCCGCTCCGTGATGACGTCGATCGCGTCGTCGCCGAGCGCGTCCAGGTACAGCCCCTTCCAGTAGTAGCGGCGGCCCGCGCCGAACAGCGGATCCAGGGCGCGCTGCTCCTCCAGGTAGGTGGTGGGGCCGCTCGCGTCGACGATCGGCTCGGCCAGCTCGCGCAGCGGGCGGGTCAGCGCCTCCGCCTCCGCGACGGGCCCCACGACGTTGGCGATCACCACCAGCACCGGCGCGTGGTGCATCGGCTCCGGGATGTCCGGCACGGCCGGGAAGGTCCAGTACACCGCCTCCGACGTCACGGACTCCGGCATGCCCCGCACAGCGTCGCGCCAGCGGGCCAGGACCTGCCGGCCCCGCTCGACCGGGTAGAAGACCTTGGTCACGAAGATCTCCGGCCCGTGGCGGTGCGCGCGGTACTCGAACGCGGTGACCACGCCGAAGTTCCCGCCCCCGCCCCGCAGCGCCCAGAACAGCTCCGGGTGCTCGTCGGCGCTCGCGTGGAGCAGCCGCCCGTCGGCCGTGACGATGTCGCAGCCCACCAGGTTGTCGATCGTCATGCCGTGCGCCCGGCGCTGGCCCGACAGGCCGCCCGACAGCGTGAGCCCGGCGATGCCCGTCGCCGACACCACCCCGCCCGGCACCGCCAGCCCGAACGGCTGCGTCTCGCGGTCGACGTCGGCCCACGTGCAGCCCGCCTGGGCCCACACGGTGCCGCGCGCCGGGTCGACGCGCACGCCGCGCATGCCGGACACGTCGACCACCACGGCGCCGTCGGCCACGGCCGTCCCCGCCACGTTGTGCCCGCCGCCGCGCACCGCCATCGGCAGGCCGTGGTCACGCGCGTACGTCACCGCGGCCATCACGTCGCCCACCCCGGCGCACATCACGATCACCGCGGGCCGCCGGTCGATCATCCCGTTCCACACCCGGCGGGCCGCCTCGTAGTCCGCGTCCCCGGGGACCACGACGCGGCCCCGCAGGCCGTCCGCCAGATCCCTGACGGACGGACGCCCCTGCGTCCGCTGCCCCTGGTCGGTCGTCGCCATGTCAGCACCCCTTCCACTCAAAGTTCGTACGAACGGTCGTGCTGCTTAGCGTACGAACGATCGTGCTAAGTTGTCAAGGCATGGAGCAGCGACGACGACAGACGCGAGCGGGCGGGGTGGACGCCGCCGGCGACCCCGGGCGCGAGCGGCGACCCCGGTCGGACGGGGTGAGGAGCCGGACGACGATCCTGGCGGCGGCGGCGGGGCTGGCGACGGTGGAGGGCCTGGACGGGCTGTCGATCGGCCGGCTGGCGGAGCACGTGGGGATGAGCAAGAGCGGCCTCTACGCCCACTTCGGGTCGAAGGAGGAGCTGCAGATCGCGACGGTGGACACGGCGCGGGAGATCTTCGACCGCGAGGTGACGCGGCGGGCGGCGACCGCGGCGGAGGGCCTGGCGCGGCTGCACGCGACGTGCGAGGCGTTCCTGGACTACCTGGAGCGCCAGGTGTTCCCCGGCGGGTGCTTCTTCGTCTCGGCGGCGGTGGAGCTGGACGCGAAGCAGGGCCGGGTGCCGGACCACCTGCGCGACGTCTACTCCGAGCTGCTCGGCGACCTCGTGGCGCAGGCGCTTGCGGCGGTGGAGCAGGGCGAGCTGGCGCCCGCGACGGACGTCGAGCAGCTGGTCTTCGAGCTCGACTCGCTGATGCTCGGGGCGAACGTGGCGTTCACGTTCTTCAAGGACCCGTCCGCCCCCGACCGGGCGCGGACCGGGATCGCCGCCCGCCTGGAGGCGGCCCGGGCCTGACCCCGACGGGGCGTGCCGGGCGGGCCGCGGCGACGGTCGCCAGGGACCAGGGGGCGTTCAGCGGATCGGCGCGGCTGCCGATGCGGAGGGTGCGTGCATCGAGACCCGGAGCGCGCGCCGTCCCGCACGACCACGCGCTCCGGGGGCGGCGGCCGCCCGCGGGCGGCCGCCGCGCCGCCCCCGCGTCAGGCCGCGCGACCCCAATCGACCACCACCGGCGAGGGCGCCTGGAGCGACTGGAGCACCACGCAGTAGCGCTCCGTCAGGGCGATGAGCTTCGCGAGGGCCTCGTCGCCGGCGTCGCTCTCCAGGGCGAAGCGGAGGCGGATCCCCCGGAAGCCCACGGGGGCGTCGCGGTCGACGGCCAGGGTGCCGCGGAAGTCGAGGTCGCCCTCGGCATGGACGGTACCCTCGACCGGGACGCCGATGGCGGTGGACACCGCGCGCATCGTGACGCCGGCGCAGGCGGCGAGCGCCTCCAGCAGCATGTCGCCGGAGCAGAGCTCGGCGCCGCTGCCGCCGCTGGCCGGGTGGAGACCGGCGACCGCCAGGGCGCGCCCCGTGCTCACGTTGCAGGTGATGCCCTGGCCGAGGGACGCCTCGGCACTCAGCGTCACCACCGCCGCGTCGGGGTCGTCCCGGTAGCGCGCCTTCAGCGGCCCCTGGACCTCGCGAAGCTCCTCCGCACGCACCCCGTCCCCCTCCCCCGCGGCCGGAGCGCGAGCCTACGCCGTGCCCGCCTCCGGGGACGCCGGGAGCGTCAGCCGGGCCACGGCCCCGCCGTCCGGCGCGTCGGACAACTCGAGGGTCCCGCCCACCGCCGCGGCCGCGCGGCGGGCGATGGCGAGGCCCAGGCCGAAGCCGTCGGCCGACCGGTCACCGCCCCGGTAGAAGCGGTCGAACGCCCGGTCGGCGGCGTCGCCCAGACCGGACCCCGTGTCACGGACCTCCACCACCACCGCGTCGCCGTCGCGACGCGCCGAGAGGGTGATGCGGCCCGCGGCCGTGTGCTTGGCGGCGTTCTCGGCGACGTTCGCGATCACCCGCTCCACGAGGCCCTGGTTGGTGGTCACCACCAGGTCCGGGTCGGCGTCGAGCGCCAGCGCGACGCCCGGCGCGACGGCCAGGTCGGCGGCGACGTCGGCGATGACGTCCAGCAGCGGCACCGGCGCCCGGGGCGGCGGCGGGGCGCCGTCGATCCGGGCGAGCAGCAGCAGGCTCTCGCCGAGCCGTGAGAGGCGGGCGGCCTCGCGACCCAGGTGGGCGAGGAAGCGGTCGCGCTCGTCCGGGATGTCCATCGCGCCCGACTGGAGCGCCTGGACCGCCCCGATGACCCCGGTGAGCGGCGTGCGCATCTCGTGCGCGGCGTTGGCGATGAACTCGCGCTCGCGCCGCTCCCGCTCGGCACGCTCGGCCCGCGCGGCCTCCCGCGCGGCGCGCACGTCGGTGAGGTCCACGACGAACTCGACGCCCTCGGAGCGGGACAGCATCGTGGCGGCCGCGAGGCCCGGCCACCGGCTGCCGTCACGGCGGACGTACTCCACCTCCCGGGGCGCCGTGCGCCCGCGGCGGCGCAGCTCCGCCATGGCCGCGCGCGACGCGTCGGCGCCGTCGGCCGGGGCGATCCGCTCCCAGGTCAGTTCGCCGCGCTCCATCTCGCCGCGCTCGTACCCGGACGCGCGCAGGAACGCGTCGTTCGCGTCGGTCAGCGTCCCGTGCCGGTCGAAGAAGATCACGCCGACCGTCTCGATCGCGAGGGCGCGCTGCAGGCGGCGCTCCGAGTCGCGCACCGCCGACGCCGCCCGCGCCCGCTCCATCGCCGCCCACGCCCGGTCGGCCACCTCCTGGGCCAGCAGCGCCTCGTCCGGCCGCCACCGGCGCGGCGAGGCGCTCACCACCAGCAGCGCCCCGGCCGGGTCGGCCGGGCCATCCGGCCCGTCCGGGCCGGCGATCGGCGCCACGATCGCGGCGCCCGCGCCCACCGTGGCCGCGATGGCGCGCTCCCGCGGGCCCAGGAGCGGGCTGGCCGCCACGTCGTCGATGACCGTGGGCCCGCCCGCCCGGACGATGCCTCCGGCCCCGGCCAGGGCCGCGGCCCCGGTCGTGGGCGCCGTGGCCAGCGCGTCGACCAGCAGCACGCGGTCGGCGCCCAGGTGCTCCTGCAGCACGCGCGCCGCCGCGCGGCGGATCGCGGCGGGCCGTGGAAGGGGGCGGAGGGCGTCGTTGAGGCGCACCAGGAACGCCTGCCGCGCCTCGCTGACGCGCATGGCCTCCGCCGCGCGGCGACGCTCGGTGACGTCGGTGGCCATCCCGAACATGTGCCCGGCGCGCCGCGGCTCGCCCGCGAAGGTGACGCGGGCCGCGATCGACAGCCAGCGGTCCTCGCCCGCGGGCGTGACGATGTGCATCTCGTCGAGGTACAGCCCGTCGCCGGCCGGATCGAGCGCGCCCGCGATCGCCGCCCGCGTCCGGTCCCGGCTGTCCGGGTGGACCACGGACTCCAGCCCCGCCGCCAGTGACATCTGGTCGCCGGCCGCCAGCCCCATCAGCTCGCGCATGCGCGCGTCCAGCTCGGCCCGGTCCTCGTCCGGGTGCCACGTGAACGTGCCGGCGCCCGAGGCCTCCAGGGCCAGCCGCAGACGCAGGTCCCGCTCGCGCAGGGCCTCCTGCGCCTCGGCGCGCTCGACGCGCGCCGCGAGCCGGGTGGCGAGCTCGGCGACCAGCTCGACCTCGTCGGCGTGCCAGTCGCGCGGCGCGCCGCTGACCGGGACCAGCACCCGCAGGCGCCCATCCGCGCCCCCGGCCACCGCGACCGCGATCCAGGCGCCCACGCCGGCCGCCTCGAACTCCCCGGCGCGGCCGTGGGTGCGCGGATCGGTGCGCACGTCGCGGACCACCACCGGCCCGCCCGCGCGCGCCGCCGGGCCGGACCATTCGCCCACCAGCTCGGACACGCGGACCCGCGCGGGCGCGGGCGGGACGCCGGCCGCCGCCCACATGGTCTGCACCCGGGCCGCGCCGGCGTCCTCGTCGATCTCCACCAGGTCGCAGCGGCCGACCCCCAGGTACGCGCCGAGACGGGCGCCCGACGTCCGCAGCAGCTCGGCGGCGTCGGCGATCCCCACGGCCTCCTCCGCCAGCCCCGCCAGGAAGCCAAGGTTCCGCTCGCGGCGGCGCCGCGCCGAGACGTCGGTGAAGAGCACGGCCACCTGGCTGCTGCGCGGATCGTCCACCGGGAACGCGTAGACGTCGAACACCCGCCCCATCGCGACCGCGTCGTTCTCGGAGCGGGCGGGCTCGCGGGTGCGGGCGCCCCCGCCGTAGAGGTCGAACCAGTGCTGCTCGTGGCCGGGCACCAGCTCCCGCGCCGTGCGGCCGACCGCGTCGGACAGGCCGGTCTGGCGGGCGAATGCGGGGTTGACCTCGAGGAACCGGTAGTCGACCGGGCGCCCCTCACGGTCCCAGAGCACCTCGATGATGCAGAAGCCCTCGTCGATCGCCTCGAACAGCGAGCGGTAGCGGGCGGCGCTCGTCTCCGCCGTCGCCGCGATGGCGCGGAGCACGCCCTCGGCCGTCACGCGGGCGCCCCCGCCGCGACGGACGAGGTCAGGCGTCGAGCACGCTCAGCCCGTCGAGGCCCGCGAGGGCGAAGAGACGCTCGGCCCGGGGGCCGGCGATCACGTGCAGCTCCCGGTCGGTGCGGCGCACCCGGCGGTCGGCGGACACGATGCTCCGCACGCCCGAGAGGTCGATGAAATCGAGCCCCCGGAGGTCGATCACCACCACCCGCTCCGCGACGGACTCGGCGTCCGACAGCGCGTCCTCGAGCTGCGGCACCGTCGCCATGTCGAGCTCCCCGGAGACGGTCACGGTCGCGACGCCCGGCGACGGACGGCCGACGTGCGAGCAAAACTGCGGGACCTCGCGCGGGATCGAGTCGATCGCCATGCATCAACCGTAGGCGCGACCCGGTGAAGAGCCACGGGCGTCTCCGTGGAGATCCCTTCACGGGGACCGCAGCATGTAGCCGACGCCGCGCACCGTCACGAGGCGTCCCGGGCGCGCCGGGTCGTCCTCGATCTTGCGGCGCACGTTCTTCACGTGGGTGTCGCAGAGGCGCTCGTCGGCGATGTACTGGCTCCGCCAGATGTGCTCCAGGATCTCCCGGCGGGTCACCGCCCGCCCCGGCCGTTCGGCCAGCAGCGCCAGCAGCCGGAACTCGGAGGGCGTGAGCTCGACGGTGCGGCCAGCGACGGTGACGGCGCGATCCACCAGGTCCAGGCGCAGGTCGCCCACCCGGCGCTGCGCGCCCGCCTCGCCGCGGTCGAGCTCGCGGCGGCGCAGGTTGGCGCGCACCCGGCCGACGAGCTCCGGCATCGAGAACGGCTTCCCCACGTAGTCGTCGGCGCCGAGCTCCAGCCCGCGGACGCGGTCGCCCTCGTCGGTCCGGGCGGTGAGGATGATGATCGGGACGATGCTGCGCTCGCGGATGCGCCGGCACACCTCGTAGCCCGGCATGCGCGGCAGGTTGAGGTCGAGCATCACCAGGTCGTAGTCGTCGTGCTCGGCGTCGGCGGCGGTCTGGCCGTCGTGCAGGACGTCCACCCGATAGCCCTCGCTCGCCAGCCCGAAGCGGATCGCATCCGCGATCGCGACCTCGTCCTCGACAACCAGGATCCGCGCGGCAGCCGCGCCGTCGTGTGCGCCGGGCACACCGTTCGTATACCCCACGGGGCACCCGGTCGGAACCGCGCGGCGCTACGCCTCGGCCACCCGCCTCGGGCGCGCCGCGGCGGCGCTCGCCGCCTGGGTGCTGCGGCGCCGGTGCGCCAGCGTGATGAGGGTGGCGCCGAGCGCGGCGGCGATCAGCGATCCGATCAGGATCCCGACCTTCGCGGCCGCGAGCGTCGTGGGGTCGTCGAACGCCAGGTTGGTCACGAACAGGGAGATGGTGAAGCCGATGCCGGCGAGGCCGCCGAGACCCGTCATCTGGAGCCACGACACCCCGCGCGGCCGCGACGCGAGGCCGAGGCGGACGGCGAGCAGCGCTCCGCCGACGAGGCCGGCGCACTTGCCCACCACCAGGCCCAGCACCACGCCGAGCGTGACCGCGCTGCCGGCCGCCGCCTCCAGCGACTCGGCGTCGAGCACGATGCCGGCGTTCGCGAGGGCGAAGAGCGGCACCACCAGCATGCTGGTCCACGGGTGCAGCGCGTGCTCGATCCGCGTGACCGGCGAGATCGCCTCCCGGCTGAGCGTCGCGAGCCTCCTCCACTGGGGCGCGTTCGCGTCGGTGCGGCCCGAGGGCGCCTCGAGCGACTGGGCCACTCGCCCCGCCACGTCCGCCACGGCGCCCTCCGGCTGGAACGGCCGGGCCGGCGTCAGCAGCCCCAGGGCGACGCCCACGACGGTGGGGTGCACGCCCGCCGCCGCCATGGCCGCCCACGCCATCAGGCCGAGTCCCAGGAACGGCAGGATGTGCCGCACGTGCAGCCGGTTGAGCGCCGCGATGGCCAGCAGGCACACCACGGCGGCCGCGAGCCACGCGGGGTCGATGCCACCGGAGTAGAAGACCGCCATGACCGTCATGGCGCCGAGGTCGTCGATGACGGCGACGGCCAGCAGCACGGCCGTCAGGGCCGGCGGCGCCCGGCGCCCGAGCAGGGCGAGCACGCCCAGGGCGAACGCCGTGTCGGTGGCCATCGGGATGCCCCAGCCGGCGACGCCGTCGCCGCCCCAGTTGACGGCCGCGTAGACGAGCGCGGGCACGATGATGCCCCCCGCCGCCGCGAAGACGGGGAGCATCGCGGCGCGCCGCGTCCGCAGCTCGCCGACGGCCATCTCGCGCTTCACCTCGAGCCCGATGACCAGGAAGAACAGGGTCATGAGGCCGTCGTTGACGACGTGGCGGATGTCGGTGTCGACCGTCAGCCCGCCCAGCTCCATCGTGACCGGGGCGTTCCAGACGTCCTCGTAGACCTCGCCGGCGACGTTGGCCCACACCAGGGCGAGCGCGGTCGCGACGAGCAGCACGAGGCCGCCGGACGCCTCCCAGTGCAGGAACTCGCGCAGGGGCCGCACCAGGCGGCGGGGGACGCGCCGATCGGACCGCGACCACGACGCCCGCAGGCGCCGGCCGCCCTCGGGGGTCAGGACGCCTCCCGGCGCTCCCGCGCGCGCTCCCCCGCGAAGGGGTCCGGCAGGTCCGCGAACAGCAGGAGCCCGGCGACCGACAGCACGACGGCGGGTCCGATCCACGGCGTCCCCGCGGCCAGCACGCCCGCCGATCCGGCGAACAGGAGCATCACGGACGCCACCCACGGCGTGCGGATGGCCACCAGGGCGCCGGTCAGCGCCACGACGGCGGGAGGGACGCCGGCGATGCCTGCGTCGATCGCCGCGACGAGTCCCCAGGCACCCCCGACGAGGCCCAGGGTCATCGCGATCGCCGTCGTCCTCCTCACCGCTGCACACGGTGACGGAGGCGGGTCCCCGGCGGCATGGGGTCACGACCCCATTTTTCGCCGGGTGGCGGCCGCTACGCCTCGACGAGCCCCCGGCGGATGGCGTACCGGGTGAGCTCCACGCGGTCGCGCATGCCCAGCTTGGCGAGGATGTTGGCGCGGTGGCTCTCGACCGTCTTGACGCTGAGGACCAGCGCCTCGGCGATCTCCTTGGAGGTGTGCGCCTCGGCGATGAGCTTCAGCACGTCGCGCTCGCGCGGTGTGAGGGGGTCGGCCGACGGCGGCGCGTCGGCGGCGGCCCGCTCCAGCCGGGCGCGCACCAGCGCCGCGCCCTCGCCCGGCTGCAGGAACGCGTCGCCCTCCATCGCCGCCCGGCACGCGGTGACGAGGTCGCGGTCGGCCATCGACTTCAGGACGTAGCCGGACGCCCCGGAGCGGAGCGCCTCGAGCACGTACTCCTCGTGGTCGTACATCGAGAGCATCACCACGCGCAGGGCGGGGCGGCGCCGCACCAGCTCGCGCGCCGCCCGCAGGCCGGTCATCCCCGGCATCGCGACGTCGAGGACCGCCAGGTCGATGTCGTCGCGCGTCCCCCGCTCCAGCGCGCCCAGGCCGTCGCCCGCCTCGGCGACCACCGTGAAGTCCGGCTCGCCCTCAAGCACCAAGCGCAGGCCCTGGCGCACCATCGCGTGGTCGTCGGCCAGCAGGACCCGGGCCGGGGTCACGGCCCGCCCTCCACCGCCGCGGGGGGCACCCGGAGGCGCACGAGCGTGCCGCCGCGCGGTCCCGGCCCCACGTCCAGCCGCCCGTGCACCAGCAGCGCCCGTTCGCGCATCCCGCGGATGCCGCCGGCGCCGCCGGCCGCATCGCCGATGCCGCGCCCGTCGTCCTCCACCTCCAGCACCACGCCGCCGTCGCCGCCGCGGGCGAGCCCCACCCGCACCGTCGTCGCGTCGGCGTGGCGGACGGCGTTGGTGAGCGCCTCCTGGGCCACCCGGTAGACGATCAGGTCCGCCTCCGGTGTCAGGGGCGGCAGGTCGGCCGCCACCTCGCGCCGCACCTGGAGCGCGCCCTCCCGGCTCACGGCGCCCCCCAGCGCGGCGAGGGCGCTGGCGAGCCCCAGGTCGGCGAGGGCCTCGGGACGCAGGCTCGCGACGACACGGCGGACGTCCTCCAGCCCGGCGCGCGCGGCGTCCTGGGCGGCGTGGAGGTGGCCGCTGATGTCCGGCGGGGCCGTCTCGGCCGCCCGGGCCAGCTGGAGCAGGACGGCCGTCAGCGTGCCGCCCACCTCGTCGTGCAGCTCGCGGGCGATGCGCATGCGCTCCTCCTCCTGGGCGCTCAGGGTGCGGCGCGCGCTGTCGGCCCGCTCCTCCTCCAGCCGCTCGAGCATCGCGTTGAACGCGTCGACCACCTCCGTCACCTCGCGGACGTCGCCGCCCGGCTGGGGCGCCAGGCGCTGCCCCGGGCGCAGCGGATCCACGCCGCGGGCGAGGGTCACCAGGCGGTCGAGCGGGGCCAGGCTGCGGCGCACCAGGAGCACGGTGACGCCGAGCAGCAGCGCGAGGCCCCCGGCGAGCACCGCGATCTCGGCGGGCAGGGTCCGCTCGCTCACCGTGATCGGGAGCATCACCAGCGCGAGGGCCCCGAGGATCAGGACCGCCGCGGCGGCCAGGTAGACACGCCAGAAGAGCGGCACGGGGTGCATGGTCACACGCCGGGCGCGGTCGCGCGCGGACCAGCGGGGTTCCCCGAGACGGTCCTCATCCGGATCATTCGGGGGAGTGACCGCCGAGGCCACCCCCATCGTCCTCGCACGGGTCGTGCCGCTCGAGACGCTCGACCCCGCCGACCCGGCCGAGGCGGGCGTGCTGATGATGTGCGAGGAGGCGACCACCCTGGTGGCGTCCGCCCCGTGGTGCGGGGCGGTGCTGGAGCGCCACCTGGGGTTCGGCGTCGGCGACGTGATCGCGGTGGTCCTGTTCCGCGTCGCACGGGACGACGACGGGTCGCCGTGGCAGTGGGCGGTGGTCGGCGACATCCCGCCGGCGCTGATGTGGTCGGAGGGGATGCTCACCCCGGCGCGTGCGCTGGAGGGGTACGTTGCCGCCATGCGCGACGAGGTGACGATGATCCGGGGGACCGGCCCGCTCGACGGGCTGGTGCGGATCGATGCCCCCGAGGAGGTCCGCTGGGCCGACGCGCTCGAGCGGCGGCTCGACTACATCGAGGCCGCGCTGCTGCCCGACTGTCGCGCCGGCGCGCATGTGGCGGGGTGAGCGCTTCGAGATCGCGGATCCGTCCACGCCGCTGGGGATGCTCCAGCGCGGCAGGGGCGCCGCGTACCTGTGGGCCCGTGGGGCGGCGCCGGAGGCGGCGGCCCGGCTGCTGCTGCGCTGCCTGGAGGAGGACCCGCGCTGGGACCGGTCGGTCGAGGACCGCACCCCGCTCTACATCGACGTCGCCCACCGGGTGCGGATACACCCGGCCCCCCTCCTGGCGATCCTGGAGCAGGACCCTGCGCTCCATCCGCAGGCGTCGCACTGGATGACCGCGACGGTACTGGCCGCCCTCGCCCGCCACGGCGACGAGGAGGCGCGCCAGGGCCTGCTGGACGTGGTCGCCCGCGGCGCCGGCTGGGAGCCCGCCGCGTTCCTGCTGGCGGAGCACGGCATGACCGAGGGGCTGGAGACCACGCTGGCGCGCCGGATGCGCGAGGACGACGACGCGCGGGAGGCGATGACGGAGGGGCTGCTCGACCCCTGGGATCACGAGCCGTGGCGGAGCTGGAGCCGGCGGGAGCTGGTGTTCGCGACGATCGCCGAGGCCCGGCGCGCCCGCGAGCGCGAGCGGGCCGCACGCGCGCCGCACCCCGGCATGGAGCTGGAGGAGCTGCTCGCCCACCCCGAGCGCCTGCCGGCGGCCGAGGCGCTGGCCGAGAGCGCGGTGCGCGACGGGCGCCTCCACTGGATCGCGCGCGATCCCATCTCGCCGTACCGCGGGCGCGCCTTCCTCGCGCTGTCGATGCGCGGCGACGAGGAGCTGGTGGACGAGGCCGCCGGCGTCGTGTCGGCCGACGAGCGCCCGCTGGTCACCGACGCCCGGCGCTACCTGCGCGACCTGCCGCCCGGGCCGGCGCGGGCGCACGTCCTGGAGTGGCGCGACGGCGCCGACGCACGCCTGGCGGAGCTGGCCCGCCAGATGCGGTGCGACGAGGCCGCCGAGGCCGACATCGCGGAGATCATCGGCTGGATGGAGCCGGCGCTCGACGCCGGGCGCATGCTGGAGCTCTGCGACGTGCTCGACGCGCTCGAGCACTTCCCCGACCTCGGCCCCTTCCCTGGCGTCGACCGCGTGTTCGAGGAGGCCCCGTACTCGTACGCCCGCATCCGGGCCGTCGCGCTCATGCGGCTCAGCGACCCGGCGTTCGGGGAGCGCCGGGCGGACGAGTGCCTCTGGGACGGCGAGGAGCGGATCCGCCAGCTCGGCGCCGAGGCGCAGGACTAGCCGGCGGGCCCTCCGGGCTGGCCGCGCGCGCCGGCCACGTTCACGCGACGCACAGACGGCCTTCACCCGACCTTGATGTGCGGCCGCTTCACTCGGGTCATGTCCGTCCGTGAGCCAGGCCGACCTCCCGAGGAGCACATGTCCACGAGCCTCCCGCCCCTGACCCCGCACCGCGACCCCGGTCGCGGCGGGCCCCCCGGCGGTGGCGGCGAGCCCCCGCGGAGCCCGCGCGGGTGGCCGGGCCGGCGCCACCTCGCGGTGCTGATGACCGGCACCGCCCTCCTCGGCGGCGGCGCCACCGCGGCCCTCCTGGCGGCCACCGGCAACCTCGGCGGCGACGGGACCACCACGACCGTGATCCAGCGCCCCGCGACGATCCCGACGTCGACGGCGACGCCGGCGGCCTCGTCGTCGTCCTCGGAGGGCACCGACTGGGCGGCCCTCTACGCGGCCGCATCGCCGGGGGTCGTGAACATCACGTCGGAGGGCGTCAGCACCGGCGCCTCCTCCGATCCGTTCGGCCAGGGCCAGGCGCAGCAGGGCACCGCCACCGGCTCCGGGTTCGTGGTCGACGCCAAGGGCACCATCGTGACCGCCGCGCACGTGGTCGACGGCGCGTCGAAGATCACCATCCGCCTGAGCGACGGCACCGACCGCGTCGCGACCCTCCAGGGCAAGGACGACGCCACCGACATCGCGGTGCTGAAGATCGACCCCTCCGGGCTGACCCTGCACCCGCTGGAGCTGGGCAGCTCCGCCGCCCTCAAGGTGGGTGACGAGCTCGCCGCGATCGGCAGCCCCTTCGGGTACGCGTCGAGCCTCTCCACCGGCATCGTCTCCGGCCTCGACCGGACCATCGAGGCCCCCAACGGCTTCACGGTGGCCCACGCGGTCCAGACCGACGCCGCTCTGAACCCCGGCAACTCCGGCGGCCCGATCCTGGACGCCGACGGGCGGGTGGTGGGCGTGGCCGACCAGATCGCGACCGGCGGCACCGAGCAGAGCGCCGGCGTCGGGTTCGCGGTCCCGATCGACCTGGTCGCCGACGAGATCGGGCAGCTCGCCGCCGGACAGCGGGTGGCGCACGCCTACCTGGGCGTCTCGACCGGCGACACCGCCGGCACGGCCGGCGCCGCAGTGGGCGACGTGGTGCAGGGCGGCCCGGCCGCGAGCGCCGGCCTGCAGGCGGGCGACATCGTGACCGCCATCGACGGAACGCCGATCCAGGGGAGCGCCGACCTGGTGGCCGCCATCGCCGCCAAGAAGCCGGGCGACCGCATCACGCTGACCGTGACCCGCGGCTCCGGCACCCAGACGATCACCGCGACGCTCGGCACGCAGCCCGCGCAGCGCACCGCCACGCCGTAGCGTGGCGGTGCGGCCGCCGCGCCGCCCGGATCGGTAGGAGCTGGCGGATCGGGACGTCCGTCTGGCGTCCGGCGCGACCTTCGGCAGGCGGGTCCCCCACCTTCCGCCAGTGGCGCCGGACGGCGCGGCCCGATGGGGTTCGCGGCGCCAGGGCATCCAGGCGGAGGCGGGGCGCGGATGAGGGACACAATGGCTCGGAACACCCGCCGCCCCGGCGCGGGGGCCGTCATCGCGTCCGCGTGAGGGCCCGCCGCATCCGCATCGCGCTCGTCGTGCTCGCGGCCATCGCCGTCGGCGCGGCGACCGCGCACGCGCAGGACGGGGGCGCGCTCCGCGACCGCCTGCCACCGGATCCGGCCGACCGGGCCGCGCCCGCCGCGCCCGCGACGCCGGCCACGCCGGCGCCGGAGACCCCCTCACCGGCGCCGGCGGCTCCCGTCCGGCGGGCCGCGGCCGGGACGTCGGACGGCGGCGGCATGACGGTCGTGCTGATCGTCGGCGGCGTGCTGCTGGGTGCGCTGATCATCGCGATGCTGGCGGTGGAGTCGCGCAACACCCGCCGCCCGAGGGCGCCCGCCGTGCGCGCCGACGCCGCCGCCAGCGCGTCCCTCCCCGCTCCGGCGCCCGCGGCCGCCCCGGCACCCCGGCGGGAGCCGCCCGCCCCCGCGGGACCCGGCGTGGTCCGCGCGACCGACCTGCCCTACCCCGTCGCCGGCCCGCAGCCGGAGGAGCAGCCGTTCGTCCCCGTCCGCCGTTTCGAGCGCCGCGCCGACCGGGCGCGCGACGTGCCGTACCCCGCCGGGCCGCGCCGGCGGACCGTCGCGCCCCCGTCACCGGCCGGCGGCACCGCCGTGGCGACCCGACCGGTCGCCACGGCGGTGACGGCGCCCACGCCCCACGTCCCCCGTCCCATCGCGCCGGCGCGCGTGCCCGCCGGCGCCGGACGCATCCCCATCTCCGAGATCGCGGGCGGGCTCGCCGCCGACGCCGCGAAGGCGGCGGCGGCCGCCGCCGCCACCGCGATCACCCGCGCGCCGGAGGCACGGGCGGCCATCGGCCGCGCCGTCGCCCGGGTCCGCCGCGGGACGCCGTAGGCCCTCGCGCGGCCTACCCGGTGGGGCCCCGGGCGACGCCGCCCGAGAGGGCGCCGACCGAGGCGAGCACCACCAGCACGGCCCCGAGGGTCTCGGCCACCGTGAGCCGCTGCCCGAGCAGCGCGAAACCCACGACCGCGGCGATCGCCGGCTCCATGCTCAGCAGCACGGCGACGGTGCCGGCCCGCATCCGGCGCAGGGCCTCCATCTCGAGCGCGGTCGGCACCACGATGCCGGCGAGCGCGACGAGCAGCCCGACCCCCAGCACGGACGGGGTCGCGACGATGCCCCCGGCGGAATGGATGGTGAACGGCGACACCAGCACGGCCGCGATCGCCACCGACAGCGCCAGCCCGTCGAGTCCGTCGGCCTGGTCGCCGACCCGCTGACTCGCGATCAGGTACGCGCCCAGGCCCGCCGCCGCGAGCAGGGCGAGCGCCACGCCGGCCGGCGACCCGCCGCCCGTCAGGTTCCCCGCCAGCGCCCCCACCCCGAGCAGGGCCAGGGCAACCCAGAGCAGGTCGATCCTGCGCCGGCTGGCCACGACCGCCACCGTGAGCGGTCCCAGGAACTCGATGGTCGCCGCGACCCCGAGGGGCACGCGGTCGACGGCGCCGTAGAAGGCGGTGCCCATCACGGCCAGCGTCGCCCCCAGCAGACCGAGTTGCGCCCATTCGCGGCGCGTGGGGCCGCGTAGCCGGGGACGGGCCAGCGCGAGCAGCACCACCGCGGCGAGGGTCAGGCGCAGCCCCGCCGTGGCGCCCCACCCGACGCGGGCGAAGAGGGTGGTCGCCATCGCCGTCCCCACGAACACCGACGTCGATGCCGCCACGATGAGCAGGGGCGCGAACGACGGCGGCCGCCGGGCGGCGACGACGGCGGGCACGGCGACGGACGGGGTGCTCCCCGCGTCCCCGCCCGCGCCCGCCAGCCGCACCGTCATCCCCCGCTCCTTCCGAAAAGGCCCATCCGGCCAGGATAGTTGAGCGGTCCAGCGCCGGTCCGGGGCGGGCGCCTTGCCCGCGGGCGGGGCGTGCCGTAGACCTCCGGCGATGACGTCCGCCGAGCCCGTCCGCGACGAGAGCGAGGCCGAGCGCCTGGACCGGCAGCTCGCCGAGCTCCTGCAGGAGCTGCGGGTGGTCCTGCCGGGCGTGCAGGTGCTGTTCGCGTTCCTGCTGACCGTGCCGTTCAGCGCCCGCTTCGGGGAGCTGACCGACACGCAGCGCAGCGTCTACGTCACGGTGCTGCTCTCGACGGCGCTGGCGACGGTGCTGCTGATGGCGCCGACCGCCTTCCACCGCCTGCGGTTCCGCCAGCACCGCAAGGCCCAGATCGTGGAGGTCTCCCACCGTCTCGTGATCGCGGGGCTGGGGGTGCTCGCCCTCTCCGTCTCCACCGCGGTCTTCCTCGTGACCGACGTGGTCTACGGACGCGCCGGCGGGCTCGCCGCGGGGCTGTCCACGCTGGCGGTGATCGTGGTGCTCTGGTGGGTCATGCCCCTCGCGGGGCGGCGGCCGGCGCCCTAGCGGCCGCTAGTCGGCGTCGAGGAGCCGGTACCAGCGGCGGCCGCCCGAGTCGGACCACACGCGCACGCGGCCCCGCCGGATCAGGATGCGCAGCGCCGCCTCGATCGAGGGCACGGGGGCGCGCACGCCGAAGTGGCGCTCCAGGTCGAGCGCGAGGTGACCCGCCGCCGACCAGCCCGAGCGCTGCGGCGTGAGGCGCGCGGCCATGCAGTCCTCGAGCACGCCGATCAACCGGCCCGGGCGGGCCAGGCTGAATGCCGTCTCCTCGTCCTGACGCGCCCGGCTCAGCGGGCGCCCTCAGGACGCCGGTTACGGATCGGACCCGCCGATTCTGTGCTTCCGCTCACGTACGCCACCCCTGCCGCGCGTGATCGTGGTTACGGTTCCTCGCTTCGTTCCTCGGCCGGGACCGGGGGAGTCTTGATCCCCCCATCGGGGGATCGCCGGGGTCCCCCGTCCGTCATGAGGCGCTGCACGCGGCGGGCAACGGAGCGCAGCGCCGCATCGTGCGTCAGGCCGCGGCCCCGCACCGGCCCGAGGTCCGGGTGCTCGCTGGCCGCCCGCCACAGCACCAGCGGCCACACCACGCGGCTGCTCGCCGCGACGTCCGGCCACGCCGCCCCCGGGCCGGCGCCGTCGCGGGCCGGGACGGCGGCGTCGCCGCTCCCCGGGGCCCCCTGATGCTCCCTGCCGACGGACGTCGCTGCCATGCGGGCGCCTCCTCCGGGGGCGCGCCCGTCCGGCGCGCCTCTGGTCTCCATACGCCGGACGCGGGCGATCGCTTCCCGCGTCCCGGCGGACCCGCCACCCGCGCGTGAGATCCCTCTACGCGCCCACACGAAAAGGTGTCCTTCATGCGTACATGAATTCCATGAGCCAACGCCGCCACGACCGGATCTTCGTCCTCCTCGCGATCGCGGCCGTGCTGGCCGTCCGCTATGGCCTGGAGCTCGCCCTGTCACTGGGCTGAGCGCGACGGGGCCGGGGGCTCAGACGAGCAGGCCCAGCTCCCCCGCCCGGTGGGCCGCCTCGACCCGCGAGCGGCACCCGAGGCGGCGGAGGATGTTGCGGACGTGCATGTCGACCGTGCGCGGGCTCAGGTACAGCTCGCGCGCGATCTCGCGGTTCGTGCGCCCCACGGCGACGAGCCGCACGACCTCCAGCTCGCGGCGCGACAGCCCGGATCCCTCGGCGTCGGCCTCCGCACGGCGCCCCAGCCGCCCCGCGACCGACTCGCCCAGCGCGGCGACCTCGCGCGCCGTCTCCACCGCCAGCAGGCGCGAGCCGAGCCGGCGCGCGCCGCGGTAGGCCTCGTCCAGCCGTTCCAGCGCGGCCTCGCGCTCGCCGGCGGCGGCCAGCGCGACGCCCGCGCGCATGCCGATCTCGACCTGGTCGATGGGCACGTCCAGGGCCCGATGGATGTCGAGGGCGCGCCCCGTCTGCTCGGCGGCGGTCGCCGCGTCGCCCTGGACCAGCGCGATCTCGCCGACCGCGTGGGCCAGGGCGGCGAGCGCGTCGGGGTGACCGGTGCGCGAGGCGATGGCGGCGAGCGCCTCGGCGCAGCGGTGGGCGCCGTGCAGGTCGCCCCCGGACGACAGGAAGCGCGCCGACCAGCGCAGGCCGCGGACGGCGTAGTGGTGGTCCTCGCTGCGCTCCCACCGCGCCAGCACCTCGGCGCAACGGCGCGCGGCCTCCTCCGCGGCGCCCTCGGAGGCCGCGAGCTGCGCCAGGGCGGTGGTGCTGTCCACCGCCATGTTGAAGTGGTCGACCCGGGCGGCGGCCGCGAGGCACGACGTCAGCATGCGGCGGGCGAGCGCCGGCTTGCCCTGGTGGAGGTGGATGGCGCCGAGCAGCCCCTCGGCGACCCAGTCCCCGGGGCCGTCCGCGATGACCTCGCGGCCCAGCTCGATCGCGCGCGGCCACTCTCCGCACTCGCGCAGCACGAACACCATGCAGGTGACGCAGGCGGTGGCGACGTCCGCGCCGGCCCCGGCATCGCAGAGGGCCAGGGCGGTGTGGAGCGTCTCCTCGGCGGCCCGGTAGTCGCCCGCGTCGTAGATCACGAGGCTCAGGCGCTGGTAGAGCTCGGCCGCCGCCGAGGACGCCTCGGACGCCACGGCGAGCTCCAGGCCCCGCCGCACGGTGGCGAGCCCCTCCGCGTGGTCGCCGCGCTTCGCCGTGACGACGCCCTCCAGCCCCAGGGCGCGGGCCTCCACCTCGGGACGCCCCGCCCGGCGGGCGGCGGCGGCGGCGGCGCGCGCGTGGTCGATGGCGGGCGTGTACTCGGCCCGTCCGCGGAGGTAGTTGGCGGCCCCCAGGTGCTCGGCCGCGGCGTCGGCGGGGCGGTCGGCGGCGGCGAAGGCCTCGGCGGCGGCGCGGCGGGCGGCGAGGGCGCCCTCGCGGTCGCCGCGCATGTCGTGGACGGCGGCCAGGCAGCGGAACGCCTCGGCGCGCTCGCCCTCCCGCCCCTCGGCGAGCAGGTCGCACACCTCGCGCCAGGCGCGGGCCCCCTCCGCCGCCTCGCCGGCGGGCTCGGCGCTGCGCGCGTAGCCGGCGAGGGCGGCGAGCCGGCCGTCCACGTCCTCGCCCTCCGGCCACATGTCCAGCGCCTGGCGCCAGGCGCGGGCGGCGTCGCGGTGGGCGTGCACGGCGCGCAGCTCGGCCGCCGCCCGCAGCAGCGCGGGGCGCGCCCGGGCCGGCTCGCGGGCACCCGCCCAGTGGGCGGCGATCTCCATCGACGGGGCGCCGGCGGCCTCGAGCGCCGCCGCCATCTCGCGGTGGAGGGCGCGGCGGCGCAGCCACGGCACGTCGGCGTACAGGGCCTCGCGCGTCAGGGCGTGCCGGAAGGCGCCGCGGCCGTCGCCGTCCTCCCGGGCCCAGCCGCGTTCCACCAGCTCGGCCACGCCGTCGGCGCCCGCGACGCCGGCCACCAGCTCCAGGTCGAAGGCGATCCCGGCCACCGCGGCGGCGTCGGCGGCGGCGCGGCCCTCGTCCGACAGCTCCACGGCGGCGAGCAACACGGCGTCGCGGACCGTCTCGGGCACGGGGACGTCGCCCTCCCCGCCCACCTCGAGTCCCTGCGGGCCGGCGACCAGCGCGCCGGAGGCGGTGAGCGCCCGGGCGAGCTCCTCCGTGAAGAAGGGCAGCCCCTGGGCGCGGTCGTGGAGCGTCCGCGCCAGCGCCGGGGACGGCGGGTCGCCCAGCACGACCGCCGCGAGGGCGGCGGTCTCGTCGGGGCCGAGGGGGCCGACGGCCAGCTCGGCGAGCAGTCCCCGCCGGCGCAGCTCGTGGCGCAGCCGGCGCATCGCGTGGTCGCGTGGCAGCCCGTCGGAGCGGTACGCGCCGAGCACGAGCACGGGGAGGTCGGCGAGCGGCTCGGCGACGCCGGCCACCAGCTCGAGGGTGGCGTCGTCGCACCAGTGCAGGTCGTCGAGCACCAGCAGCACCGGGCCGCCGGCGGCGGCCGCGCCCAGCACCCCGCGGACCGCATCCGCCAACGCGGGGGGATGGGGCGCGGAGGGCGGCGCGCCGAGCTCGGGCAGCACCATCGCCAGGTGGTCGCGGAACCCGCCCGCGGCGTCGAGGGCGCCGGGGTCGGCGCGCAGGTGCGTCCGGAGCGCCTGGGCGAGCGGGGCGTACGGCGTGCCGCCGGCGACGTCCGCACGTCCCCGCAGCACGACCAGGCCCGGCTCCGCCGCCAGGTCGTCCGCGAGCCGGGTCTTGCCGACGCCGGCCTCGCCGGCCAGCAGCACCACGCGGCCGGCCCCCGCACGGGCGCCGTCCAGGGCCTCGCCGAGCCACTGCCGCTCGGCCTCGCGACCGACCAGGGCGGGGCGGGTGCGCATGCGGGTGACCCTAATCCGACGGCGGCCGCAGGCGCGACCGCCGCCGGAGGGGACGTCAGGCCGTCGTCGCGGCAACGGGGTCCGGCCGGAGGATGACGGTGTCGAGGACCGGGATGATCTCGTCGCACGGGAGGCCGGAGTCCTCCGCGTGGCGGCGGACCGCCTCGGCGCTCTCGCCCTGGTAGACGCAGACGGTGCCGACGTCGCCGGCCTCCTCGTCCAGGGCGTAGCTGCGGATCCAGCGGACCCCGGAGCCCGGCCGGTCGCCGACCTCGGCGGAACGGGCGCCCGCGATCTGCAGGTCCTCGACGGTGGCCCAGCCGTTGCGGCGCAGGATGACGTACAGGTTCATGGCTTCCTCCGATCGGTGCGTTCGGTGTGGGAGCACGCTACGAACGGACCCCGGGGCCCGGCATCCGCGGTCCTGCCGTATGCCGTGATGCCGTATGCCGTACTTCGCGGACGGCGATCGGGCGGCCGCGGAGAAGGCCCCGGCGGCGTGCGGCGCGTGCACCTGCCCTGAGGCCGGATTTCGCCCGGGTGATCGGATCGCGTGCGGCGGGTGGCCAGGTGAGGACGCCGTACGGTCCCGGAATGGACCAGACGGAACGGATCGACCAGACCACGGTGGCCGCGGCGGCGGCGCCTCCCCATGCCCTGGACGGCGCGACGGTGACGGCGGGGCTCGGGACCGACCCCGAGGCGGGGCTCGGCAGCGCCGAGGTGGCCACGCGGCTCGGGCAGTACGGCCCCAACGCGATCGCCGCCGAGAAACCCCCCTCCGTCTGGGAGATCGCGCTCGTCCAGCTGCGCGAGCCGATGAACATCATGCTCGTCGCGGTCGTGGTGGTGAGCCTGGCCATCGCCGAGGTCTCCACCGCCGTCGTCGTCGGGCTCCTGATCCTGCTGAACCTCGTGCTCGGCACGCGCCAGGAGCTCCAGGCGCGGGCCAGCATCGACGCGCTCTCCAATCTCCAGGTGCCCCAGGCGCGGGTGGTGAGGGGCGGCGCGGTCGCGCTGATCCCGTCCACCGACGTCGTCCCCGGCGACGTCGTGCAGCTCGAGGCGGGCGACATCGTGCCGGCCGACGGGCGCATCCTGCGCGCCGCCACCCTCGAGACCCAGGAGGCGGCGCTCACCGGCGAGAGCGCGCCCGTCGCCAAGGACGCGGCGCCGGTCCTGGACGCCGGGACGCCGGTCGGCGACCGCGTCAACATGCTGTTCCAGAACACCGCCGTAACCCGCGGAACCGCGACCATGGTCGTGACCGAGACGGGCATGGGCACCCAGATGGGCCAGATCGCGACGATGCTGACCTCGGTCACCCGCACGCGGTCGCCGCTCCAGCGGGAGCTCGGCAGCCTGACCAAGGTGCTGGGGGTCATCGCCTGGGCCGCCGTGCTCGTGATCGTCGTGGTCGGCGTCGCCCGCGGGGAGTCGTTCACCGACGTCGTGCTGCTGGGAACGGCGATGGCGATCTCCGCCATCCCCACCGGCATGCCGGCATTCGTGTCCGGCCTGCTGTCGATCGGCGCGAAGGAGCTGGCCGAGGCGAAGGCCGTCGTGAAGAACCTGACCGACGTGGAGACGCTCGGCGCCACGAGCGTCATCAACACGGACAAGACCGGCACACTGACGCTGAACGAGATGATGGTCTCGCTCGTCTACGCCAACGGCGCCTTCTTCCCGGTGGAGGGCGAGGGCTACCGGAAGACGGGCGCGATCACCTCCGTGGCGGGCGTCCCCGTCCCCGACTTCACCCGCCTGGCGCTCGGCCTGGTGCTCGACAGCGACGCCACCGTCGGCGACGACGGCAGCGTGGTGGGCGACCCCACCGAGGCTGCCCTGGTGGTGCTGGCCGCGAAGCTGGGCGTCGACGCCGCCGAGACGCGCCGGGCCTATCCGCGCATCGCCGAGGTCCCGTTCGACTCGGACTACAAGTTCATGGCGACGTTCCACCGCGCCGAGCTCGACGGCCAGGAACGGGTGGTGCAGCTGGTGAAGGGCGGGCCCGACGTCGTGCTGGCGCGGTGCACCCACGCCGGCGGGCCGCTCAGCGGCGACCAGGTCGCCATCGGCGACGCCCGCGCCGACATCGACGCCGCCAACGAGCGGATGGGCGAACAGGGCCTACGGGTGCTGGCGTTCGCCGCGCGGCTGATGACCGAGGACGAGCTCGCCGCCGGGCGGGACGACCCGATGTCGATGGTGCACGACCTCTCGTTCGTGGCGATGACCGGGATCATCGACCCGCTCCGGACCGAGGCGAAGAGCGCCGTGGCCACCGCCCTCGGCGCCGGCATCGACGTGCGCATGATCACCGGCGACCACGCCATCACCGCCCGCGCGATCGGCGAGGAGCTGGGCCTGGGCCCCGGCGCGATCAGCGGGGCGGAGCTCCAGGCGCTCGACGACGACGAGGTGGTGCGCCGCCTCCCGGGCCTCCACGTGTTCGGCCGGGTGACGCCGCAGGACAAGCTGCGCCTCGCCCGGCTCATGCAGGAGCAGGGTCAGATCGTGGCGATGACCGGCGACGCGGTGAACGACGCGGCCGCCCTGAAGCAGGCCGACATCGGCGTGGCGATGGGCAGCGGCAGCGAGGTGAGCAAGCAGGCCGCCCGGATGATCCTGACCGACGACAACTTCGGGACGCTGGTGCACGCCGTGGAGATCGGGCGCCGCGTCTACGACAAGGTCGTCTCGTACGTCCGCTACCAGATGACCCAGCTGCTGGCGCTGGTGCTGCTGTTCCTGGCGGCGACCGCGTTCGACCTCAACGACGGGGTGGCGCTGACGCCGCTGATGGTGCTGTACCTCCTCTTCTTCGCGACCGCCGCCGGCGTCGTGGTGATCGCCATCGACCCGGGCGACCCGGACGTGATGCACCGCCCGCCCCGCGACCCGGCGCTGCCGATCACCAACCGCGCCGCCGTCGCGATGTGGGTGCTGTACGCCGTGGTGCTGTTCGTGGCGGCGCTGATCCCGCTGGTCGCGGGCCCCGACGACCCGAGCACGGAGGTGGGGTCGGCATCCCTCACGATGACGTTCGTGGTGATGGGCCTCGGCACGATCTTCAACGCCGTCGCAAACCGCCGCGACCCGGCCCCCGGGCTGGCGCCGCCGATCCTGAAGGCGGCGCTGGTCTCGCTGGTGCCGCTCGTGATGATCGTGCTGGCCACCGAGCTGCCGGGCCTGCAGAAGGGCCTGCTCACGACGTCGCTGACCGGCCGCGAGTGGATGGCGTGCCTCGGCCTCGCCGCGCTGCTGCCGCTCACGATCGAGGTCGCCAAGTGGGTGCGACGGCGCGACGTCGCGACGCCGCCGGCGCCCATCGACGCCCGCGCGGCCGTGAGCCCGGGCCGGGCGCGGACGTGATCTGATGGGGACCGAGGGGATCGTCCCGCGCTGGGAGTGGCGGACGTTCGATGAGGTGGAGCCCGCCGCCGCCCTCCTCGCGTCGGAGACGCCGACCCAGGTCCACGAGAGCGACGAGCTCTACATGGTGAACGCCGACGGCGAGGACACCGTGAAGGTGCGCGACGGGCTGGTGGACGTGAAGCACCTGGAGGAGATCGACGACCACGGCCTGGAGCGGTGGCGGCCCGTCCTGAAGCGCCCGACCACCCTCACCGCCGACGACGTGCGCGTGCTGGCGGTCGCGCTCCACGCCACGTTCCTCAAGGTCGTCGCCGTGCACAAGCGGCGGGCGCGCTACACCGTGGGGGGCTGCGCGGTCGAGCTGGTGGACCTGCGGGTCGACGGCGCCCCGATGCGGACCTTCGCGATCGAGTCGGAGGACCGTCCGGCGATCATGCGCGTGCTGCGCGAGATCGGCCTGGCGGGGCACCCGAACGTCAGCTACCCGCGCCACCTCCGGACCGTCACCGGGCTGCTCCCGGCGCGCGGGGCGGTCATCGACGTCGGCACCAACTCGGTCAAGCTGATCGTCGCGGCGCGCGACGGCGACGGGTGGAGGACGCTGGCGGACCGCGCCGAGGTGACCCGGCTCGGCGAGGGCCTGCGCCCCGGCGGCGACCTGGGGGCCGCGCCGATCGCCCGGACGGCGGACGCGGTGTGCGACATGGTCCGCGAGGCCCGCCGGGCGGGGGCGCCGGTCGTCGCCGTCGGCACCGCGGGACTGCGCATCGCGGGCAACTCGGCCGCGTTCGCGGACGCGGTGCGGGAGCGGTGCAGCATCGACGTGGAGGTGATCCCCGGCGAGGAGGAGGCGCGGCTCGGGTTCGTCGCGGCGACCGGCGCGGCGGGCGACGGCTCGGTGGTGGTGTTCGAGACCGGCGGCGGCAGCTCGCAGTTCACGTTCGGCGCCGGCGGCCGCATCGACGACCGTTCCAGCATCGACCTGGGCGCGGTGGCCGTGACGGAGCGGTTCGGGCTGGACGGGGCCGTGACCCCCGACGTCCTGGAGCAGGCCGGCGCGGCGGTCGCCGCCGAGCTGGGCGCCCTGGCGCCGCGGGCGCGCGCGGACGCCGTGATCGGCATCGGCGGCGTCTTCACCAACCTCGCCGCCGTGATGCACGGCTTGGAGGCCTACGACCCGGCCGTGGTGGAGGGCACCGTGCTGGACCTCGCGGAGATCGACCGCCAGATCGCGCGGTACCGGGCGACGGACGCCGACGGCCGCCGCGGCATCGTGGGGCTCCAGCCCGCCCGCGCCGAGGTGATCCTCGGCGGCGCGGTCATCGTCCGCGCCGTGCTCGCGGCGCTGGGCCACGACGCGGTGACGGTCAGCGACCGCGGCCTGCGGCACGCGCTGCTCGCGGAGCGCTTCGGAGGGGGATGATGTCCCTCGCGACGGTGGCGTCCGCGCTCCCCGCCCGCATCCGGGAGCACAACACCACGCTGGTTGCGGCCGGCGTCGCCTTCTACGCGTTCCTGGCCCTGGTGCCCGCCCTGGTGGCGCTCATCTCGGTGTACGGGCTGGTGGCCGACCCCGCCGACGTGCGGCAGCAGGTGCAGGACGTCAGTTCCTCCCTCCCGGCGGAGGTCGAGGACTTCCTCGTCTACCAGCTCACCCAGATCATCGACGCCGACCGCGGCGGCCTGTCCGCGACGCTCGTCGTGGCGGTCGCGCTGGCCCTCTGGAGCGCCTCGGGCGGCACCGCCGCGCTCGTCACCGGCATCCACGTGGCACGCGACCGCGAGGAGCCGGCGGGCTTCGTGGCCAAGAGGGGCAAGGCCCTGCTGCTGACGCTCGCCGCGATCGTGTTCCTGGCGATCGTGATCTTCCTGGTCGCGGCGGTCCCGCCGGTGCTGGACAAGGCGGGCACGGGCGACGCCGGGCGGGCCGCCTTCCAGGTCCTGCGCTGGCCGGTGCTGGCGATCGTGATGCTCGTGGGCGTCGGCCTGCTGTACCGGTTCTCGGCGGGCCCCCACCCGAAGGCCCGCCTGGGCGTGATCACCGCGGGGGCGGTGGTGGCGATGGTCGTCTGGCTCGTCGTCTCCGCGCTCTTCGCCGCCTACACGGCCAACTTCGCGAGCTACGGCAAGACCTACGGCGCGCTCGCCTCGATCGTCGTGGTGCTGCTGTGGCTCTGGCTCACCTGCCTGGCGCTCCTGATCGGCGCGGAGGCCGACGGCGGCGACGAACGCTGACCGGCGGGGGCCGGCCCGTCACTCGTCGCGCCCCTTCGGCCCCTTCGGCGCCTTCTGCGCCTTGGGCCCCTTGGGCCCCTTCCCCCCGCCCTTCGCCGCCCCCTCGCCGGGACCGGCGGGGGCCGGCGCGGCGGTGGTGACGGAGGCGGTGACGGTGCGCATGACGGTCTGGACGGGCGGCGCGGCGGGCGGCGCGGACGCGGGCGCGTCCCCGTCGCCGCCCATCGTGGTCGCGGCGACCGCCACGGCCCCCGCGACGGCGGCGATCGCCACGCCGGCCGCGATCGCGCGGCCCCTCCGGCGGTGGGGCGGGGACGCCGGCAGCACGGCGGTCGTGCCGCCCGGGGCGCCGAGCGCCGCGCCGAGGGCGGCGGCCAGCCCGCCGGCGGACGGGAACCGCGCCGCAGGATCCTTGGCCAGCCCCCGCCCCAGGACGTCGTCCACCGCCGCCGGCAGCGTCGGGTCCCGCTCCCGCGCCCGGGGCACCGCGTCGTGCACGTGGGCGGCCAGCTCCGCCAGGCCCGTGCGCGGGGCGAACGGGCGCTCGCCGGTGAGCAGCTCGAACGCGACGGCGGCCAGCGAGTACTGGTCCGCGGCCGGGGTCACGGGCCGCCCCTGCGCCTGCTCGGGCGACGCGTAGCCGGACGTCCCCACCACCGCGCCGGCGGCCGTCAGGGTGGCGTCCCGGTCGCCGAGCACGCGGGCGATGCCGAAGTCGGCCACCTTCACCCTCCCCTCCGCGTCGAGGAGCAGGTTCGCCGGCTTCACGTCCCGGTGGACGACCCCCGCCGCGTGGGCGGCGTCCAGTCCCGCCGCCGCCTGGGCGATCCAGCCGAGCGCCACGTCCCGGGGCGGCCGTCCGACGGCGAGGCGATCCGCGACCGTGCCGCCCGGCACCAGCTCCATGACCATGTACGACCGGCCCCGGTGCTCGCCGGCGTCGTGGACGACGGCCACGTTGGGGTGGTGGACGCGGGCGGCCGACACCGCCTCGCGCCGGAAGCGCCGGCCGGCGGCGGGGTCGCCGGCGACCGCGTCCGACGGGACCTTGACCGCCACGTCGCGGCCCAGGCGCTCGTCGTGAGCCCGGTAGACGGCCCCCATGCCGCCGGCGGCGATGAGGACGGGCTCCCGGTACCGGGAGGGGAGGTCCACCCCGGTGACGTGCCCGCCCCGCCGGGTCCCGACACGCGACGCGGCCGGGATCAGCCCCTGGCGCGGCGGCGCCGGGGGCGCTCCGGGGTGCGCTCGCGACCCCAGTCGTGCACCACGACGGTGCTCACCAGGAGGTCCTGGACCGAGGCCGACGTGCGGCTGACCGCGGCCCACAGGAGGCCCACCGGGAAGATGACCACCAGCACCGCGCGCGCGAACGCGCGCCGGAACGACAGGTCGGAGCCGTCCTCGTCGAGCACCCGCAGCCCGAAGACCAGCTTCCCGACGGTGCGCCCGTCGAGCCCCCACCCGTAGGTGAGGTAGGCCAGCAGCAGCACGATGGCACCGACGCGGACCGGCACGCCGGCCACGAAGTCGACGTCGAAGCCGGTCGTCCAGAGCAGCCGCAGCGACGCGAGCACCAGCAGCAGGAGCAGGCCCAGCAGCACGACCACCACCGAGTCGATGAGCGTCGCGCCGAGGCGCGAGAGCAGCCCCGCCCGGCTGGTGGCGTCGCCGGGCGCCTCGATGACGGCGCCGCGCGGCTCCCTGCCGAGCGCGCGGTCGAAGCCCCCCTCGACGGCCCGGTCGACGCGCATCGCCTCGAGCCGCGCGTCGCGGACCACGTCGCCCCCCAGGCCGACGGTCGACTCGCGGACGATCTCGCCCAGGTCGAGGCCCTCGACGGCCTCCCGGGCCACGGCCCCCATGTCCACGCGCCCGACGAGCCGGTCGATGTCCACCCGGTCGAGGAGGGGGTTGGGGTCGACGCGCTCGAGGATGCCGTCGACGTCGACGCGGGCGAGCACCCGGTTGACGTCGACCCGCTCCACCACCCCGTCGATGTCGACGCGCTGCACGACGGCGTCCACGTCGACGTGATCGATCACCGCCGGGACGATCCGCCCGACCACGGCACCGGCGACGTCGCCGATCCCGCGACCCGGACCGTCCGGGTGGGGCGCCGAGGGTGGCTCCGGGGCGGGCTCCGAGGTGGGCTCCGCGGGTGGCGGGGGCCCCGCGGAGGGGCGCACGACCCGCTCGGCCATGCCCAGCACGGCGTCGGAGACCATCGAGCCGACCGTGCCCGCCGTGCCCCGTCCGCCTGTCCGCCACTGCGCCATCGGAGACCTCCCGCCGGGATGACCCGACCATACGTACCACGGCGTGGGGTAGCGTGCCCGCCGTGCATCGGGCTGCGCCGGCTCGCCGGCTCATGGGGGTGGTGTTGGTGGCGCTCGCGTGGGCGGCCGCCGCGTGGGCGTGCGCCCCGGCGTCGGCGGCGCCCGCGGCCGAGGTCGCGCTGGCGCGGGAGTACGCCCCGGTCCTGCGCATGACGGAGGGCGCGAGCTCCTGCGGCGTCGACGTGCCGTACCTGCCGGTGGACGTCGGCGACCTGATGGACAACGACGAGATCGCGCTGCGCGGGCCGTGGGACCGCACCAACCTGGTGGGCGTCGCGCCGAGCGCGCAGCGGCTCTCCCAGGGGCTCTGGGACTACCACCTCGACTTCCCGGGCGACGCGCTCAGGCCCGGGTGCACCTACGTGGAGTGGGGCGAGCGCCTGGCGTCCCCGCCGACCGCCTACGCGCACGTGGCCACCGAGCCCGGCGTCCCCGGGCGCCTCGCCCTGCAGTACTGGTTCTTCTACGTCTTCAACGACTGGAACAACACCCACGAGGGCGACTGGGAGATGATCCAGCTCAACTTCGACGCGGCGACGCCGGAGGAGGCGCTGTCCGAGCGGCCCGTCGAGGTGGGCTTCAGCCAGCACTCCAGCGCCGAGCGCGCGGAATGGGGCGACGAGAAGCTGGAGCTGGTGGGCGGCACCCACCCGGTCGTGCACCCCGCCGCCGGCTCGCAGGCCAACTTCTACGAGTCGCGGCTCTACCTGATGCGCAGCGACGCCGAGGGCCTGGGGTGCGACGACACGCGCGCCCCGTCGCAGACGTACCGCCCGGGCGTGCGGACGATCCCCTCCGACCCGGCCCTGGCGGTCGCCGAGTACCCCTGGCTCGGGTTCGACGGCCGCTGGGGCGAGAAGCACGCCGCCTTCTTCAACGGGCCGGTCGGGCCGAACCGCAACCTCCGCTGGACCCACCCGTTCACGTGGGCGTCGCAGAGCTGGCGCGCCACCAGCTTCGCGGTGCCGGCGAGCGGCCTGGTGGGGACGAACGCCACCGACGTCTTCTGCGGGTCGATCGAGCGCGGCTCGACGGTCCTGCGCCTGATCAAGATCAACCCGGGCCGCACGGCGCTGGTGATCACCGCGATCGTGCTGCTGCTGCTGTGGCCGATCACCCGCACCCGCTGGGGGCCGTCCAGCCCGCGCCCCCCCGCGGCCCGCCGCGCCTGGGGTCAGATCATCACCGCCGGCGCCCACGCGTTCGCCGAGCGGCCGCAGACCTTCATCGGGATCGGGCTGCTCTTCATCCCGCTCGCCCTCATGATCACCGGGCTCCAGTGGCTGCTGTTCCGGGCGACGGCACTCGCCCCGCTCGTGGACGAGGCCGGGGAGCGGCACGTCTGGGTCGACGCGATGGCGCTCGCCCTGGGGATGGTCCTGACGCTCATCGGCTTCGCGGTCGTCCAGGCGGCGACGGCCCGCGTCATCGTCGAGGGCGCGGCGGGACGGCGCGTGACCGCCCTCTGGGCCTACCGGGCGGTGCTCCGCGACGTGCGGCCGCTGGCCGCCGCGGTGGCGATCGCCGTCGCGGTGATCCTGGTGTTCAACGTCACGCTGCTGCTCGTCCCGATCGCCGTCTACGTGGTGGTGCGCTGGTCGCTGCTCGGCGTCATCGCGGGCGCCGAGGAGCGCCCCCGGCCGGGAATCCTGCGCCGCAGCATCGTCCTGACGCGCGGCAACTGGTGGCGCACGGCCACCATCGCCCTGGGCCTCACGGGGCTGGCGCTGCTCATCGGGCCCGCCGTCGGCGTGCTGGTGCTCCTGTTCACGGGCGCGGCGTTCGACTTCGTGAACCTGATCGCCGGCGCCTTCTACGTGGTGGCGCTCCCGTTCGCCGCGGTCGTCGTCACCTACCTCTACTTCGACTTGAGGGTGAGACAGGAGGAGGCGCCGGCGGAGGACACCCTCCCGGCCGGCGCCGTCCCCCCCACGTCGCCTACGGGATCGTGATGGTCACCAGCGCGCTGCCCTTCCTGCCACCCGGGTCGGTCACGGTGACGCGGCCGAAGTAGCGGCCCGCCTTCCAGTTGGCCCCCGCCGGGCCGGGGTGCACCCAGATCACGTAGATGCCGTCGCCGGCGTCCTGGAAGAGGTCGGTCGAGGCGCAGCCGGTGCCGCCCGCCGGGCAGCGGACGCTGCCGGGGCCGCCCGCGGGGACGGTGCGGTTGCTCCAGTCGAACGCCGCCGAGCCCAGCCCGGGGCGCGGCCTGCCGTTGCGCGTGACGAGCACGGCGACGGCGACGGGGTTGTGGTTGGTCGACGCCGCCGGCAGGAACGTGTGCCCGCTGCCAGCGTCGCCGCACTGGACGGAGGCGTTGCCGCAGGCCGCCTCGTCGACCGCGGCCTGGACCTCCAGGCGCGGCCCGTTCAGGAGCTTCGTGACGTCGGCGCGCAGCGCCGCCAGGCCGGGTGCTCCACTGGTCCCGCCCGTGGTGGCCCCCAGGGCGATGGTCGCCGCGACCGCGACCGCCGCGAGCCCGGCCAGGATGGTGAGGGTCCGGTGTGAGCGCACGTGGCACCTCCTCTGTCGGCTGGCACGCTCGCCGCGACGCTACGACACCCGGTCCCGTCAGCGCGGGGTGAAGCGGGTGAGGGCGCCCGACTCGTCGTCGCCGACGGCGTACTGGCGGCCGGCGGTGAGCCGGAGCGTGACGTAGACGGACGTCCCGGCCGGGATGCTCTGCATCGCGCCGAGCATCGTGAGGGGCGCGGGGCCCGCGGGCAGCCTGCCCGACGACTCGAGCGCCGCGACCCACCGGTCCACGTCGGCCAGGGTCCGGCCCGGCCGGATCGACGTCAGCCGGAAGCCGCGCGACGCGCTTGCACCGTTGCGCAACTCCACGGTGACCGTTCCGCCGGGGAGCGGCGGGACGTCGAACCCGTGCGCCCCCGCGGTGACGACCGCGTCGGCGGCCGGCGGGGCGGCGCCGGTGTCGCCCGCGACGCGGAAGACGCGGGAGATGCCGCGCGCCACCCCGGGGACGCCGTGGTGGTCCGGCACGCCGTCGAACAGGACGTAAACGCCGGGCCGCAGCCGCCGCGTCACCGTCACCTGGGCGCCGGCGGCGATCTGCCCGGGGCCCGCGACGTCGCGCAGCCACGGCGGCGGCGGCCCGCCCCGCGCGATGCGGCGGACCGCGGCGCGCACATCGGCCACGCCATGGCCGGCGTCGGCCCGCCCCATCGCGAACTCGTGGAGCCGGGTGCCGGCGTTGCGGAACCGCATGGCGACCATGCCGCCGGGGACGCGGCCCGGCATGACGATGGCCGCGTCGGTCACGTCGACCGCCACCGGGGCCGCGGACGCCGGCGCGGCCGCGGCGGTGGCGACGGCGGCCGTGACGACGGCGCCCGCGATCGTTGCTCGGAACATCGCTCCTCCTCGGTCGTGGTGTGCGCGGCGACGGTATGGCCGGCGTCCCGGGGCGCGCGTCGCCTCCCGTGGCGATCCGCATCGCTCCCGCGAGCGGACCCGGCGCGGACGGATCGCTCGCGCGGCGGATGGCGCGGGGGGTGCCCGCGGACGTAGCGTCGCGCGCATGAGGTGGCAGATCCCCGACGACCGGCGCGCCATCCTCGACGCGGCGCTCGCCGCCGGCCTGGTGGTGGTGCTCGTGGCGCAGGTGCTGACGCTCGACGTCGCGCCCGGCGAGAAGGCCGGCGTCTGCGTCTGGGCGGCGGCGCTGCTCGTGCCGCTCGCGCTGCGGCGGCGCGTGCCCGTGACGCTGCTCGCGCTGGTGGTGGCGGGCGGGGTGATGGGCAGCCTGCTGCCGAAGGCCGTCACCGACGTCGAGGCGGTCGGGCCCATCGTGCTCCTGGCGGTCTACACCGCGGCGGCCCACACCTCGGGCCGGCGCACGGTCGCGGCGGGCGCGCTGACCGCCACGCTCGCGGTGGGCGCGCTCGTCGGGGACCCGGACGGCGTCTACCTGGGCGGGATCATCTTCTTCGCGCTCCTGTTCGGCGGCCCGTGGGTGGCCGGGCGGGTGGTGCGGCGCCGCCGCGAGAGCGAGCGCCGCATCGCCGGTGAGCGGGACGCGGCGCAGGCGGCGATCGCCGCGGAGCGGGCGCGGATCGCCCGCGAGCTGCACGACGTGGTGGCCCACGCGATCAGCGTCATCGTGCTCCAGGCGCGCGGCGGACGGGCGCTGCTCGACGAGGATCCCGAGGAGACGCGGGGCGCCCTCGACACGATCGAGCGCACCGGCCAGCAGGCGCTGGTGGAGATGCGCCGCCTCGTCGGCCTGCTACGGGAGGACGACGGCACCCTGGCGCTGGCGCCACAGCCGGGCCTGGGACGCATCGACGCCCTGGTCGGCGACGTGCGCGACGCGGGGCTCCCGGTGCAGGTCCGCGTGGAGGGCGCCCCCGTGGCGCTGCCGCCGGGCGTCGACCTCTCGGCGTTCCGCATCGTGCAGGAGGCCCTCACCAACGCCCTGAAGCACGCCGGGCCGGCCCGGGCCCTGGTGGTGCTGCGCTACGAGGACGACGGCATCGTCATCGACGTCACCGACGACGGCGGGGGCGACGCGCCGCCCGGGGACGGCTCGGGCCACGGGCTCGCGGGGATCCGGGAGCGCGTCGCGCTCTTCGGCGGCGAGCTGGAGGCCGGTCCGGGCCACGGCGGCGGGTTCGCGGTGCGAGCCCGGCTGCCGTTCGCGAGCGCGCGGTGATCCCCCGGTGATCCGGGTCCTCATCGCCGACGACCAGGCGCTGGTGCGCGCCGGGTTCCGGATGATCCTGCGGGCCGAGCGGGACGTGGAGGTGGTCGCCGAGGCCGGCGACGGCGCCGAGGCGGTCGCGGCGGCGCGGGAGCTCGGCCCCGACGTGGTGCTGATGGACATCCGCATGCCGGAGGTCGACGGCATCGAGGCGACCCGCGCGATCGTCCGGGACATGACGAGCCCCCGGGTGCTGGTGCTCACCACGTTCGACCTCGACGAGTACGTCTTCGGCGCGCTTCGCGCCGGCGCCAGCGGGTTCCTGCTGAAGGACGCGCCGGAGGATCAGCTGACATCGGCGATCCGGGTCGTCGCCGCCGGCGGCTCCCTGTTCGCGCCGTCGGTGACCCGCCGCCTCATCGAGGACTTCGCCCGGCGCGACGCGGGGCGGCCGGCGCCCCCCGCCCTCGACGCCCTCACCGCGCGCGAGGCCGACGTCCTGCGGCTCATCGCGCGGGGGCGCTCGAACCAGGAGATCGCCGGCGAGCTGGTCCTGAGCGAGCACACGGTGAAGACGCACGTCGCGAGCATCCTCCGCAAGCTCGGTCTCCGCGACCGGACCCAGGCGGTGATCGCCGCCTACGAGGCCGGTCTCGTTCGTCCGGGCGGCTGAGCGCCGGGCCGCACCAGGCCGGCCTCGTAGGCGAACACGACCGCCTGGGTGCGGTCGCGGAGCCCGAGCTTGGTGAGCACCGCCGCCACATGGTTCTTGACCGTGCTCGTGCTGACCACGAGCGCGTCGGCGATCTCGGCGTTGGCCAGCCCGCGTGCCATGAGCAGCAGGATCTCGCGCTCGCGGGCGGTCAGCTCGGCGAGTCCGGCCGGCTCCGCGCCCGCCCCGCCGGCCGGGCGGCCCGCCGCGAAGCGCTCGATGACACGGCGCGTGACGGCCGGGTCGAGCAGGGCCTCCCCGGCGGCGACCACCCGGACCGCCCGCACCAGCTCCTCGGGCGACGCGTTCTTCAGCAGGAACCCGCTCGCCCCGACGCGCAGCGCCTCGTACACGTACTCGTCCAGATCGAAGGTCGTGAGCACGAGGACCCGCGTCGCCGCCTGCGCGGCCAGGATCCGCTCGGCCGCGGCCAGCCCGTCGAGGCGCGGCATGCGGACGTCCATCAGGATCACGTCGGGCGCGTGGCGGGCGGCCGCGGCGATCGCCTCGTCCCCGTCCCCCGCCTCGGCCACCACGGACATGTCGGGCTCGGAGTCGACGATCATCCGCAGGCCCCGGCGGATCATGGCCTGGTCGTCGACGATCATCACCCGGGCGCTCACGCCGGACCCCGCGCGGACAGCGGCCCCGCGGACCGCTCCCGATCGAGCGGCAGGGTGGCGCTGACCACGAACCGGCCGTCCCGCGTACCGGCGGCGAACTCGCCGTCGTACAGGGCGACCCGCTCCCGCATGCCGATGATCCCGTGCCCGTCGGCGCGCGGGCGGGCCGCGGCGCCCGGTGGCAGGTCGTTGCCGACCTCGATGACGAGCGCCGCCGGCCGGCGCGACACGCGCACCTCCGCCCCGGCGCCGGGCGCGTGGCGACGGACGTTGGTGAGCGCCTCCTGAACGATCCGGAACGCGACCAGCTCGACGCCGGGGGGCACGTCGCCCGGCTCCCCGTCCAGCGTCAGACGGACCGGAACCCCCGACTCACGGGTGCGCGCGACCAGATCCTCGATGGCGCCGACCCCCGGCTGGGGCGCCAGCGCGGCGCCGCCCTCGGCGCCCTCGCGCATCACGCCGAGCAGCCGGCGCATCTCGTCGAGCGTCTCGCGGGCCGTCGACTCGATCGAGCGGAGGGTGACCTCGACGTCGTCGAGCCCCGGCGGCAGCACGGTGCGCGCCGCGCCCGCCTGGATGCCCATGAGGCTCACCGAGTGGGAGATCACGTCGTGCAGCTCGCGGGCGATCCGCAGGCGCTCCTCGGCGACGGCGCGGCGGGCGTTGCGCTCGGAGTCGCGGCGGCTGGCCCCGACGGCGCGGCCGAAGAGGTAGGGCGCGACCGCGAACGCCCCGATGTAGACGTAGTCCGCGTGCGCGAACCCGGCCTCGGCGATGGAGGTCGACCACGCGAGCGCAACCACCACCACGATCGTGGCGTAGCCGGCGCGCCGCGTCCCGGGATCGGCCTGGCTCGCCTGCCCCAGGGCGAACATCGCGAAGAGGATCGGGAAGACGCTGAACACGCCGTCGTTGCCCGGCACCCCCGCGAGCAGGGGGATGCAGAGCGCCAGGGCCGCGACGATCGCGACGGGTATCGGCGCCCGGCTGCGCCACGCCAGCGACAGCGCGCCGATGGCGCCGCAGACCGCCGCCAGCGCCACCGGACCGTGGATGGCCCCCGAGGCGATCTCGGCCTCGATGGCGACGGCGAGCGCGACGGGGACGATCCAGTCGCGCGGACGCGGGAGCCACGCGGGGCGGCGGGGGAGCCGGGTCACGGGCGCGACGCTATCGCGCGGCCGCGCGCGGGGAATGGGCCGCGAGGACCGGTCGCCCGTGCGCGGGATGGTCCTCGGGAGCCATGCCGATCTCGTCCGCGCGGTCGATGCGCGCCGGCGGATGCCGGCGGATGCTGGTCCCCGTCATCCAACGGGATCTCGGGAGGTCGTCATGAATCTGCTCGACGCGCTGCTCTCACGCAGGACGCTCTTCGCCGTGGCCGGCGTCGGCGTGGCCCTCTTCATCGGTGCCGCGGTCATCGCCGGCATCTGGGGCCAGCACCCCTCCAACGGCGCGGCCGACGCAATCGGCACGCTCTGCTGGTTCGGCTGGATGGTCGCCGCGCTGGTGCTGGTGGTGCTGAGCGTCGCCGCGCTCGTCCGGCGCGGCATGGGCGGTGGCCGCCGGGCCGCGGCCTGACGGCTGGGTCGTCGTACGCCGCGCGGCGGACGCCTGGGTCGTTCATCCGCCGCGCGCGTACGCCCTACGTCGACGAGATCGCGTCCAGGACCTCGAGCCTGGTGGACCGGCGGGCCGGGATGAGGGACGCGAGCAACCCGAGCGCGATGCCGGCCACGAGCACGAGCCCCAGCTGACCGAAGGGCAGGCTGGTGCTGAGCCCGGCATCGGTGTTGCGACTGATCGCTCCGATCAGGCCCCACCCGACGATGGACCCGAGCACCAGCCCGGTCACGGTCCCGAGCGCCGCGATCAGCACGGACTCGAGCCGGATCATGCGCTGCACGCGCGTGTCGGTCATGCCGACCACGCGAAGCAGCCCCAGCTCGCGCCGGCGCTCGAGGATCGACAGCGAAAGCGTGTTGATGATCCCGATGAGGGCGACCACCACGCTCATCAGCAGCAGGCCGTTCACGGCGTTGATGAGGAAGTCGAACGCCGAGCCGATCAGGCGGCCGATGGCGTTCCCCTCGGTGACGGTGATGTCCGGGCGCAGGTCGGCTTGGGCCTCGATGGCGTCCTTCGTCTCGCTCTGGGCTCCCGAGGCGACGTCGAGGAAGGCGACGGTCGGCGCGGTATCCCCGACCAGCCGATCGAAGGTCGGCGCGGTCACCAGGCTGCCCACCTGGGAGGAGTCGATCGACATCTTGGTGACGGCCACGACCTTCAGGTCCGCCGAGCGGCCGTCGTTACCCACGACGCGGACCGTCGCGCCGATCTTCGGCGTCGGGCGATCGCTCGAGCCGGCCACGATGCCGCTGCCCTCGGCGTCGACCACCGCGATCGTGCCGTCCTTCAGGTCGGCGAGCGACCCGGCGGACGTCGTCACATCGGCGATGTCGGAGATCGTGCCGACATCGGCGGTCGACAGGATCGTCGCCTCGCCGTCGATCGTCACGGACTCGCGCCGGAACGGGCTCACCGTGTTCACGTCCGGAATCGCCGTGAGCTTGGCGACGAACTGGTCGTCGAGGGTTCCGCCGTCGCTGACGACGAGGTAGTCGGCGCTCTCCACCTTCTTCAGCTCGCCGACGACGAAATCCTTGGCGCTGGTGCCGGCGACGGTCACGAGCGTCACCAGGAAGACACCGATCAGCAGGGCGTTCGCCGTGGTGGCCGTGCGGCGCGGGTTGCGTGCGGTGTTGTCCGCCGCGAGTCGCCCCTCCATGCCGAGGCGCGACATGAGCGGCGTCACCAGGCGGGTGCCCCACAGCGCGATGACCGGGCCGGCGACGATGGTGCCGACGAACATCAGGAGCGCCCCGATGCCGACGGTCCAGGCGCTGGTGCCCAGCAGCACCGCGGCGAGCCCGAGGACCAGCAGGACGATCGTGGCAACGACGCGCCGGCGCGACACGGAGACGGTCTCGACGGAGGCGTCGCGCAGCGCCTGGATCGGCTCGGTGCGCGACGCCCGGCGCGCCGGGATCATCACCGACGCGACGGTGATGACGGTCCCGATCAGGATGCCCAGGATCACGGTCTGCGGCCGCACCGCGATGCCGCCGCCGGGCAGCGACACGCCCGCCCAGCCGAGGATCGCGATGACCAGGAACGAGAGCCCGATGCCGGTCACCACGCCGAGCGCCGAGCCGAGGAGGCCGATGACGACGCCCTCCCAGCGCAGCGAGCGGCGGATCTGCTTCGGCGTGGCGCCGATGGCGGCGAGCACCGCGATCTCGCGCATCCGCTGCGCGACGATGACGCTGAAGGTGTTGTAGATGACGAACGCGCCGACCAGCAGGGCCAGGATGGCGAAGGCCTGGAGGGCGTTCTTCAGCACGCGCCCGATCCCGCCGGTCTGGCTCCGCTGGTCGGCCCGGAACTCCTCCCCGGTCTGGGCCTCGAAGCCGCTCGGGGCCAGCTTGGCGACCTCGGCGGTCAGCTGCGCCGGCGACCCCGAGCCGCGCAGGTAGAGGCTCTGGTACTCGGGGATGCCGGAGCTCAGCCAGTCGAACGCGTTGGCCGTCGACAGGGACACCGTGCCGCTGGAATCGATCGAGTCCGAGCTGCCGAACTTCGTGTGCCCGACCACGGTGACCGGGAACTGCCCCGCGAGGGTGAGAATGGTGGCCTTGGCGCCGACGGGCAGGTCGTGGCTGCGCGCGAGCCCCTCGTCCACGGCGATCTCGCCGGCCGCCTCGGGCGCCCGGCCCTCACTCACGTCGAGCGGGTTGAGGTCGGCGTCGTCCACCCAGAGCCGGCCGGTCGCGTTCTGGGCGAAGGGCTTGCCGTCGGCGCCGAGGAAGCCCACCGACCCGGTCAGCACGCCTTCGCCGGCCTCCACGCCGGGCAGGGCCGTGATGCGGTCGGCCACGGCGCCGGGGATCCGCGCCTGCTTCGAGAGGTTGCCCAGGTCGCCCGACGCGTCCACCGGCACCACGGCCACGTCCACCGCGCCGTACTGCTTATCGACGTCCCCCTCCAGGCTGGAGATGACCCGGTCGGAGATGAAGCCGGTGGCCGTGAAGAAGGCGACGCCGGTGAGGATCGCGACGAGCGTCGCGATGTAGCGCCCGCGGTTGTGGACGACGCCGCGCCAGGCGAGCTTCAGCATGGGCTCAGGCCTCGAAGCGCTTCATGCGGTCGAGCACCCGGTCCGTGGTCGGCTCGGACATCTCGTCGATGATCTGGCCGTCCGCCAGGAACAGCACGCTGTCTGCGTAGGACGCGGCGTGCGGGTCGTGGGTGACCATCACGATGGTCTGCCCCGTCTCGTCCACTGCTCGGCGCATGAAGGTGAGGATCTCGATGCCGGTGCGCGAGTCGAGGGCACCCGTCGGCTCGTCCGCGAACACGATGTCCGGGCGGGGCACGAGCGCCCGCGCCACGGCCACGCGCTGCTGCTGGCCGCCCGAGAGCTGGCTCGGCAGGTTGTCGAGCCGGTTCCCCATCCCGACGGTCTTCACCACCTCGTCGAACCAGGCGGGGTCGGCGTCCTGCCCGGCCAGCGTGAGCGGCAGGAGGATGTTCTCGCGCGAGGAGAGGGACGAGACCAGGTTGTACTGCTGGAAGATGAAGCCGAGGCGGTCGCGCCGCAGCAGCGTCAGTTCGGTCTTGCTCAGGCCCGAGATCTCGGTGTCGCCGATGTAGGCGGCGCCCGAGGTCAGCCGGTCCAACCCGGCCACGCACTGCATCAGGGTGCTCTTGCCCGATCCCGACGGGCCCATGATCGCCGTGAACCTTCCCCTGGGGAACGTCACGGTGACGCCCGCGAGCGCGTTGATCGCCGTCTCGCCCGCTCCATAGGTCTTGACCGCCTCGACGGCGCGCGCCGCCCCGACGTCGGTCGCCGCGGTCATCGTCACCGGTGGTCCTCCTCGTGAATCGTGCGGAGCTCGGCGTCGACGGCCGGCCGGGGATCCCGGCGGCGTCCGCGAGTGGGAGCTTGGGCGTTCACAGCGACCGGAGGATGTACACCCGACGCCTCACTCGAATCCGTGATATCCGGACTCCCCGGATCGGGTTTCCCGCAGGTCGCGCCGGCTCGGTCGCCTCGCCGGTCCCTCGATCCCCGGTCAGACCCCCCCGCGTGCGCCCAGCAGCATGGCCGCGGGCCGGACCACGCGCGGATCGGCGGGACGCGCGACGGCGTCGTCGCGGTGCGCATAGTCGAATGAGCCGAGCACGTGGCGGATCGCCTCGAGGCGCGCCCGCCGCTTGTCGTTGGAGTTCACGACGGTCCACGGCGCGGCGGCGCTGTCCGTCGCGACCAGCATCGCGTCGCGCGCCGCCGAGTAGTCGTCGAAGCGGGTGAGGGCCGCTTCGTCCATCGGCGAGAGCTTCCAGACCTTCAGCGGATCGGACCGGCGCGCCTCGAAGCGGCGGGCCTGCTCCTCCCGCGACACGGTGAACCAGAGCTTGAACAGGTGCAGGCCCGCGTCGACGAGGTTCCGCTCCAGCTCGGGCGCCTGACGCAGGAACTCGCCGTACTCGACGGGCGTCGAGAAGCCCATCACGCGCTCAACGCCGGCGCGGTTGTACCAGGACCGGTCGAACAGCACGATCTCGCCGCGCGTCGGCAGGTGGGAGATGTAGCGCTGGAAGTACCACTGGCCCGTCTCGGTCTCGTTCGGCTTGGCGAGGGCCACGACGCGGGTCATGCGCGGGTTGAGGTGCTCGGTCAGGCGCTTGATCGCGCCGCCCTTGCCGGCGGCGTCGCGTCCTTCGAAGAGGATCGCGATGCGTTGTCCCGTGGCGTGGGTCCACGCCTGGAGCTTCACCAGCTCGATCTGCAGCCCGAGCAGTTCCTCCTCGTAGGCGCGCCGCCGCATGCGCTCCGGGTAGGGCGGTTCGCGCTCCATCGTGCGGAGGTCGGTCGGCGGCTGGACCGCGTCGGGGGCCACGCGCGGATCATGTCAGGCGGCCGACGAGCCCAGGGGCACGTCCGCCGTATTCCGTACGTCGTCGCAGGGTCCGGTCACGTCGGATCGGACCGGGACCGGTCCTGGTCACGCTCCCCTGGGCCGCAACCGTGGGGGCGGCGGTCACCGCCGCATGCGCGGGTCGTGCGTCGGGTCGGCGTAGACGGGCGGGCAGCCGAGGGTGGCGGCGTGGGGGCGCAGCTCGTAGTGCCAGGGCTCGTTGCCGTAGATCCGGCAGAGCCCGTACCCGGCGCCGTGTCCGGCCAGCCAGTCCGCGGCGTCGGGGGGCCCGACATCGACGGCGTCCCCCGACACGTGGGCGGACGTGCCGGGGGTGGCGACCCATCGGGCGGCCTCCTCCTCCGACCCGTACGTCGCGACCGCCTCCCTGAGCAGGCGCTCCTGGTACGCGGGGGAGCGCCAGCCGCTGTGGACGACGAACGCGACGCCGTCGCCCGCGGCGTCGGCCGCGGCCCGCCGGAGGGCGCCGAGGAGCGCCGGGTCGAGGTTGGCGACGCCGGGGACCCCGTCGTCGAAGACCGAGGTGCCGTCGGGGAGGGCGCCGGCCGCCCGGCCGGATGCGGCCCGGCGCTCGCCGTGCGGGGCGTCGGCGGGCGATGCGGCGGTGTGAGCCGGGTGCGCGGGCGTCCGGCCGCCGAGGGCGGCGGCGACGGCGACGGCGACGAGCAGGCCGCCGAGGAGGCCCAGCCGCACCCGGTTGCGGCGGGCCGTCGTCCGTGGGGGGCCGCGGCGGGGCACCCACCCCGTGGAGGCCGGGGCTCGGTGCGCGCGCGTATCCCCTTCCCGATACGCCCGCGGAATTCGCGCCGGCTACCATCGGCGCGTGGGCGTGCGGCCCGGTGAGGACCAGCCCTTCATGGCGGAGGCCATCCGCGACGGTCTGCGCCTGGAGGCGATCGCGGCGGACGTCGCGGCCGACGGCGACACCGCGTTGGAGCTCCTCCGCGTGAACGCGTACGACCTCGCCGTGCTCGACCGGGACGTCCCCGGCCCCTCGGGCGACGAGATCGCCGAGCGCATCGTCGCCTCCGGCAGCGGGATGCCGATCCTCATGCTGACGGCCGCCGACCGCCTGGACGACAAGGTCACGGGGTTCGCGCTGGGGGCCGACGACTACCTCACGAAGCCCTTCGAGCTGCGGGAGCTGGTGCTGCGGCTGCGGGCACTCGACCGCAGGCGCGCCCACAGCCGGCCACCCGTGCGCGAGATCGCCGGCCTGCGGCTCGATCCGTTCCGCCGCGAGGTCCACCGCGACGGCCGGTACGTCGCGCTCACCCGCAAGCAGTTCGCGGTGCTCGAGGTGCTCGTCGCCGCCGACGGGGGCGTGGTCAGCGCCGAGGCGCTCCTGGAGCAGGCGTGGGATGCGAACGCCGACCCGTTCACCAACGCCGTCCGCATCACGGTCTCGGGGCTGCGCAAACGGCTCGGCGAGCCCCGGCTGATCGCAACGGTGCCGGGGGTCGGCTACCGGATCGACGGGGAACGGGGGGCGACGGATGAGGGGGGTTGACGTGGAGCGGGCACCCGGGTTGAGCGTCCGCATGAGGCTCACCCTCAGCTACGCCGGTTTCCTGATGCTCGCGGGCGGTGTGCTGCTCGCCGTGGTGTGGCTGTTCCTACTGCGGTACGTCCCGGACCGCGCGATGCTCGTCAACGCCGACAGCCGCCCCGACGGCGTCTTCCCCGTCCGGTCCAACCTGCTGCACGTCTTCGCGCCGAGGGCCGCCGCGGCGCTGGCCTTCCTGCTGGTGTTCGGCCTCGTCGGAGGATGGTTCCTCGCCGGCCGGATGCTCGCCCCGCTGGCCCGGATCACGGACGCCACGCGCATGGCGGCGGCGGGGTCGCTCTCCCACCGCATCGGGTTGGGGGGCCGCGACGACGAGTTCCGCGAGCTCGCCGACGCCTTCGACACCATGCTCGCGCGCCTCGAGGCGCACGTCGCCGAGCAGCGGCGGTTCGCCGCGAACGCCTCCCACGAGCTGCGCACCCCGCTGGCGATCACGCAGACGCTCCTCGACGTCGCCCGCCGCGACCCCGGCCGCGACGACGGCGACCTCCTCGACCGCCTCCGCGCCGTCAACGCCCGCGCGATCGACGTCACGGAGGCGCTGCTCCTGCTCAGCCGGGCCGACCGCAGGTCCTTCACCGCGGAACCGGTCGACCTGTCCCTCATCGCGGAGGAGGCCGCCGAGACGCTCCTCCCGCTGGCGGAGGAACGCGGCCTCACCATCGAGACCTCCGGCGAGATGGCCCCCGCCACCGGGTCGCACGCCCTCCTGCTCCAGCTGAGCACGAACCTCGTGCAGAACGCGATCGTCCACAACCTGCCGCGACGGGGCGCCGTGTGGGTCACCACCAGCGTCCACCCGGAGCGCGTCGAGCTCACCGTCGAGAACACCGGGGAGACGCTGAGCCCGCAGCTGGTCTCCACCCTCGCCGAGCCGTTCCGCCGCGGCGCCGGCCGCGTGCGCACCGGACACGCCGGCGCCGGCCTGGGCCTGGCGATCGCCGAGAGCATCACCCGGGCGCACGACGGCACCCTCACCCTCGCCCCCCGCTCCGCCGGAGGGCTCCGCGCGACGGTGCACCTGCCCACCGCACCGCCACGCACGTCGTGACGCAAGCCGGAGCGGGGATTCGAACCCCCGACCTGCCGCGTACGCCCTCCTCGTCGATGCGTCGCCCACAACCGGCACGGCGAAGGTCACCCAGGTCTGGCCGGCGGGTCTCGTCGCGAGCCGGTTGACCCGGGCGCCGCACCGGACGCACGGGGCAACGCGGCGCCCGAGCCCTTGAGAAGGTGAGCGAGGTGTCCTCGGCCCCCACGATCGCGACGATCGGCGTCTACGGCTTCGACGCCCAATCGTTCCTCCGCCGGCTGCAGGAGGCGGACGTCGAGCTCGTGTTCGACGTGCGTCAGCGCCGCGGTGTCCGGGGGTCCGAGTACGCCTGGGCCAACTCACGCCGGCTGCAGGAGGCCCTCGCGGATGCCGGGATCTTCTACGAACACCGCCCTGAGCTCGCTCCCACCACCGAGCTGCGCCGCCTGCAGTACGCCGAGGACGATCGCCTCGGCGTCGGCAAACGCTCCCGTCGCGAGCTCGCCGCCGAGTACACGCGTCGGTACACCGCCGAGGTCCTGGAGCACGCCGACCTGCTGCCGATCGTCTCGGGGCTGTCGGGCCTCGGGAAACCGGCCCTTCTCTGCGTCGAGCGCGACCCCGAGGCCTGCCACCGCTCGCTCATCGCCCAGCGGCTCGCCGAGGAACACGGCGCCGTCATCGAGCACCTCCGCCCGAAGTGACGTCGACGGCCTCATCGAGGCCGGCGGCCGGCCGGTCGGGACGGAGCCGTATTGCCGCGCAAGCCGGAGCGGGGATTCGAACCCCGGACCTGCCGCTTACAAGGCGGCTGCTCTGACCAGCTGAGCTACTCCGGCGTCGTTCGAGTATCGCGCGTCCGCCCGGGGCGGACGCGGGTCAGCGTGTCCGCGTCACCCCGGAGCCGGAGCGGCCCTTCGTGTTGCCGAAGGCGTAGATGAGCACCGCGGCCACGATGATCGCCAGGAGCAGCTCGATGAACCAGCCGACGTCGAACAGGCCGGCGAGGACGCCGCCCAGCAGTGCGCCGCCGATTCCGCACAGGATCGTCTCCAACGGCCCGACCCCGCGGGCGTTCGTGAGGACCAGGCGGGCGAGGATGCCGACCACCAGGCCCACGATCGCCCACCAGATCAGGTGGAGCAGGATCCCCATGATCGCGCCGCCCACGATGGCGAACACGACGATCGCGAGGAGGATGAAGAAGAGCACGCCCACGTCCACAGGGTAGTGCGTCGCGGGCCGTCCGTGTGGGAACGGGAAGAAAACGGCCGCCCGACGGTACGTAAGGGCGTGACGATCGCAGCCCCCGGTGCCGGGACATCCATCCCACTTGCCCCACCCGGCCCGCGTCCGCGAGGGTGTGACCGACGCGCGGGCGGGGGCCCGGATCAGATCGCGACGGAGCGCAGCCGACACGTGGGCACTTTCGGTCGGAGACGGGCGGACGGCGGCGCGGACACGCGTGCGCGGGACCGCCGGCTGATCCGCGCGATCCGAGCGGGCTCCGAGGACGCCGCCGACGAGCTGGTGCGGGCGTACCTCCCCCGCGCGTACCGCGCGGCGCTGCTGATCGTGGGCGACCGCCACCTGGCGGAGGACGTCGTGCAGGACGCGTTCGAGCGGACCCTGAAGGCGCTCGACCGCTTCGACGACTCCCGGCCGTTCGCGCCGTGGCTGCACCGCATCGTCGCCAACACGGCCCTCGACACCGTCCGCCGCCGCGACGAGCCATACGAGTTCAACGACGAGCAGCACGGCGACCGCGACCCCTACGCCATCGCCGACGCGTCCCGGGAGCTCGTCGAGGCCATGCGCCTGCTCCCCGAGGACCGCCGCGTCGTCGTGGTGCTGCGGCTCCTGTTCGGCTACACGCCGGACGAGGTGGCCGCGATGCTCGACGTCCGCGTCGGCACCATCCACTCGCGGCTCTCCCGCGGCCTCGACCAGCTCCGCGACCAGCTCGGGGTGTCCCGTGAGGCCTGACGACGACGGCGCGCGCCGGATCGCCGAGCGGATGGACGAGATCCCCCTGCCGGACGGCCTCGAGGACCGCGTCGCCCAGGCCGCCCGGGCCACGGTCCGCGCCGGCGGCGCGGGCGCCGGCGCCCGGAGGCGGCGGCGCCGGCGCATCGGGATCCTGGCCACCGCCGCGCTCGCCGTCGGCATCGCCGGTTCCGCCGCCGGCTACTGGATCGCCACCCGGGACGACGACGTCAACGCCATCCCCGCCGGCCCCGGGGCGCGCGCCGCCATCACCGAATCGGCGATCCTCGCCCGCCTGCCGTGGCTGACGCAGACGAGCGGGAGCCCCACGCTGGCCGAGACGCCCGCGGCGCCGTCGCTGGCGTTCCCGCCCGGCACGACGTACCCGGTCGCGCTCGACCGGCTGCTGCGCGCGGTGGTGGAGCGCGGCGAGCTCCCGCGCGGCACGGACCTGCGGCCCGCGCTGCCCGCCGGCGTCGTCTGGGCGCCGGGCGCCGCCGGAACGGCGCCGCGCCTCGACCTGCGTGCGGCCTTCGGCTACCGGATCGGGGACGGCGCCGTCCTCGCCCCCAGCGTCCGCCTCCCACCCGACGCGACCGCCGCCGAGGCGAGGGAGCTCGGCCAGGCCCTCACGCGCCTGCGGGCGGACGGAGGCCCGCTGCCCGCGCACGTCCGGGTGGACGCGCAGGGCCTCGCCCCCTGCCAGGTGTTGCTGCCCGGCGAGCGCAACGCCACCTGCCGGGTGGCGCCGCCCGCGACGGATTAGGCGGTCGGCGGGAAGAAATCGCGCCGCCCCGCGTAGGAGGGGCGATGACGCGTTGCGGAACCGGACCCCGCGCACTGGTCGTGGCCCTCGTGGTCGCCGCGCTCGCCGCGCTCGTGACGGCGCTGTCGGGATGCGCGGCCGACCCCGAACCGATCGCCGCGGCGCAGGGCCCCACCGACGTCGGCCTGGACCTGCGGGGCGCGCCGTGGGCCGACGTCCCGGACGGCAACAACGACATCGGCACCGCCGCCGCATGGCCGTCGCTGCGGTTCGCGCCCGGCATCACCTACGCCGGCGCGCTCACCCGCCTGTACGTCGCGGCCCGCACCGGCGCGTCGCAGGTGGCCGACGCGGAGGCCGGGCCGCCACTGCCGCGCGAGGTGGTCTACGTGGAGCCCGCCACCGACGCCGACGGGCTGCAACTCTCGCTGCTCGCCCCATGGGGGTGGAGGGCGGGCGACGGCGCCATCGGGCTGCCGAGCATCAACATGCCCGGCACCCTGCCCCCCGACGAGGTGATGCGCCGGCTCCGGGAGGCCCAGGCCGCCGGCCGGCCCCTGCCCGAGGGCGCGCGGGTCGACGTCCCGCAGCTCCCGGCGTGCCAGATCGCCCGGGGCACCGCCGACCAGCGCCTCCCATGCTGAGGGCCCGCCGGCTGGCGGCGCTGGCCGCGGCGGCCGGCCTCGCCGTGGCCGCGCCGCAGGCCGGCGCGCTGTCGACCAACTGCGCGGTGAACGCGTCCGGCGGGTTCATCAACTGCCTCGCCCTCAGCAACCCGACCGTCGAGATCGTGAAGGCGAACCAGGCCGCAGGCACGCCCTACCGCTTCCAGCTCGTCCGGTTCAGCGACGGCGCCCGCTGGGGCTGGTGGCAGTACTCCGACACCAACTACCACTTCCCCACCCTGTCGCTGTCCGGGGTGATCACCGGGCAGGTCGACAACCTGGGGAGCGGCAACCCCAACACCTACTACGTCGAGCTGAACTGACGGCCCCCGGCGGGCCCGGTCAGCCCCGCCGGCCGACGACCAGGACGCGTCGCGCCACGACGTCGCCGCGCCGGTCCCGTGCGACGACGGTGACCGTCCGCGGCGCGCCCCGGGCCACCGCCAGGTAGGCGGCGCCCCGGCGGGCCTTGCGGAGCGCCCGGCCCGACGCGTCGGCGGCCGCCACCGCGAGCCCCGGCGCCACGCGGCCCACCACGACGAACCGATCGTCGCCGAACGTCCCGTTGAAGCACACCGTCAGGGCCCTGGCCGTCGCCGGGCACGCGGCGCCGCCGATCTGCTGCGCCCGCGGACGGCTCAGCATCCACCAGCGGTCGCCCTCCACCGTCCCCGACCAGAGCGTCCAGGCGCCCCGGTCCGCCGGCATCGACAGGACGAAGGCAGGGTCCTGGAGCTGGTCGCGCACGCCCTTCGGCGGCGTCGGGGTGCCGGCCGTCGCGACGGGGACCGCGACGAGCGTCGCCGCCAGGCCGGCCACGGCGAGGCGGCGGATGGAGGTGAGCGGCGGCATCGGAGGCAAGCCTGCCACGCCCCCCGCCGGGCGGGCCCAGGAGGCCGGGGTCAGCCCCGGCCGATGGCCACGAGCGGCAGGTCGAACGCGGCGGGCGAGTCGAGCACCGCGAGGAACGCGTCAACCAGATCCGCGTCGAACTGCGCGCCCCGCCCCGCGATCAGCTCGGCGCGGGCGTCGCCCTCCGCCATCCCGGCGCGGTACGGGCGGTCGGCGGTCATCGCCTCGTAGGCGTCGGCGATCCCCAGGATCAGCGCCTCCAGGGGGATCGCGTCGCCGGCCAGGCCGTGCGGGTAGCCGCGGCCGTCGGGACGCTCGTGGTGGTGCAGCACCCAGCTGCGCACGTCCGCCAGCTCCGGATGGACCAGCAGGTTGGCGCCGATCTCCGGGTGGCGCCGCATCTCCGCCCACTCCGCGGCGGTGAGCGCCCCGTTCTTGAAGAGGACGGCGTCGGAGATGCCGACCTTGCCGACGTCGTGGAGCATCCCCGCGATCCGGACCTCCTCCACCCGGTCGCCGTCCATGCCGATCCGCGCCGCGATCGCCGCGGCGAAGGCGCCGACGCGGTCGGAGTGCGCGCGGGTGTGCGGGTCGCGGGCGTCGACGGCCGCCGCCAGCGCCAGCACCGACGCCACGTACGCCTCGTGGCCGCCCCGGGTGCGCCCGCCGCCATCCGCCTGCTCCGGCACCGTGCGCGGGTCGAACACGACGCAGCGGTCGCGGCCCGAGGTCTTCGCCTCGTACATGGCGGCGTCGGCGGCGTGGACGGCGTCGCCCACCGACCGCCCGTGCTCCGGGAACGCGGCGATGCCGACGCTCGCGGTGAGGGGCGCGCACCCCGGCATGGGGATGTCGGCGATCCGGGCCCGCAGGCGCTCGGCCATGAGCCACGCCCCCTTGGGGCCCGTCCCCGGCAGCAGCACCACGAACTCCTCGCCGCCGATCCGCGACGCCAGGTCGCCGGGGCGCAGGGCCGCCTCGACCGTCCGCGCCACCGCGCGCAGGCACGCGTCGCCGCCCTCGCGCCCGTGGGCGGCGTTCACCACCTTGAAGCCGTCCAGGTCGAGGATGAGGACCGCGAAGCGGGCGGCGGCGCCGGCGGCGTCGAGGGCGTCGATGCGGCGCTCGAGGACGCGCCGGTTGGGCAGGCCGGTCAGCGCGTCCTCGTCGGCGAGGCGCTCGGCGTGGGCGAGGCTGGCGAGGGCCTCCGCGTGGGTGCGGGCGTTCGCGAGCGCCAGGGTCGCGATGTTCGCCAGGCCGCGCGCGACCGAGCGCTCCTCGGCGCTGAACCGGCGGGGGCCGGCGAAGCTGCAGAACAGCGCGCCCAGGAGTCCGGGCGGCCCGTCCGGGGTCAGGGGCGGCCGCTCGAGCCGCATGCCCACGATCGCCCCGCTCCCCAGCCGGGCGGCGACGGCGGCGGGCAGGCCGGGCCACCGCGAGACGTCCTCAACCGTCACGATCGGGTCGTCCTGGAGCACCATCCGCCACAGCGGCAGGTCGTCGGGCCCCCTCCCCCGCGCCCACTCCAGCGCCCGCCGCACCCGCGGGTCGGCCTCGGTGGTGTGGACGTCGACCACCACCCCGGCGACGGGGTCGTACTCGTATGCGCTCGCCCGGTCGGCCCCCAGCGCCCGGCCCGCCGCGTCGGCGATGGCCCGGAGCGTGGTCCCCGTGTCCAGCGACGCGCCGATCATGGCGGCGGCCTCGCGGACGATCGTGTCGGAGCTCGGGGTGATGGGGACCAATCCGTGTCCTGGTTCAGCGACTCCGTCCGGACAGAACCCCATCGGCGGGGGGATGCGGATGGATGAGGGCGGGGGCCCGCGCTAGGGCCGCGGGACCCGGACCACCTGCCGGCCCGACTCCGCGAGCACCCACGCCTGCCCGCCGGTCAGGGCCATGTGGCCCGACAGGCGGACCGGCGACGTCGCCCGCGCGCGTACGCGGCCGGCGGGGTCCAGGCGCAGCACGGTGCGCCCGTCCGACGCGACGGCCCACAGCTCGCCGTCGCCCGCCACGATCGCGCGCAGCCCGGTCCGCACCTCCCGAGGCGGCCCGGCGAGACCCACCCGCAGCAGCCGCCCGCCCCGGGGCAGCAGCCACGCGACGCCGCGGCCCACGGCCAGCGCCGCGGTCGCGACGGCGGGCGCCGACCGGGTGCGGCGCACCAGCGCGCCCGTCGCCGGGTCGCGGCGCTCCATCCGCACCGTGCCGTCGTCGTCCACCAGCAGCCAGAGCGCGCGGCCGTCGGCCGCGAGGGCCCGCACCCGCCCCGGCTGGAGCGTCACGTCGCGGGGCGGCCCCACGCGGGGGATGCCGCGCAGCGCCTGCCCGTCGGCGCAGGCGGGCCCGGCGGCGCACGGCACCAGGCTCCACAGGACTGTCCCCGCGCGCGCCGGGCTCGCCCCGACGCCGCCCAGGCGGGCGCCGCGCAGGCCGTCCGCGCCGGGGGCAGGGCGCGTCAGCGTGCCGGCGCCGTCCCGCAGCCAGGCCACGCGGCCGTCGCTGATGAGGTCCTCGCCCGGCGCCAGGTCGCCCGACCCGGGCAGGCGCTGCCCGCTCGCGGGGTCGATGCCCGACAGGCCGCCGCCGGCGCCCTGCACCCACAGCACGCCGGCGTCGCCGGCGATCCCCGTCGCCGGCGCCCCCAGCGGCACCACGGACGCGGCCGGCCGCCCCGGCAGCGAGACCCCGGCCTCGCCCATCGCCCCCAGGAGCTGCTCGCGCAGCAGCGACGCCAGGCCCAGGGCGCCCGTCGCGCTCAGGTGCAGGCCGTCGCCCGCGAACCACGGCCGCCCGGCGCTGTAAGCGTTCCAGTCGGCCACCCGCACCGCCATCCCACCCGACCCGCCGCCGCGGGCGGCCGCCCGGATGCGGTCGTTGATCGCGCGGTAGTACGAGCGCTGCTCGCGGAGGGTCACCCACACCACGGCGCGCACGCCCGCCTGCCGCAGCGCCGACGTCATCGCGGGGACGTCGTAGACGCGGGCCTCGTCGTTGTAGCCCACGTTGATGATCACGGCGTCGCCCAGCCCGGAGCCAAGGGAGCGCGCCACGTCGAGCGCCGACGGCGGCGACCCGCCGAGGCACCCGGGGTACGCGAGCCGGCGGCACACGTCGGCCACCACGCGCAGGCGCAGCCCGCGGCCCAGGTACCGCACCGCCTGGGGCGCGAACCCGAACGACGCCTGCACGGAGTCGCCGAGCACCGTGACCTGCGGCGGCGCGGCCTCGGCGGGGGCGGGCGCCGCCCACGCCGCCGCGAGCGCGACGGCGACGGCGACGATCAGCCCCCGGAGGGTGGTCCTCCTAGACGAAGTGCACCGCGATCCGGGTGACCTTGTCGCGCGTGAGCGTGAACAGGGTCTCGGTCGCCCGCTTGCGGAACCTGGAGGACAGGCGGCATTCGGTGGTACCCGAGATGGCGCCCGCGCGGCACGTGGCCCGCGGGTACGCCGACGTGAGCTTCGCCCGGCTCGACCCGATCCTCACGCCCGACGCGGTGGCCTGCGTCCCGCGCACGACGGCGATCTCGAAGGCCTTGCCGGCGATGAAGTAGATGCCGATGCCGCGGCTCTTCACGTAGCGGTAGTTCAGGACGTTGCTGCCGGCCTCCGGCGGGCCCAGCACCTTCTTGACCTGGGCGGTGCCGTCGCCCACGAAGACGCCGGCCACGCCCTTGCCCGGCGCAATGGCCGCCTGCGCCAGCGCGGGGGTCGCGACGAGCGCCGCGAGCGACGCCGCGCACGCCGCCGCGACCGGCCGCCGCCTCCGGGTCCCCCTCCGCTTCGTGCCGAGCCTCATCACGCGCCTCCTGTCGTGGTCGCCGGGTCGGGCCCGCCGGGGCCCAGGGCATCTTCGAGGATGCGCCGGTACACGCGCATCCCCCTCTGGTTCATGTGGGCGCCGTCGACCAGCAGGCCGGGGCCGCCGGACGCCGCGTACCAGTCGACGACCTGCACGTTCGGGTGCCGTGCGGGGGCGGAGCGGATCGCCCGGTTCACCGAGTCCTGCCACGGCAGCGGCACCCGCACCGTCACCAGCACCACCCGCGGCCGCCCCGCGAGCCGCGCCAGCAGGGCGTCGAGATCCGCCGGGTCGATGAAGTCGTTGTTGCCCAGGTGGATCACCGGGATCGCATCCGGCGGAAGCGTCGCGAGGCGGGCCTCCAGTATCCGGGCGCCCTCCGGGAACCTGCGGCCCACCGCGGCGTCGACGACGGCGCGCGGCCCGAACGCTTGCTCCACGGCGCGCGACGCGCCGAGCAGCACCGAGTCGCCCACGAACACCAGCGCCGGGCCCTTCGTGGCCGCCGCGCCGCCCGCGGCGGCCGGCGGCTCGCCGGCCGAGGCGATGTCGATGCCGGGGACGCGGGTGGTGCTGGCGAGCACCACCGCCACCGCGACGGCCAGGCCCACCACCGCCAGCGCCGCCGACGACGCCGCCGCCAGCCGCACCGGCCGGGCCGCCCCCCGTAGCCGCTCGCGCACCCCCGCGATCCCGTGACGCCGGAACGGCACCTCGACGAACCGGTACGACGCCATCGCCGCCGCCATCGTCAGGGCGAGCCGCAGGACCACCAGGGGCACGCCGTCGAGGGGCACGTCCACGTCGGGCCGCGTCAGCATGATCACCGGCCAGTGCCACAGGTAGATGCTGTAGCTGCGCAGGCCGATCCACACCAGCGGCGCCCACGCCGCGGCCCGCGCCATCGGCGCCGCCGAGTCGGCCAGCACCGCCACCACCCCGGCGGTGAGCAGCGCCACCACCAGGAAGCCCCCGCGGTACAGGTGCTCGTCCAGGTCGCCCAGGGTGCACATGGCGGCGAGCAGCCCGGCGGCGCAGGCCCAGCCCACCATCTCCAGCGCCCGGCGCGCCGCCGGCGACCACCGCGAGCGGTCGCGCAGCGCCCACGGGATCAGCGCCAGCGCCACCCCCACCAGCAGCGCCACCGCCCGGGTGTCGGTGCCGTAGTAGATGCGCGACGGGTCGGTGAACGGCTTCCACATCACCCACGCGAGCAGGGTCGAGCCCGCGGCCAGGGCCAGCACCAGGGCCAGCAGCGCCCGACGCCGCAGCGCGATGATCCCCACCGCCATGATCGGCGGCCACACCAGGTAGAACTGCTCCTCGATCGCCAGCGACCACAGGTGCAGGAACACCGACGGCCGCCCGAACTGGTCGAAGTACGGCACGTCGGCGTAGATGAACTGCCAGTTCACGACGTAGAAGAGCGCCGCGACCACCTGCCCCCGCAGCCGGCTCACCTCGCCGGCGTGCAGCACCAGCATCGCCGCCAGCACCACGCCGATCATCACCAGCACCGCCGGCAGCAGGCGCCGGGCGCGGCGGATCCAGAAGCGGCGGAGGTCGATCCGGCCGGTCGCGTCGTGCTCCGACAGCAGCAGCGAGGTGATCAGGAAGCCGCTGATCACCAGGAACATGTCCACGCCGAGGTAGCCACCGGGCAGCCACGGCGCACCCAGGTGGTAGATCAGCACGGCGCCCACCGCGAACGCCCGCAGCCCGTCGATCCCGGGCATGTACGCGAGTCGGCGCGGCGGCATCGGGCGACTGTATGTCACCCCCGGCGCCCGGCGGTCAGGGAGGGGTGTCGGCCGGCCCGGGGACGTCGTCGCGGACCCGTCCCGCCAGCACGGCCAGGCGCGCCTGCATGGTCTGGAGGTCCCGCCCCAGCTCGGCCAGCTCCTCGTGCACCGGGCGCGTCACCCCCGGCGGCCCGGCCTCCGCGGCCTCCTCCTCCTCGCTGGGGCGGTCCAGGCGGAACAGGTTCGCCAGGGATCCGGCGAGCACGCCGAGCACCGCGATGCCCGTGAACATGATCGCGATCCCGGCGAACCGGCCCGCGGTCGTCTCCGGGACGATGTCGCCGTACCCGACGGTGGTCAGCGTGACCACCCCCCACCAGAACGCGTCGCCGACGGTGGCGAACTCCTGGTTGGCGGGATTCTCCGCCTGGTAGGCCGCGAGGGAGGCCAGCGTGACCACGACGGCGGCGACCACCGTGACCTTGCCGAGCCGCTGGGCGAAGCGCCGGAGGCCCTTCGTCGCGATGATCACGCGCACGACGCGCCCGAGGCGGGCGAGCATGAGCAGGGCCGCGCCGTTCGTCACGCCCGGGAGCAGGTAGTAGGGGAACGTCAGGAGGACGATCGCGAGATCGATCCTGCCGTTGCGCCGGCGCAGGTAGTGCGGGTCGATCCGGCGCTGCACGACCAGGTCGACGATGAAGACCACCCACGAGCCGATCCCGACGATCAGCGTCGCCACCGGGGTGTCCGGCGACGTCACGAAGAACGGCAGGAACGCCGCAACGATGATCGGCAGGTTCCACCGCGCCTGCCAGCGCGCGCGGGCGGCGCGCTGGGCCTCGGTCAGGGGAACGTCCCCGGCGTCGCGCCTGGACATGCAACGCAAGTTCGTCCCGCCCGGGGTCTTCCCTCCGCCGCGGGGGTCCGGGGTGGTAGACAACAGCGCATGACCGCGGTGGTGATCGGGACGGGCGCGATGGGGCCGGAGATCGCGGTGGCGCTCGCCGCCGCCGGGCACCGGGTGACGCTGGCGGGACGGTCCGGGGCGAGGGCCCGGGAGGCGGCCGCCCGGGCGGCCGCGCTCGGCGGCGACGCCGCCGCGATCGGGGCGGCCGGAATCGAGGCCGGCGCGTTCGCCGGGGCCGGCCTGGTGGTGGAGACGATCGCCGAGGACCTGGGGGCCAAGCGCGACCTGCTGCGGCGTGTGGAGCCCTGGCTGGCCGGCGATGCGGTGGTGGCGTCCAACACCTCCAGCCTGCGGATCGCCGACCTGGCCGAGGCGATGGCCCGCCCCCAGCGGCTCGCGGGCCTCCACTTCCTGAAGCCGGCGCACCTGACCCGGGTGGTCGAGGTGGTCGCCGGCCCCGCGACCGACGACGCGACGATGGCGGCCCTGCGCGACGTCGCCGCCCGGATGGGGAAGGCCCCACTGGTGTCGGCGGACGTCCCCGGCTTCATCTGGAACCGGATCCAGTTCGCCGTGCTGCGCGAGTGCCTGCACATGCTGGAGGCGGGGGTGGCCGACGCCGCCGCCATCGACGCGGCGATGTCCGACGGCCTGGCGCCGCGCTGGATGGCCGCCGGGCCCCTGGCGACCGCCGACCTGGGCGGCCTGCGGACGTTCGCGACCGTGTCGCGCGGCCTGTTCCCCCACCTCGCCGACACCCATGACGTCCCCGCCGTGCTGGAGGACGCCGCCGCCTCCGGCACGCCGCTGGCGCCGTGGACCGCCGGCGCCGGCGACGAGGTGGCGCGCCTGCGCGCCGACGCCCTGGCGGCGGGGCGGGAGATCGCCGAGCGGCGCCGCGCGCTGGGCGCGTGATCGTCCTCTCGGCGCACCTGGGCACGCTCTTCCAGGAGCGCGACCCGCTCGACCGGCCGGCGGCCGCCCGCGACGCCGGGTTCGCCGTGGTGGAGGCCTGGTGGCCCCCCGCGCCCGAGCCGGGACGCTGGCCGGCGGCGGTGCGCGAGGCGGGGGTGCGCGCCGTGATGGTGAACGCCGACGGCGGCGACCTCGGGGCGGGCGAGCGGGGCTTCTGCAACATCCCGGAGCGCGCGGGCGACGTGGTCGCGTCGGCCGTCGCCGCCGCCGGGGTGGTGGCCGCCGCGGGCGGCGACCGCGTGAACCTGCTGGCGGGCCGGTTCACGGCCGACCGGCCCGAGGACGACCAGCTCGCGACCGCGGCGGCGGCCGTCCGCGCGGCGGCCGACGCGGTCGCCGCGCACGGCGTGACGATCGTGGTGGAGCACCTGAACGCCGTCGAGGTCGACCGGCCGCTGCTGCCGACGCCGGCCGCCGCGGCGGCGTTCGTGGAGCGCGTCGCCCATCCGGGCGTGCGGGTGCTGTTCGACGCGTACCACGCCGCGATGGCCGGACTCGACCCGCTGGAGGAGGTGGCCCGCGTGGCGCCGCTCGTCGGCCACGTGCAGTTCGCCGACCACCCCGGCCGCGGCGCCCCCGGGACGGGGACCCTGGACCTGTGGGCGCTCGCCGACCGGCTCGACCGGCTCGACCTCGACGGTGCGGGGGGCCTCGAGGTCCGCCCCGGCGGCCCCACCCCGCCCATACCGGGCCCGCGCGGACGCGGAAAGCGTAATACGGGGCGCGCCCGGCCCCTCATGCCGGGCCGCCGGCGGCCGATGACAGACCGGATCGCCGGAGGGGCCGGCGGCCGCCCCGAGGAGGAACCCCGCCGTGATGCACCGCCTGGTCACCCGCAGCGACTTCGACGGCCTGGTGTGCGCCGTCCTCCTGCGTCATCTCGACCTGATCGACGACATCGCGTTCGTCCACCCGAAGGACGTGCAGGACGGGGTCGTCGAGATCACCGGGCGCGACATCCTGACCAACCTGCCCTACGCGGCGGGCGCCGCGATGGTCTTCGACCACCACCACTCGGAGGGCATCCGGGTGGGCGCGGGCGCGGCGAACCACGTGATCGACCCGGATGCGCCGTCGGCCGCCCGCGTCGTCTACGACCACTTCGGCGGGGCGGAGCGGTTCCCGCAGGTGTCGGAGGAGCTTCTGGTGGCCGTCGACCAGGCCGACTCGGCGGCCTACGCGCCCAACGACATCCTGGACCCGCAGGGCTGGACGCTGCTCAACTTCATCATGGACAGCCGCACCGGCCTGGGCCGCTTCCGCGACTTCCGGATCTCCAACTACGAGCTGATGATGGACCTCATCGAGGCGTGCATCCGGCACGAGTCGGTGGAGGAGATCCTGGCGCTGCCGGACGTGGCGGAGCGCGTGGTGCTGTACCGCGAGCAGCGCGACCTGTTCGTCGCGCAGCTGCGGCGCGTGTCGACCCTGCACGGCGACGTGGTGGTGGTGGACCTGCGCGGCGAGGACGTGATCCACGCCGGCAACCGCTTCATGGTCTACGCGCTGTACCCCGAGGCCCGCGTCTCGGTGCACGTGATCCCGGGCAAGGAGGGCCGCAACACGGTCCTCGCCGTCGGCCGGTCGATCATCGACCGCAGCTCGTCGGCCGACATCGGCGCCGAGATGCTCCGCCACGGCGGCGGCGGCCACCGCGCCGCCGGCACCTGCCAGGTGCCGCACGACCGCGCGGAGGCCGTGCTCGCCGAGGTGATCGAGGCGGTCGGCTCCTCCCCGGTCGCCGTCTGAGCCCCTCCCGGCGGGCCATCCCCGCGGCGCCCCGGGGGATGGGCCGGCGGCGGCGGTTTCGTCCGGCGCCACTCCTGGTGTCGCGAGCCAACCGAGGCTCCGCGGTCGCAATTGCGCACGGGGCCTGGCAGGGCCTTCCGCATGGCGGCCCTCCGCAGACGACGAGACCGCGACCCCGCCCGAGCCCCCTTCAATGAAGGGTTGCCCGGCGCGCCAGTTGAGACCCTGCGGCCCCCAATTGCACCCACGCCCTGCGGACCAGGAACGGCGCCTGCCCCGCGAGCGGGACCTCAGACCAGGCGGGAGGTCCTGAGAAGCGCCCCGGCCGGGGTCTCCAGGTTCTCGGCGGGGATCACCGCCAGGTGGGAGGCGGAGGCGAGCGAGGTGATCGCGTGCGAGCCCTGTCGCGGCAGCGGATGCAGGGCGCCGTCCATCTCGCGGCAGCGGATGATCTCGGTGCGGGGCGTGTCCTTGGCGTGGGCCGACGCGAGCGGCATCCGCACGTCCCAGTCGTCGGTCAGCCCCAGCAGCTCGCGGCCGAAGGCGTGGAAGCACACGGCCGACGACACCGGGTTGCCCGGGAGCCCCAGCACGCGCTGGTCGCCGCGCTCGCCCAGCCACAGCGGGTGGCCGGGTCGGATCGCCGCGCCGAAGAAGACCTGGGCGACCCCGCAGGCCTCGAGGGCGGGCCGCAGGTGGTCGTGGCGACCCACGGAGACGCCGCCGATGGTCACGAGCACGTCGGGGCGGTCCCCGTCGAGGGCCTCGGCCAGCGCCGCCTGGGTGGCGGCGCGGTCGTCGGGCACCAGCACAAGCCGCACCACCTCGGCCCCCGCCGCGCGCGCCTGGGCGGCGATCCCGTGGCGGTTGGAGTCGAACACCTGGCCTGGCCCGGGCCGTCCCCCCGGCTGCACCAGCTCGTCGCCGCTGCCGAGCACCACCACCCGCGGGCGCCGCACGCATGACACCACCGCGTGGCCGGCGGCCGCGACGACCCCCACCTCGTGGGGCGCCAACCGGTGGCCGGCGGGCAGCAGCACCTGCCCCTCGCGGATGTCCTCGCCGCGGCGGCGCAGCGACATGCCCGCCGGGGGCGGCACGGTGGCGGCGACGGCGTCGCCGCGGTCGTCGGCGTCCTCCTTGCGCAGGATCGCGTCGGCGCCCTCCGGCACCTCGGCCCCCGTCGAGATGCGCACCGCCTCGCCCGGCCCCAGCGCGCCGTCGAACGGGAACCCGGCCCGGCTCTCGCCCACCAGCCGCACCCTCGCCCCGCCGGCGACGTCGGCGGCCCGCACCGCGAAGCCGTCCATCGCCGAGTTGGTGAAGGCCGGATGGTCGGTGCGCGCCCGCACGTGCTCGGCAAGCACCCGCCCCGCCAGCGCGTCGAGCGCGACCGGCTCGTTCGGCGGATCGACCGCCCGCGCGCGCATCGCCGTGCGCGCCTCGTCGAAGCTCAGGCCGTGGTCGTGGTGCGCCACCCGCCGGACTATAGGAGCCTGAGGCCGGCGGAGATCGTGGATGCGGGGGACGAGAGCGCCCGCGGGAGGCGGGATCGGGGCGTCCGGCGCAGGGCAGCGCCCTTCGCGGCGCCCGGATCGCGCGTCGCGCATGCGATCTCGTTCATCCGCGCCGCGAGATACGGCGGAATCAGGCTCCCACGTCTGATCGGAGCGCCAGGATCCGGTCGACCGCCGCCTCGGCCTCGGCGCGCGGGACCGCGCCGGTGCGCACGGCCCGGGCCAGCGCCGCCGCCGACGCCGTGCCGGCCTCGTAGCCGGTGTGCAGCAGCATGTCGCTGCCGGCGCCGGCCGCCCGCACGGCCACCGCCCCGGCGCCGCCGCTCGGGGCCAGGGCCGGGGTGTCGAGCGCGTCGGTGACCGTGACGCCCCGGAAGCCGAGGTCCCCGCGCAGCAGGTCCGTCGCGACCCGGCGCGACAGGGCCGCCGGCCGGGCCGGGTCGAGGGACGGGTAGGTGGCGGTGCCGAGCATCACCAGGGGCACCCCGTGGGCCACGAGCGCCCGGAACGGCGGCAGGTCGACCCGCCGCAGCTCGTCCGCGCCCACCGCCAGCCGCGCGGGCGCCTCGTCGGTGGAGCGGGTCGCGGAGCCGAGGCCCGGGAAGTGCTTGGCCGCCGGGATCACCCCCGCGTCGCGCAGGCCCGCCGAGAACGCCACGGCGGCACCGGCGACCCGGCCGGGGGAGCGGCCGAAGGTGCGGCCGGTGGCCTCCAGGAACGAGCCGGGGCGCGCGACGTCGGCGACGGGCGCCAGGTCGACGTTCACGCCCGCCCCGGCGAGCAGCCGCCCCGTGGCCCGGCCCGCGGCGCGCGCCGCGCGGGGCCCGTCCCGGCCCATCTCGGCGGCGCTGCGCGACGGGGGGCCGTCCAGGCGCCGCACCAGCCCGCCCTCCTGGTCGATCATCACCAGCAGCGGCACGTCCACCGCGGCGGGCCGCGGGATGGCCTGCAGGCGCCGGGTCAGCGCCCGCGCCGCGGCCGGAGACGGCACGTTGGGGGCCAGCAGGATCACCGCCCCCGCCTCGCCCCGGCGGATGCGCCGCACCAGGTCGGGCGGCGGGACGGTGCCGGGGAAGCCGTAGACCATCCGCTGCCCGGCGAGCTGCGCGGGGGTGAGCGCCGCCGCCGTGGGCGCCGGCGCCGCGGCGGGCGGCGGCGCGGGGGCGCCGGCCACCACCAGCGCGACGAGCCCGCCGAGCAGCGCGGAGGCCACCGCCCCTAGCCCTGCTCCCGGTCCTCGAAATCGAGGGACGCCGAGTTGATACAGAAACGCAGGCCCGACGGCGCCGGCCCGTCGGGGAACACGTGGCCCAGGTGGGCGCCGCAGCTGCGGCAGACCACCTCGGTGCGCACCATTCCGTGGCTGTTGTCGGTGCGCCCCTCGACCCCCGACTCGGTCGCCGGGCCGGTGAAGCTGGGCCAGCCGGTGCCCGACTCGAACTTGGTCTCCGAGTCGAACAGCGGCTCCCCGCAGCAGACGCAGGTGTAGACGCCGTCGGCGTGATGGTCCCAGTACCGGCCGGTGAACGCGCGCTCCGTCGCGCCCTCGCGGGTCACCGCGTACTGCTCGGGCGTGAGACGCTCCCGGTACTCGGCGTCGCGCGTGTGGTCGTCGGCCATCCCCATCCCTCCCTCGTGAAACGCTCCGTGCAGAGAGTGGCACAGGACGGTCCGGTGGCGACCGGGATGGTGAAGACCGGCGCCCCACCCGCCGACAGGGACAGGGTGACGCGACGTCTCCTCCTGCCCATCGCCGCCGCGCTCGGCCTCCTGTGGGGCGCCGGCGCGGCGGCGGCGGCGTCGCAGCCGCCCGCCCCGGCGGCCACCGTACCGGCCCCTCCGCCGGCGGTTCCGGTCACGCCGGCGACCCCGGCGGAGGTGAGCTCAGCGGTGAGCGCGTCGACGTC
>DAISWG010000005.1:7431-24164 GCA_036826475.1 Miltoncostaeaceae bacterium | reverse complement strand
TCCGTGCCAGCGACACCCGCCACGCCGGCGACCCCCGCGTCCCAGGCCGCCTGGGCCGCCCCGGCGGCGAAGCGGCTCGCCGCGGCCGGCGCATGGCCGGAGCTGGCGGGCGACGACCTGTCGCGGGACGCCCCCCGCGGCGACCTGGACCGGGCGCTCGGCGCGATCACCGGCACCCGCCCGGCGAGCGCGAACCCCGCCGCCCCCGCGACGGCGTGGCAGAGCCACCTGCTGGTGGTGCGGGCCCTGGGCCTGGAGGCCGAGCGGCGCGGCATCGCCCGCATCGCCGTCGACGGCGGGGGCGTGCTGCGGATGCCGCGCTTCGCCGGCAGCGAGGTGCTCGCCCGCGAGCTGGGCCTGGTCTACAACCAGCCGGCGTCCCAGGACGGCCGCGAGCGCGCCAAGGGGCAGCCCCTGCGGCTGGCCGACCTGGCGTACATGGCGGACCGCGCGCGCGGGGTCTCCTCGTGGCAGAGGGCGGGCCTCGCCCGCTACCGCGACATCCGCCTGCCCGCCATGAGCGCGCAGCGCCTCGCCGTGGTGCAGGCGGCGGTGTCGCAGGTCGGCCAGCCCTACGTGTGGGCCGGCGACTGGCCCGGCGTCCGCTCCCCGTGGGGCGTCCAGGCGCACGGCGGCTTCGACTGCTCGGGCCTGGTGTGGTGGGCGTTCAAGGGCAGCGCCGGCCCCAGCCAGATGAGCCTCGGCAGCGGCCTGCTGGGCCGGACCGCCGACGCGATGGCGTGGGAGCGCCCCGCCGAGCGCGAGGCCGCCGACGCGGCGCTGCCCGGCGACCTGGTGTTCTTCGGGCCGAAGGGCCCCACCAGCCCGCGCGGGTCGATCTCGCACACCGGCATCGCCCTCGGCGGCGGGTGGATGATCCACTCCTCCGGCTCGCGAGGCGGGGTGTCGATCAGCTGGCTCCCCACCTACTGGCCGTCGGCCACGGCCTGGGCCCGGCGGGTGGCGCAGCTTGGCGCGTAGCGCCCGCCGGGTCCCGCCGTCTAGGGGCATCCCCCGTGGGCGGCCTCCCAGTCCTGCGAAACACGAACGCGGCGGGGCTGATCGAACTCAGCCTGGTCTCCGCCGTCGCGACCGTGCTGATCATCCGCCTGATCCTCCAGCTGAGCGGCTACCCGCAGCTGGGCGGCGGGGGCCTGCACATCGCCCACGTCCTGTACGGCGGGCTCATCATGTTCCTGGCGCTGCTGGTGCTGTTCAGCGTGATGAACCCGGCGGCGCCGTGGCTCGCGGCGTTCGCGGGCGGCGTCGGCTTCGGGTTCTTCATCGACGAGGTCGGCAAGTTCATCTCGAGCGACGTGAACTACTTCTTCGAGCCCGCCGTCGCCGTGATGTACGCGGTGTTCATGGTCCTGTTCGTCGCGCTCGCCCGCGTCCGCCGGTGGGAGTCGGAGATGACGCCGCAGGACGCCCTGGCCAACGCCCTGTCGCTGCTGCGCTCCGACGCCAGCGGCGGCATGGACGTCGAGACCCGTGACCGCGTCGGCGCCCTGCTGGACCGCGCCGACCCGGGCGACCCACTCGTGGCGGTGCTGCGCGAGCACGTCGACGGCCTCCCGGTGGGACGCGGCCGGCACCGCCCGTCGCCCTACTTCGTGGCGCGGGCGTGGCTCGCCGGCCACTACCGGGCGCTGGCGGCGCGGCGCCACTTCGAGACCGCGGTCGTGGTGGTGGCGGCCGCCTACTTCCTGACCAAGGTGCCGCTCACGATCCGGGTGCAGACCGACACGACCGGGCTGGACCGCGACACCGGCAACGCCGACATCGCCCACGTCGTGCAGCTCATCGCGGCGATCGCGAGCGGCGTCTGCGTGGTGGTGGGCGCCTGGCGGCTGCGCCGGCGGTCGCGGGTCAGCGGCTACCGGTGGTTCATGCGCGCCGTGCTCATCTCGATCTTCGTGTACGAGGTCTTCGCCTTCTACTACGCGCAGTTCGCCGCGCTCGGCAGCCTGGCGATCGACCTGCTGCTGTACGCGGCGCTGAGCTACATGATCGGGCGGGAGCGGGTGGAGGCGGAGGTGGCGCAGCACGCCGCCGCCGGGGCGGTGGCGGCGCCCGCCGCGTCACCCGGCGTCCCATGACCGTGCCGGCCCTCCGGAGCCGCTGACCGGCGATTCCGGCGGTTCTGGGTCTTGCGCGGACGCGCCCGCCCGTATGAGCGTCGCACCTTCCGGAATGCGCACGGGAGGGACGATGCGATCAGTGTGGACGGCCGCCGCCGGGGTGGCGCTGGGCGCCCTGGCGGCGCTGGGTGCGGCGGGGGCGTCGGCCGGGACGGCCCCGGGGGCGCAGGCGGACCAGGCGCCACCGGCGTTCGACGTGGTCGCGACGACGAAGGTCGGGTCGAAGCCCGGCCGGCTGACCTACGGCTACGGCGCCGCCTGGACCCTCAACGGCGACGGCAGCGTGAGCCGGGTCGACGCGACGACCCACGCCGTGAAGACGGTGAAGCTGGGGCCCAACCCGCGCGACATCCGGGCGGGCTACAACAAGGTGTGGGTCCTCACGTCCACGAAGACGCAGGCCAAGATCTTCCCGCTGACGCCCGACGGCGACCCGGTGGGCTCCCCGATCACCGTCAACCTGGGCTCCACGGTCGATCAGGGGAGCGCCACGAACATCAACGGCGCCAACACGCTCGGCATCGGCTCCGGGTACGTGTGGGCCGCGGGCGTGACGACGTGGCAGAAGCTGGCCCGGATCGACCCGGACAGCGGAAAGGTCGTCATCAAGACCTGGCCGATCCCGGCGGCCTTCACCGCCGCGAGCAGCGCGCTCTGGATGGTCACGCCCAACCAGGCGTCGATCCAGAAGCGCAACCCGTCGAGCCTGGCGGTCCAGGCGACGCTCAAGGTCAGCGGGTTCACCGGCGGGATCGCCCAGTCGGTGTGGCTCACCTCCGGTCTCAACGCCCTCTGGCTGTCCACGGCCACGCCGAACGACGAGGGCGGCGTCGCCAAGGTGTCGCCCACCACCGGGCTGGTGCCGGGCGCCGTGAACGGGGACCTGGACATCGGGATCTCGTGCACGGCGGCGGGCGCCGGCGCGGTGTGGGTGGCGCAGCGGGCGGACGCCCTGTCGAACACGCCGGCTACGCTCTTCCGCCTGGACCAGACCGACCTGAAGACGGTCTCCTCGGGCACCCTGCCGGTCGGCGGGACCCCCGGCGGTGTGCAGTGCGTCGCCGTCGGCGGCGGGCTGGTCTACGTCACGGACGGCGTGGGCTCGCTTCACACCATCCAGCCCTGACCCCGCTCCCGCGGGGGGCGCCCGCGGGCGCCCCCTACGGCGACGGGCTCCCCAGGTAGGTCAGAACGGCCAGGACGCGGCGATGGCCGCCGTCGGCCTGGGCCAGCCCCAGCTTTCCGAAGATGTTGGAGATGTGCTTCTCGACGGCCCCGTCGGTCACGACGAGGGTCGACGCGATGGCGCTGTTGGAGCGCCCCTCCGCCATGAGGCCGAGCACCTCCCGCTCCCGCGGGGTCAGGCCGGCGAGCGGCGACGCCGGCCCGCGGCGGGCGACGAGCTGGGCCACCACTTCCGGGTCCATCGCGGTGCCGCCGCCGGCGACGCGGCGGACGGCGTCGACGAACTCGGCGGGGTCGGCGACCCGGTCCTTCAGCAGGTAGCCCACCCCCGCCCCACCGTCGGCGAGCAGCTCGACCGCATAGGTCTGCTCGACGTACTGGGAGATCACCAGCACCGGCGTGCCGGGCACGCGGCGGCGCGCCTCGATGGCGGCGCGCAGGCCCTCGTCGGTGAAGTCCGGCGGCAGGCGGACGTCGGTGACCGCCACGTCCGGCCGCTCGGCCTCCACCGCGCGGACCAGGGCGTCGCCGTCCTCCACCGCGGCCACGACGTCCATGCCGTGGTCGCGCAGCAGGCGGGTGAGGCCGTCGCGCAGCAGCGCCAGGTCCTCGGCGATCACGACCCGCATGGCAGCTCCACGTCGACCACCGTACCGCCGCCCGGCGGGCTTGCGACGGTCATCACCCCGTCGAGCGCCTCCACCCGCCGCCGCAGCCCGCGCAGGCCGGTGCCATCGCGGTCGGCGCCGCCGGCGCCGTCGTCGGCGACGCTCACCCGCAGCAGGGGGCCGTCGCGGAGCACCCGCACCGTGGCCCTGGTGGCGCCGCTGTGCTTGTTGGCGTTGGTGAGCGCCTCGGCCACCACGAAGTAGGCGGCGGCCTCGACGGCGGCGGCGGGCCGCTCCCCCGTCCGGACGTCCAGCTCCACGGGGACGTGGCTGTGGCCGGCCAGCGTCGCGAGCGCGGCGGGCAGGCCCCGGTCGGTGAGCACCACGGGGTGGATGCCCCGCGCGAGATCGCGCAGCTCGGTGATCGCCTGCTTGGCCTGCTCGTGCGCCCCCGCCACCAGCTGCTGGGCGTCGGGGTCGCCGGCCAGGCGCTCGCGCGCCATGCCCAGGTCCATCGCCAGCGCCACCAGGCGGGCCTGGGCGCCGTCGTGCAGGTCGCGCTCGATGCGCCGCAGCTCCGCCGCCTGCTGGTCGACGGCCCCCGCGCGGGTGGCGGTGAGCACGTCGATGCGCTCGGCCATCTCGCGCCGGTCCCCCTGGTCGTGGCCGCGGACGATGAGGTAGTGCACCCCGACCGCCCCCGCCAGCGGGATCGCCACCCACGCCGGCCAGAAGTACCCGCCGGGGGTGGAGAGCGCCCAGATCAGCACGAGATACAGCCAGAGCGCGCCGGTGATGCCGGCATGGATGGCCAGCCCCCGCGCCGGGGCACGGCGCGGCGCCCACGCGACCGCGGCGTGGATCGCCAGCGGCAGGGCCAGCGTGATGGCCACCCAGGCGGGCCAGAAGTACCCGCCGGGGGTGGTGAGCAGCCAGATCAGCGTCAGCACGCCGACGATCCCGGCGGTGACGTACGCCTGGACCCGGAGCGCGGGCGTCGCGCCGGGCTCGCGCGGCACCCGCTCCACCTCCCCGCGCTCGCTCATGGTGAGCAGCGTACGGGCGAGCGGCCGCCACGCCGCGGCGGCGGGCCGCACCAGCCAGAGGCCGATGAACGCGACGGCCGCGCCGAGCGGGATGCACAGGAGCGCCTCGGGCAGGGTGTCGGCCCGGGCGATGCCCAGATCGGGCGGCGCCCAGCGGTAGTAGGTCCAGGCCACCATCAGCTGGATCCCGCCGCCGATCAGCCCGATCAGGACCGCGGCGAGCGGGACGCCGAGGGCGAACCGCAGCAGCAGGTAGGCCTGCTCCCGCCACGCGCCGGGGTCGGTGACCCAGGCGCGCAGGCTGGACAGGACGGCGCCGCGCCACACGGGGCGGGGCGGGCGCGGCACCCGCACGTCGAGCAGGCCGGCGGCGAGCCACCGCTCGAGGTCCCCCGCACCCCGCGCGGCGTGCGCGAGGCCCAGGAGGACGGGGATCCCGACGAGCGTCACGATCAGGCCGAACCCGGTGGCCCACCCCACGACCAGCAGGGTGAGCCACGCGGGGCCCAGGACGAGCGCGCTCGCGAGGTGACCGAGCGGGCGGAGCACCCCCAGCGCGGCGGCCCTCATGCCGGCACCGCCGCACGGCGCCGCCGCCACGTCCGCTCCCCCGCCATGGTGAGGATCGCGGGGACGATGAGGCAGCGAATCAGGAGGGCGTCGATGGCGACGGCGGCCGCCAGCCCGAAGCCGAACTCCTTCATCCCGATGTCGGTCCCCATCGCGAAGCCGCCGAACGCGACGACCATGATGAGCGCGGCCGTGACGATGATCCGGCCGGTGCCGCGCAGGCCGCCGCGGACGGCGTCGCCGTTGCGGGCCCCGCCGTGGCGCAGCTCGCGGATGCGCTCGGTCAGGAACACCTGGTAGTCCATCGAGATGCCGAACAGGAAGGCGAACACGAACACCGGCACCCAGTTGGCGATGCCCCGCACGTCGTGGTCCACGCCGAGCAGGCCGGCGCCGACGCCCCGCATGAACACCAGGTACAGCAGCCCGTAGGCGGCGAGGAGCGACAGGCCGGACATCAGCACCGCGACGAGCGGGACGACCCACGAGCGGAACGCCCTCCAGAGGGCGAGGAACGTGAGCACGAGCACGCCGGCCACGAGCCAGGGGAACGGGCCGTAGATGGCGTCGTTGAAGTCGTTGTTCATGGCGGGCTCGCCGGTCAGGAGCACGCGGCCCCCGTCGGGCAGGGCCGCCGCGATCGCGGCCTCGCGATCGCGCATCGCGTCGTTGAGCGCCCGGGCGGAGTCGGAGAGGGGGTCGCCCTCCGGCGCGACGCTCATCAGGGCGTAGCGGCCGGTCCGGTCCACCAGGCCGTCGCGGGCGGCGGCCCGGAACGCGGCGGGGTCGGTGGTGTCGGGCCAGGTGACGCCGCTGACCATGGGCTGTGCGCGCAGGTCGCCGGCCACGCCCCCGAGGGTGCGGATCACGCCCGGGTCGTACGCGCCGCCGGGCCGCCCGGTGTCGATGACGTACACGTCGGGGTTGGCGGCCCCGCCGAGCTCGGCGGCGACGAGGCGGCCGGCGTGGACGGCCTCCACGTCGGGGGCGTCGGCGAGCTGGTCCTGGTGGATGCCCATCTTCGGCGCCTGCATGGCGAGCACCACGACGGCGGCGAGCGCGACCGCGGCGATCGGCGCGCCCCACCCGGTGACGACCTTGGCCAGCGGGCCCCAGACCGCGCCGTCGCGGAGGCGCCAGCGGCGCGGATAGACGCGGATCGCGTCGACCCTGGTGCCCAGGGCGCAGAGCAGCGCGGGCAGCAGGGTGAGCCCGACGAGGACGGCGGAGACCGGCACGAGCATGCCGCCGACGCCCATGGAGCGGATGAACGGGACGGGCAGCGCGACGAGCACGGCCAGCCCGATCGCCACGGTGATGCCGGAGAGCATCACGGCGCGCCCGGCGGTGGCCATCGTGCGGCCGGTCGCCTCGACCCGGTCGGCGCCGCGGGCCATCTCCTCGCGGAAGCGCGAGACGACGAGCAGCGCGTAGTCGACGCCGATCGCGACGCCCACGAGCGTGATGACGTTGGTGACGACGTCGGCGATCTCCATCCCCTGCCCGGCGACGTAGGTGCCGGCGAACGCGAGCATGATCGTCGCACCCGCCATCAGCAGCGGGATGAGGGCGCTCACGACGCTGCCGAAGAACAGCAGCAGCACGAGCAGGGCGACGGGCAGCACGATCATCTCGGCCCGGGCGAGGTCGTCCTCGATGATCGGGCCGGTGTCGTGGTCGACGGCCGCCGAGCCCCCGACGAGGGTCGGTGCGAAGCCGTCGGGAGTGCCGAGCGCCTCCCGGATCCGCGGGACCATGTCGGCAGCCGTCTGCTCGTCGACCGGCAGCGACAGCGTCGCGAACGTCATGTGACCGTCCTGCCCCACCAGGTCGCGGCTGCCGGTGGTGAAGTAGGAGACGACCCGGGTGCCGGGGAGGAGGGCGGCGGCGCGGTCGAGCGACGCGGTCACCGCCGCGCGGTAGCCGGGGTCGTCGACCGTCAGCGACGCATTGCGGAAGACAGGCTGGATGTCGCTGGTTTCACGCCCGGACGAGAAGTGCTGCTGGATGAGCTCGACGCCCGTCTGCCCCTCCGTCCCGGGCAGCGTGGCCTCGGAGGTGGTGGCGTCGCCCAGCCGTCCCCCCAGCATCACCGCGCCGGCAAGGAGCGCGATCCAGAGCGGGATGACAACCCAGCGCAGACGCCCCATGAGGCGCCCGTGGCGCTCGAGGAGCGGACGTCCTGACTGGCTTCGCACGAGGAGTCCCTTCGGTCGTGGACTGACGGGATCCACGATCGATCAGGGGGTCCTGCGCTCCCATGGAGGGGTCCGGCGTCCGCGTCTCGGGGCTCCGGGTGGAGGGATGGTGGGGGTGGCACCACCTCAACCATGAACGGACCGGGGACGCGGGAGGTGAGTTCAGCCCGACCGGGTGGCCGCGATGGCGCGGTGGACCCCGTCCGGATCCGCGACCCAGGGGACGATCTCGCGCTGGCCGCGGCGCATGGCCCAGGTGTGGTTGGAGCGCAGCAGGGGACGCGCCACCGGGGTGAGCCCCCGCAGGAGGGGCCGGCTCACGGCGGGGCGCCAGTCGAGCGTGGCGTCCGTGCCGCCACCGGGGGCCGGCTCCAGCGTCCAGGTGCCGGTCCCCACCAGGTCGCCGCCCACGCGGGAGGCCAGCCGGCGCGGGCGCTCCGCCTCCAGGCACTCCATCTCCAGGCACACCCGGTACGGCAGGAAGCCCCGCACCAGCAGCCGCACCCGCCTGCCCGGCGCCGGCGGGCCCCCGTCGCCCTCGGCGCGCAGGCAGAACGACCGCCACCACTCCGGGTAGAGGAGCGCCTCGCCCAGCACGTCCCACGTCAGCCCGGGGTCCGCCGGCACGTGCCAGCGATCCAGGAACCGGTACTGGAAGTCCCCCACCGGCTCAGGCCCCGAGCGCCGGTTCCCCCAGGTTGACGAGGCGGGCGTTCTGGCGGTAGTCGATCGGGACGGTGACGAGGGACGGGCCGTCCTCCGCCATCGCGGCGCGCAGGGCGTCCCCCACCGCGGCCGCGTCGGTCGCGTGGCGGTGGCTCCAGCCGAAGGCGCGGGCCAGGTCCCCCCACACCGGGTTGCCGAACTCGATCGCATGGGTGCGGCCGAAGCGGCGCTCCTGCTTCCACCCGATCACGCCGTACGCGCCGTCCACCCACACCACCACGTTCACCGGCAGCCCCAGGCGGGTCGCGGTCTCCATCTCCTGCACGTTCATCATGAAGCCGCCGTCACCGGACACGCTCACCACGCGGACGTCCGGCCGGGCGAAGGATGCGGCGATCGCGCCCGGCAGGCCGATCCCCATCGTGGCGAACCCGTTGCTGATGATCACCGTGTTCGGCTCGTACGCCGGGAACAGGCGCCCCAGCCACAGCTTGTGGGCCCCCACGTCCGAGACCAGGACGTCGTCCGGCGCCATCGCATCGCGGATCGCGACGATCGCCGCCTGCGGGCTCACCAGCCCCGGGCGCTCCGCCAGCGCCCGCAACTCCGTGGTGACCGACACCCGCAGCCGCGTCGCGAACGCCGGCTCGTCGCCCGCCGGCAGCTCGTCCCGCAGCGCGTCGAGGGCGTCGCCGATGGTGGCGACCACCTCCACCTCCGGGATGTAGTGCGCGTCGACCTCGGCCGGCCGCGCGTCCACGTGGACGATCCGCTTGTCGTTGCCGGGGTTCCACCCCGCCGGGCCGAACTCCACCAGGTCGTAGCCGACGCACACCACCACGTCCGCCTCGTCCAGACCGGCGGTCATCGAGTCGCGCGCCTGGAGCCCCACCGCCGGCAGGGACAGCAGCGAGCGGTCGTCGAGGGCCCCCTTGCCCATGAACGTCGGGCTCGCCGGGATCCCCGCGTGCGCGCAGAGCGCACGCAGGCTGGGCGACGCGCCCGCGCGGATCACGCCGTTGCCCGTGATGATCACCGGACGGCGCGCCCCGCGGATCAGCGCCGCCGCCGCCCGCACCGCATCCGGGTCGGGGAGGCTCACCCCCGGCGCGCTGCGCACCAGCGGGCGGCTCGACGACGGCAGGTCGGCCGCCGCGATCGTCTCCGACAGCTCCAGATGGGTCGGCCCCGGCCGCTCCGCCTCCGCCAGCTTGAACGCCTTGCGCATCACCTCCGGCACCGTCTCGGGGCGCTCGATGCGGGCGTTCCACTTCGTGACCGGCCGCAGCATGTCCACCACGTCCACGTACTGGTGGCTCTCCTTGTGGACCAGGTCGAGCCGCACCTGCCCGGTGATCGCCACCATCGGGGCGTAGTCGAGGTACGCGTCGCCGATGCCGGTGATCAGGTTCGTCGCCCCCGGCCCCAGGGTCCCCAGGCACACGCCCGCCCGGCCGGTCAGGCGGCCGTGCACGTCGGCCATGAACGCCGCGCCCTGCTCGTGGCGGACGATGACGATCTCGATCGGCGACTCCCGCAGCGCCTCGACGATCTCGAGGGTCTCCTCCCCCGGGATCGCGTAGATCCGCTCCACGCCCTCGGCCTCCAGGCACCGCACCATCAGAACCGCCGCCTGCACCCGCGCCTCCCTCCGGGACGTCGTCTGGGACAGTACCCGCGCGGGTATCCTCGACACCGTCAACGGCGACGAGGAACGGGGTTCCAGCGATGGCGATCCACAGTCCGGCACTCGATCCCTCCCAGCCCACCGGACTCCTGCTCGACGGGGCGTTCGAGTCGCGCGACACCGAGCTCGCAGTGGCGAACCCCTACACCGGCGAGACCATCGCCACCGTCTCCGTCGGCGACGAGGAGGACGTCGCGCACGCCGTCAGGGAGGCGCGGAGGCACCTGCCGCCCGCCCCCGCCGCCGAGCGCGCCGCCATCCTCGAACGCGCCGCCCGCCTGGTGTCCGAGCGCTCCGAGACATTCGCCCGCACCGTCTGCCTGGAGGCCGGCAAGCCCCTGAAGCAGGCCCGCGCCGAGACCCAGCGCTGCGTCGACACCCTCACCTTCTCGGCGGTGGAGGCGCGGACCCTCGCCGGCGACGTGGTCCCCATGGACGCCAGCGCCGCCGGCGCCGGCAAGATGGGCGTGATCGTCCGCGAGCCCCGCGGCGTGGTCGGCGCCATCTCGCCGTTCAACTTCCCGCTCAACCTCGTGTGCCACAAGCTGGCCCCGGCCATCGCCGCCGGCTGCCCGGTGGTGCTGAAGCCCGCGTCCTCCACGCCGCTGTCGGCGCTGCTGCTGGCGCGGACGCTCGCCGAGGCGGGCCTCCCGGACGGCGCCCTGTCGGTGGTGGTCGGCGGCGGCGGCACCGTGGGCAACGCGATCGTCGACCACCCCGACGTCCCGATCATCTCGTTCACCGGCAGCCCGCCCGTCGGGTGGGGGATCCGGCAGCGCCAGCCCCGCAAGGAGGTCGCGCTCGAGCTCGGCAACTCCACCCCGGTGATCGTGGAGGCCGACGCCGACCTGGAGACCGCCGCGCGGAAGCTCGCGGCGTCCGGCTTCACCCACGCCGGCCAGTCGTGCATCTCCGTGCAGCGGGTCTACGTGCAGAACGCGGCGCTCGACCGCTTCCGCGACCTCTTCGTCGCGGCCGTCCAGGCGCTGAAAGTGGGCGACCCGATGGACGCCGAGACCGACGTCGGGCCCGTCATCGACGCCGAGAACCGCGACCGAATCGTCGAATGGATCGACGAGGCGCGGCGGGCGGGCGCCGACGCCCTCACCGGCGGCGCCGTCGTCGACGGGCTGATCCAGCCGACGGTGCTCGAGGGGATCGACCCGCGGATGAAGGTGTCGTGCGAGGAGGTGTTCGGCCCCGTGGTGGGCGTCGCCGGCTACGACACCATCGACGAGGCGATCGACCTGGCCAACTCGTCGCCGTTCGGCCTGCAGGCCGGCATCTTCACGGGCCGCGCCGACGCCGCCCTCGGCTGGGCGCGCCGCCTCCACTTCGGCGGGGTGCTGATCAACGAGACGCCCACCTTCCGCGCCGACCAGATGCCGTACGGCGGGGTGAAGGACAGCGGCAACACCCGGGAGGGCCCGCACTTCGCCGTCCGCACCATGACCGAGCAGAAGCTCATCGTGGTGCAGATCCCCGGCTAGCCCCGGGGCCGGCCCCAGGCGGTGCGTTCGGAGGGGGCGGGGTCCCGCCCGCCCCCTCCGGTGATCCGGCCTCCCGGGTGCCCTCCGGACGGCCGGTCGCGACGCTCGCCGATCGAGGAGCCCTCGTTCGCGTGCGCCGTCCCGCACGGCATGCATCGTCGCCCTGAAGGCCGGCTTCATCCCCCGATGGAGGGATTCGGAGAGACCACGCGATGTCGCGCGTCACCGGAATCCGCACGGCGACAGCCGCCGGGCGCCGCGTCATCCGCAGGGATGATCTCCGGTGGGCCGACGTCATTCATGAGAAGTCTTTACCAATTGATCGGCCGGCCATAGGATCGCGCCCGACCTCCGCCTCCTCGCCGTTTCCGGCGATTTCGGCCCGGCGGAGGACGGAACAAGGGGGCACTTCATGGCGGTGCGTTCAACGCGGGGACGCCTCGTACTCATCGGCGCCGGCGCGATCGTCGCAACGTTCCTCGTGCCGAGCATGGCCAGCGCGGCGACCACCAAGGTGCTCTGGGGGGACTTCGCCAACAAGCCCCCGACCGAGTTCACGGCGCAGTATCCGCATCAGGTGACGGTCAGCAGGGGCGACAAGGTCCAGTGGACGATCCTCGGGTTCCACACCGTGGTCGTGACGAAGAAGGGCAACGAGAAGAAGCTCCCGGCGCTCGTCGGCCCGTCGAGCACCCTCAACCCGCCGTTCAACGATCCCGCCGGCGCCCCGTACTGGTGGGGTGGGACGACGCCGCTGATCCAGCTCAACGGACGGGCGCTCAGCCCATCCGGCGGCACGACGCAGAACGGCAAGAAGACGATCGCCTCCGGCGCACTGAACGGCAACACGCCGAAGTTCACGGTCACCTTCACGAAGAACGGGACCTACACGATCCGCTGCGTCGTCCACCCCGGCATGCGCGGCACCGTCAAGGTGGTCGACGACTCGGGCGACACGGCGAAGAAGCAGCGCCAGCGTGCCGTCACGGACAAGACGAAGGACGCGAAGGCCATCAATACGGCCGTCACGAAGGCCGGCAAGGGCAACGGGACCACCATCACGATCGGCCCCGGGACCGCGAACGGCGGGCTCTTCGGCTTCGCGCCGGCCACCGAGAGCGTCCCGGTCGGCAGCACCGTCACGTTCAAGATGGGCGGCAAGAACGAGGTCCACACCGCCTCCTTCGGGCCGGAGGCCTTCCTCTCGGCCGTGGCCAAGAAGACGTACGAGGGGAGCGGCGCGGACGTGTTCGGCGAGGGTGCCTACCCGAGCGACAACCCGGCCCTGGGTCCGCCCGCGGTCACCCCGACCTCGCACGGCAACGGCTTCGTGAGCAGCGGCGCGCTCCAGGACCCCGGCATCGGGTTCGGACTGCCGAGCACCTTCACGGTGACGTTCCCGGTGGCGGGGACCTACCAGTACCACTGCCTGGTCCACTTCGACATGAAGGGCACCATCACTGTCGGCTGACCGGGTCCTTCCGTACGCGCGACGGCCGGCTCCCGGGCCGGCCGTCGGACGCCTTTACGCGGATCGCGGGCGCGACGTACGATCGCGCGCACTCCGCCCACGTTCGCCGTTTCCGGCGATCTCGGCCCGGGCGGAGAACGGAACAAGGGGGCACTTCATGGCGGTGCGTCTCACGCGAGGACGCCTCGTACTCCTCGGCGCCGGCGCGGTCGCCGCCGGCCTGCTGATCCCCAACGTCGCCAGCGCCGCGACGGCGAAGGCGAACTGGGGGAACTTCGATCGGTCCGGCATCGGGTTCAACACCCTCCAGCCGAGCACCGTGACCGTTCACAAGGGCGACAAGGTCGCCTTCACGATCCTCGGGTTCCACACCGTGGTGATCCCGAAGGCGGGCGCCAAAGTCCCCGGGCTGATCGCGCCGTCGGCGCAGCTCAACCCCGCGACGAACGACCCCGCCGGCCAGCCGTACTGGTGGGGCGGCACGACGCCGATCCTCCAGGTCAACGTGCCGGCGGTGGCGCCGTCGGGCGGCACCGTCGCGAACGGGCGCAAGACGGTCAACTCCGGCCTGGTCGACGGCAACGCGCCCAAGTTCACGGTCTCGTTCCCCAAGGTCGGCACCTACCAGATCCGCTGCGCGGTGCACCCGTTCATGAAGGGCACCGTCAAGGTCGTGAACGGGTCCGGTGCCACCAACGCGGCGCTCAAGGCGCGCGGCGCCGACGAGCAGGCGCAGCAGCTGGCGACGGTCAAGGCGATCGTCAAGAAGGCCGACAAGGCCACCGGCCCCGTCGTGGCGATCGGCCCGGGCAACCGCAAGGCCGAGAGCTTCTCGTTCAACCCGGCGAACCGGACGGTCCCGGCGGGCACCGCCGTGACCTTCTCCATGGACAACGGCAACGAGGTCCACACGGTCACGTTCGGGCCGAAGCCCTTCGTCATCGGCAACGTGGCCAAGAACTTCTTCCCGTCGAGCCCCACGAGCCTCAACCTGGGCAGCGAGGGCGCCTACCCGTCCAACCCGCCGGCGGCCGGGGTGCCGTCGCTCACCCCGACCACGCACGGGAACGGATTCCTCAACAGCGGACTCCTCGCGGACAAGGGCACGGTGCCCAACACCCCGAGCAGCTTCACCGTCACGTTCCCCGTGGCGGGCACGTACCAGTACCACTGCATCGTGCACCCCGAGATGCAGGGCACGATCACTGTCAGCTAGCGCACACCCGCTCCAGCGACGGCCGGCCCTCGGGCCGGCCGTCGTGTGTCTGGCCCTCGTCCTGGCGTGGGTCCTGATGGGCTCCACCCCGGCGGAGGCCGCCACCCGCGAGTACTGGATCGCGGCGGTCAACACGCGGTGGGACGTCGCCCCCAACGGCGGCGACCCGGTCATGGGCACGCGCATCGCCCCCGCCGACCGCACGTTCACCGCCGTGGTCTACCGGCGCTACACCAAGGGCTTCCGCAGGCCGTGGCCGAACACGGCCCAGTCCGGCGACAACGACGGCATGCCCGGCCCCACGATCCGCGCGGACGTGGGCGACACCGTCATCGTCCACTTCCGCAACCGTGACCACCACTACGGGCTGCCGCACTCCATGCACTTCCACGCGTTCAAATACGCGCCGTCGAGCGACGGGGCGTTCATCCCCTACCGCTCGGCCGGCGGGGGCAACGTGCCGGTCGGCAAGAGCTGGACCTACCGCCTGAAGGCGGTCAAGGACTCCTACGGCGTGTGGCCCTACCACGACCACTCCACGAGCATGCACCAGTCGATCGAGCTCGGGCTCTTCGGGACGATCGTGATCCCCGAGCCGGGCGAACCGAAGCCCGACCGCGAGTTCGTGGTGTACCTCAACAACCAGAAGGGCTTCGACACGATCAACGGGCGCGCGTTCATCGGCAACACGCCCACGTTCCACGCCAAGGTCGGCGAGCTGGTGCAGTGGGACGTCGTCGCGCTCGGCGAGAACTTCCACGTCTTCCACGTCCACGGTCACCGGTGGCTGCGCGACGGCGTGCCCACCGACTCCGAGCTGCTCGGCCCGTCCAGCACGCTCAAGGTGCGCTTCCGCGAGGACGCGCCCGGCACCTGGTACTGGCACTGCCACGTCGAGTCGCACCAGGACAACGGGATGATCGGCCTCTACCGGGTGACCCGGTGATCGCGCTCGCGCAGCACCCCGCCACGCCGGACGTGCCGGCGGCGGCGGTCCGGACCGTCGCGATCTCGGACGCCGGCTACGCCCCGAGCGCGGTGGTGGTGGCGCCCGGTACCACGGTCACATGGACCCAGGGCGGCCGCACCCGCCACACCGTGACCGCCGACGGCGGGGCGTTCCACTCCCCCACCCTCATCCCGGGCGACCGGTTCACCGTCGCCGCGCCCACCGCCCCCGGCGTCTACGCCTACCACTGCACCTTCCACGCCTTCATGCGCGGCACGGTCACGGTGTCGCTGGTCTCGCTCGCCGTGCCCCCGCCGGTCACCGTCGGCGGGCGGCCGGCGCTCAGCGGGACCGTCCCCGAGGCGGCGGAGGGCTCCGTCGTCCACCTGGAGCGCCGCGTCCCCGGGGCGTGGGAGGAGGTGGGCGTCGCCGCCACCGGCTCGAACGGCGCCTTCTCGCTCGCCGGTCCGCAGCTCAGCGCGCGGACGGCGTTCCGCGCCGTGGTGGGCGACGCCGTGAGCCCCAGCATCCGCGCGGTGGTGCAGCCGGCGGTGGTGGTGACCCGCGACGGCGCGCGCGTCGCGGTGCGCGTGCGTCCCGCCGGCGGGGGCGTCGTGCACCTGGAGCAGCTCGACCTGGACACGTACCGCTGGGAGATGGTCGCCGAGCGGCGGCTCTCGGCCGGACGGGCGCGCTTCACCCTGGGTGCGCCGGGGGTCTACCGTGCGATGGTCGAGGCGCGCGCCGGGCTCTCCGATGCCGCGTCGCGCGTCGTCCAGTACAAGCCCGGAGCCTTCCGCGAATGACCCGCCGCCGCCCGGCCGCCATCGGCGCCGCCCTCCTGCTGCTGCTCGTCCTCCTCGTCGCCGCGGGGTGCGGCGGCGACTCGGGCGGCGGCGCCGCCGCCGAGGTGGTGTCGGTGGGGTCGGAGCCGGAGCACCTCGGGCACACCGGGACGGTCCCGTTCGAGGGCGGCACCATCTCCCCCATGCGGAAGGCGCCGCCGCTCGTCGGCAGGGACATCGACGGGAGGACGGTGAACATCCGGGACCTGAAGGGGCACCCGGTGCTCGTCACGTTCGTCTACGCGAGATGCCCCGACGTGTGCCCGCTGATCATGACCAACCTGCGCCAGGTGCGCGAGAAGAGCGACCTCGGCAAGCAGATGCGCGTCATCGCCGTGTCGGTCGACCCGAAGGGCGACACCGTCCCGACCGTCCGGAGGTTCCTCCAGCGCCAGCGGGTCGGGAGCTTCGTGGACTACGTCGTCGGCGACCGCGCCCAGCTGGAGCCGCTGTGGGAGGACTGGCAGGTCGCCACCCAGGTCCCGAAGGACAACCCGGAGCTGATCGAGCACTCCGCGCTCATCTACGGCGTCACCGCCAGCGGCGAGCTGGCGACGGCCTACCCCGTCGGGTTCGAGCCGGACGCCATCGTCCGCGACCTGGACCTGCTGGCCAACAACTAGCGGCGGCGGGCCCGCCTGCGGCGGTCGCGCCGGTCGCC
>DAISWG010000005.1:0-7421 GCA_036826475.1 Miltoncostaeaceae bacterium | reverse complement strand
GGGCCTGGCGGCCCACAACGAGGGGGGGGGGGCCCCGCTGGCGGGGGTGGCGCCGGTCGCCCACGCCGAAGACGGCCTGCAGGACGGCGTTCACCAGCCACACCACGATGGTCCCGCCGACGGCCGCCCAGAAGCCGTCGATGTCGAAGCCGGAGACGAGCCAGGCCGTCAGCACCAGCATCAGCAGGTTCACGAAGAACAGCGCGATGCCGAGGGTCAGGACGATCAGCGGCAGCGAGAGCAGCGTCACGATGGGCTTCACCAGGAAGTTGACCACCGCGAAGACGGCGCCCGCGATCACCACCTTCCACGCGCCGTCGAACGTGATGCCGTCGATGAGCGCGTCGGCCACGAACAGGGCGGCGACGTTGAACGCCCAGACGACGAGGATGCGCGCGATCACCGCGCCGCGTCCCGCTCGCGCATCCGCGCCACCTCGGCGGCGTCGCGCTCCTCGATGCGGGCCGCCTCCTCCAGGACCTCCCGCAGGTCGTCCGCCGGGATGACCACCGCGCCCGAGCGGTCGGCGTAGATCCAGTCGCCCGGCACCACGGTCACCCCGCCCACCGCGACCGGCACGCCGGCGTCCCACGGCATGATCGCCTCGCCGCCCTGGCGGACCGTCTCGCCCCGGCACCACGCCCCCAGGCCCAGGTCGACCACCTCGTCCCAGTCGCGCAGGCGGGCGTCGGCCACCAGCCCGGCCAGCCCCAGGTTCGCGAGCCGGCTGAGCTTCTTGCCGCCCGCCACCGGCTGATCCGGATGCCCCCAGCTCGACACCACCAGCACGCAGCCCTCGGGGTCGCGCCCCGCGACCGCCCGGTCGAGCATCGCCGAGAAGTCGTGGACGGCGGGGTCGATCAGGTCGGCACGGAGCGGCATGAACCGCATCGTGACGGCCGGCCCGAGCATCCAGCGCTCCGGCGCCGGACTCACCAGGTCGGTCACATGGGCGCGGTGCACGTGGCGGCGCATCATCGCGTCGCAGATCGCCGAGCAGCTCACCTGCCCGGCGATCCCGCGCAGGTCGTCCACGTCAGTCCTCGTGCCGGGTGAAGACCAGGCAGGCGTTGTGCCCGCCGAACCCGAACGAGTTGGAGACGGCGGCGCCGACCCGCGCCGAGCGGGGCTCCAGCACGTGGTCGAACGGCGCCTCGGGGTCCGGGTCGTCCAGGTTGAGCGTGGCGGGGAGCGTGTCGCGGGCGGACGCCCTGAGCGGCGCCACCGCCCCGGCCGCGCCGGCGCCGCCGAGCGCGTGGCCGTGGACCGACTTGGTCGACGACACCGCCGCCTCCCCCAGGCCGGCGCGCTGCAGCGCGCGCGCCTCGGCGATGTCACCGGCCAGGGTCGAGGTGGCGTGGGCGTTCACGTAGCCGATGTCCCCCGCCGTGAGGCCCGCGTCCTCCAGCGCGATCCGCATGGCCCGTGCGGGGCCCTCCCCGCTCGCGTCCGGGTCGGTGGGGTGGTCGGCGTCGCATGAGCTGCCGTAGCCCGCCAGCTCCGCGTAGATGCGGGCGCCGCGCGCCAGGGCGTGCTCGCGCTCCTCCAGCAGCACCAGACCGGCGCCCTCGCCCATCACGAACCCGTGGCGGCCGCGGTCGAAGGGCCGCGACGCCACCTCGGGCGGCGTGTCCTCGGTGCTCAGCGCCCCCACCTTGATGTAGCCGGCGATCACCAGCGGGGAGATCGGCGCGTCCGCCCCACCCGCGATCATCGCCTCGGCCCGCCCCTCCCGGATGAGCGAGACGGCGGTGCCGATCGCGTCCGACCCGGCGGCGCAGGCGGTGGCGGGCGCGGCGGACGGCCCGCGCAACCCCAGGGCGCGCGCCGCCGCGGCGCACGGATGGTTCGCCAGCGACGAGGGGATGGCGAGCGGCGCCACCCGGTCGGCGCCGCGCTCCAGGAACGTGCGGTGCGCCTCCAGCAGCGTCTCGGCGCCGCCGTGCACGCTGCCCACGGAGATCCCGATCCGCTCCGGGTCCAGGCCCAGCGGCCCGGCGTCGTCGAACGCGAGCGCGGCGGCGACGGCGGCGAGGCGGCCGCTGCGGTCCATGCGGCGGGCGTCCTTCACGCCGAAGCGCTCGCGCGCGTCCTCGCCCTCGGTCACCGGGAAGGCGTTGATCTCGCCGACGCCCTCCAGGTCGACGCGGCGCGCGCCCGTGCGGCCGTCCGCCAGGGCGTCCCAGAACGAGGCGACGCCTGCGCCGATGGGGCTCACGATCCCCGCTCCCGTGATCACGACCCGTCGCCGCACGGCGGGCATCATCGCAGACCGCCGACGGCCCCGGCCGTGCGTCGCCCGATGCGCTATCGTGCAAAAACATGCAGGAACATGCACGAACCAGCAGACTGGGGGCGGAGCGCCGCGCGGCGATGCTCGCGGTGCTCGCGCGGGACGGGAAGCTCGTGGCCTCCCGCCTCGTCGAGGAGCTGGGCGTGTCGGAGGACACCGTCCGCCGCGACCTGCGCGACCTGGCCGCCCGCGGGCTCGTCCAGCGCGTCCACGGCGGGGCCCTGCCGCCCGCGCCGCAGCCCGGCGACTTCGCCACCCGCAGCGAGACCGCGACGGCGGAGAAGGCCGCCATCGCCCGCGCCGTCGCCGGGCTGGTCGCCCACGCGCGGGTGCTCCTCATCGACGGCTCCACCACCAACCTGGAGGTGGCGCGGCTGCTCCCCGGCACCGGGGTGGGCACGGTGCTCACCAACTCGCCGCCGATCGCCGCCGCGCTGGCCGACCACCCCACGCCGGAGGTGGTGGTCATCGGCGGGCGCATGGACAAGCGCGCGCAGGTGACCGTGGGCGCGTCGGCCGTCGACGCGATCCGCACCGTGCGCGCCGACGCATGCCTGCTCGGCGTCTGCGCGCTCCACCCCGAGGTGGGCCTCACCACCGACGACCTGGACGAGGCCGAGGTGAAGCGCGCCATGGTCCAGGCGGCGGGCGAGGTGATCGCACCGGCCACGTCCGACAAGCTCCGCGCCGCCAGCGCCTACCTGGTCGCCCCCGTCGGCGAGGTGACCCACCTGGTCGCCGAGCCGGACGCGCCCGACGACCTGCTCGACCCATACCGGGCCCTCGGCCTGAGCGTGCTGCGCGCGTGAGCCCCCGCGTCGCGACCACCGGCCTCTTCGTGGTGAACGGCGCCGTCATCGGCGTCTGGGTCTCGCAGATCCCGTGGATCCAGGAGCGCTTCGGCCTGTCGTCGGTGCAGGTGGGGCTGATGATCCTGTGCATGTCGCTGGCCGTGATCGTCGCGGTGCCGATCGCGGGCCAGGCGGTGGCGCGGCGCGGATCGGGCCCGGTCGCCGTGGCCGGCGGCGCGGCCTGCGTGGTGGCCGTGAACCTGCCGGTGCTGGCCCCGCAGGCGCTGCTCACGGCCGGGGCCCTGGTGCTGCTCGGCGGGGCGAGCGCCGCGATGGACGTGGCGATGAACAGCCACGGCGTCCACATCGAGACCGCCGGCGGGCGGCCGATCATGTCGTCGCTGCACGCCGGCTGGGCCCTCGGCGGCGCCGCGGGCGCCGGCCTGGGCGCCCTGGGCGCCGCGCTGGGCGTCGACGGCCGGGTGACGGTCGCGATCACCGCGGCCCTCCTGGGACTGCTGCTGGCCGTCTGCGCGCCGCGGCTCGGCCCCGGCTCGGCGGCGGAGGGCGAGGGCGCCGCCCCCTTCACCCTCCCCTCCCGCGGCGTCGCGCTGCTGGCCGCGCTGTGCCTGCTGGTGATGATGACCGAGGGTGCGATGGCCGACTGGAGCGGGATCCTGATGGCCAACGACCTGGGCGCATCGGCCGCCCTCGCCGCCCTGGCGTACGCGGTCTTCACGTCGGGGATGACGGTGGGCCGCCTGGTGGGCGACGGCCTCAACCGGCGCATCGGCCCCGTCTGGCTGCTGCGCGGCGGCGCCGTCCTCACCGCCGTCCCCCTCGCGGTGATGCTGCTCGCCGGCTCGGCGCAGGTCGCGCTGGCCGCGCTGTTCCTGGTGGGCCTGGGGGTGGCGAACGGCGTGCCGCTCATGTTCAGCGCGGCGGGCCGCCAGCCGGGCACCGCGCCGGGGCCGGGGATCGCCGCGGTGTCGTCCACCGGGTCGATCGGCTTCCTGCTGGGGCCGCCGCTCATCGGGTTCCTGGCGGGCGCAATGACCCTGCCGTGGGCGCTCGGCGTCCTGGTGCCGGCGGCCGTCGCGGTCGGGTTGCTCGCGCGCCGTGCCGCAGGGCCCCGGCCGGGCGCCAGGCGCGCCCCGAGCGGCGCCACCGTCATGGGGGCCGGATGACCCCGCCCGCCGTGCTCAGCGACATGGACGGCACGCTCGTCGACTCCGTCGCCGCGGCGCACCGCGCGTGGGCGGCCTGGGGCCGGCGCCGCGGCATCGACGGCGTGGCCCACCAGGAGGCCCACCACGGCCGCCCGGCGCGCGAGGTGATCGCGCTGGTCGTCGACGACCCCGGGCTGGTCGACGCGGACGCCGCGTTCGTCCGCGAGGCGGAGATCGCCGATGTGGCGGGCGTGCTGGCGTTCCCGGGCGCCGCCGAGGTGCTCGCCCTGCCGCGGGCCGCGATCGTGACCTCCTGCGAGCGCCCCCTCGCCCTGGCCCGTCTGCGCGCCGCCGGGCTCCCGGTGCCGCGGGTGCTGGTCACCGCCGACGAGATCCGGCGCGGCAAGCCGGCGCCCGACGCCTACCTGCTGGCCGCGGAGCGCCTGGGCGTGGACCCCGCCGAGTGCGTGGTGCTCGAGGACGCGCCCGCCGGCGTGCGGGCCGGGCGCGCGGCGGGCATGTCGGTGTGGGCCGTGGCGACCACCCACGACCCGGCCGATCTGCGCGACGCCCACCGGGTGGCCGGCGGGCTCAGCGAGCTGCTGCCGGCCCTGCGGTCGCCGCGCGGGCCGCGCGCGCCATCGCCCCGAGCGGCGTGAGGCCGCCCCGCGCGGCCGTCGCCTCGGCGGCGTCGAAGCGGGCGTCGGCGTCGGCGGGGCGCCCGAGCCGCGCCGCGAGCCGCCCGAGCATCGTGTCGACCAGCCCGTAGCAGCAGGCCGCCCGGCCCGAGAGCACCAGCCGGCCGCCGAAGGGCGCCGACAGCCGTTCGACGTCGGCCATCACCGCCTCGTCGCCCAGGATCAGCGCCGCCTCGCCGGCCTCGTGCATGGCCGACATCCAGTTGACGTCGCGGGGCAGGTCGGCGAACCCGTGGCGGGCCACGATCGCCAGGTGCGCCCGGGCGGTGGACGCCTCGCCGCGTGCCGCGAGCACCCACGACAGCATGCTGCGGTAGGCCAGGCCCACCGGCGACGTGGCCACGTAGTGCTCGATCGCGGCCACGTCCTCCTCGGCCGTGCGGCCCGCGATGAAGCGGGCGGTGATCGCGTTCATGAACGCGAAGAACGTCGCGTTGGCGTCGCCCGCCGCCTCCCCCAGCTCGGCGCCCCGCGCCGCCAGCCGGGCCCCCGCGGCGGGGTCGCCGCGCAGCACGGCGATGAGGCCCCGCCAGATGGGCCCGTACCAGCGGTAGGCCGGCAGGCAGAGGGCGTCCGCCAGCTCCTCGTGCGCGGTCAGCTCCTGCTCGGCGCCGCGCACGTCGGCGGCCTCCAGCAGGTCGACGACCAGCCAGTGGTGGCCCTGCAGCTCGCGCTCCAGGTCGCCCAGCGCGCGGGCCGACGCGATGAGCTCGCGGGCGGTCACCGTGCGCTCGTCCAGGTGGTCGGGATCCCAGATGCCGATGCGCCGGGCGACGAGCGCCTCGAGCAGGGCCTCCGGGTCGCCCGACGCGCGCCCCAGTCCGACCGCCTCGGCGCTCAGCGCCAGCCGGTCGCCGCCCGGTGCGTAATGGCGTTCCGTGGCCAGGCGGGCCATCAGTCGCGCCCGCAGCGCCGGCTCCCCGTCCCCCAGGGTCGCGATCGCCTCGCGGAGCAGCGCCGAGCGCGCCGGGTCCTCGCCGGCGACCACCACTCCCAGGCCGCCGGCGCCGATCGCCGCGCGGGCCAGCAGCACGCCGTCGCCGGCGGCGCGCGCGAGCGCGGCCGCGCCGTCGAACGCGACGCGGGCGGCGTCGCCGGCGCCGGCGCGCGCCCGGGCGTGCCCCAGGCGGACCAGCAGGTCGCCGCGCCGGTCGCCGTCGAGGCCGGGGATGGCGAGCGTGCGCTCCAGGTGCTCGGCGGCCTGGGCGTACGCCGCGCGCGCCATCGCCTGCTCCGCCGCCGAGCAGGCGGCGTCGGCCGCCAGCTCCGGATCCGCCTCCGCGCCCGCCGCGACCAAGTGGTACGCGGCGACGGGGGCGGCGTCGGCGCCGGTGCCGTCGATCGCCTCGGCCACCGCCACGTGCATGCGCGCGAGGCGGGCGGCCGAGAGCTCGGCGACGAGGGTCTCCCGCACCAGGGCGTGGGCGAAGTCGAAGCCCCCGTCGGCGGCCGCCTCCCGCGTGAGCCGGGCGGCGGTGGCGCGCTCCAGGGCGTCGAGGGCCAGCGCCGGCTCCACGGGCGCGGCGCCGGCCGCCCGGGCAGCGCGGGCGCAGGCCTCCAGGCCGTCGGCGGTCACGGCGCTCCCCATCACCGCGGCCAGGCGCAGCAGCCACCGCTCGTCGGCCCCCAGGCGGTCGAGCCGCCGCGTCACCGCCTCGCGCACGCCGGCCGGCAGGCCCAGGGCATCGCCGGCGGGCCAGGCGCCGCGCCCGAGCACGCCCGACTCCTCCAGCTCGCGCAGCGTCTCCTCCACGCAGAACGGGTTGCCGCCGGTGCGCTCGTGCAACGCACGCACCAGCGCGGCGGGGGCGCCGGGACCCGCCCAGCCCTCCACGATCGCGGCGGTGGCCGCCTCATCAACCGGGGCCAGGGCGATGGCGGTGAGGGAGCCGTCGGCGCGCGCCGCCGCCAGGAGCCCGGCCGCCGCGGGCGGCGGCGCGGCGTCGTCGCGGCGGGTCAGCAGCACCAGCAGCGGCCGCCCGCCCAGCGCCCCGACGGCGTGCGCCAGCAGACTCGCCGAGCCGGCGTCCATCCACTGGGCGTCGTCCACCAGCAGCAGCGCCGGCCCGTCGGCGCAGGCCGCGGCGAGCGCCCCGGTCACGGCCTCCGCCAGGCGGAAGCCGGCGCCGTCGGGGTCGCCCGCCACGGGCCGCGGCAGGCGGGCCGCCAGATCGGGCACCAGGCGGGCGAGCTCCCCGGCCAGGGGACCGAGCGCCGCCGCCGGCCGCGACGCGACCAGGGGGCGCAGGGCCTCGGCCAGCACGCCGTGGGGCGCCGGGGCGTCCTCGCGCGCCCGGCCCAGCAGCACGGTGGCGCCCGCGGCGTGGGCGCGCCGGGCGAGATCCGACGCGAGGCGCGTCTTGCCCACGCCGGGCTCCCCCGCCAGCACCGCCACCCGGGGGCCACCCTCCGCCGCCTCCGCCCACGCCCGCCGCAGGGCCGCCTGCTCACGCTCCCGCGCCACGAGCGG
>DAISWG010000004.1:54088-91337 GCA_036826475.1 Miltoncostaeaceae bacterium | reverse complement strand
AGGTCGGGCGGCACCGCGAACGCCGGCGCCGCCCGCCGGGCCAGGTCGGCCACGCGGCGCAGGTCCTGCGGCAGGTCGTCGCGCTCAGCCATGGATCCCCCGCTCCGCCAGCGCGGCGCACAGCGCCCGCAGCGCATGGTGCGTCCGCGACTTCACCGTGCCCACCGGCACGCCGAGGCGCCGTGCCGCCTCGGCCCGGCTGAGGTCCTGCTCCACGCACAGCGCCAGCACCTCGCGGTGATCCTCCGAGAGGCTCTGCATCGCGTCCCGGACGCCGACGGCCAGCAGGAGCTCGTCGACGCCGTCGCCGACCGCCCCGTCGCGATCGTCGCCGGGCAGGGGCTCCTGCGGGGCGGCGCGCCGCCACAGCGTGATCGCCGTGCGCCGCGCGATCGCCAGGACGTAGGCGCGCACCGGCCCCCGCGCCGGGTCGAACGCGTCGGCCGAACGCCACAGCCGCAGGAACGTCTCCTGCACGAGCTCCTCGGCCAGGTCCCGGCTGCCCAGCATGCGCAGGCCCAGGCCGAACACCCGCCCCTCGTACCGGCGGTACAGGGCGACGAACGGCTCGCCGGGCATGCCGTCGCCGGCGCGGGCCTCCGACAGCCACGCGGCCTCCTCGGCGTCGGACGGATCGGGGGCCACCCGATGCCATACGCGCGACGGCCCGATCGGGTTCACCCCGCCGCGCGCGCCGGTTCCCGCGCGACCGGACCGGCTCCGGCGGTGAACCCCGCGGCGCGGGGGCAGGTACGGCATCCCGACATCCACGAACCGGAGGACCACATGACCGGACGCACCCGCCGCGCCCTCGCCCTCGCCGCCGCCCTCGCCCTCGCCGCCCCCGCCGCGGCGCAGGCGCGCGACATCTACGCCACCGACTCCGCGGGCAACCTGCACCGGCTCGACTCGCGGACGCCGGGGGTCGTGCTCGACACCGTCGCGATCACCGGCCTGCCGGCGGGCGTCTCCCTGGTGGGCATCGACATCCGCCCCGCGACCGGCGACCTGGTGGGGGTCGGCAGCAACAGCGTCGTCTACGTCGTCGACCCGGGCACGGGCGCGGCGACGGCGGTGGGCACCGGGTTCGCGCCCGGCCTCACGGGCACGTCGTTCGGCGTGGACGTCAACCCCGTCCCGGACGCCCTGCGCGTCACCAGCGAGGCGAACGGCAACTACCGGATCGCGTTCGCGACCGGCAACCACGGCGCCGGCAGCCCCGACGGGGCCCTCAACCCGGGCGACCCCGCCGTCGTGGCGAGCGCCTACACCAACTCGGCGCTCACGGCGACGCGGCCGACGGCGACCACGCTCTACGCCATCGACGCGGCATCGGACCAGCTCCTGGTGCAGAACCCGCCGAACGTCGGGACCCTCACCGACCCGAAGCCGCTCGGCATCGACGTCGGCGATCAGACGTCGTTCGACATCGCGGGCGCCGGCAACCTCGGGTTCGTCGCCACCGTGAGGGCCGGCGACCAGGGCTCGCGCCTCCACCGGCTCGACATCGCGACGGGGAGGATGACCGAGCTCGGCCCGATCGGCACCGGGAGCCTGCTGCGGCAGAAGGGCGCGCCGCGCGTGACCATCACCGGCATCGCCGCGCGGCAGGAGCTCGCCGGGCCGAAGGGCAACGTGCCCCCCAACGTCGCGATCGTCGCCACGACGATCGCCCCGAAGGCCGGCCAGCGGGCGTCGTACATCGCCTGGGCGGCCGACCCCGACGGCGCGATCGCCAAGGTGGAGTGGGACACGGACGGCGACGGGCGGTACGACGACGGCACCGGCGCGTACCTGCGGCGCGGGTTCCCGGCCGGCGTGCGCACCCTGAAGGTCCGGGTGACCGACGACGCCGGCGCGCGGACGGCCACGTCCCTGCGCGTGCGCATCGGCTGACCGGAGCGGGTCCCCGGGCCGCGACGGCGCGGCCCGGGGCCCCCGCTACACTCGGCCGGTGGCCGAACCACCGCTGATCATCCAGGCCGGGCCGACCACACCGACCGACCGCGCCCGCCGCTGGCTCCGCAGCCGGCGGATCATGCTGTCCGGCATCCTGGCCCTGGTCGAGGTGCTGGCCTTCATCATCTGGCGTCCCAGCGCCCTGCTCATGGCCGCCCTGGCCGTCGCGCTGCTGGTGGTCAGCGTCTTCGGCGCCACCCGGCTGCGGGCGGGGCTGTTCCGCGACCTCCTGTGGATCATCGCGATCGCCCAGGGCATCGTCGTCGTCATCCCGCTGGTGGTGACCGCGTCGCTGGTCGCGGCCCTGGCGGTGGGCGTGCTGCTGATCGTGGCCCTGGTGGTGGTGGCCGCGCGCTGGCGGGTGTGACCCCGGCCGCACAGCCGCCTCCCGTCCCACCGCCCGCGATCCGCGCGGCGGTGCCCGCCGCCGCCGCCGACCCCCTGTCGCGGCGGCAGGGCTTCCTCGCCCAGATCCGCTGGACGCCCCCGGAGGCGACGGGCCGCCGGCCCGTCGTGGCCGTGCTCGACACCGGCGTCGACGCGTCCGACCCGGACCTCCGGGACGCGGTCCTGACCGACCAGGCCCGGTCGTTCGTGCCGGGGATGGACCCGTTGGCGGACCCCTCCGGGCACGGGACCCACGTCGCGGGCATCGTGGCGGCGACCACCGGCAACGGGGTCGGCGGCGCCGGCGTCTCGAGCGCCCGGATCCTGCCGGTCACGATCGCCGACGCGTCGGGGCGGGCGACGACCTCGGCGTTGGTGCGGGGCATCCGGTACGCGACCGCCCGGGGCGCCCGGGTGGTGAACATCTCGTTCGGCGGCGAGGGCTTCTCCCAGCTCGAGCAGGACGCCATCGACGCCGCCGTGCGGCGCGGTGTGCTGGTGGTGGTCCCCGTCGGCAACACGGGGGGCCGCCCGGGGCCGCCCGAGTATCCCGGCGCGTACCGGCACGTGATGACCGTCGCCGCGCTCGGGCGGGACGGGCGGGTGCTGCCGCTGTCCGAGCGCGGCGACCAGGTGTCGATCGCCGCGCCCGGCGAGCGGGTGTTCTCGAACGACGTCGGGGGGACCGCGCGCCTCGTCCCGCGCACGGGGACGTCCATGTCCGCCGCCGTGGTCGCCGGCGCCGCCGCCCGCGTGATGGCGGCGCGCCCGGGGCTGTCGGCGCAACGGGTGCGGGCCCTCCTGGAGTCGACGGCCCGCGACGTGCCCCCCGGCGGCGTCGACAGCGCCAGCGGCGCCGGCGCGCTCGACCTGGCGGCGGCCCTGAGCGCGCCGCCCCCGCCGCCGGAGGACCCCGAGCCCAACGACGACACCGCCCAGGCGGCGCGCACGCGGGTGCTGCTGGGCGCGTCGGCGGCCTCGGCGGCCGTGACCGGGCGCTCCGGCTCGTACAGCGACCCGCGCGACGGCTTCCGCGTCGTGCTCCGCGCGGGTGAGCGCGTCACCGCGCAGCTCGCCCCGCTCGTGGCGAGCACCGCCGACCTGGACCTGGTCCTCTGGCGCCCCGGCACGCCCGCCGCCCGCCGGGGATCGACGTTCGCCCGCACCTGGCTGGTGGCCGCCTCCCTGCGTCCCGGCATCGAGGAGTCGCTGACCGCCGTGGCCCCCGTCGGCGGCGTCTACACGCTCGAGGTGCAGGGGCTCCGCAGCTCGGCGGCGTACCGGCTCACCGTCAACCGGTCTGTGACGGGGACCGTCAGGGGCTAGGCCCCGCGGCCCGCCTGGTCCATGATTGCGGACCATGGCCACCACCAGGACCGCCCCCCGCACCCCGGACCTCTCGGATCCGGCCCTCTACATCAACCGCGAGCTCTCGTGGCTCGACTTCAACGAGCGCGTGCTGGCGCTGGCGCGCGACGAGGGCCAGCCGCTGCTGGAGCGGTGCAAGTTCCTCGCGATCTTCTCCAGCAACCTCGATGAGTTCTTCATGGTCCGCGTCGCCGCGGTCCAGGACGCCCTGGAGGCCGGCCGGCCGTCCTCGACGCCCGACCAGATGCCCCGTGAGGAGGTGCTGCAGCGGGTCGCGGCGCGCGTGCGCGAGCTCATCGCCGAGCAGAGCCGCGTCTGGGAGGAGGAGATCCGCCCGGCGCTGGCCGGGGCCGGGATCGAGATCGCCGCGTTCCGCGATCTCGGCACGGCGGAGCGCCTGGAGGTCGACGCGCAGTTCGACCGCGAGGTGTACCCGGTCCTGACCCCGCTGGCCGTCGGCCCGGGGCTGCCGTTCCCGTACATCTCCGGCCTCTCGCTCAACCTCGGGCTGCGCGTGCGCGACCCCGTGACCGGGGAGACCCGCTTCGCGCGCATCAAGGTGCCGCCGCGGCTGCCGCGGTTCCTGGTGGCCGAGGACCGCCTGGTGCCCCTCGAGGACGTCATGGAGGGCCACGTCGAGCGGCTCTTCCCGGGGATGGAGATCGTCGACCTCACCCGCTTCCGGGTGACGCGCGACGCGGACTTCTCGATCTCGGACGAGTCGGACGACCTGCTGGGGGCGGTCGAGGCCCAGCTGCGCCGCCGCCGCTTCGGACACGTCGTGCGCCTGGAGGTGGCGGCGGACGCCCCCGACGGGCTGGTGCGCGACCTCATGACCGCCCTGGAGGTGGAGGAGCGCGAGACCTATCGGCTGGCCGGGCCGATCGACCTGACGTCGCTGTGGATGCTCGCGACGATGGACGCCCCGGCGCTGCGCGACCCGCGCTGGGAGCCGCGCACCCGGGTGCGCCTGCGCCCCGAGGAGGGCGAGCGCCTCGACATGTTCTCCGTCATCCGCGACGGCGACGTCCTGGTGCACCACCCGTACGACGACTTCAGCACCAGCGTCGAGCGCTTCGTGGAGCAGGCGGTGGAGGACGAGCACGTCCTCGCCATCAAGCAGACCGTGTACCGGACGAGCGGCGACTCGCCGATCGTGCCGGCGCTGATGCGCGCCGCCGAGCAGGGCAAGCAGACCGTCTGCCTGGTGGAGGTGCAGGCCCGCTTCGACGAGGAGCGCAACATCCAGTGGGCCCGCGCCCTCGAGCGCTCCGGCGTCCACGTGGTGTACGGGCTCACCGGGCTCAAGACCCACGCCAAGCTGTGCCTGGTGGTCCGTCGCGAGGGCGATCTGGTGCGCCGCTACGTGCACATCGGGACGGGCAACTACAACCCCTCCACGGCGCGCCTCTACACCGACGTGGGGCTCTTCACGTGCCGCGAGGACCTGGGCGAGGACGTCGCCGACCTCTTCAACCACCTCACGGGCTTCGCCCGCCCGCCGCGGTACCGGCGGGCCCTCGTGGCCCCCGCGCACCTGCGCGACGGGATCATCGCGGAGATCGAGCGGGCCGTCGCCGGGCACACGCCCGAGACCCCGTCGCGCGTGGTGATGAAGATGAACTCCATCATCGACGGGCCGATCATCGCGGCGATCTACCGCGCCTCGCAGGCGGGGGTGCCCGTCGATCTGATCATCCGCGGCATCACCGGACTGCGCCCCGGCGTCCCCGGGGTGAGCGAGAACGTCCGGGTCATCTCGATCGTGGGGCGGTTCCTGGAGCACGCCCGGGCGTTCGCATTCACCGTCGGCGACCGCACCGACTACTGGATCGGCTCGGCGGACATGATGGCCCGCAACCTCGACAACCGGGTTGAGCTGGTGGCGCCGGTCGACGACCCCCTCGCCACGGCCGAGATCCAGACGATCCTGGACCTCCAGCTCGCCGACACGGCGCTGGCGTGGGAGCTCGGCGCTGACGGGTCGTGGAGCAGGGTCGTGCCCCCGGACGGCGCGGAGCCACTCAACTCCCAGGAGCAGCTCATGGAGTACGTCAGCCGCCAGGCCCGCGCGCCCGGTGCGTGATCCCGTCCCGGCCTCGGCCGGACCGGTGCGTTATCGTGGGGCCGAGTGAGCACCGAGGACGTCCCCACCTGGTCCCCGCCGGCCAAGCCGAGCTTCAATTCGCCCGCGGCGGACCTCAACCAGTTGCGAAACGAGGCCAAGCGCATCGCCGAGTCGGCGCCCGGGCAGCCGGTCCACAAGTCGGTGCTGGAGCGGGCGCGCGCGCTCGCCTCGGCGATCGACCACGATCTCGGGCTCCCCGAGTCGCCGGACGGCCTCTCCTACGCCGACCTCGCGGTGCTGCTGTCGCAGTCCAAATAGCCTCTCGGGGCGGACGGTCCTAGGGCGACGGCGCCCCGGGGGGCGACGGCAGGTCCATGAGGTGGCGCGCGAGCGCGCCGTAGTCGACGTCCGGGTCGGTCCGCTCCAGCAGGGAGCGGGCCTCCGCCGCGAGTCGCTGATCGCGGTCGTCGAGGTCGCGGGCGTGTCCGAGGTCCTTCAGCAGGTTCCGGACGGTGAAGCCCGGGGCATGGTCACCGGCGAGCACGCGGGGGAAGAGGTTGCGCAGCTGCCATGAGTCGCCGGAGGACCCCATCACCACCTCGCGCGCCAGCGCGGGGTCGAGCCCGGCGCACTGCCCGGCGCCGAGCGCCTCGGCCGTGGCGGCGGTGATGGACGCCACCAGCATGTTGTTCACGAGCTTCGCGACCAGCCCCTGGCCGACCGGCCCGCAGTGGAAGCGCTTCGCGGGGTCGCCCATCGCGTCGAGGGCGGGGGCGGCGCGGGTCAGGGCGTCGGCGTCCCCGCCGCACATGATCGCCAGCGTGCCGCCGGCCGCGCCCGCCGGCCCGCCGCTCACGGGGCAGTCGAGGTACGCGACCCCGCGGGCGGCGCACCGTTGCGCCAGGTCGCGGGCGACGGCGGGGGCGATCGTGCTCATCTCCACCACCACCGGCGCCGGCCGCTCCGCCTCCAGCATCGCCAGGATCACCTCGCGCACGTCCGGAGAGTCGGTGACGCACGAGGCGAACAGGTCGGCGCCGTCCGCGGCCTCGGCGGGGCTGCCGACGAGGGTGGCGGGCAGGTCCCGTGCGCGCTCCGGCGTGCGCGCGAACAGCCGCACGTCGTGGCCGGCGCCGGCGAGGTTGCGCACCATCCCGGCGCCCATCAGCCCTGATCCGACGAAGCCGACGCGCATGGTCCGGACCCTACCCCCCGCCGGGCGGGTGGATCGTGAAAGGGTTGAGGGCCGTCCCGACGCTCGACCACCCGTGGGGTGGGAGCGATGCCCAGGAGACCCGAAACACTGTGCCCGAGTGCCTCGGGTCTCCGAACTGCCGCGCGGGGGCAGTGGGGACGACCCTCGTGGCGAAGAATGCACCCGGAACAGACACGTTTCGCCCCCCGCAGGGATGGTCAGCAGCCCGGCGGGCAACCCGAACGGGGAGGATATGCACTCGACCCCCGGTACCTGAGGTCGTCAGCGATGCCACCCGACGGCCCACACACCGACGTGCGCACGGTCCCGACCCCCGGGGCCCGGCGCTCCCTGCTCGCCCCCGTGCGGCAGGTGTCGGCGTGGTTCGTGCGCGTCGCGGCGGGCGCCACGCGTCGATCCATCGCCGACGACATCACGGGCGTGGCGAGCCAGTTCGCGTACAACGCGTTCCTGGCGACGGTGCCGTTCATGTTCGTGCTCGTGTCGATCATCGGGCTGGTCGCCGAGCCGGACACCTTCGACGACCTGCTCGCGCCGGACGCCGACAACGCGATCCCGGTGGAGCTGCGCGGGACGCTGCGGTCGGCCCTGCGGTCGGCCACGAACAACACCGGCCAGGCCGCCCTCTTCCTGACCATCGGCCTGTTCCTGTCCCTCTACGTCTCAGCGAACGTGATGGGCGCGCTCGTCGGGGGGCTCGACCGGGTGCGCGGCGTTCCCCACCGGCCGTGGGTGCACGGGAAGACGACCGCCCTGGTGATCGCGCTGGCCACCAGCATCCTGGTGGTGGCGACGACGCTGGCGCTGATCGGCGGCTCCCGCCTGGTGGACAGCCTGGCCGAGGAGATCTTCGGCAAGGGCGCCCCCAACGTCGCCGGGCGCTTCCTCTACCTGATCGGCGCCGCCAGCCTGCTGCTCTTCACGCTTGCCGTCTACCACGTGGGCCCCAACGCGCCGCGCCGGCGCCTGCTGGCGTCGGCCCCCGGCGCGCTGCTGGGCGTGGCCCTGTGGCTGGGGGTCACGCGCCTCTTCGCGCTCTACATCGAGAACTTCGACGAGTACCAGACCGTCTACGGCGCCCTGGCCGGTGCCGCGATCTACCTGATCTTCCTGTTCCTCACGTGCGTGTCGCTGCTGATCGGCGCCGAGGTCAACGAGCAGATCTACGTGATGCGCCAGGCCCGCCGCCGCCCGGGCGGCGAGGACGACCCGACGCTGGTCGCCTGAGGGCCCGTCAGGTCTGGCAGGTGGGGCACCAGTAGGTGGTGCGGTTCGCGTCGCCCTGACCCCGCGAGCGGATGGGGGTGCTGCAGCGCCGGCAGGGGCGCCCCCGGCGGCCGTACACCCAGGTGCGCTCACGGCTCCACGGCGGCGCGTCCGGTGGGCGCCACGTGCGGATGGGGCCGCGGTCCCGCACCCCCAGGTCGAGCAGCCGCGCGGCCTCCGCGCCGATCGCCGTCGCCTCGGCCTCGGTGAGGCTCCCGACGGGCCGCCACGGGTCGATGCCGGTGAGGAAGCACGTCTCGCACTTGTAGACGTTGCCGATCCCCGACACGACGCGCTGGTCCATGAGCACCTCGCCCAACTGCCGTGTGGGCTCCACCCGGGCCAGTCGCTCCGCCGCCGCGCGGCCCGGGTCGACGCCCTCGCCCAGCAGGTCGGGGCCGGTGGTCAGCAGGGCGCGGGGGAGGGGCTCGCCGGGCTCGAGCAGCCGGACGGAGGGGCAGCGGTAGAGGGCGGCGACGTGGTCCGTGGTCCAGAGGGCCAGGAACAGCCCCCCGGGGCTGGGCGTCCGCGACGCCGGCAGGAGCCTCCAGACCCCGCTCATCATCAGGTGCGACCAGAGCACCCGGCCGCTCGCGAAGCGCAGGATGTGGTGCTTGCCGACGGCCTCGGCCGCGGTGACGGCGTCGCCCACCAGGCGCTCCGCGCCCAGGTCGCGCACCCGCGGCTCGGGCGCATCCACCCGCACGAGGGGACGGCCGGTGAGCGCCGCGCCGAACCGGATGGCGTTCGAATGGCTGACCTGTCCCTCGGGCACCCCCGAAGGGTAGTTCCGGCGACGGCCGGGCCGCCGCCGGGCGGCACGCCTGGCACCGTCCGGTCCCGCGCGCGATGATCCGGAGGTGAGCGACGAGACGCCACCCGGCCAGGCACCGCAGGGCGGGTCGCCCGACCCGGCGCCCGACGCGACGCGCGAGGCGGCGCCCCCTCGCCCGCCGCAGAAGCCGTTGGGGCAGCGTCTGCTCCTGCTCGGCGCGATCCTGGTGGCGGCGGTGGTCATCTACTTCATCGCCGCGGCGACCATCCCGCGGTGGTGGGCGCACCGGATCGGCGACCAGGTCGACGGGAGCGGCACCGCCGGCGTGGGCCTGGGGCTGTTCTACGGCTTCGTCTTCACGTTCCTGCCGCTGCTGGTGCTGAGCTTCGCGCTGGTGCGGCGCCGGTCGTGGCGCCTGCGCGCGTGGTTCCTGGCGGGGGCGGTCGTGCTGGCGCTGCCCAACCTGTTCACGCTCGGCATCGTGCTCGGCACGGGCAGCGCCGCCCACGCGGGGGAGCGGACGCTCGACGTCGAGGGCCCGTACTTCCGCGCGGCGACGCTGGCCGGGGCGGTCGTGGGGGTGCTCGCGGTCGTCGGGGTGCGCTACCTGTGGTACTCGCGGCGGCGCCACAAGCGGCGGGAGGGGCAGCTGCGCGACGAGCTGCGCACCCGCGACGAGGCCGACGCCGCCCGCGCCGCCGCGTCGTCCGGCGAGGCGCCGCAGTAGCCGCGTCCCCCTACCGGATCTGCTTCGTCTGCCTCGGCAACATCTGCCGCTCGCCGACGGCCGAGGGGGTGATGCGGCACCTGCTGGCGGGCGCCGGCCTGGACGGGCGGGTGGAGGTGGACAGCGCGGGAACCGGGTCGTGGCACGTCGGCGAGCCGCCCGACCGGCGCGCCACCGCGGAGGCGCGGACGCGCGGGATCGTCCTCGACGGCCGTGCGCGTCAGTTCCGGGCCGGCGACTTCGGCCGCTTCGACCTGGTGGTCGCGATGGATGCGCAGAACGTCGCCGACCTGCGCGGCATGGCGCCCGACGCGGCGGCGGCGGCGAAGGTCAACCTGCTGCGCGAGTGGGACCCGGAGGCGGGCGGCGACCGCTCCGTGCCGGACCCCTACTACGGCGGCCCGGAGGGCTTCGGCGCGGTCCTCGACATGGTGGAGCGCGCCTGCGCCGGGCTCATCGCGGAGCTGCGCGCCGGGCCGCTCGCGGCGGGATGAGCGCCGACGCCCTCGCCGCCGCGGTGGGGCGGGCCCTGGGCGCCGCGGTGGCGCAGGCGCGCCCCGTCCACGGCGGGTCGATCAACCGGGCGCTGCAACTGACGCTGGCCGACGGGCGGGCGGCGTTCGTGAAGCACCATCCGGACGCCCCGGCCGGCGTGTTCCGGGCGGAGGCCGACGGCCTCGCGTGGCTCGCGGCCGCGGACGCCCTGCGCACGCCGGAGGTCCTCGCCGTCGCCGACGACCCGGGCGCCCCCCGGTTCCTGGCGCTCGAGTGGATCGCCCCCGGCCCATCCGATCCGCAGGCGTTCGGCCGCGGCCTCGCGGCCCTCCACCGGGCGGGCGCGGCGGCGTTCGGGTGGGACCGCGACAACTTCATCGGGCTCCTACCCCAGCGCAATGACCCGGTCCCCGGCGGCTGGCCGGAGTTCTACGTCGAGCGCCGCCTGCGCCCGATGGCCGGCCAGGCCGTGGCCGCCGGGACGCTCGACGCCCGGTTCCTCGGCGATCTCGACCGGCTGGCGGCCCGCCTGCCCGACCTGGCCGGCGACCCGGAGCCGCCCGCCCGGCTTCACGGCGACCTGTGGGGCGGCAACGCGATCCTCGCCGCCGAGGGCGGCCCGGCGGTGCTCGACCCGGCCGTGTACGGCGGCCACCGGGAGATCGACCTGGCGATGATGCGCCTGTTCGGCGGCTTCCCCGCCGCCGCCTTCGCCGCCTACGACGAGGCGTTCCCCCTCGCGCCCGGCCACGCCGACCGGGTCGATCTGTGGCAGCTGTATCCGCTGCTCGTCCACGTGGTGCTGTTCGGCGGCGGCTACGCCGGGCAGGCCCGCCGGGCGCTCGCGAGGTACGTCTAGGGACCGAGGGTGAGGATGCTCGCCCGGGACGACCTGAGCGTCGGCTCGGGCGTCAGCAGCAGCGCCACCCGCGCGCCAGGGCCGAGGGGGAGGACGCGGACGCTGGTGTGGGGGGGCGGCGTGGGCCGGGCGGGTCCGTCGATGCGGCGCTGGAGGAGGCCCTCGGGTCCGACGAGCGCGACGCGCACCCGGTTGAACTGGGCGCCGCGGGCGACGGTCGCCGGGACCGCGGTGCGGTCGCGGGTGGCGTGGAGGGCGCCGGCCAGGTCGGCGGGGCCGGCGATCGCCGGGACCGGGGGCGCCCAGGCGCCCGCGGCGCTCCGCGTGGCGACCTCGATGCTCGCGGCGGGGGCGGCCGTGACGGGCTGCCGCACGAACTGGTTCGCCACGATGACGGCGCCGAACGTGGTCCGCGACAGGGCGATCCCACCCACGAGCGCGGCGGGCCGGCAGGCCACCTCGGCCGGCGTCACGGTGCCGCCGCGGAGCGTTGCGGCGTCGACGCACGCCCCGTCCCGCCAGGCGGCGACGACGTCTCCCGGTGCCGGGGCGGCGACCCCCAGCCCGGCGCCGCCGCCGCCGTGCCGCACCGGCGCGGACCATGCGCCCGCGGGTGATCGCACGGCGGCCACGACGTCCGCCGCGCCCCGCGCGGGATCGGCCGCCGCCTGGCCCACGCCACCGCGACGCCGCCGGACGGGTCGGCCGCCGCCGCCGGCGGGAGGGGCGCGGACAGGCCCGCGCCGGCGATCTGCGGCAGCGTCCCCCCCGCGACGTCGGCCGGGGCGGACCACGCCGTCCCTCCGGCCGGAAGCGTCGCCACCTGGATCCCCAGGCGCCCGCCCGCCGGTCCCCCGAGCCATGCGACGACGGCCTCCCCGGTGGGCGTGACCGTCAGCACGGGGCGGATGGCGGCGCCCGTCGCCGCGCCGGGGTGGCGCGACACCGTGACGGCGGGCGCGAAGCGCGCCCCCGCGGACGGGCGGAGCGCGGCGCGCACCGTCCCCGGCTCCTGCCACACGGCCAGGGCGCGCCCGCCGCGCAGCCGGGCGACCTGGAGGGACCGCACCGTGCCGGCGCGTCCCGCGGTGGTCAGCGTCTGCCGCCGCGCGACGCGGTCGTGCGCGATCGTGGTCAGGTCGACGCGGCGCCCGTTGGCGAGCGACGCCACCAGCACGCGCGCCCCGTCGAGGGATGCGTCCGTCGCCGTCCCCGGCACGAGGCCGGAGACGGACGACCAGCTCGCCGCCGCCGCCGGCGAGGACGCCGCCGCGAGGGCGACGGTGAGGACGGCCGCGCGGACGATCCTGATCATCCGCGGGACGGTATCGGGTCAGGCCCGGAGGACCATGCCCCGAAGGTCGGTCCGGAAGCCGGCGTCGGCCAGCAGCGACTCGAGGGGCGAGCCGAACACGGGCTCGCCGTCGACCCGCTCGATCCCGGCCCGTCGGCGGCGGTCGGCCAGGATCCAGTCGGCCAGGGCCCGCACCGCCAGCTCCAGGCGGCCGTCCTCCAGGCCGTCGAACGTCAGGAGGCTCTTGCCGCCGCGCTCCAGGTAGACCGCCGGCGCGCCGTCCACGAGCACCACCTGGGCCCCGAAGGCGCGCGAGGGTGAGCGGGCGGCGCCCTCGCGCCTGGGCCACGGGGCGGCGGCGCCGTACGGCTGGGCGGGGTCGGCGGCGCCGAGCACCAGGACGTGGGGGTCGCCGTCGAGCGGCGCGTCGCGGAGGTCGCGCAGGCGCTCCACCGCTCCGGGCATCGCGAACTGGGCGCCGCCGAGGCCGGCGACGAAGTACCCGCGACGCACCGTCCCGAGGGTCTCCAGGTCGGTCAGCGCGGGATAGACGGCGGCGTATCCGCCGGGGACCCCCTCCGACAGCACGGCCGAGCGGGTGAGCACCCCGTGGCGCTCCACGAGCAGCTCGGCCAGGATCCGGCGCCGATCGTCGGCGGCGGGGGCGTCGTGGAACAGGCGCTCGGCGAGCGACCAGCGGCCCGCGACGGCCGACGGCGCGCCGCGGCCGCCGCCCGCCCGGCGGCGGCGGACGCCGCCCGCGCCGGGGCGCGTGAGGGCCGGCAGGCGCCGTGGCGCCCGCAGGGGCAGCCACAGGTCGTTGGTGACCTCCCCGGCCCAGACGAGCGCCCACAGCGCGGTGAACACGTCCTCCCGGGGCGCCTCGGCGGCGACCAGCAGGTCGTCCCAGAAGCTCGCCCCGGCGGCGAGCGCCTCCCGCAGCGCTCCGGCCACGGGCCCCTCCGGCGGCGGGTCGGCGGGGGGCGGGCCGATCAGCGGCGCGTCCTCGCGGAAGAAGATCGCGACCCGCCCGCCGGCCACGCCCCCGGCGCCGGCCCCCACCCACACGATCTCGCCGCGGGCGGCCAGCTCGTCCAGGCGCGCGGGGCCGTGGTCGGCGAGCCGCCGCGGGAGCACCTCGGCCTCCCACTGGGCGGGCGGCAGCGCCAGGCCCTGGAGGCCGGCGAGCACCTCGCGCAGCGCATCGACGCCGCGCGCGCCGCCCGGGCGGTCGATGCGCTGCCAGTCGGGCAGGAATCGTCCCAGCGCGCGGGGATCGGCGGGCTCGATCTCCTTGCGCAGCGCCGCCAGGCTCGCGCGGCGGAGCCGTCGCACCACCTCGGCATCGCACCACTCGCGCCCCGATCCGCCGGGGCGCAGCTCGCCGCGCACCAGCGTCCCGTCGCGCTCGAGCGCGCCGAGCACCGGCTCCAGCGCCCCGGCTGGGAGCTGGTACCGCGCCGCCGGGTCGGCGGTGTGGAACGGCCCGCGTGTGCGGGCGTACCGGGCGAGCAGCGTCCGCAGCGCGTCCGGGACCGGCTCCAGGAACGCGTCGGGCAGCCCGGCGGGGGTCATGGTGCCGAGGGCGTCGCGGTAGCGACCGGCGTCCTCGGCGGCGATCACGCGCTCCTCTCCGCCCACGCGCACCCGCACCGCCCGGCGCTCGGCCACCAGGGCGTCGACCAACCCGGCGGCCCCGCCGGGCTCGGTGACGCGCAGCGCGATCTCGCCGGCCGCGAGGTCGCCGACCCGCCGCAGCAGGTCGTGCAGGCCGTCGGCGCTGCGCGCGCGGGCGCGATCCGAGAGGCCCTGCAGGTCGGCCTCGATCTGCGCGAGGGCGTCCGGGTCGATGAGGTCGCGCAGCTCCTCCTGGCCCAGCAGCTCGCGCAGCAGGTCGCGGTTGAGCGACAGCGCCTGGGCGCGGCGCTCCGCGGCGGGCGTGTCGTCCTCGTACATGTACGAGGCGACGTACTCGAACAGCAGCGACCCGGCGAACGGCGACGCCGTCTGCGTCTCGACCTCCACCACCGCCAGCTCGCGCGACCCGATGCGGGTCAGGACGCCCCGCAGGGCCGGAAGGTCGAACCAGTCGTTGAGGCACTCCCGGTACGTCTCCAGGATCACCGGGAAGCTGCCGTAGTTGCGGGCCACCTGGAGCAGCGACGACGCCTTCAGGCGCTGCTGCCACAGCGGCGTGCGCTGCCCGGGCCGGCGACGCGGGATGAGCAGGGCGCGGCCGGCGTTCTCGCGGAAGCGGGCGCCGAAGAGGGCGGTCCCGCCGAGCTCGCCGAGCACCAGGTCCTCCAGCTCGTCGGGCGGGATCAGCGCGACGTCGGAGGAGGGGGCCAGATCGGCATCCGGCAGGTGCAGCGCGATCCCGTCGTCGCCCCAGATGACGTGGGCCTCCTGGCCCGTCTCGGCGCGGATCCTCGCCCCCAGGGCGAGCGCCCACGGGGCGTGGACCCGGGCGCCGAACGGGGTGAGCACGCACAGGCGCCAGTCCCCGATCTCGTCGCGGAAGCGCTCGACCACGATCGCGCGGTCGCTGGGGACGGTGCCGGTGGCGGCGGCCTGGTCCTCCAGGTACGCGACCAGGTTGGTGGCGGCGCGCCGGTCGAAGGCGCTCTCGGCGCGCAGCCGCTCCGACGCCCGCTCGGGTCCGGCGGTCACCAGCTCGCGCGCGAGGCGGCCGACGGCCTCGCCCAGCTCGAACGGGCGGCCCACGCCCTCGCCCTTCCAGAAGGGCACCGCCCCCGGCGCACCCGGCGCCGGCGTCACGATCACGCGGTCGCGGGTGATCTCCTCGATGCGCCACGTGGAGGCGCCGAGCATGAACGTCTGGCCCGAGCGCGCCTCGTAGACCATCTCCTCGTCCAGCTCGCCCACCCGGCCGCCGTCGGGCAGCACCACCGCGTAGAGGCCGCGGTCGGGGATGGTGCCGGCGTTCTGGACGGCGAGGGCGCGGGCGCCGTCGCGCCCGCGGACGGTGCCGGCGGTGCGGTCCCACACCACGCGCGGGCGCAGCTCCGCGAACTCGTCCGACGGGTAGCGGCCGGCGAGCATGTCGAGCACGCCCTCCAGCTGCTCGCGCGACAGCTCGGCGAACGGGTACGCGCCCTTCGCGAGCGCCTCCAGCTCGTCCACCGTCCAGCTGCCGTCGGCGCAGGTCGCCACCAGCTGCTGGGCGAGCACGTCGAGGGGGAGGCGCGGGACCCGGGTCTCCTCGATCGCGCCGCGGCGCATCCGCTCCACCACGGCGGCGCACTCGAGCAGGTCGCCGCGGTACTTCGGGAACACGCGTCCCCGGCTCGGCGCGCCCACCTGGTGACCGGCACGGCCGATCCGCTGCATCCCGCGGGCGACGCTCCGCGGGCTCTCCACCTGCACCACCAGGTCGACGGCGCCCATGTCGATGCCGAGCTCCAGGCTGCTGGTGGCGACGAGGCACGGCAGCCGCCCCGCCTTGAGCTCCTCCTCGATGAGCACCCGCTGCTCGCGGGCCAGCGAGCCGTGGTGGGCGCGGGCCACCTCCTCCTCGGCCAGCTCGTTGAGCCGCAGGGCCAGCCGCTCCGCCAGGCGGCGGTTGTTCACGAACACCAGCGTCGAGCGGTGCGCCTTCACGAGCGCGAGCAGCTCCGGGTACATCGCCGGCCAGATGGAGCGGCGGCGTCCCTCCGACCCCGGGACGGCGATGGGATCCTCGGTGCCCGGCTCCAGCGGCTGGCCCAGCTCGCGCATGTCCTCGACCGGGACGATCACCTCCAGGTCGAGCTCCTTCGCCGACCCGGCGTCCACGATCTCGACCGGCCGCGGCCGGCCCTCGGCGTCCTGCCCGCCCAGGAAGCGGGCGATCTCGCCGAGCGGGCGCTGGGTGGCCGACAGGCCGATGCGCTGGAGGCGGCCGCCGTCCCCGGCGACCACCCGCTCCAGGCGCTCCAGCGACAGCGCCAGGTGGGCGCCGCGCTTGGTGGCGGCGACGGCGTGGATCTCGTCGATGATCACCGACCGGATCCCGGCGAGGATGTCCCGCCCCCGCGACGTGAGCAGCAGGTACAGGCTCTCGGGCGTGGTGATCAGGATGTCCGGCGGGGTCCGGAGCATCCGCTGGCGCTCCTTCTGCGGCGTGTCGCCCGTGCGGACGGCCACGCTCACCTCCGGCGCCGCCAGCCCCGCCAGCTCCGCGTTGGCCGCGATGCCCGCCAGGGGCCCGCGCAGGTTGCGCTCCACGTCGTAGTTGAGGGCCTTCAGCGGCGACAGGTAGAGCAGGCGGGCGGGCTCCCGGCCCGCGAGCCGGTCGGCCACGATCCCGTTGAGGGCCCACAGGAACGCGGCGAGCGTCTTCCCCGACCCGGTGGGCGCCAGGATCAGGGTGTGGTCGCCCCGGGCGATCGGCGGCCAGCCCTCCTGCTGCGCCCGGGTGGGCTCGGCGAACGCGCGCGTGAACCAGTCGCGCACCAGCGGGTGGAAGGGGGCGAGGGCCGGGCTCTGCCCCGCGGGGGGCGCGGAGAGGGTCACCGATCGATGGTACCCCCGGCCCCGGCCGCCGAGCCGTGGTCCCGCGGCGTCGTGCCAGCATGAGTTTTCGCTCATGATCACTTCGGGAACCAGCCGGGCATGACCCAGCCCACGCCCGGCCGCATCGCCGACCCCTGGGGGCCGCGCACGCCGTTCGGCCCGGGCGAGGCCTGGCCCGTGCGGGTCGACACGCACCTGGCCGAGGGGGTCGCGGAGGGCGACGTCGAGGCCTGGGTCCCCTCAGCGTCCGTCCTGAGCAGCAACGGCGACGCGATGGACATCGCGGTGGCGGACGGCAGGATCGTCGGCGTCCGCGGGCGGGCCGCCGACCGCGTGAACCACGGCCGGCTCGGTCCGAAGGACCTGTTCGGATGGCAGGCGATGGCGTCGCCGGACCGCCTCACGCGCCCGCTCGTCCGCCGCGGCGGTGAGCTGGAGCCGGCGAGCTGGGACGAGGCGATGCGGCTGGTGGTGGAGCGCTCGCAGGCCCTGCTCGGCGAGCCCGGCGGCTGGGGCCGGGTCGGCTTCTACACGAGCGGCCAGCTCTTCCTGGAGGAGTACTACACGCTCGCCGTGATCGGGAAGGCCGGCATCGGGACGCCGCACATGGACGGCAACACCCGCCTGTGCACCGCGACCGCCGCGGCCGCGCTGAAGGCGAGCTTCGGCACCGACGGCCAGCCGGGCTCCTACACCGACGTGGACCACTGCGACGCCATCGCGCTGTGGGGTCACAACGTGGCCGAGACCCAGACGGTCCTGTGGTCGCGCATGCTCGACCGCCGCCGTGGGCCGGACCCGCCGCGGATGCTGGCGGTCGACCCTCGCGACACGCCGGTCGCGCGCGAGGCCGACGTGCACCTGGCGCCGCGCATCGGCACCAACCTCATGCTGGTCAACGCGCTGCTGCGCGAGCTGATCGCGCGCGGCCGGATCGACCGCGCCTGGGTGGACGCCCACACGCTCGGGTTCGACGACCTCCGCGCCGTGGTGGAGCCGTGCACCCTCGAGCGTGCGGCCGAGGTCTGCGGGGTCGCCCGGGACGACCTGCTCCGGGCCGCCGACCTGTTGGGCGGGGCGGAGCGTCTGCTCTCGACCGTCCTCCAGGGCTTCTACCAGTCGCACCAGGCGACGGCGGCGTCGTGCGCGGTGAACGACATCCACCTGCTGCGCGGGATGATCGGCCACCCCGGCGCCGGCATCTACCAGATGAACGGGCAGCCGACCGCCCAGAACACCCGCGAGACGGGCGCCGACGGCGACCTGCCGGGGTTCCGCAACTGGGACGACCCTGAGCACATCCGCGAGCTGGCGGATCTGTGGCGGGTGGACCCGTCGACCATTCCGCACTGGGCGCCGCCGACGCACGCGATGTCGATCTGGCGCTACGCCGAGCAGGGGTCCATCGAGATGCTGTGGATCTCGGCGACCAACCCGGCCGTGTCGCTGCCCGACCTGGCGCGTGTGCGCGGCATCCTCCGCCGGGAGGGCCTGTTCGTCGTCGTCCAGGACATCTTCCTGACCGAGACGGCCCGCCTCGCCGACGTGGTGCTGCCCGCCGCCGGGTGGGGGGAGAAGACCGGGACGTTCACCAACGTCGATCGCACCGTCCACATCTCCGACCGCGCCGTCGCGCCGCCCGGCGAGGCGCGCAGCGACCTGGACATCCTGCTCGACTACGCCCGCCGCATGGACTTCCGCGACCGCGACGGCGCCCCGCTCGTCACCTGGACGGACCCGGAGGGCGCGTTCGCCGCCTGGCGGGCGTGCTCGCGCGGGCGCCCCTGCGACTACTCCGCGCTCACGTACGAGCGGCTGCGCGAGGGCGGCGTGCAGTGGCCCTGCACCGCGGACGCCCCGGACGGCACGGAGCGGCTCTACGCGGACGGGCGCTTCAACACCGACTCGGCGTACACGGAGACCTACGGCCAGGACCTGGACACCGGCGCCACCCTCAGCGCCACCGAGCACCGCGCGATGCGCCCCGACGGGCGGGCCTTCCTCCACGCCACCGCGTACCGGCCCCCCGACGAGGCCCCCGACCCCGAGCACCCGATGCTGCTCACCACCGGCCGGACCGTCCACCAGTTCCACACCCGTACCAAGACGGCCCGTGCGCCGGAGCTCCAGGCCGCCGCCCCCGACGTGTGGGCCGAGCTGTCGGAGGAGGACGCCGCGGCCCTGGGCGTCGTCGACGGCGACCGGGTGCGCATCGCCTCCCGCCGGGGGGCGATCGAGGCGCCCGTCAGGATCGGCGGGATCCGGGCCGGCCACGTCTTCGTGCCGTTCCACTACGGGTACTGGGACCGGGGCGCCGCCGGCCCGGACGGCGGCCCCGGGCGCGCGGCCAACGAGCTGGTGCGCACCCGCTGGGATCCGGTGTCGAAGCAGCCGCTGTTCAAGGTCGGCGCCGTACGGGTGACCCGGGCGGGGGAGGGCTGAGGTGCTGGTGGCCCACTGGCTCGGGATGCTGCACCGGAGCCTCGACGCCACCGCCGACGCCTTCCGGCGGGTGGCGGAGGCGCACGGCGGCGAGCCGGACGTGGAGGACACCTGCCGGTACCTCGCCGTCCTGGCCGACCGCCAGGCGGCCGAGCTCCGGCCCTTCGTGGACCGCTACGGGGAGGAGGCCGGCGACGAGCCCGACCGCCTCCACTCCGAGCTGTTCACGGGCACGCGCGAGGGTCCGATCGCGCTGCTGCGCGACCTCCACGACCTCTTCCTGATGGCGAGCGAGTGCGACATCGCATGGACGCTCATCGGCCAGGCGGCCCAGGGGCTGCGCGACGCGGCGCTCGCCGCGACCGTGTCGGCATGCGAGGGCGACACCCATCGCCAGATCGCGTGGCTCCGTACGCGCATGAAGCAGGCGGCGCCCCAGGTGCTGGTGGTCGTGCGGTGACGCGTGGGCCGGCGCCGCCGCTGCCGCTGGGGTTCCTGGCGCTGGCGGTCGGCACGCTGCTGCTCGCCACGCTCAACCTCGGCTGGCTGGCGCCCGCGGACGGACACGACGTGGCGGTGGCCCTCGTCGCGCTCGTCGCCCCGCTCCAGCTGACGGCGTCGCTGATGGGGTTCGCGCTCGCCGAGGTGGTCCCGGCGACCGCAATGGCGATCCTGGCGGGGACGTGGACGACCATCGCCGTGGTGATGCTCACCTCGCCCCCCGGCGGGACGTCCGCCGCCCTCGGCACCGAGCTGCTGCTGTCGGCCGGCGCGCTCCTCGTCGCCGCCACGATGGCCGTCGCGCGCGGCGCCGCCCTGCCCGCCGTCGTGATCGCGGGCGCGGCGATCCGGTTCGCCGTCACCGGCGGCGACCAGCTGTCCGGCGCCGAGGCGTGGGCGCGCGCCGCCGGGTGGGTCGGCCTGGCGCTGGCGGTGCTCGCGACGACGGCCGCGGCGATCCTGGGGGTGCGGGCGGCGCGGCGCGAGGCGCCGGGACCTACTTCGCGAGCATCACCCTGATGCCGAAGAGGACGGCCACGGCGCAGAGCGCGAAGCACCCCCACGCGGCCACCCGGCGCCCGCGGCCGGGCTGGGCCCCCGAGCCGCCGGTGGCGAGCGCGCGCAGGCCCAGCGCGTAGAGCACCACCACACCCACCCCGAACGCCGCGCTCAGCACCGCCACCCGCCAGAGGGCGTCCAGGTCGACGTAGTCGCTCACGCGCCCGCCCCCGCGACGGGCCGGGGCTCGGCCATCCCCGCGGGCTCGGGCGCGACGACGGCGACGGGCGGCACGTCGTTGACGTTGCCCGCGTTGACCGGGTTGCGGCGGGACAGGAGCCACGCCCCCACGCCGCTCACGATCGCCAGGGTCCCCACGGCCACGATGCCCGCGTTGCCGCCGACCCCCTCCGCCAGGCCGTACATGGCGGCGGCCATCAGCGCCGCGGCGGGGAGCGTGATGACCCAGGCCACGACCATGCGGCCGGCGACGGACCAGCGCACGCGCTGCCGCGCCCCGACGCCGGCGCCCAGGATCGCGCCGGTGGCGACGTGCGTCGTGGAGAGCGGGAAGCCGAAGTGCGACGAGGTCAGGATCACCGCGGCGGCCGACGAGTCGGAGGAGAAGCCCTGGTGCGGGGTGATGTCGGTCAGCCGCGAGCCCATCGTGCGGATGATCCGCCACCCGCCGCAGTACGTCCCCGCGCCGATGGCGACCGCGGCGGCGACGACCACCCACGGCGGCACGCCGGCGTCCTCGCCGATGGTCCCGTGCGCGACGAGGGCCAACGTGATGATGCCCATCGTCTTCTGCGCGTCGTTGGTGCCGTGCGCCAGGGAGATCAGCGACGCGGACGCGATCTGGCCGCGGCGGAACCCGCGGTCGTTCTCGGCCGTGGATCCCTTGGCGTGCAGCCGGCGGGCCAGGTGCACCGCCATGATCGCGACGCTCCCCGCGATGATCGGCGCCAGCACGGAGGGGACGACCACCTTCTGCACCAGCGCGCTGCCGTTGACGGCGTCGGCCCCCGCAGCGGCGAGCGTCGCGCCCACCACGCCGCCGATCAGGGCGTGCGACGAGCTCGACGGCAGCCCCATCAGCCACGTGATGATGTTCCACGCGATGGCGCCGACGAGGCCGGCGAAGACGACGGTCAGGGTGATCGCCCCGGCGTCCACGATCCCGCTCGCGATGGTCTTCGCCACCTCGAGGGAGAGGAAGGCGCCCACCACGTTCAGCACGGCGGCGAGGCCGACGGCGATCTTCGGCTTGAGGGCGCCGGTGGCGATGGACGAGGCGGTGGCGTTGCCCGTGTCGTGGAAGCCGTTCGTGAAGTCGAACGCCAGGGCCGTCATCACGACCGCGATCAGGATCAGGTCCTCGGCCATCGGCGGAAGGGAACCTCCGGGATACAAAGGTTTCAAGAGCCTGAGCGCGGTTTCACCGCGTGGTCACAATCCGCGCGCCGATCACCCGGGTGACCCGCCCGGCGCGGAGTCGCGCGGCGCGCGGCTCAAGCCGTCGCCGCGGGGCGCCGATGGGGCGGGGATCGCCCCGTGACCATCGACTCCGCCCCCCTCGCGGGATACCAGCAGGCCGTCGCGCGCGTGCGCGAGATCACCGCGCCGCTCCAGCCGGCCCAGGCCGCGACCACCACGGGCGACTTCGCCACGCGGCTCGGCTCGGCGATGGCCCCGGCCACCGGCACGCAGCAGGCCTCGGCGATCGCTCCCACCGCCCTGGCGGGGAACCCCGGCACTGGACAGCGGATCGCCGCGATCGCCACCGCCGAGCTCGGCGTGTCCGAGCAGCCGCCCGGCTCGAACGACGCCCCCCGCATCGCCCAGTACCGGACGGCGACCTCGGGCTCGGGCGTGGGTCCCTGGTGCGCGTACTTCACGTCGTGGGTGGCGCAGCAGGCGGGCGTCCCGGTGGGCCCGAACGGCCAGGGCATCGGCTACGTCCCCACGGTCAAGCAGTGGGCGGAGAGCCAGGGGCGCTACATCCCGGCCGGCGGCGGGGCGCCGCAGGTGGGCGACCTGGTGGTCTTCGACCGTCGCGGCGACGGGGTGCTGGACCACATCGGCGTGGTCACGGGCGTCCGCCCCGACGGCGGCATCGACACCGTCGAGGGGAACTCCAGCGACAAGGTGAACGCGCGCAGCTACGGCCCGGACGGCTACGCCGGCCTGGTCCGCCTCACCTGAAGGAGCCCGCCGGGGATATCCTGACGGCGTGGGCACCCAGACGCCCGTCCGGCCGATCACGGAACGCTCGGGCCCCGGCTCAGGCCACGGCGAGCCGTGCCACGTGATCGTCCTGAACGACGACCACAACACCTTCGAGCACGTCGCCCGCACGCTGGCGCGGTTCATCCCCGGCGTGAACTACGAGGCCGGGCTGGTCCTGGCTGACAAGATCCACAACGCCGGGCGGGCGCGCGTGTGGAGCGGGGCCCGCGAGCAGGCCGAGCTGTACTGGGAGCAGCTCCGGGACGCGGGGCTGACCATGGCGCCGCTTGCCTGAGCGCGACGGGTCCGACTGGCTCCTCGCGGCGATCGCCGCCGAAGGGGTCCCGGTCCTGTTCGGCAACCCGGGCTCCACCGAGCTGCCGATCACGGACGCGATGGGCCGGCAGGACGCGGTCCGGTACGTCCTGGGCCTCCACGAGGCGGCGGTGATCGGGATGGCCGACGGGTGGGCGCAGGCGACGGGCGGCCTGGCGGTCGCGAACGTCCACGTGCAGCCCGGGCTGGCGAACGCGATGTCGGGGATCCTGAACGCCGCCCGCTGCCGGGTGCCCGTGCTGGTGACGGTGGGGCAGCAATGGCAGTCGATGCTGCCGGGCGGCCCGTTCCTCGGCGGCGAGCTGGTGGCGATGGCCGCGCCGGTCGCCAAGGGCGCCTGGGAGGTGCGGTCGCCGCAGGAGCTGCCGGAGCTGTTCGCGCTGGCGGTGCGCACCGCCCTGACACACCCGCGCGGGCCGGTGGTGCTGAGCATCCCCCTCGACGTGCAGGTGGCCCCGGCCCCGGCGCCGCATCGCGGCACGACCGTGCCGGCCGCCCCGGCCCCACCGCCCGGCGACCTCGATGCGGCGGCCGCGGTGCTCGCGTCGGCGACGGCGCCCGTCGTCATCGCGGGCGACGGGGTCGCGCACGAACGGGGCGACGGGGCGGTCGCCGCGGTGGCCGAGCGGCTCGGGGCGCCGGTCTTCGGCGAGCCCATCGGATCCCTGGCGCCGCTCCCCACGGACCACCCGCTCTGGCGCGGGATGCTCCCGCCGTTCGCATCCGACATCCGGTCGCTGCTGGAGCCCTTCGACGTCGTCCTGGCCGCGGGCCTGCCGGTCTTCCGGCTGTTCGGCCACAGCGCGGGGCCCGCGGTGCCGGCGGGGGCGCGGCTGGTCCATCTCGACGTGGACCCCGCCGAGATCGGCAGGACGTATCCGGTCGCCGCGGGGGCGGCGGGGAGCGTCGCGACGGGCCTCGCACTCCTCGCCGACCGCCTGGGTCCGCCGGCCCCGGCGTCGCTCGCCCGGCGCACCGAGGCCGAGGCCGCGGCGGCGGCCGCCCGCGCCGCGGCGCGGGCGAGCGTCGCGGCGGGTGCGGGCGGCGCGCGCATCTCGCCGTCCGACTTCGCGCTCGCGGTGGCCGGCGCGGTGGGCCCGGACGACCTGGTGGTGGACGAGGCGCTCACCTCCGGCCGCGGCCTGCGCGCCGTGATCGGGCCGCGCCGCCCGGGCACGTGGATGGCGCACCGCGGCAGCGCCCTGGGGTGGGGGCTCCCCGCCGCGGTCGGGGCCGCGATCGCCGACCCGGGTCGGCGCGTGATGGCCCTCCAGGGCGACGGGAGCCTGCTGTTCGGGGTCCATGCGCTGTGGACCGCGGCGCACGAGCGCGCGCCCCTCGCGCTGGTGGTGGCCGACAACGGCGGCTACGAGATCCTCCGCGCCGGCCTGGAGGGCATGACCGGCCGCCCCCAGGGCGACTGGCCGGGCCTGGCCCTGGACGCCCCGCGCCTGGACGTGGCCGGCATCTGCGCCGGATTCGGGGCCGACACCGCGCGCGTCGATGATCCCGCGGCGCTGCCCGCGGCGCTCGACGACCTGTGGGTCCGCGCGGGCGACGGCCCCGCCGTGCTGGTGGTGGGGGTGCGGGGGCGCACCGCCGCCGTCGGGTATCCGCTCGCCCCGGGGGGGACCGGGACCCCCTAGGGAACCCACCCCCCGAAGACTGGGGTCGGGTTGGGGGTCGACCCACGATGGCCCCGCGGCGCCGGGCGGCGAACCTGGCCGCCATGAACGAGCACACGTCGCACACCCTGGTCCTCCGGCTCTGGCTCGACCGTGAGTGCCTGCATGGTTCCGTCACCGCCGCGTCGGGCGTCCGGCGCGAGTTCGCCGGCCGGCTCGGCCTGATCGGGGCCATCGACGATCTGCTGACACCGTCCGGCGAGGCCGCGCAGACCGCCCCGCCCGCCGCTCCGACCCCGAAGGAGTCCTCATGACCACGATGTCCGTCCGCACCGTGCCCGCCTCCGTCGTGCTGCCCGGCGACGACGGCTGGGACGAGGCCCGCCAGGCCTGGAACGCCGCCGTCGACCAGATGCCGGCCGCCGTCGCCCAGCCGACGTCGGTGGAGGACGTGGTCGAGGCGATCCGCTGGGCCCGCGCGCACGGCATGCGCGTCGCCCCCCAGAGCACCGGCCACAACGCCGGCCCGCTGGGCGACCTCTCCGACACGATGCTGCTGCGGACGGGCGGCCTGGACGAGGTCTCGGTCGATCTGGAGCGCGGTGTCGCCCGCGCCGGCGGCGGCGTGCTGTGGGAGCAGGTGGTGGACGCCGTCGCCCCCCACGGCATGGCGGTGCTGCACGGGTCGTCCCCCGACGTGGGCGTGTCCGGCTACTCGCTGGGCGGCGGCATCGGGTGGCTCGCCCGCCTGCACGGGCTGGCGACCAACTCGCTCACCGCGGTGGAGCTGGTGACGATGGACGGCGAGCACCTGCGCGCCGACGCCGACACCCACCCCGACCTGTTCTGGGCCATCCGCGGCGGCGGCGGCAACTTCGGCGTGGTGACGGCGCTCGAGTTCCGCATGTACCCGCTGGAGAGCGCGTACGCCGGCTGGCTGATCTTCCCCTGGGAGCGGTCCGAGGAGGTCCTGAACGCGTGGGCCGCCTGGACGCGGACGGCGCCGGACGAGGTGACCTCGGTCGGCCGCATCCTCCAGCTCCCCGACATGGAGCCGATCCCGCCGCAGTTCCGCGGCGCGAAGATCGTGGTGGTGGAGGCCGCGTTCGCGGGCTCCGAGGCGGACGGCGCCGCCCTGATGGCCCCGCTGCGGGCGCTCGGCCCGATCGCCGACACGTTCGCGCAGGTGCCGCCTCAGGGGCTGGTGCGCCTGCACCAGGACCCGGAGGGCCGCACCCCCGGCCACGGGGACCACACCCTGCTCGACCGCCTGACCCCCGAGGCGGTGCGGGCGTTCGTCGCCACGGCCGGCCCGGGGTCGAACGAGACGGTCCTCTCCGCCGAGATCCGCCACCTGGGCGGGGCGCTCGCCCGCCCGGAGCCGGGCAACGGGGCGCTCTCGCACCTGGACGCGAGCTACGCGATGTTCGCGGTGGGGATCCCGTTCACGCCCGAGGTGATGGTCCAGCTCCAGGCGGACACCGCCCGCATCGTCGCGGCCCTCGAGCCCTGGAGCCGCGGCCGCAGCTACCTGAACTTCGCGGAGTCGAGCACCGACACGCGGACCGCCTACGCCCCCGGGACCTACGCCCGCCTCCAGGAGGTCAAGGCCCGCTACGACGCGAGCGGCACGGCGCGGGCGAACCACCCGATCCGCATGGGCGCGTAACGCGCCCCCGCGCGGGCGCCCGGCACGGCGCCCGCCCAGGCCCCCGGCCCCGGACCCCTTCCGTCCGGGGCCGGCGCGGGCCTCCTGGCGACCGGCGGCGGCACCCCCATATCCCGGGTGCCGTCGCGGTCCCCACCCCCGTCGCGGGGCGTTCATCCGGACGTGCCGCGATGTTCATTCGAACGACGGCAGGTGGGGGTCCGGGCTCCATCACCCGGGAACGTCACCTCGGACGACCGCGCGGGGCTTAGTTGCGGGCGCGAATGGCGCCGTTCGCGCCGATGCGCGGCGCGCGCGCGCCGAAGTCCTGCTGGGAGAGGGCCCGCACCATCGCGACCCCGTTCCCGCCCTGGGCCGGCGTGCCCTCGCCCACGAGCTGGGTGGGCCGCAGGCGCCCGCTGCGGAACGACCCGTCCGGGTTCAGGGTCACCTGCAGGACCCCGCTCGTCGAGAGCGCGCCCCCCAGCGAGAACACGGCGTAGCCGGCGAAGTTGCCCATCGAGTAGGCGATCAGGCGATCCTTGTAGAGCTCCATCCCGCGCATCACGTGGGGGCCGCTGCCCACCACGAGGTCGGCGCCCGCGTCGATCACGGCGTGCGTGAAGCGGCGCAGGTCGCCGCGGTTCTCGCCCAGGAACGTCTCGGTCCCCTGCGGGACGCGGGTCTTGTCGCTGCCCTCGGCGCCGCCGTGGAACGTCACGATGACGATCGGGGCGGTCCGCGCCGCCTGCCGCACCCGGCGCTGCGCCTGGGCGATGTCGGTGAGCGGATCCGACCACGTGTACGAGGCGAACCCCAGGATCGCCACCTTCTGGCCGCCGGCGGTCACCGTCGCCTGGGTGCCGGGCCGGCCCGTGTTGCGGATGCCCACCCGCCGCAGCGCCGCGACCGTGTCGCTCAGCCCGACCGGGCCGAAGTCGTTGGCGTGGTTGTTCGCCAGGTTCATCACCGTGAACCCGGCGTCCTTCAGCCACCGGGCGTACGACGGCGGCGTGCGGAACGCGTAGCAGTTGGAGCTCCCGGATCCGCACTTGGAGCTGCCGCGTGTGGTGAGGGTGCCCTCCAGGTTGCCGAGCACGATGTCGCCCGTCAGCAGGTCGTCGACCTGGGAGAAGAACGAGGCGCCGCCGTCGGCGGGCAGGCCGTACGGCAGGCTCCCCATGACCGTGTCGCCCGCGTACGCCACGTCGATGGGCTGCGCGTCGTCGGCCGGGGGCGCGGGCGGGGCCGCGGCGTCGGCCTGCTGCACGTCGCCGGAGTCGCCCGGGGCGGCCGTCTGCGCGGTGGCCGTGCCGCCGCCGTCCCCGCCGTCGCGGAACGCGACCGCGAGGGCGACCGCCACGATCATCACCGCGACCAGGGCGAGGAGCGTGCGCTGCTGGCGCCGGGTGCGGCGCCGCTGGGCCGCCCGGCGGGTCTGACGCTCGTCGGTCACGGCGGCGATCCTACGACGCCCCGCGCCCGGCGCGCGCCGGGCCGGGTGGCCGGCGGCCGGGAATCGCGGCGCCCGGCGGCGCCCCGCGGGCGGTGGCGTGGCGGCCCCTCCCTGCGCGGGAGCCTTCGCGGTCGCCGGCGCGAGCCCTCCGCCGCCGGGTGCGCGCACGCGAGCCGGTCTCCGCGCCCGACGGGGCGCGTGGAGGTCATCCCGGCCCCTCCGTGCGGGCGCCGCCGAGCTCCACGCCCTCGCGGGCGGCGATCGCGGCCTCCACGGCCGCGACGACGTCGCCGGCCGACACGCCCGGCGCGAGCTCCCGGACGCCGGCGGCCGTCGCCGCCAGCCCGGCCGCCCACGCCTCGTCCCGGCCCAGCAGCCGGGCGAGGCCCGCGGCGTCCAGCCGGAGCGGCACGCCCGCCTGCAGCAGCGCCCCCGGCCGGCGCCGGGTCTGGGAGAGGCCCACCACCTTGCGCCCGCCGGCGAGCACCTCCCAGGGGGAGAGGCCGCCGAAGCACGCGTCGGCGGCGGGCCCCGGCGCCGCCGTGGCGGCGCGCGCGCGGGCCACGTCGATCACCTCGACGCCGGGGACGCCCAGGGCCCGCAGCGCGTCGGCCAGGGCCTCGCCGAGCCAGCGGTAGGCGGCCACCACGTCGTCGAGGGCCAGGCGGTGGCCGCGCGGCAGCACCACGTCCAGCGCCACCAGGTCGCGATCCCACAGCACCGGGCCGCCCCCCGAGGAGCGCGTCAGCACCGTCACGCCATCCGCCGCCACGGCGTCGCGGTCCAGCTCGGGGCCGACGGCGTGACGGCCGAGCACCAGCCCGGGCGACGTGACCGTCGACCACGACAGCACCGGCGGCCCGTCGGCGCCCATCCCGTCGAGCAGCCCGATGGGCCGGGCGACGGCCTCGGCCGGCGGAAGCGCCGCCGGCCCGAGCCGCTCCCAGCGTTCCCTAGGAGAGGTAGGGGGCGACGCCGACCGCCTGCTGGGCGGCGTCCATCACCATCTCCGAGACGGTCGGGTGGGCGTGGATGATCTCGCCCAGCTCCGGCACCGTGAGGCCGTCCGAGATGGCGACGCCGATCTCGTGGATCATCTCGACCGCGTGGACGCCCATGATCGTCGCGCCCAGCAGCAGCTGGGTGTCGGCATCCATCACGAGCTGCGCGTACCCGTCGGGCTCGCCCTCGCCGAGCGCCTTGCCCGAGCCGAGGAACCGGGCCTGGCCGAGCTTGACGGTGTAACCCGCCTCCTTCGCGGCGTCGGCGTTGAGGCCGACGGTGGCGATCTCCGGGTGGGTGTAGATGCAGCTCGGCACCACGGTGCGGTCCATCGGGATCATCTGGTCCGTCAGGGCGTTCTCGACCGCGCGGCCGCCCTCGGCGGACGCGAGGTGCGCCAGCTGCAGGCCGCCGATGCAGTCGCCCACCGCCCACACCTTCGGGTTGGCGGTGCGCAGGTACTCGTCCACCACCACGTGGCCCCGCTCGGTGATCTCGACCCCGATCTCCTCGAGTCCGATCCCCGCGGCCTGCGACTTGCGGCCCACCGACACCAGCAGCTTCTCGGCGGAGATCTCGGTGCCGTCGTCGAGGGTCACGGTCACGCCGTCGTCGCGGTAGCCGGTGACCTGGGCCTGGCGGCCCAGGTGGACGACGACGCCCTCCTTCTCCATCAGCTTCTGGAACTGCTTCGCGGTGCGCTCGTCGATGCCGGCGAGCAGCCGGGGCAGGATCTCGACGATCGTGATCTGCGTGTCGAGGGCGGCGAACAGGCTGGCGAACTCGCAGCCGATGACCCCGCCGCCGACCACGATCATCGACTCGGGCACCGACTCGAGGCGCAGGATCTCGTTGGAGGTCAGCACCGCCGGGTGGTCCATGTCGTAGCCGGGGAGCCCGTCCGGCTCGGTGCCGACGCAGACCACCAGGTGGTCGTAGGGGATGCGCTCGTCGCCCACCACGACCGCGTCGCCGTCCACCCGGCCCTCGCCCTTCACGACGGTCACCCCCTTGCGCTTGGCCGCGCCCTCGACGCCCTTGCGCATCTGGAGGACCACGTCCTCCTTGCGGCTCATCATCTTCGGGAAGTCGAAGGAGACCTCGGGGACCACGAGCCCGTACTCGTCGGCGCGGCGCACCCGGCGCAGCAGGTCGGCGGTGGCGAGCAGGGCCTTCGTCGGGATGCATCCCCAGTTCAGGCAGGTCCCGCCCAGCTCCGCGCGCTCGATCATGGTCACCTGCGCGCCGAGCTGTGCCGCGCGCAGGGCGGCGACGTCGCCGGCCGGGCCACCGCCCAGCACGACGACCCGTGGGCCATCGCTCATTCCGTCTCCTGATCCGGGTCCAACGCGGCTGCCAGGAGCCGCTCCTGCTCGGCCTGATGGGCCTGCGGATACCCCTCGCTGGGGCTCGCGCGGCGCGCACGGCCGACGTACTCCAATCCTACGCCGTCGGGCAAAGCCCGCTCGAGCTGGAGCCGGACGAACTCCCACGCCCCCATGTTCCGCGGCTCCTCCTGGACCCACGTGACGGTGCGCAGGTTCGGGAAGGAGGCCATCAGCTCGGCGACCTCCTCGTCCGGGAAGGGGTACAACATCTCGACGCGGGCGATGGCGAGGTGGGTGCCGCCCTCGCGGCCGGCGTGCGAGTCGAGGTCGTGGAACACCTTGCCGCTGCAGAGGATCAGGCGGGTGATCGCCTCGCGGTCGCCGGTGCGCGGGTCGTCGATCACGGCCTGGAAGCGGCCCTCCGAGAGGTCCTTCAGCGTGGACGACGCGCCCTTGGCGCGCAGCAGGCTCTTAGGCGTGAAGATGATGAGCGGCCGCTGGCGGTCGGTGAGGGCCTGCTTGCGCAGCAGGTGGAAGTAGTTGGCTGCCGTGGAGCAGTTGGCCACGCGGATGTTGTCCTCGGCGGCCGCCTGGAGGAAGCGCTCGATGCGGGCGGAGGAGTGCTCAGGGCCGTTGCCCTCGTAGCCGTGCGGCAGCAGCATCGTGAGCCGCGACGTCTCCCCCCACTTCGCGCGCCCCGACACGATGAACTGGTCGATCATGATCTGGGCGCCGTTCGCGAAGTCCCCGTACTGCGCCTCCCAGAGCACGAGCGCCTCGGGCGCCTGGGTGCTGTAGCCGTACTCGAAGCCCACGGCGGCGGCCTCCGACAGCGGGCTGTTGTGCAGCTCGAACGACCCCGATGCGCGCAGCAGGTTGGCCATCGGCGTGTAGACGCGGCCGGTGTGCGGCGTCCACGTCTCGCCCTCGCCCACGTCGTGGAGCTCCAGGTGGCGCTGGCTGAAGGTGCCGCGTGCCGAGTCCTGGCCGGTCAGGCGGATCGGCACGCCCTCGGTGAGCAGCGACGCGAACGCCAGCGCCTCGGCGTGGCCCCAGGTGATGCCGCCGTCCTCGCCGAGCGCCTCGCGCCGGCGCTCCAGCTGGGGCACCAGCTTGGGGTGGATGGTGAAGCCGTCGGGCACCGTCAGCAGCTGCTCGTTGAGGGAGCGGAGCACCTCGGCCGAGACGGCGGTGCTCAGGCCGGAGCGCGTCGCCGCCGGGCGGGCGCCCTCGGCCAGCGGGTCGGTGCCCAGCTCGCCGCGGGTGGTGACGGCCTCGTGGGCCTCGCGGATGCGCCGCTCGGCGGCGCCGATCATCTCGTCCACCTGCTCGCGGGTGAGCAGGCCCTCGTCGATGAGCTTCTGCGCGTAGATCTTGCTGACGGGCGGGTGCGCCTTGATGGTGCGGCTCATCACCGGCTGCGTGTAGGCCGGCTCGTCCAGCTCGTTGTGCCCCAGGCGCCGGTAGCCGATCAGGTTGATCAGCACGTCGCGCTGGTAGCGCTGGCGGTAGGCGACCGCGATCTGGGCGGCCGAGATGCACGCGTCGATGTCGTCGGCGTTCACGTGGATGACGGGGATGTCGAATCCGCGCGCCAGGTCGCTCACGTGGTACGTCGAGCGCGAGTCGTACGGGTCGGTGGTGAACCCGATCTGGTTGTTGGCGATGATGTGGACGGTGCCGCCCGTGGTGTAGCCGCGCAGCGCCTGCAGGTTCAGCGTCTCGGCCACCACGCCCTGGCCGGTGAAGGCCGCGTCGCCGTGGATGAGCACCGGGACCGCGCGCGTGGGGTCGTGGCGCGCCTCGCGCGACGTGCGCGACGTCTGCAGCGCGCGGGTGTGCCCCTCGGCGACGGCGTTCACCTGCTCCAGGTGGCTCGGGTTGGCGGCCAGCTTCACCGTCACCGGGCGGCCGCTGCGGGTGATGTAGGTGCCCTCGGCGCCGAGGTGGTACTTCACGTCGCCCGCCGTCTCGCGCGCATCCTCCTCGCCCGACTCGAACGCCATGTGGCCCTCGAACTCGGCCAGGATCGACTCGGGCGGGCGGCCGACCACATGGGTGATGAAGGCGAGGCGGCCGCGGTGGGCCATGCCCATCACGACCTCGCCGGTGCCCTCGGCCGCCGACAGCTCGATGACGTGGTCGGTGAACGGCACGAGCGCGTCCACGCCCTCGATCGAGAACGTCTTCTGCCCGAGGTAGGTGCGCCGCAGGAAGCGCTCGAAGGCGTCGACCTCCACCAGCCGCTCCAGCGTCGCGACGCGCCGCTCGCCCGCGACGGGCTCCCGGAACCGGCCCGACTCGATGACCCCGCGCAGCCAGAGGCGCTTCTGGTGGTCGGAGAGGTGCTCGATCTCGTAGGCGATCGTGCCGCAGTAGGCCTTCCGGAGCTCCGGCAATGCCGCCGCGAACGTCTCGCCCGGCACCTTGATGCGTAGGATCGAGCTCGGGATCCGGGCCATGATCTCGGGCGACAGGTTGACCTGGTCCGGCGTCAGGGCGGGGTCGCCGGGGGGCGGTGCCCCGAGCGGGTCGAGCTGGGCGGCCAGGTGGCCGTGGCTGCGGTGGGCCTTCACGAGCGACATCGCCGCCGCGACCCCCGCCAGCAGCTCGGCGTCGCCGACGGCGGGGACGCCGCCCGGCGCGGCCGCCGGCGCGGCGGCGGTGAGCGGGATCGGGCCGGGCGCCGGCGCGGCCGGGATGTCGGCGGCGCGCGACAGGCCCAGGCTCTCGCGGACGTCCTCGTAGAACCCGGCGTCCCCCGCCAGCAGGCGGTCGATCTCGCCGAGGAACCCGCCGCTCTCCGCACCCTGGATGACGCGGTGGTCGTACGTCGAGGTCATGGTCATGACCTTCTCGACGCCGAGCGCGGCGAGGGTGTCGGGATGCGCGTTGCCGAGGCCCGGCGGGTAGGCGATGGAGCCGGTGGCCACGATCGTGCCCTGCCCCTCCATCAGCCGCGGCACGGACGCGACGGTGCCGAGGCCCCCCGGGTTGGTGAGCGTCACGGACGCGCCACGCAGCTCGTCGGGCTTCACCTGGCCCGAGCGGGTGCGGCCCACCAGGTCGTCGTAGGCCGCGCGGAAGCCGTCGAACCCGGCGCCGGCGGCGTCACGGACCACGGGCACCAGCAGCGAGCGGCTGCCGTCCTTGCGCTCCACGTCGACCGCGAGGCCCAGGTTCACCGCGCCGCGGACGAGCTTGGTGGGCGTCCCGTCGACGCGCGCGAAGGCGGTCCCCATGACGGGGTACGCCTGGACGGCCTTCACGATCGCCCACGCGATGAGGTGGGTGAACGAGAGCTTCTCGCTGCGGCCGGCGGCCTTCAGGTCGGCGTTGATCGTCCGTCGCTGCGCGTCGAGCACGCCCACGGTGAGTGTGCGGAACGTCGTGGCGGTCGGGATCGAGAGGCTCGCGTCCATGTAGCCCGCCAGCGCGGCGGCGGGGCCGCGCAGCGGGACGGCCTCCTCGCCCGCGGCGGGGGCCGGAGGGGCCGGGGCTGCGGCGGCGGGCGCGGCGGGCGCGCCGGCGCCGGACGCGGCGGCGACGACGTCCTCCTTACGGATCATCCCGCCCGCGCCCGAGCCCGTCAGCGTCCCGGGGTCGATCCCGTGCTCCAGGGCGAGGCGGCGCGCGACGGGGGAGATCTCCGGCCATTGGAGGTCGGCGCCGGAGGGCGCCTGGCCGTTGCCGGCCGGGGCGGCGGGCTCGGGACGGGCCTGCTCGGGCGGCGCGGCGGCGGACGGCGCGCCGGGGGCGCCGGCCTCCACGTGGCCGAGCGGCTGGCCCACGGTGAACGTGGCCCCGGCCTCGACGTCGATGGACGCCATGCGGCCCGCGGCGGGCGCCGGCACCTCGAGGTCGACCTTGTCTGTCGACACCTCCAGCAGGACCTGCTCCGCCTCGACGGCGTCGCCCACGGCGACCCGCCACTCGACGACGGTGCCCTCGGTCACCGACTCCATGTCGGGCAGCACGATCGGGACCAGCCGGCCCGGCTCGTCCGACGCGGCGGGCGCCGCGGCTGCGGGCGCGGGGGCGGGCGCGGCCTCCGGCTCGGCCACGGCGGTGGGGGCGGCGGGCTCCGCGGCGGCGGCGGGGGCGCCCCCGTTGCCGCCGTCCGGCGCAGGTGTGGCGCCGTTCCCGGTGCTCAGCTCGGCGAGCAGCGCGCCCACCTCGACGGTCTCGCCCGGGGCCGCGACGATCCTGGCGACCGTGCCCGACGCGGGCGCCGGCACCTCGACGTCCACCTTGTCGGTGGTGACGTCCAGGAGGGTGTCGCCCGCGGCAACCGCGTCGCCCTCCTTGACCCTCCATTCGACCACGACACCCTCGGTGACCGATTCACCGAGCTCGGGGAGGAGGACCTTGACTGTCTGAGAGGAGGTGGTTGCCACGCCGACGACCTAATCTATCGCGATCCGCCTGCGAGCGTCGGGTCGCAGGAGCGGCCGCGACGCCCGTCGCGCCGAGTGGGAATCGTCACGACGTCCCCGCGCCCGGGCATGCAGGGACGGGGCCGGCGCCGCTCGGGGCCGGACCCGGGGCCCACCGTCCGGTGTTACTCGCCGAGCTCCAGGATCCGCTCCATCGCCTCGGCGACGGCGTCACGCTGGCTCTGGGTGAGGCGGCCGAGCCGGGAGATGACGGCCTCGGAGTCCTCGCGCTCCAGATCCCGGGCGACCCGGGTCAGCTCGCGGAGGGCACCCTGGCGCTCCCAGTCGTCCACCGGCGGGTCCGCGATCTCGGTGATCCGCATGAAACGGTCCTCTGGCACGGGCGGAACCCTATCGCCGTGCCGGCCGGGAACAGACCCCCCGATCGTCCAGTCCTGCCCTCGACCCGACCAGGCTGTGCTATGTTTGAGCACGCAAACACATGAGCGACGCGAACCCACACCTCCCCGACGCCACCACCCTGGGCCCCGTGCGGCTGCGGGTGGGCGATCTGGACCGCATGGCGGCGTTCTACGACCGCGCCATCGGGCTGCGGCGCCTCGGGTCCACGGGCTCGGAGGTCCGGCTGGGGACCGGCGACGGCACCGTGCTGGTCGAGCTGGAGGGGGATCCGTCGGCCCCCGCGCGGCCGGGGCGCTCCACCGGCCTGTTCCACCAGGCGATCCTGGTGCCGTCCCGGGCCGACCTGGGCGTGGCGCTGCGCCGCGTGATCGACGCGGGCTGGCAGTTCACGGGCGCCGCCGACCACCTCGTGAGCGAGGCGCTCTACCTCGACGACCCCGAGGGGAATGGCATCGAGATCTACCGGGACCGGCCCCGCGACGAATGGGGCCGCGACGCGTCGGGCGCCCTGGAGATGGCGACCCTGCCGCTGGACGTGGAGGGCGTGATCGCATCGGCGTCGGAGGGGACGCCGGACGAGGGGATGCCCGACGGCACCGTCATGGGCCACGTGCACCTCCAGGTGGCGGACGTCCCCGCGGCCGAGCGCCACTATGCCGGCGGCCTGGGCTTCGACGTGACCGTCCGCGGCTATCCCGGGGCGCTCTTCGTCGCGGCCGGCGGCTACCACCATCACCTGGGGCTCAACACGTGGGGCACCCGCGGGGCGCCCCCGCCCCCGCCGGGCGCGCGCGGCCTGGTGCGCTACCGGGTGGTCGTGCCGACGGCCGGCGACCTGCGCGCCGTCGCGGACCGGCTGGATGCGGCGGGGATCGCGGCCGACCGCCGCGACGATGGCCTGGAGGTCGTGGACCCGTCGGGCAACCGGGCACTTCTGGAGGCGCCGCACGACTGAGGGGCCCGGCGGACGGGTACTGGCCGGTCGTGTCCGGATCCCGCAGCGCTCCGAGGGCGGCGCTCGTCGACATCGACGGGACGCTGGTCGACTCCAACTATCAGCACGCGCTGGCCTGGTTCCGGGCGATGCGCCGCTACGGCGTGACCTGCGAGGTCCGGGTGCTGCACCACCTGGTGGGGATGGGCGGCGACCAGCTCGTGACCGCCGCGGCCGGCGAGGAGGTCGAGCGGCGCCACGGCGACGGGCTGCGGGAGGCCGAGGCGGCCGCCTTCCGCGAGATGGTGGATGAGGTCACCGTCCTGCCCGGGGCCCGGCTCCTGCTCGAGACGCTGGCGGAGCGGGCCCGGTCGGTCGTGCTCTCGAGCTCCGCCAAGCCCGAGGAGGCGGAGCGCTACATCGACCTCCTCGACGTCCGCGACCTCGTGGACGGGTGGACCACGTCGGAGGACGTCGACGCCACGAAGCCGTCCCCCGACCTCATCCGGGCCGGGCTCGAGCGCGCCGGGGACGGCCCGGCCCTGATGGTCGGCGACTCGATCTGGGACTGCCGCGCGGCCGCCGCCGCCGGCGTGCCCACGGTCACGGTCCTCACCGGGGGCTACTGCCGGGCGGAGCTGCTCGATGCGGGTGCGGTCGCGGTCTTCGACACGCCGGAGGAGGCCGCCGGCGGGATCGTGGAGCGGGACCTGCTGGCGTGACCCGGGTCGCGGTGGAGCTCAGCTTCGACGACGGACCCGACCCCGTCTGGACCCCCGCCGTGCTCGACGCCCTGGCCGCTGAGGGGGCGCGGGCCACGTTCTTCGTCCTGGGCCCGCGGGCCCTCGAGCACCCGGACGTGATGGCGCGGATCGCGGCCGAGGGGCACGAGGTCGGGCTGCACGCCTGGGACCACGTGCGCCACGGCGAGCGCACGCGCGCCGACCTGGAGCGCGACACCGACCGCGCCCTCGCCGCCCTCGCCGGGCTGGGGGTGCGGCCGCGGCGCTGGCGCACGCCGTGGGGCGATGTGGCCCGCTGGACGGCCGCCGTCGCCGACGCCCGCGGACTGGACGTGACCGGGTGGACCGCGGACTCCCACGACTGGCGGGGCGACCCGGCCGAGGCGATGCTCGCCGGCCTCGTCTCCGACCTGGCGCCCGGCGGGATGGTGCTGATGCACGACGGCCTCGGCCCCGGTGCCCTGCGCGACGACTGCCGGGAGACCGTCCGGCTCATCGCGCCGCTCTGCGCCGCCATCCGCGCGCGGGGATGGGACGCCGGGCCCGCGTCGCTGGGCGACGCGCTGGCCGTGGTCGCCGCCGGCGCGGCGATGCGCGACGCCGCGCCGCCGGCCTTCCCGGAGGGGGCCATGCGGCTGCTGGAGCGCGCCGGCGTGACGGCGGCCACGGTGCCGGGGGCGCGGCCGGCGCCGACGCCGGGCGAGGAGTGGGCCCTGGTGCGGCGGGTCGCGCGCGCGGATGGATCGGTGGCGCGCATCCTGGACGGGCACCTGAAC
>DAISWG010000004.1:0-54078 GCA_036826475.1 Miltoncostaeaceae bacterium | reverse complement strand
GCGGGTCGCGCTGCTCGCGCCGGAGCCGCTGCGCGGCGAGGAGCTGGCGGCCGTCGCGGCCGGCGACCGCCGCATGGGCGTGTGGGGCGCCGACCCGCTCCCGGGGGAGGGGCCGCCCGCGGTGCTGCTCGGGCCGGCCGGCGACCGCCGGATCGCGGGCGACAAGGTCTTCTGCTCCGGCGCGGGGGGCATCGACCGGGCGCTGGTGACCGCGCGGGACCGCGCCGGCCGGCCGGCGCTCGCGCTGGTCGACCTGTCCGAGGGCGTCCGGATCGATCGCGACTGGTACCGCGGGTCGGGCCTTCGGACGGCGGAGAGCCATCACGTGCGGTTCGACGACGCCCGCGTGCTCGCCGTGCTCGGCGCCCCCGGCGAGCTGGTGCGCGAGCCCTGGTTCTCGCGCGACGCGATCCGCACCGCGGCGTGCTGGGCCGGCATCGCGGACCGCGCCGCCGACGCGGCGCTCGGGGCCCTGGCGGGCCGGCCCGCGGTGGGTGACCTGGAAGCCTTGGCGGCCGGCCGCATCATGGGGGCCGTGGCGACCATCGACCGCTGGCTGGAGGCGGCGGCGCGGGTCGCCGCCGACCCGGGCGCCGACCTCCGGGCCATGTCGGTGCAGCTGCGGGCGGCGGTGGCGGACGCGTGCCGGACCATCGTGGACGAGGCCGGCCGCGCCGCGGGCTCGCGGCCGCTGGTGGACGGCGGTCACCTGGACCGCTGCCGGCGCGACCTGGACCTGTTCCTGCTCCAGCACCGCCTGGATCCGATGGTGGCGCGGCTGGGCCGGGCGGAGCTGGAGCGCCGGTCGTGAGGACGCGGATGGGCGCCGCCTACTTCGATGCGCTCTACGCCGCCGACGAGGATCCCTGGGGGTTCGCCACCAGCCCGTACGAACGCGCCAAGTACGACCGGACGATGGCGGCGCTGGGCGACCGCCGGTTCGGCCGCGGCCTGGAGGTGGGCTGCTCCATCGGCGTCCTCACGGCGCGGCTGGCCGAGCGCTGCGACCGGCTGCTCGCGGTCGACGTGGCGGCGTCCGCGGTGGCCCGCGCGCGCGAGCGCCTGGCGGGCGCGCCCGGCGTGACGGTGGAGCGGCGGGCGCTGCCGGACGAGATGCCGGACGGCCCGTTCGACCTGATCGTGGCGTCGGAGGTCCTCTACTACTGGGACGCCGCGCTCCTCGCGCGCGGCTGGGACGCCCTGCGCGACGCCCTGGCGCCGGGAGGCAGCCTGCTGGCCGTGCACTGGCGCGGGCCGGTCCGGCACGACCCGCAGGGCGGCGACGCCGTGCACGACGCGATCGGGGCCCGGGCGGACGGGCTCGTGCACGCGGTGTCGGCTCGGACCCGCGACTACCGCCTGGACCGCTGGGACCGGCCGTGACCGGGCCCCTCCCCGCGCCCGAGCCGTGCCTGCGCGCCTGCGTGGTGGTCCCCGCGCACGACGAGGAGGACCGGATCGTCGCGTGCATCGACGCGCTGGCGGCGCAGGAGGGCGTCCCCGCCGCCCACGTCGAGGTGATCCTCGTGCTCGACCGCTGCACCGACGCCACCGCCGACCGGGCGCTGACCGCCGCCCGCCGCCACCCCGGGCTGCGGCTGCGCGTGCTCGCCGCCGAGGTGCCGGGGGCGGGCGCCGCCCGCCGCCGCGGGATGGACGAGGCCGCCGCGCGCCTCGAGGCGGTCGGCCGGCCCGACGGGCTCATCGCCTCCACCGACGCCGACTCGCGGCCCCGGCGCGACTGGCTCCGCCGTCAGCTGGATCTGGTCGCCGCCGGGGCCCGGGCGGTGGGCGGGCTGATCGAGGTCGACGCCGAGGACGAGCTGCTGCGGCGGCGCGCGCTGCGGCTGGAGGCGAGGGCGGAGGCCGCCGGCGCCGGCGCCGACGGGCACCCGTTCTTCAGCGGCGCGTCGATGGGCCTCACTGCGGCCGCGTACCGGACGGCGGGCGGGCTGCAGCCGCTGGCGGCGCTGGAGGACCGGGCCCTGGAGCGGAGCCTCGAGGAGCGCGGCGTGCCGATCGTCCGCTCGCGCGAGGTGCGCGTGGTGACCTCCGGCCGCACCGACGGCCGCGCCCGCCACGGGCTGGCGGCCGACCTGCGCCTCGACGACTGGGCCGGCCGGCGCTCCTACCGCGCCGCCGACTGGGACCCGGGGGAGCTCGCGGCGCGCAAGCGCGGGACGGTGTCGGTGATCGTGCCCGCGCGGGAGGTGGCCGGCACGATCGGCGCCATCATCGACGCCATCGCGCCGCTGGAGCGGATGGGGCTGGTCGACGAGCTGCTGGTGGTCGACGCGGCGTCGCGCGACGGCACCGCGCGGGTGGCGCGCGCCCACGGCGCACGGGTGGTGCAGGAGTCGGACGTGCTGCCCGACGCCGGCCCGTGCCGCGGGAAGGGCGATGCCATGTGGCGCGGCCTGGCGGCGACGGAGGGCGACGTGGTGGCCTACGTCGACGCCGACACCGCCGACTTCGACGCGTCGTTCGTCACCGGGCTGCTGGGGCCGCTCATCGACGATCCCGGGGTGGCGCTGGTGAAGGGGGCGTTCCGCCGGCCGCTGCGCGCGGGCGGCGCGGTGCTGCCCGACGAGGGCGGCCGCGTGACCGAGCTGGTCGCCCGCCCGCTCCTCGCGATCCTCGCGCCCGAGCTCGGCGGGCTGGCGCAGCCGCTGGCGGGGGAGCAGGCGGCCCGCCGCGATCTGCTCGAGGCGATCCCCTTCCCGGTGGGCTACGGCATCGAGACGTCGATGCTGCTCGACGCGCTCGCGCTGCGCGGACTGGACGCCCTCGCGCAGGTCGATCTGGGGACGCGCCAGAACCGGCACCAGCCCCTCCGCGAGCTGGGGGCGATGGCGATGGCGGTCATGGGCGCCGGCCTGCGGCGCGGGCTGCCCGCCGAGGTGTGGGAGGGGTTCGCCGCCGGCCGGATGCGCTCACCCGCCTCCGGAGGCGGGTGGACGGTGAGGGACGTGCCGCTCGACGAGCGCCCTCCGCTCGCCGAGCGGCTCCGCCTGGAGGGTCAGGCCGCCTGCTCGGCGTGACGGCCCTCGGCGAACTCCTCGATCATCTTCATGCAGAACGCCGGCAGGTCGTCCGGCTTGCGGCTCGACACGAGGCCGTTGTCGACGTGGACCTCCTCGTCCACCCAGTGCGCCCCGGCGTTGGTGAGGTCGGTGCGCAGCGTCGGCCACGACGTGAGGGTGCGGCCGTCCACGACGCCCGCGTCGATGAGCGTCCACGGGCCGTGGCAGATCACCGCCACCGGCGTGCCCCGCTCGACGACATCGCGGACGAAGCGCTGCACGTCCGCGTCGGTGCGCAGGAGATCGGGGTTCGCGACCCCGCCCGGCAGCACCAGCCCGTCGAACTGCGCGGCGTCGGCCTCGGAGGCGGTCATGTCGACCGTGAACTCCTCGGAGGGGTCGAGGTGGTCGAACGACCGGATGGAGCCGCGCTCCAGCGAGATCAGCGTCGGCGACCCGCCCGCCGCCTCGACGGCCTCCCACGGCCGCACCAGCTCGACCCGCTCCACGCCGTCCGTCGCGAGGAACGCGATGCGCCTGCCCTGGATCTCGTCGCTCATTCCGTCCTCCTGGATCTCATCGTCGGTGACAGCGACCGGTACCCCCGTGGGGGACCTGGAAACGGGTGCGGCGGGCCGTTTCACGGCGGCGCCGGGCGGGCACCGGAGCGGCGATGGGTGACGGTCCGAGACGAGTGGTCGACCCGGCGGAGGGCGTCGACGCGATCGACGGCGCCACGCTGCGCGCCGCGCACCGGCTCGAGGTGGCGGCGGAGTGGATCGAGCGGTCGTTCGGGGCGTTGCTCGACGCGCACCACGCCGCCGGCCACGGCCACGAGATGATGCTCGAGGCCGCCGAGCTCCTGGATGCCGCGGGTCATGGCGAGCTGGCGGCGCTCGTGCGCTCGGACGCCGCCGGCCGCGACGCCGCCGAGGGACGCTGGACCTATCAGGTCGTCGACGAGTTCCGGGCCCACCTGCTGGAGCCGGTGCGCCGGGTGGAGGAACGGGTGCGCAACGAGCTGACGGGCGGCGTCCGCCACCGCGACGAGGCCCGCACCAAACGCGACACCCCCGGCGCGACGTCCACCACCGAGGTGCGCCTGCCGGTGGACTGACCGGCGCCCGGTCGGGCCCGGTCCGCTCCTACGCAGACGGCGGGAAGGGGGCGCCGGCGGCGACGAGCCCGCCGCCGCGGTCGTAGTCCCGGTCGCGCCCGTGCGTCAGGACCCCCACCAGGCGCCCCTCGCGGCCGTACCAGGCGGTGAAGCCGCCGCCGGCGGCCTCGACGCGCACGTCGTCCCAGCCGTCGCCCCAGGCGCGCTGCTTCAGCGTGCGGCCGCCGATGGTCGACCAGAACCCGGGCACCGCGTCCCAGCGCGCGTCCTCGCCGGCGATCGCGCGGCCGGCGACCTCGCCCTGGGCGAGGGCATCGCCCCAGTGCCCGACGCGAAGGCGCCTCCCGGCGGCGGTGTTGTGGGCCAGGGCGACGTCGCCCGCGCAGCGGACGCCGCCGGCCGACGCGCGCATCGCGTGGTCGACCGGGATCGCGCCGTCCACGACCGCCAGGCCCGCCCGCTCCGCGAGCGCCACCCGCGGCCGGGCCCCGGTGCCGAGCACGACGCGGTCGCACGGCACCCCGCCGCCGCCCTCCGCCACCACGCGCAGGGCGGCGCCCTCGGGACGGATCGCCGACACGGCGGTGCCGCAGCGGACGTCGCAGCCCGCCTCCTCCAGCCACGCGCGGAGCAGGCCGCCCACCCGTGCGCCGAGCCGCTGCGCCTGCGGCGCCGGCTCCGGGGTGACCACCGTGACCTGCGCGCCGCGCATCGCCAGCGAGGCGGCGGCCTCGCAGCCCACGAAGCCGGAGCCGATCACCACGACGCGCGTCCCGGCCCGGACGGCCCCGGCCACGGCGGCCGAGTCGTCGCGGGTGCGGATGACGTGCACGGCGGGGAGGTGGGCGCCGGGGAGCGGCGGCCGCACCGCCTCCGAGCCGGTGCACAGCACGCACTCCCGGTATGCGAGGCGCCCGCCGTCCTTCAGGACCACCTCGCGGTCGCCCGGCCGCAGGGCGGCCACGGGCGTCGCCGTCCGCAGCTCGACGTCGTGGCGGACGAACCACGCGTCGCCCTCGATCGGCAGCTCCTCCGGTGGGATCCGGCCCCGCAGGAACTCCTTGGTGAGCGGCGGCCGCCGGTACGGCGCGTGTGGCTCGGCCGTCAGGATCACGACGGGGGCGCGGCCCCCGGCGGCCCGGTAACCCCGCGCGGCGGACAGGCCCGCCGGGCCGGCGCCCACGATGACGATGCGATCCCGGTCCACGGCCCGCCGTACCCGGTTCTCCGCGCGGCGCAACCCGCCGGGCGGTGCGCCCTCCCGGTCCCCGTTACGGCGCGATGGGCCCGGGTACCGCCCCATCGGCACACGAAACGACGCCGGGAGGAGCTTCCGCATGTCGCAGATCGAGGAGTCCATCGAGGTCGGGGTCCCCGTCTCGACCGCGTACAACCAGTGGACCCAGTTCGAGGAGTTCCCCTCGTTCATGGAGACCGTCGACGAGATCCGGCAGGTCGACGACACGCACCTGCACTGGACGGTCTCGGCCGCCGGGCGCACGGAGGAGTTCGACGCGGTGATCACGGAGCAGATCCCCGACACCCGCGTGGCGTGGACGACCACGGAGGGCCCGAAGCACGCCGGCGCCGTCGACTTCCACCGGCTGTCGGAGGACGCGACCCAGATCATGGTCGTGATGGACACCGAGGCCGAGGGCCTGGTCGAGAAGGCGGCCGACGCCGTCGGCCTCGCCCGGCGCCAGGTGCGCAAGGACCTGGAGCGCTTCAAGGAGATGATCGAGTCGCGCGGCCGTGAGACGGGTGCGTGGCGCGGGGAGGTCTCCGCCGGCTGACCGGCCCGGGGGCGCCGCCGGATGCGGCGCGCCCCCGTCCTACCCTCCGTCGCGCAGGCGGGGGAGCACCTCGGCCCCCGTACAGCCGGATGAGCCCCTCCGGGTCGTTCCCGGAGGCGTTGACCACCACGACGCCGGTCGCGCCCAGCCCCCCGAGGAGCCTCAGCTTGGCGACGTGGGCGTCGGGGTCGGCCGACACCAGGTTGGCGCGGGTGAACCGCCCGTCGGGGACGTCCTCCCCCCTCACCTGGATCGCGTCGGTCGCGTGGATGTCGTCGGTGTAGAGCTCGGGGACGAGCGCGGGCTTCCACTCGCGGCTGCCCCGGAGCGCCGCGTCGTCGTCCTCGCCGGTCGCCGCCAGCGCCTGGAGCCAGATCTCGCCGGCCTCGCGGCCCGCCTTCTCCGCGCCCCTGCGGTAGGCGGCGATCACCGCCGGCGCGGTCGTCGGGCTGCCGAGCGTCCAGACGCCGTCGGCGAGCTGCCCGGACACCTCCGCGATCTGCTCGTGGAACGCCGACACGATCACCGGCGGGCGCCGGGGCGGCCGGTCGTAGAGCCGCGCGCCGCGGGTCGTGAAGTAGACGCCCTGGAAGTCGAGCGTCTCGCCGTCGAGCAGGCGCACGATGATCTCGAGCGCCTCCGCCGTGCGCTGGAGCTGCTCGGCGGTGTCGGGCCATGCCATGCCCGCCGGCACCTCGTCCATCGCCTCGCTGGAGCCCACGCCCAGGAACGCCGCCCCGGCGCCAGGGCCTCCAGGGTGGCGACCTGCTGGGCGACCACCACCGGGTTGTACCGGTGCACGACGCCCGTCACGCCCGTGCCGAGCGCGATGCGCGACGTGGCCTGCGACGCGGCGCCGAGCCACACCCACGCGTTGCCGCAGTGGGCGGGCGCGAGGCCGCCCGGGACCCACCACGGCGTGAGGTGGTCGGAGCAGGCGACCCCGTCGAATCCCGCCTTCTCGGCGAGCGCCGCCTCGCGCAGGAGCGCCTGCGGCGGGAAGCGCTCGTGCGAGGCCCCCATCACGATCGCCATCTGGTCCGGTCGGTGCCGGCGGGCCCACAGGACCCCGCGGATGGACTCGATCACGCTCATGCCGTGCTCCTCTCAGCCCGGGCGGCGCGCCCGGGCTCGTCGTCGCCGGGGGACGGTCCCCCCATTCCGGAGGCCGGAACCACGCGGCGGCGATCGGGACGCGCCGCGGGCGCGGCGCCGCCGAGGTGCTGCGGCACCCGGGCGCCGCGCGACCCCGTTACGTCCGGCCCGTGCCGGGAAACGGCGTCGACACACCCATGAGAGGAGTCCCGGATGTCCACTGACGAGCAGCGCGCCGGTGAGGAGGACCTGAGCACGGGCCCGACCCCGGAGACCCGCCGCGCGGACGGCGAGCCCGAGCGCGAGCACGACACCAGCGAGGGCCCGACGCCCGAGACCCGTGAGGCCGAGAAGCGGGCCGACCGGCGCTGACCGCCGCGGGCCCGCCCCGGAGCGGGGCGGGCCGCGACGCGGTTTCCCCGCGTCGCCGCGGGGGCACTCTCGCCCCTCGGGCCCACGCCAGATGAACACCGAGACCTCGATCAGATCCCACGTGACGGACCGGCGCGCACGCGTCCAGGTGGAGGGCGCCCTGGACCTGGCGACGCGCGACCGGTTCCTGGCCGAGGTGGAGGCGTCTCTCGACGCCGACGTCCTCGAGCTGGATCTGCGCGAGCTCGACTACGTGGACTCGACCGGGCTCAGCGCGATCGTCGAGGCCAGCAGGCGTTCGGAGGCCCGGATCGGCCGACGGGCCCGCCTGCTGATCGCGAAGGACGGGCCGGTGCGCCGGCTGCTGGAGCTGACCCTGCTCCACCTGACGCTCGACGTCAGGGTCGCCTAGACCGGGTCGCGGCCGCCCCGCCCGGATCCCGGTTGGGAGCGCCGTCACCGGGGAAAGGGACGTGGCGCGTGCCCAGCCTCCGCCACAGCTCAGACCGCGAGCCCGGCTACACCCGGCGCCGGCAGGGGAGGGGCTGGCGCTACGTCGATCCGAGGGGCCGCACCGTGCGCGACGCGCGCCTGCGGGCTCGGTTCGAGGCCCTCGCGATTCCACCCGCGTGGACCGACGTCTGGATCTGCGCCAGCTCCCGGGGGCACCTCCAGGCGACGGGGACCGACGCCGCCGGGCGGCGGCAGTACCGGTACCACCCGCAGTGGCACGAGCAGCGGCAGATCGAGAAGTACGAGCGCATCCTGCGATTCGCCGACGGCCTTCCGGATCTGCGCCGCGCCATCGACGGCCACCTGCGCCGCCGGCGCCTCGGCCGCGAGAAGGCCATGGCCGCGGCGGTGCGGCTGCTCGACCGCACCAACATCCGGCTGGGGGGCGAGCAGTACGCCAGGCAGCACCGCACGTACGGCCTGGCGACGCTCCGCTCGAAGCACCTGAGCGTCGAGGGGGACACCCTCATCCTGGACTTCACCGGCAAGGGCGGCATCGACCACCACGCCGAGGTCACCGACGCGCGGCTCGCGACCGTGGTCGCCGAGATGGACGAGCTCCCCGGCTACGAGGTGTTCAAGTACCTCGACGACGACGGCGACGTGGTGGACGTCCGCTCGGGCGACGTCAACGCGTACATCAAGGAGCTGATGGGCGAGGATTTCTCGGCGAAGGACTTCCGCACGTGGGCGGGGACCGTCGCCGCCGCGGTCGCGCTGAGCGAGGTGGGCCCCATCGAGGGCGCCACGGCCCGCCGGCGCGCCGTGTCCCGGGTCTGCCGGATCGCCGCGGAGCTGCTGGGCAACACGCCCGCCGTGTGCCGCGCCAGCTACATCGATCCCCGGGTGATCGACCACTTCCTCGACGGGACCACGATCGCGTCGATCGCGCAGGAGGTCGAGTCGCGCATGAGCACCTCGGCCGGCGGGCACAGCGGGGAGGAGCTGGCGGTGCTCGCCCTGCTCCGGCGCGGCCTGGAGGACCGGGCCGCGGCGGCCTGAGTGGCCCTCCCGGGAGGCGGCGCCGCGGCCATCCGCGGTACCCTCGTGGGGTGCTCGGACTGCCCCACGGCACCCGCGCCTGCCTGTTCGACCTCGACGGCGTCCTGACCCGGACGGCGGTCGTGCACGCGGCGGCCTGGAAGGCGATGTTCGACGCGTACCTGCTCGAGCGCGCCCGCCGCACCGGCGAGCCGTTCGTGCCCTTCGACGCGGTGCGCGACTACGACGCGTACGTCGACGGCAAGCCGCGCGCCGACGGGGTCCGCGACTTCCTCGCGTCCCGTGGCATCACCCTGCCGGAGGGCTCCGCGGGCGACCCGCCCACCGCCGGGACGGTCGCCGGGCTGGGGGCGCGGAAGAACCGGCGGGTGCTGAAGCTCATCCACGAACGCGGCGTCGCGCCCTATCCGGGCTCGGTGCGCTACCTGCAGGCGGTGCGCGACGCGGGCATGCGGACGGCGGTCGTCTCCTCGAGCACCAACTGCCGCGACGTGCTCGTGTCGGCGGGCATCGCCGACCTGTTCGACGAGCGGATCGACGGCGTGGTGGCGGAGCGCCGGGGCCTCCGCGGCAAGCCGGCCCCGGACACGTTCCTGGAGGGTGCCCGCGCGGTGGGGGTGGCGCCGTCCGAGGCCGCCGTGTTCGAGGACGCCGTCGCGGGGGTGGAGGCCGGTCACGCCGGCCACTTCGCGCTGGTGGTCGGGGTCGACCGGGGCGGGCAGGCGCAGGCGCTCGTCGCGCACGGGGCCGACCTGGTGGTGCAGGACCTGGCCGAGCTGCTCGACGCCGCGTGACCGCCCACCGCCGCTACGCCGTCGAGCCGTGGGCGGTGCGGGAGCGGGGACTCCACCTGGACGCGCTCGCCCAGGGCGAGTCGGTGCTCGCGCTCTCCAACGGCCACATCGGCATGCGCGCGACGCTCGACGAGGGCGAGCCGCACGGGCTGCCGGGGACGTACCTGAACGGCTTCTACGAGATCCGGCCGCTGCCGTACCCGGAGGGCGGGTTCGGCTACCCGGAGTCGGGCCAGTCGGTGATCAACGTGACGGACGGCAAGATCATCCGCCTGCTCGTGGAGGACGAGCCGTTCGACGTCCGCTATGGGGTGCTGAACCACCACGAGCGGGTGCTCGACCTGCGCGACGGCGTGCTGCGGCGCACCGCCGATTGGACGTCTCCGACGGGGACGCGGGTGCGGGTGACCTCGACGCGGCTGGTGTCGTTCACCCAGCGTGCCATCGCCGCGATCGAGTGGACGGTGGAGCCGCTCGACGGCCCCACGACGGTGGTGGTCCAGTCGGAGCTGGTGGCCAACGAGCCGGTGCCCGAGGGGGCCGCCCACGACCCGCGCACGGCGGCGGAGCTCGGTCGCTCGCTCGTGGGGGAGTACCACGCCCACGACGAGTGCCGCGCCGTGCTCATGCACACCACCACCCACAGCGGGCTGCGGATGGCGGCCGGCATGGACCACCACATCGAGGCGCCGGGCCGCCACCGGATGGACGGGGAGAGCTCCAGCGACCTCGGCAGGGTGACCGTCGCCGCGAAGCTGGCCCACGGGGAGCGCCTGCGCCTCGTCAAGTTCCTGTCGTACGGGTGGTCGGCGCGGCGCTCGGCGCCGGCGATCCGGGCGCAGGTGGAGGGCGCCCTGCAGGAGGCGCTCCTCAGCGGGTGGGACGGCCTGCTGGCGGCGCAGCGCGAGTACCTCGACGCGTACTGGCGCTGCGCGGACGTGGAGGTCGAGGGCGACGACGAGCTGCAGCAGGCGGTGCGCTTCGCGTTGTTCCACGTGCTGCAGGCGGGGGCCCGCGCCGAGAACCGCGCCATCCCGGCGAAGGGCCTCACCGGGCCCGGCTACGACGGCCACACGTTCTGGGACACCGAGACCTTCGTGCTGCCGCCGCTCACCTACACCCACCCGGACTCCGCCGCCGACGAGCTGCGCTGGCGCCACTCCACCCTCGACCTGGCGCGCGATCGGGCGCGCACCCTCGGCCTGGGCGGCGCGGCGTTCCCGTGGCGCACCATCCGGGGCCACGAGTGCTCGGGATACTGGCCGGCCGGCACCGCCGCCTTCCATGTGGGCGCGGACATCGCGGCGGCGGTGGTGCGCTACCAGGCGGCGACGGGGGACGAGGACTTCGCCCGCGACGTCGGCGTGGAGCTGCTGGTGGAGACGGCCCGGCTGTGGGTGTCGCTCGGCCACCACGATGCCGACGGGTCGTTCCGCATCGACGGCGTGACCGGCCCCGACGAGTACACGGCGATCGTCGACAACAACGTCTACACGAACCTGATGGCGCAGCGGAACCTGCGGGCCGCGGCGGCCGCCGTGGAGCGCTGGCCGGAGCGGGCGGCGCAGCTGGAGGCGGGGCCGGCCGAGCTGGCGTCGTGGCGCCACGCCGCCGAGCGGATGGCGGTGCCGTGGGACGCCGAGCTGGGCGTCCACCCGCAGTCGGAGGGGTTCACGCGCCATGCCCGCTGGGACTTCGAGGGCACCGCGCCGGAGCAGTACCCGCTGCTGCTCCACTTCCCGTACTTCCAGCTGTACCGCATGCAGGTGGTCAAGCAGGCCGACCTGGTGCTGGCGCTGTACCTGCGCGGCGACGCCTTCACCGACGCCGAGAAGCTGGCCGACTTCGACTACTACGAGCCGCTGACCGTGCGCGACTCGTCGCTGTCGGCGTGCATCCAGGCGATCGTGGCCGCCGAGGTGGGGCACCTCGAGCTCGCCTACGACTACACGGCGGAGGCGGCCCTCATCGACCTGCGCGACCTGGCCGGCAACAGCCACGACGGGCTGCACATCGCGTCGCTCGCCGGCACCTGGCTGGCGCTGGTCGGCGGGTTCGGGGGGATGCGGGACCACGACGGCGAGCTCACGTTCGCCCCGCGCCTGCCCCCGCGCCTGCGGCGGATGACGTTCGGGATGCACGTGCGCGGCCGCACCCTGCGGGTGGAGGTGACGAGGGACGCGGCGACCTACTGGGTGGCGGGGGGCGCGCCGCTGGACGTCGCCCACCACGGTGAGGACATCATCGTGGCGGAGGGCGCGCCTGTGACGCGTCCGATCCCGCCCGGTCCGGAGCTGCCGACGCCCCTCCAGCCGCCCGGCCGCGAGCCGGTGCGGCGCAGGCGGGATCGCTCGACCGCCGGCGCGGGCCGCCGGTAGCGGACGGTGAAGGAACGGCCCCGCAGCCGGGGGTCGGCCACGTCGGCGAACGCCTCCTCCACCAGCCCGGCGTCCGTGAACCCCGCCAGGTCGCGGCGGCTGAGCGGCCACGGGCGGGTGTCGCCGCGGGGCTGGTCGTCGTCGCGCCCGAAGCAGCGCACGAACGCGACGCCGCCGGGGGCGGGGAGCGCGGCGATCCCGGCGACGGCGTGGGGCCAGTGGACGGGCTCGAGCGACTGGATGGTGCGGTTCTCGGCCACGACGTCCCAGGCTCCCGTCCATGCGGCGGGCATGTCGAGCACGTCGGCGACGAGGTGGTGGACCGCCGTCCCGGGGAAGCGCTCGCGGCACCGGGCGACGGCGGTGGGGGACACGTCGAACGCCGTGACCCGGTGGCCGCGGCGGGCGAGCTCCTCCGCGTCGTCGCCGAGGCCGCACCCCACCACGATGGCCCGCCCGGGCGGCGGCGCGTCCGGGCCGTCCAGCCACGCGACGGGGGGCGGGGCGGGGGCGAGGGTCGCCCCTGGGAGCGCCGCCAGGTCCCGGCCGGCGCGGGCGTACATCTGCTCGAACGGCTCGGGCACCGGCGCACCCTAGCCGCGGGCGGGTTCACGGGTCGAGACGGTCGTTGACGGCGGCGCGGCGGCGGGCCGACCATCGCCCGGCACGTCCCTTCCCGAAGAGGAGACACGATGGCCGGTTCGGAGCAGAAGAGCTTCGACACCCCGGACGAGGTGCGCGAGTTCCCTCATGGACGAGCTGAGATCGTGAAGATCGGCGGCGGCGAGGTGGGCCGGCTGTACATCGAGCCCGGCTGGCGCTGGTCGGAGCACATCAAGCCCATCGCCGGCACGGAGCTGTGCGAGGCGCCCCACTTCCAGTACATCGTCTCCGGCCGCGTCGGCGTCCGGATGGCGGACGGCACCGAGCTGGAGGCGGGTCCCGGCGAGGTGGTGGTGCTGGAGCCCGGCCATGACGGCTGGACGGTGGGCGACGAGACCGCGGTCGTGATCGACTGGGGCGGCGCCCACGTGTGGGCGAAGCCGAAGGGCTAGCCCGGACCCGCTGACGGGCGCCGGAACCGCTCGAAGTGGCGCGGAAGCCCGGTCGGTGACCGGGCTTCCGTGTGAGGGGCGCCGGCGGGCGCACGCCCGGGCCGCGGTCGGCGCGTCCGGCCATCCGTTCGGGGGGTCTCCGGCGGGGCAGGGCGTGGCAACGTGGCCGCATGGAATCGGTCTCGGTGGAAATGGTCGCCCGGTGAGCTCCCTGGGCCTGCCCGCGCATCGATCCGCGCCCGGGACCTCCCGCGGCACGATCGTGGCCGCCTGGTTCGGGGGGTCGCTCTCCCTCGTCTGGGGCGCGCGCTCGGCCCTGGTCGTCATCTCCGTGGCCGTGTTCGCGTTCGCCGCCGTCACGACGTTCCGGTACGCCGCGGCCCTCATCGGCTCGAGCGACGCGGGGCTGCGGCCGGCCGGGCTCGTCGCGATCGGTGGCGTCCTCGGAACCGTCTACGTCTTCGTCGCAATGCCGACGCTCATCGCGTACGGGGAGCCGAGCACCGCGCAGATCGTGGCGGCCGCGATCGCGTACCCGGCGTTCCTCGTCGCGCCGTTCCTGTCCGGTGCGGGCTGGTGGCTCGGGCGTCGTCGCCACGATCCGGTGGCGAGGGGCCTCGGCGGCCTCGGCCTGATGCTGGGCGCCGTGTCCCTCGTCATCGCCCTGGCCCTCGCGGCCATCATCGTGGCGGTCGCGAGCCAGTGGAGCTGATCCCGGGAACGCGGGCGCCGGTCGCCCGGACCGCCGCATGCGCCGGCGAGACGACGCAAGACGAGCCCTGAACGTGCGAAAGCCCGGTCGAGGACCGGGCTTTCGCGAGTAGCGGGGGCAGGATTCGAACCTGCGACCTTCGGGTTATGAGCCCGACGAGCTACCAGACTGCTCCACCCCGCGGCGGAGTGATCATTGTAGGACGATCCTGCATCAGGTCAAGCGGACGGGCGGCCCGAGCGGGCCCTCCGGACGGTAGCGCCGACCTCCGCCCAGCCGGGCCGCCGGACGCGGGCGTAGACCCCGAACAGGTTGTCCCGCTCCCGCGCCAGGCCGGCCAGCACACGGTTGTCGCGCTCCAGGGTGTCGGGGTCGAACGTGGTCACCGCGCAGCGCTCGGTGGGGGACACGACCTCGAGCACGGGACCTCCGTCGCCCAGCTCCAGCAGGGCGCCCCCCCAGCCCATCTCGGCGAACGGCTCCGGCCGCTCCAGCTCCAGCACGACGTTGGCCCGGAACCGGCGGACGTCCACCTCCTCGCCCGCGAGCCAGCCGCTGGCGGCGGCGAGGGAGGCGGTGCTGACCAGGTGGACGGGCGCGGCGTCGTGGACGCCCACCGCGCTCCGGACCACCCGCACCGGGCGGCCCACCAGCTCCGACAGCTCCCGCGCCAGCGCGGGGTCGTCCGGGTCGAGCTCGAACCCCGAGGGGGTGGTCACCCCGGCGCCCTCCGCGGCGTCGTGATCGGCGTAGCGGGCGGCGAACCCCAGCAGCGCGTGGGCGCGGCGCGCGCTGAGCGGCGTGCCGTCGCCGTCCTCGACGGCGTGGCGGCGGTCGCCCAGGAGGCCGAAGGGACCGACGAACGCGCGGCGCGCCCGCTCACCGCCGAACGACTTCACCGGGAAGCGCCACAGGTCGGACACGATCCCGAGGGGCGGGCCGGCGCCGCCGCCCCCGCCGCCCGCGGCGCTCAGCGCAGGGTGGCCAGCAGGATCACGATGATCAGCAGGATCCCGAGGCCGGCGTACACGTACCGCAGCACCTTCTGGCGCAGCGCCCGGCTGTCAGCGGCGAGCTGCCTGCGGGCCGCGTCCAGCTTCTCCGGGTCGTGCTCCGGCTCCGGCCAGTCATCGTCGTCGTCGTAGGCCACGCCACGAGACTACCCCGTGGCGTGGCCGGTGAGACGGTCACGGGGCGTACAGGCCGAGCCCGCCCGCGCGGTTCATCGCGTCGCCGCGCAGCACGAGCGCCCGGAACCAGTCCGGGACGTCCGCGCACGCGCCGCCCGGCGCGTAACGCCCGAGCCCGTACTGCCGGTCGAGTCCGTCGCTGCGCGCGCGGAGCCCCAGCTCCCACGGCGCCGCCCCCGGGGGGACGTCCACCGACGTGATCCCCAGCACGCAGCTCGGGTCGATGTCCACCGGCTGCGTCGCCGCCGTCGTGCCGGACTGCCCCGCGGCGATGCCGACGCCGAGTGCGGCGGCGACCACCGCGCCCGCGAGGCCGGTCATCACCCGGGTCCCGTCGATGCCCATCGTGTCCGCCTCCCGCTCCGCCAGAGCCCCGTCGGCCCCGGTCGCGGCGTAGGCTGCGCGCCGCCGGTCGGACGTCGGTCACGACCGGTCAGGCGCCGGTAAGGGGGCGCGGGGTGGAGTTCCAGATCCTTGGTGCCATGCGGGTTCTCGGCGACGATGGCGCCGAGGTGCGCGTCCCCGCCGGCCGGGAGCGGACGTTGCTCGCGCTGCTGCTGGTGGAGCGCGGCCGGGTGGTCCCCGTCGACCGCATCGTCGACGCGCTGTGGGGCGCCGCGCCGCCGGGCACCGCCGCCAAGGCGGTCCAGGGCTACGTGTCGCACCTGCGCCGGGTCATCCCCGGGGCGATCGTCACCCGCGCCCCGGGCTACGCGCTCGAGGTGTCCGCCGACGCCGTCGACGCCACCCGCTTCACCCGCCTCGCCGCGGAGGGACGGCAGCGCCTCGACGACGAGGACGCCGATGGCGCGGCCGGCGTCCTGGACGAGGCCCTGGACCTGTGGCGCGGCCCGGCCCTGGCCGACGTGGCGTACGACGAGTTCGCCCAGGACGCGATCCGCCGGCTCGAGGAGACCCGCCTCGCCGCCACGGAGGACCGCGCCGAGGCGCTCCTGCGGACCGGCCGCACCGCCGGCCTGGCCGGGCAGCTCGACGCCCTCGTCGCCGCGCACCCCCTGCGCGAGCGGCTCCGCGCCCTCGCCATGCTCGCCATGTACCGCGACGGCCGGCAGGCCGACGCCCTCGACCTCTACGAGCGTGGCCGCCGGACGCTCGCCGCGGAGCTGGGTGTCGACCCGGGGCCCGAGCTGGCGCGGGCGCACCGCGCGATCCTGAACCAGGATCCGGCCCTCGGCGGCCCCGCCCGCGACGCCCCCGCCGCCCCGCCGCACGTGCCGCCGCCGATCCGCGACCCGCGCGTCCGCCGCCGGCGCACGATCGTGCTCGCCGGCGCCGCCGTCGCGCTGGTGGTGGCGGCCGTGCTGGCGCTGGTCCTGACGCGCGACACCGCCGACGGCGTGGCCGTGACGGTCCCGTCCGTGGTGATGATCGACCCGGCCACCGACGAGGTGGTCGCATCCGTGGGCGCCGGGTCGCGGCCGATCTCGGTCGCCGCCGACGAGCGGGGCGCGTGGGTCGGCGACGCACGCGACGGCACGGTCTCCTTCGTGGACGCGACCACCCGCCAGCGCGTCGCCATCATCGGCGTCGGGGCCCCCGTGGTCGACCTCGACCAGGGCGCGGGCGCGCTCTGGGCCGCCACCGGGGGCTTCGGGGAGGTGCTGCAGATCGACGTGGCGCTGAACGGCGTGACCCGCCGCATCCCGCTCGGCGAGCCCGGGGCGATCGAGGCCGCGACGGTGTCGTCGGTGGCGGCGGGAGACGAGTCGGTCTGGGCGGGCGCGCGCGGCGGCCTCGTGGAGATCGACGCGGGCACGGGGGACGTCGGGGCGGTCACCGACCTCGGCGACGCATCCGCGCTCCAGTCCGTGATCGTCGGCGACGGCGTCTGGGCCACGTCGTTCCGGCGCCGGGCGAAGCGGGTGGAACGCTCCTCCGGCCGGGTGACCGCCGAGTTCTACGCCGGCGAGTTCATCATGCCGCTCGCGGCGGAGGGCGAGGGCGCCGTCTGGGTCGGGGCCGCCGACGACGGCAGGCTCTGGAAGATCGACGCGGACACGGGCGCGACGGAGCTCACGGCGCAGGCCGGCCGGGGCTCGAACGGCATCGCCGTGGGCGACGGGTCGGTGTGGGTGGCCTCGTGGCCGGACGGGACCGTCCAGCGCGTCGATCCCGGCACCGGCGAGGTGCGCGCCGTCATCCCCGTCGGTGGCAGCCCGGCCGACATCGCCGTAGGCGCCGGGTACGTGTGGGTCGCGGTCTCGGAGCCGGCCGGTGACGACCGGGGGGCGACGACTACGGACGGGGGAGGGTGATGCCGGGGACGCGGATCCTCCCCGAGACGATCCGCGTCCGCACCGCCGCCAGCTCGGCCAGCACCGGCGCCGGGACGCGACGGCTGATGCGCCCCAGCTCGGCGCCGCCGGCCTTCAGGCCCAGGACCGTGGTCCGCCCGTACCGCAGGTTCCCGTTCGCGACGCCGCGCATCATCAGGGCCACCTCCCGGTCGTAGCGCTTCACCACGCTCGTCAGGATGTGGGGCCCCAGGCCCGAGCGGTCCGCGTCGACGCCGATCGCCCACACCCCAGCGGCCTTGGCCGCCGCGAGCGTGCCGGGGCCGCAGCCGCCGGCGACGTCGAACACCGTCCCGGCGCCCCGGGCGATCTGGCGGCGGGCGACGGCGGCGCACTTGGTGGGGTCGACGAAGTCGTCCGAATAGCCGATCAGGACGCGGACGCCGGGCGACGCCGCCTTCGCCCCGGCCCGGAAGCCGATGACGAAGTCCTGCACGGGTGGGATCGGCTCGCCGCCCACCACCCCCACCACATCGGGCCCCCGCCGCCGCCGCTCGAGGCGGGCCGCCAGCCAGCCGGCCAGGTACGAGGCCTCGTGCGGGCGGGTGACGGCGGCGGCGACGTTGCCCGGCGCGCCGTCGACGATCGCGAGCGGCGCGTCCAGGAGCCCGAAGCGGGCGGCGGGGAACCGGGGGGCGACCTCCGCGAGGTCCCGCCCGAACAGGAAGTCCACCATCACCAGGTCGTGTCCCTGCCGGGCCAGCAGCGAGAGCGTCCCGACGATGTCCTCCCGGACATCCGGGGAGACGATCCGGGCGCGCGTACCTGTGCGTTTCGCGGCGCGGATGAACTGGCTGCACAGGAAGTTGCCGCTGGCGCACTCGCCCGTGACCAGCACCACGTCGGGCTGGTCGGCGTGCGCGGCCCGCGGGCCGGGCGCCGCGGTCGCGGCGCAGGCGAGGACCGCCGCGAGGGCCGCGAGCAGCGCCAGGGCGAGCCGGCCGGGGGGCCGCACGCGCGCGAGCCCTACCCGTCGCCCGCGCCGGGGACCCGGATGCGGCCGGCGACGAGGTCCCGCCGCACGGCCGCGAGCTCCCGCCGCACCCGCGTCGGCACCCGGGGCGAGATCCTGCCGAGCTCGACCCCCCCGCGCCGGATGCCCATCACGATCGCGCGGTCGGCGGGCAGACGGTGGTCGCCGGCCTGTCGCATCAGGAGCGCATAGGCCCGGTCGTACCGCTTCACCACGCTCGTCAGGATGTGCGGGCCCAGGCCCGAGCGGTCCTCGTCCACGCCGACCGCCCATCGTCCCGCGCCGCGCGCGGCGTCGAGGGTTCCGGGGCCGCAGCCGCCGGCGGCGTCGAAGAGCACCCCGGCGCCCTTCGCGATCTGCCCCTCGGCGACGACCGTGCAGGCCGTCGGGTCGGTGAAGCTCCCGGAGTACCCGCGCAGCACCGTCGCCCGCGGCGCGGCGCGCAGCGCCCCCGCGCGGAATGCGACGATGAGCCCGTCGACCGGCGGGATCGGGAGCCCCCCGACGGCGCCGACGACGTCGGGGCCTGGGCGCTCCCGCTCCATGCGGCCCGCGAGCCACCCCGCGAGGTACGCCGCGCCCCGCGCGCGGATCTCGACGACCGCGACGTTCGGCGGCCGGCCGGCCTCCACGTCGATCGGCACGTCGAGGGCGGCGAACCTGCCCTCCGGGGAGCGCTCCGCGCCGTCGGCGAGCTGCACGCCGAGGCCCGGATCGCCGATGACGAGGTCGTGGCCCTGACGCCCCAGCAGGGCGAAGGTGGACGCGATGTCCTCGCGGGGGTCGGGAGCGACGATCCGGGCGGTCGTCCCCGTCCGCCGGGCGGCCCGCAGGAAGGCGGGGCAGAGGGCGTCGAGGGCGGCGCAGTCCCTGGTGACGAGCACCACGCTCGGTGGCTCGGCCGCGCCGGCGGCCCCACCCGACCCCGTGGCTGCGAGCCCGGCGAGTATGAGCGCGGCGACGAGCCCGCGGCGCGCGAAGCGGGGGCCCGCCTCAGCCGGCACCGGGCACCCCAATGGTCCCGCGCAGGATCGCGCGGCGCACGCCGGCCAGCTCCCGCATCACCCGCCCCGGCACGCGCGGCGAGATCCGCCCCAGCTCGGTGCCGCCGCCGCGGAGGCCCATGACGATCCCCCGTCCGGCCGGGGCGCGGTCGGTGCGCGCCTGGCGCATCAGCATCGCGAAGGCGCGGTCGTACCGCTTCAGCACGCTGGTCAGGATGTGCGGCCCCAGCCCCGCCCGGTCACGATCGACGCCCACCGCCCACACCCCAGCGCTGCGGGCGGCGTCCAGGGTGCCCGGCCCGCAGCCGCCCGCGACGTCGAGGAGCACCCCGGCGCCCCGCGCGATCTGGCGCTCCGCGACGACCGCGCAGGCCGTGGGGTCGGTGAAGCTCCGCGCGTAGTCGGTGAGGACGCGGACACCGGGCGCCGCACGGCGCGCCCCGGCCCGGAAGGCCACGATGAAGTCGTCCACCGGCGGGACCGGGAAGCCGCCGACGGCGCCCACCACGTCGGGGCCCGGGCGCAGACGCTCCATGCGGCCGGCGAGCCACCCCGCCAGGTACGCCGCCTCACGCGGCCGGATCTCGACGACCGCGACGTTCGGCGGGCGCGGGACCGCGTCCCGGAGCGGGATGTCGATCGTCGCGAAGCGGGTCTGCGGGTTGCGCTCGGCGACGGCCGCCAGCTCCGGTGACATCTCCGGGTCGCCGATCACCAGGTCGTGCCCCTGCTGCGCCAGCAGGGCGAACGTCCCCGCCACGTCCTCCCGCGGGTCGAGCGAGACGATCCGCGCCCGAGTCCCGGTGCGGCGCGCCGCCTGGGCGAACGGCGGGCAGATGAACTCGCGCATCGCGCAGTCGTGCGTCACCAGGACGACGCTGGGCGGCTCGGGCGCGGCCGTGCCCACTGCCGGCGCCCCGGCGGTGAGTCCGAGGGCGACGAGCGCCCCGATGGCGAGCCGGGACCGGCGCATGGTGGGGCGAATCTACGCCGGGAACGACCACCGGCGCACCCCTCGAACGACGAAGGGCCCCGAGGGGCCCTTCGCGGTTCGTTCAGCGAGAGGTGGTGCGGTTCGCGCTAGGCGACGTCCCGCAGACGCTGCGCCTCGGCGAGGCTGGCCAGCTTCTGGAGGGACTGGTTCTCGATCTGCCGGATGCGCTCGCGGGTGACGTTGAACGTGCGCCCGACCTCGTCCAGGGTGCGCGGGTGCTCGCCGCCGAGGCCGTAGCGGAGCTCCAGGACGCGCCGCTCGCGGTAGCTCAGCGAGTTGAGGACGTCCCGCAGGGCCTCGTTGCGGAGCACGGTCTCGGCCGCGGCCTCCGGAGCGATGGCCTTGTCGTCCGCCAGGAACTGCCCGAACTCCGACTCCTCGTCGTCGCCGACCGGCTTCTCCAGCGACACCGGCGTCTGGGCGCTGCGCTTGATCGACTCGACCTCGGCCTCGGGGAGCTTCACGGAGTCGGCGATCTCGGCGATCGACGGCTCGCGGCCCAGCTCGCTGACGAGCTTGCGCTCGGCCCGGTTGATCTTGTTCAGCTTCTCGACGACGTGCACCGGCATGCGGATGGTCCGGCCCTTGTCGGCGATGGCGCGGGCCACCGCCTGGCGGATCCACCAGGTCGCGTAGGTCGAGAACTTGAAGCCCTTGCGGTAGTCGAACTTCTCCGCCGCGCGCACCAGGCCGAGGGTCCCCTCCTGGATCAGGTCGAGGAATGCGAGCCCCTGGTTGCGGTAGTTCTTCGCGATGGAGACCACGAGGCGCAGGTTGGCCTCGACCATCTTCTTCTTGGCCTGGAGGTCGCCGAGCTCGATCAGCTTGGCCAGCTCGACCTCCTCGCGGGCGGTGAGCAGCGGAACGCGGCCCACGTCCTTGAGGAAGAGCTGGAGCGCGTCGGTGCTCGTGTCCGCCTTGAGGTTGAGCTTGCGGGGCGGGCGGTCCGCCGCCTCCGCGATCGCGGCCATGCGGTCGCGCGCCTCGGTCTCCTCGACCAGCTCGACGCCCACCTCGTCGAGGTGCTTGTAGAGCTCTTCCGCCGCCCCCTCGTCGAGGGAGACGCCCTCGACCGACTTCGCGACCTCGTCGATGCTGAGGAACCCGTGCTCCTGGCCCCGGGCCAGGAGCGCCTGGACCTCCTCGAGCTCGACCATCTCACTCACCGTCATGCTTCACCTCCGGCTGGGCGCGAACGAGGTGCGTGTACCCGTGCACGCAACCCACGAACGGTGCCCTGGACGAACAACCGTTCGAGAAAGTACCGCTTCATTTCATGAAGTCAAGGGTTCTCCGGCGGGGTGGGCTCACCCCTATCGGCACGAAGGCCCCTGACCTTTAGCCCTTGCGCGAAAAAATTTCCCCGGGTCGGTACGACTGCGCGTTCTCGGCCTGCGGGCGGCTTCCTGCCGCCGGACCGCGCGCATATTCCCAGCGCCGCATTACGCGAGGGTTAAGCAGTCGTGCCCGCCCGGTGAAGTTCTCACGCACGTTCCTCTATGGGTTTCGGCCGGTGAGACCGTTTCCGAGAGCGTCCAAGAGGGTGGAGGCGGTCTGGCCCAGACGGGAGCCGGGATCCAGGGCGACGGTCCGCCTCCACGCCTCCCGCGCCGGCGCCACCTGACGCCGGTAGGCGGCGAGCCAGCCCTGGTTGAACGCGACGAGCTGGCTGTCGGGGTGCGCCGCACGGAGCCTGCGCAGCTCCGCCGCGGCGCGCTCCGCCCCGTCCGATCCCGTGGCCCCGTCGGCGAGCGCCAGGCCCACCTGCGCGGCGAGGTCGTCCGGCTCCAGCTCCAGCGCCGCGCGGAAGGAGCCGGCCGCCATCGGCCCGCGGCCCAGCTGCTGCAGCAGGGATCCGAGCAGCACCCACTCCTCCGCCGTCCCGCCGCCCAGGACGCGGTCCCGCAGCCGGATGGCCGCCTCGCGCGCGTCGAGCGCCGCCAGGTCTGCGGGCAGCGGCGTGTCGACCACGAGCGCGAGCGGCGGCAAGCCCTCCGGCGCGGAGACGGCCCCGGCCCCCGACGAGCCCGGGTCGGCGATCTGCCCGAGGGCGGCCGGCTGGGCCTCGTCGCGCGAACCGGCGCCCACCGGATCGTCGAGCGCAGCGGCCCAGGCGATGGCGACGCCGGTGACGACGACCCAGACGCCCAGGACGACCAGGATGCGGCGGAGCCTGGGTGATCGGGCGGCGGACACGCACCGTGGACGTTCGCAGGGTGCCGGGGCCTTCGCCAAGGCCCGGCGTCCCGACCCGCGGGGACGGTCGTCCGCGGGGACTCATGAGACGGGCCCCGGCTGCCGAAACACATCCCGTGGCCGACGCCTCCGCACGACCCGTCACCGCGCCCGAGCTGGGGGCGCTGCTCGCCCACGCGATCGAGCGCAAGGCGAGCGACCTGCACCTCAAGGTGCCGGCGCGTCCGATCGTCCGCGTGAACGGCCGGCTGGAGCAGGTGCCGGACTCACCGGTGCTCGCCGCCGAGGACACGCTCCGGTTCGCCCGCGAGCTGCTCGCCGGCCAGGACGCCAAGCGCGAGGAGTTCGAGACCACGGGCGAGACCGACCTGTCGCACGCCCGCGACGGCCTCGGCCGCTTCCGGGTGAACATCTTCCGCCAGCGCGGCTCCGTCTCGATCGTCCTGCGCGTCGTGCCCTTCAAGGTGCTGAGCGTCGAGGACCTCCAGCTCCCGCCGGCCGTCTCGAAGCTGGCGGACGAGGAGCGCGGGATCATCCTGGTGACGGGGACGACCGGCTCCGGCAAGAGCACGACGCTCGCGGCGATGATCGACCGGATCAACCGGACCGCCCACAAGCACGTGGTCACGATCGAGGACCCGATCGAGATGCTCCACGTGGACCGCGGGTCGCTGATCAACCAGCGCGAGGTGGGCCTAGACACCGGCTCGTTCGCCACCGCCCTCCGGCGCGTCCTGCGCCAGGACCCCGACGTGATCATGATCGGCGAGATCCGCGACCTGGTCACGATGGAGACCGCCCTGAGCGCCGCCGAGACGGGCCACCTCGTGCTGTCCACCATGCACACCCTGGACGCCACCGAGACCGTGAACCGCGCGATCGGTTTCTTCCCGCTCCACCAGCAGCAGCAGGTGCGGGCGATGCTCGCGGGCACGCTGCGCGGCGTGATCTCCCAGCGGCTCGTCCGGACCGCCGACGGGCAGGGCCGCGTACCCGCCTGCGAGGTGATGATCACCACCGGCCGGGCGCGCGACATGATCCTGAACGCGGACGAGACGGGGCGCCTCAGCGAGGTGATCCGCGAGGGCGAGTTCTACGGCATGCAGACGTTCGACCAGAGCCTGTTCGACCACGTCACCGCCGGCCGGGTGCCGCTCGCCGCCGCGATGGAGGCCGCCTCCAGCCCGCACGACTTCAAGCTGATGCTCGACGCCGGCGCCGCCCGCCGAGACGCAACGCAATACGCTTGAGCGCGGACAATCCCGCCGGCCAAGCAGCACCTCTCTCCCCGGGCGCTGCGACCGCGCTTCGCGCGGTAGGGCCGGCGGGAATAGCCGATCCGGCCGGAGGGCTGGCGTACCCGTGACGGCTCGGTGTGACGGGTGCTGTGGGAGGCCGGTCACACCCTGGTACGATTTGTGACGATCATGGGGACCACCGCTCCCGTGCAGACCGCCCCCGGCACCGTCTGTCCCGTCCTCGCGACGGCCCAGGTCGTGGCGGGCAAGTGGACGCTGCTGATGCTCCGGGACCTCGCCGAGGGCCCGCGCCGCTTCAGCGAGCTCCAGCGGTCGCTGCGCGGCATCAGCCCGCGCACCCTGTCCGTGCGGCTGCGTGCGCTCGAGGAGGAGGGCATCATCGCGCGGCGCGAGTTCGCCGAGATGCCGCCCCGCGTCGAGTACCGCCTCACCCGCAAGGGCACGGCCCTCGTGCCGATCGTCGACGCGATGCGCGAGTACGGCCGCGAATGGCTCGGCGCCGCCGACAGCTGCGACGAGGCCGCCGACTTCCTCAAGGTCCCGGAGGCATAGCCGGCGGGCCTGGTGCACGACCAGGCCTCACGTGGTCAGGCCACGTGAGATTCCCGCCAGGCCGATGCGAGCGAAGCGCGCCGGGACCGCCGCTCACGAGGGGTCCCTGCCTGGCGGGATCGGTCGCCTCCTAACCCGGGCGCCGCGTGCGCAGGAAGCGCAGCGGCAGGTACAGCGTGTGCGGCATGCGGCGCTTCAGGATCCGCCGCAGCTCCTCCTGGCCCTCGTCGTCCAGGATCTGGGCGATGTAGGTGCGCGAGAAGACCCGCCAGGCGTCGTCGAGGTCCTCCATCACCACGGCCAGCTGGACGTCCTGCTCCTCGACCGTCGCCAGCCCCGCATCCTTGAAGGCCAGGGCGTCCAGCGGCTCGTGGGGGATGCTCGCCCGGCTCGCCCGGCCCGCCAGCGCCCCGGGCGCGTGGCGGCCCACCACCGCGAGCACCGCCCCCATGAAGGATGCGTCCATCGGGCGGAGGCGGTCGAACGCGGTGACGCTCGCGACGAACCGGCCGCCGGGGCGCAGCACGCGGAACACCTCGGCCATGAGCGGCCGCAGGTCCTCGTTCTGCTCCAGGCTCATGCTCGCGACCCCGCAGTCGAACGTGCGGTCGGGGACCGTCGACATGTTCCGGGCGTCGCCGCGGCGGTAGAGGATGGTGAGGTCGTCGGGGGTGCGGGCCTGGGCCTCGGCGAGCGCCTCGCTGCTGACGTCGATGCCGACGACCATCCCCTCCGGGCCAACCGCACGCGCCGCGGCCCGGGTGGCGCCGCCCGACCCGCAGCCGATGTCGATGACCTGCTCGCCGGCGACCATCGGCGCCCAGCTCACGAGCGTGTCGTAGATGTGCACCCCGCGGTTGCCCGGCAGGACCGCCAGCGAGTCCTCCGTCGCCGTGGGGTCGAGCGCGTGGACGGCCCGGTGGAAGCGCGTGAGCAGATCGCCGGTCAGCGGCGTGCCGGCGGCGACCTTCGCGCGGATCTCGTCCAGCAGCTCGCGCGGGCCCTTCGGGGGCGCGGGCGGCGGCGTCGTGGCGGGGGCGTCGGGCATCAGGGACCGATCGTAACGGCCGCGTAGTCGGCGGCGGGCACCCTGGTGGGGCGCCCGAGCAGCAGGTCGGCCACGAGCTCACCGGTCGCGGGCGCCAGCAGGATGCCGTTGCGGTGGTGCCCCACGGCCACCGCCACGCCCGGGGCGGCGAGCGCGATGGTGGGGACGGGGTCGGGCGACCAGGGACGGAACCCCGCCCACGCGTCCTCCCGGCGCCCCAGGCCCGGGATCCAGCGCCGCGCCCACGCCTCCAGCCGGTCGAGGTCCCGCGGGACGGTCCGCTCGTCGAAGCCCACGTCCTCCAGCGTGGTGCCCGCCACCACGCGCCCGTCGGCGCGGGGCACCGCCACGCCCTCCGTGGCCTTCTCCATCAGCACCACGTCCAGGTCGCCGCGGTCGAACACCATCATCTGCCCGCGCCGCGGCGCCACCCGCAGCGCGATCCCGAGCTCGCGCAGGTGCGGCGACGCCCACGCCCCCGTCGCCACCACCAGCAGGTCGCACTCGCGGCGCAGCGCCGCGAGCGGCGGCGGCTCGCGCGTCTCCACCGTGACCCCCGCCAGCAGGGCGCGGGCGGCCCGCGGCGTGCGGACCACCTCGACCTCGGGCAGGCGGAGCCCCTCGGCGGTCGTGCCGTCGGCCGCCGCGACCGCCGCGGGATCGGCCAGCGGCCCGCGCCCCCCCCGCCACGACCACCACGCCTCGTCGACCCCGATCAGCAGGGCGCCGGTGCGGCGCAGCTCCACTTCCGGGTGCTCGCGGGCGATGTCGTGCCACAGGCCCAGCGACCTGGCGGCGAGCACGTGCACCGGCTCCGGAAGATCCTGCGGCACCGACGCCGACAGGATCCCCGCCGCCGCCCACGACGCCGCGGCCCGTCCCGCGCCGGGATCGATGACCCGCACGTCGCATCCGGCCCGGGCGAGCTCGCGGGCGCACGACGCGCCCACCATGCCGGCGCCCAGCACGACCGCGCGGGCGCTCACGCGCCCAGCGCGGCGGCGACCTCCGCGATGCCCGAGAGCTCGACCGGCTCGTGGACGAACGCCGGCACCTCGACCACCTGCCCGCCGTGCAGGGCGGTGCGGAGGAACTCGCGCGCGTCGAGGTCGCGGAGGCCCAGCACCTGGTCCTCGGCGAGCGTCGCCACCGCGCGCGCGGCCAGGTCGTCGGGGTCGGCGGCCCCCGCCGCGGCCAGGGCGTCGCGCATCGCGTCGTGCCGCGGGAGGCCGCCGGGGGGGAGGGGGTGCACGCGGTTCAGCACCACCCCCAGGAAGGGGAACCCATCGTCCCGCAGGCGCCCCGCCAGCGACAGCGCCTGGGCGAGGGGGTCGGCCTCCGGCGCCGCGACCACCAGGAACGCGGAGTCGTCGGACATCAGCTGGGCGCGGACGGCGTTCGCCCGGTCGGCGAAGCCCTGGTGCATCCCCTCGAACCCCGCGAGGAAGTCGGCGACGTCGCGGAGCAGCTGGGCGCCGGTGAGCCGCTCCAGCACCGAGATGACGGTGCTGCTGCCGGCGTGGAGCAGCTTCCATCCGATCCCCCCGCCCGCGTTCGCGGGCCGCAGCAGCAGCCGCAGCGCGCGGCCCTCGATGAACCGGGTGATGCGCGCCGGTGCGTCCAGGAAGTCGAGTGCGTTCGCCGCGGGCGGCGTGTCCAGCACGATCCTGTCGAAGCGGCCCTCGTCGATCAGCTCGTGGAGCCGCTCCACCGCCATGTACTCCTGGGCCCCGGCGACCGTGCCCGACAGGTGGCGGTAGATGCGGTTCTGGAGGATGCGCTCGCGGGCCTCCTGGTCGGGCGCGTAGCGGCTCACCAGACGGTCGAAGGTGGCGCGGGCGTCGAGCTGGAGCGCCCACATCTCGCCGGAGCCGGAGCCGAGCGCCGGGCCGGGGGGGACGCGCTGGGGCGTGTCGGCGAGCCCCGTCATGCCGAGCGCCGTCGCGAGGCGGCGCGCCGGGTCGATGGTGACCACCACGGTGCGGGCGCCCGCGCGGGCGAGGCGCAGCGCGACGGCCGCCGAGACCGTCGTCTTGCCGACGCCGCCCGCACCGGCGCAGACGACGAGGCGGCGATCGGCGAGGTCGGCGATCACGGCGCGGGTGCGGGCGCGCCGGCGCCGGCGGCGAGGTGGGCGGAGAGGATCTCGAGGGCCTCGATGTCGAACCGGCGGAGCACCACCTCCGGCAGCGTCAGCACGGGGACGCCCGCCCCGGCGAGCCGGTCGCGGTAGGCGGCGTCGTCCTCCTCGTGCCCCAGGTGGCGCAGGGCGGCCTCGGCGGCGGCGCGCACCGCGGTGGACCCCGCCGCGGCCGCCGCGGCCAGGGCGTCGCGCTCCCCGGCGGAGAAGCGCGGCTCGCGCACGCCGTTCAGCACGGTCGCGGCCACGGGGAGGCCGTCCGCCCGGAGGATCCCGACCGCCTCCACCGCCTCGCTCACCGCCAGCTCCTCGGGTCGCGCCACCACCACGATGCCGGTGGCACCGGGGTGGGAGACCACCTCGCGGATGCGGGCCGCCTGATCGCCGATCGGCCCCTGGCCGACCATCTCCTCGACGTTCGCGGCCGTCTCGAGCATCGCCACCCCGTGGCCGGTGGCGGGGCAGTCGACGATCACCACGTCCCAGACGGGGACGCCGTCGCCGTCGAGGGCGATGGCCAGGCTCCACACCTTCCCCACCGTCACCAGCTCGGGCAGCCCGGGCGCCGCCGCCGCGAACGTGTGGAACGCCTTGCTGCGCGTCAGCATCTCCACCACGGGACGCACCTTCAGCTGACCGGCGAGGTACTCCTCGGTGGCGCGCTCGGGATCGATCGAGACGACCGAGAGGCCGGGCGCCAGCTCGACGGCCTGCTCCTCCAGGGCCTCGGGCACGCGGAACAGGCGCGCGATGCGGTGCTGGCCCGCGACCTCGCACACCAGCACCCGCTTGCCGGCGCGGGCCTCGGCCAGGCCCAGCGCCGCCGAGACCGTGCTCTTGCCGGCGCCGCCCTTGCCCAGGACGAAGCGCAGCCGCCGCTCCCACAGCGGCGGGCCGGCCACCGGGCCGTTGACCCCGTCAGGAGGCAGTCGAGGGGGGCTCCATCAGGGAGAGCCGGCGCTCGATGATGGTCACGGCGTCGTCCAGGCCCACGTCGCGCGCCAGTGTCAGCGCCTCCTCGAACCGGGCGCGGGCGCGATCGCGGCTCGCGGGATCGTCGCGGTTCTTCAGCGTGTTGTCCCCCGAGAGCAGCAGGCGCCTCACGCGCGCTCGGGCGTCTTCGGCATCGCTCATCCGGGACCCTTCGCCGTCGCCTCGGTCCAGACTACCGCCCCCCGCCCGGCCCGGCCGGGGGACCCTCCTCCAGTACCCGTCCCTCGAAGAGCGGTACCACCCGCCCGCCCACGCGCACCCGCGTCGGCGTCCCCGCCTCCGACGCCACCCGCACCGCCACCTCGCCCGCACGGCCGAGGGACGCCCCCTGGCACACCACCATCGCCAGGTCGCCGTCGGCGCCGACGCCGGCCGCGGCCAGGCACGCGCCGAGGGCCCCCGCCGCGGAGCCCGTGACGGGGTCCTCGGGGACGCCGACGAGCGGGGCGAAGTGGCGGACCTCCACGCGGAGGCGGCCGTCGGCGGCCTCCGGCAGGACGTAGGCGCTCACGCCGATCCAGCCGTCGCGCTCACCCAGCCGCGCCAGGGCATCGTGGTCGGGACGCAGCGACGCGAGCGCCTCGGGCGAGGCGACGCGCACCATCAGCTGGCGCACCCCCGTGCTCCACACCTGGGCCGGCGGGTCGTCCAGCGGCGCCCCGCCGAGGGCGGCGCCCACCTCGGCGGCGTCCACGACCGGCCCCGCCTCGGGGGTCGCCTGGTCCATGGTGGCCACCTGCCCCTGCACCCGCACCGGCAGGTCGCCGGCGCCGGTCTCGAGCACGGCGCGGTCGCCGATCCTCCGCGCCGCGTGCAGGACCCACGCCGTGCCCACGATCGGATGGCCCGCCATCGGCAACTCGCGGAGGGGGGTGAAGATCCGGACACGGTGGTCGGCGCCGGAGCGCGACGGCGTCACGAACGTGGTCTCGGACAGGCCGAGCTCGGCCGCGAACGCCTGCATCCGGGCGTCGCCCCAGCCGCCGGCGTCGAGGACCACGGCGAGCGGGTTGCCGCTCATCGCCCCGGCGGCCGCGAAGACGTCGACCCAGGCGAGCCGGCTCATGTCGCCGCCAGCTCCTCCACGATGCGCTCCGGCGCGTGCGACGTCGGCGCGGGACGTCCCCCGGGCCCGGCGGCCATGAGCCGCGGGGTGGCGGCCTCGACGCCCTCGAACAGCCAGCGTACGGGGTTGGCCTCGCCGGCCTGGAGGCGACGCGCAGCGGGGCCGAGGTCGACGCGGGGAGGCAGCGGCCGCGAGGCGTAATCGACCCAGGTCTCGTAGCGATAGGTCACGGTCACGGTCCGATCGGGGAGGGCCGTGAGGATACGCATGCGCGGGGTCCGCGGATGGAGCGCCATGGGATCCAGCGGGCGCGGGGTGCGGACCACGGCGAGGTCGGCGGCGGGGACGTCCTCCACGGTCGCGTCGCCCGCGTCGAGCAGCGCGACGTCGTCCTGGATCCGGGCCCACCGCGGGCGCCACAGCATCCGGTACCGCCCCGGGTCGGCCAGGAGCCCCGCGACGCGCGGCAGGATCGCCCGGTAGAGGCGGCCTGCCGGGTCGACCGCGCCCGCGGTGGCCAGGATGCGGCCGACCTCGGGGAAGGGCGTCAGGTGGCGCTCGGCCATCCCCATCGACGCGATCGCGACGCGCGGCGCCCACGGGTCGGTCCACGTCCCGAAGTCGCCGGCCTCCGCGGCGGCGACCGCCAGGGCGCGCGCAGGCGACCCCTCCGGCGGCCGCTCCAGCAGCAGCCAGATCGCGAAGAGGCCGTCCTCGTCGTAGTGGTTGTTGGTCACGGCGCGGACCTCGGGGCCGTCCGCGTCCGCACGGAGGTAGCGGAGGACGATGAGGGCGCTGGTGTCGTCGCGCAGCGCGTCGGGCGTGCCGCTGCCCCGCCAGTGGGACAGCGAGAGGACCGTCCCGGGCATCAGCGGGCCGTCGACCACGGCGTTCGGGGCGCCGGCGAGCTCCTCAGCAGGCACCAGGACGGCGCCCTCGGCCACGCGGGGCAGGCCGCGCGCCGCGTCGTGGGTGGCCGCCATCCGCGGCGGACGATAGCCGGGCTGCGATACTTCCCGGGTGGATTTCATCGTGGACAACGCCGTGTGGCTGTCGGCGCTGGTGCTCCTGGCCCTCGTGCTGGCGAGCCTCGTGGTGCTGGGGGTCAGCGGCTGGCGCCTGTTCCGGGTCCTGAAGGGCACGCAGAAGCGCATCGGGGTGGCGGCCGCGACGCTCAGCGCCGAGGCCGACCGGTTGTCGGCCGCCATGGCGGCGCTGCCCGAGCGGCAGGCGGAGGTGCTGGCCGCCGTCGCCTCGCTCGCCATGCGCGTGCGGGTGCTGGGCCTGCTCGCCTCGGCGGCCGCCGACGCCGCGGAGGTGCTCCGCACGCCGTTGCGCCTCGTCGGGCGGTGACCTCCCCCGGTCACCGCGTCGCGGTGGTCGACATCGGCTCCAACTCGACGCGCCTGTTCCTGTGCACCGGCTGGGGCCCGGGCGGGCCGGCGGGGGAGCGGACCACCACGATCACGGCGCTGCGCCGCGGCGCGGCGGCCGACGGGTCGATCGCCCGGGAGGCGGTCCTCCGGCTGGACCGGTGCCTGGAGGACTACGCCGCCCGGATCGCCGCCTTCGCACCGGCGGCGGTCGTCCCGGTGGCGACGAGCGCGGTGCGCGACGCGCCGAACCGGGGCGAGGTGGCGGCGGTCGTCCGCGCCCGCCTGGGCGTGCCGCCCCGGGTGCTGACGGGCGACGAGGAGGCGCGGGCCTCGTTCGCGGGGGCCCGGCTGGGCGTGCCGGACGACGACGGCGTGGTGATGGTGGTGGACGTCGGCGGGGCCAGCACCGAGCTGGTGCGCGGCGGCCCGCGGGGCCCCGAGGGCACGGTGAGCCTGCAGCTCGGCGGGACGCGGCAGACGGAGCGCCACCTGCGCCACGACCCGCCCCTGCCGGACGAGGTCGAGGCCCTGCTGGCCGAGGCGGGCGGGCTGGTCGACGGCGGCCTCGCGACGATCGGCGGCCCCGCGCCGGCGGTGGGGGTGGCGGGGACGGTGACGTCGCTCGCGGCGATCGAGCTGGGGACGTACGACCCCGCCGCGGTGCACGGCCAGGTGCTCACCGGGGCGGCGGTCGCGGCGATGGCCGAGCGGTTGTGCGCGATGACGGTCGCGGAGCGGGCGGCGATCCCGGGGCTGGAGGCGCTGCGGGCGCCGATCATCCACGGCGCGTGCCTCATCGTGCGCGCCGTGCTGGAGCGGGCGGGCCTCGACGCGATGCGCGTGAGCGAGCGCGACCTCCTCGACGGGGTGGCGATGGCCCACCTCCCCCATCCGTGAGGCTGGTTCCGAACGTCACGAGGTATCCGTAGAATCCCTGCCGATGAGCACGGCTGCGAACGGGATCCCGAACCCCGGGAACGGCGCCACCAGCGAGGTGATGGACGGACGACGCACCATCCTCGCCACCGGCGCCAACATGCGGCACATCCGCCACGCCGAGATCCTCGACCGCTGGCCGATCATCTCCGAGGGCTGGGCCCAGGCGGTCGAGACCACCCGCCTGTCGTCGGTCGACCGGACCCCCGGCACCGCCACATTCGGCCGCTGACGGCCCCGCTCCTGGGATAGCCTCGGCCCGAGACCGGCCCCGGGGGCCGGCTCGGGCCGGAGTGGCGGAACTGGCAGACGCGGGGGACTTAAAATCCCCAGCCCTCGGGCGTCCGGGTTCGAATCCCGGCTCCGGCATGCGGACGCGCGACCCACCCCGGCCCATGCGCCGGTGCTCGCGCGCGGCCCGACGGTCCCCGTCGCCTGGCCGATGATCGGCGTCACCTCACGACGAGGGTCCCCGCGACCTCGACCCTGCCGTCGTCCGCTGCGCACACGATCAGCGCGGTCCCCCTCACGGCGTCGGTGAAGGTCGTCACGCCCCGTCCCGCGAACGCCGCTTCTCCGACCCCGGGGACGGGGGTCTCCCCGGGGTGCCGCTCCACCCAGGAGAGCACCGCATCCATGCCGAGCGTCCCGTCCAGGCGCACCACGACGCCCGACCATCCGGCGGCGTCCGACGCGAAGGTGATGCGGACCCGTCCCGGGGGGATCGTGGGCGGGGCGTCGTCGGTGCAGACGGCCCCGCGACGGCGGATCGCGATGTCGGCGACGGGCGCCGGCGGGGCGGCGAGGGGGGCGCCGGGCGCGACCCCGTCGAGCGTGCGGACCAACCGGTCCTCGACGGCGGGGACGTCAACGCCGACGGCGAGCGTCACGGGGTGTCCGCCGGGGCGGCGCACGGTCGCCCCGGCGTCGGGTCGCTCGCCGGTGATGACGGCGATGCGCTCCGAACGCGTCACGGCGAGTCCCGGGTCGAGCGCGATCGCCGCCGCCGTCGGATCCCAGAGGTAGGCCGTCCCGGCGGAGAGACCGGGATCGTTCACGAGGAGGGTGCGTGCGAGCGAGGCCGCAGCCGTGTGTGCGTTCGCGCCCATCAGCTCGACGAGATCGCCCGTGACGCGGGCTGCGCGGGTCGCGTCGAGGCCGACCATGAGGACGGGCGCACCGGACCCCAGCACCTCGTCGGCCGCCGTCGGGTCGATGTACATGTTCCACTCCGCACGGGCTCCCGAGCCCGCGACGTTGCCCGGGACGTCCACGGCGCCCCCCATCACGACGACCGACCCGACCCTGTCCGCGAGGCCCGGGTCGGACCGGAAGGCGGCGGCCACGTTGGTGAGGGGGCCGAGCGTCAGGAGCGTCAGGTCCCCCGGTGCGAGGGATTCCGCGAGGAGCCGCTCGGCGGAGCCCGCGCGGGGGGCCGGAGCAGGGGCGGGCAGCTCCAGCCCCCAGGCGTCGTCTGCGGCGTCGCGCCATCCGGTGGGGAACGTGCGGTCGCCGGCGAGCGGAGCCGACCTCCCGCACGCGGTGGGGACATCCTCGTGGCCGGTCGCCGCGAGCAGGCCGCGGACGACGTCGAGCCCGGCCGGGCAGCGCACCTCGCCCGTCCCCGACACGGTCACGGCGACCACGGTGGCGTCGGGTGATGACAGCAGGAACGCGAGGGCCACGAGATCGTCGGGGGCCAGGTCGGTGTCGACCACCACCCGCGTCGGCGCGGCCTCCCGGCCCGGAGACGCGTCCCTCTCGCCGCCGCCGTCCCCGCACGCCACCCCGCCCAGGAGGAGCAGGACCGTCGCGCAGGCCGCGCCGAGGCCCGCGCGCCGCCGCGTACGGCCTCCGAGCCGTCCGATCCGGATGTCCATGCGCTCACCGTCGCACCCGGATGGGCCTGGCGAGAATGGCGCGTCCCCGGAGCCCGGCTGCGGGCCGGGTCCACTCGGGGCGCGGCTTTCCCGAACGGGGGCTCGCGGTCGGCGTGGATGCGGCGGCGGGAGGCCGCCGGCCGGGCCCATGACGGTGCCGGTGGGGGCTCACCGGCTGGGGCACCCGCCCGGTTCGGGCGGGTGCCGGCCGACGCTACTTCTTGAGGGCGTCCTTCAGGTCGTCCACGGCGTCGCGGACCTTCTCGCCCGCCTGTCGCGCCTTCCCGGCCGACTGGTCCGCCCGGCCCTCGGCCTTCTGGTCCTCGTCGCCGCGCAGCGCGCCGGCGGCCTCCTTGACCTTGCCCTTGATCTCCTGGGCCTTCCCTGACTCGCTCATCCCCGCCTCCCGGTTGGGTTACCGGGATGGGTGGTCCCCGGGCGCGGGCGGCGCCAAACGGTCGGCTCAGGGGATCCCCGGCGGCGCCGTTCGAGACGGATGCCGGGCGCCGTCACGCGCCGGCGCGTCCGAGCGGTCGAGCGGCCAGCCCTCGGCGATCCGTCGCGCCTGGTCCTGGCTCAGGAACGCGCCGTCGCCGCGGATCTCCAGACGACCGCCGCCGCTCCCGGTCACGAGCCGTCCGTCGTGGAGGATGCCGATCTCGTTGATCGAGCCGCCGGTGGTGGCGATCGAGGCGAGCGCGCGTCCGTGCCGGGCGGGATCCCACGCCTGGATCTGACCGTCGGTGCTGCCCGTCACGAGCCGGCCGTCCGGCAGGACGGCGAGCGCGAACACCGTGCTGTGGCCCGACTTCCACGAGGCGACGGCGCGCGCCGGGTCCGCCGGGTCCCAGATCGTGATCGTCCCGTCACCGCCGCTCGAGGTGGCGATCCGGCCGCCGGGAAGCGCGGCCGCGGCGAACATGGGGCCGTGGCCGGCGTCGAACGAGGGGCCCGGCACGCCGGGCTGCGCCGCGTCCCAGAGCGACAGGGTGGCGTCCTCGCTCATCGTCGCGAAGCGCGTGCCCTGGAGGGGGAGGATCCCCCAGACGCGCCCGTGGCCGGCGTTCCAGCGCGCGACGGGCCGGCCCAGGTCGGAGGGGTCCCAGACGGCGACGCCGCCGTCGGCGTCGGCGGACACGACGCGGCCCCCGCCGATCGCGGCGAGCGCCATGCCCTTCGGGTTGCCGATCGAGCCGGTCGCCACGGGGCCGGCGCGGCGCAGGGGGTCCCAGACCTGGAGGCGGTCGCCGCCGAGCAGGGCCACGCGCCCGCCGGGGAGGACCGCGAGCCCGTTGGTCGGCGTGAGCCCGGTCTCGCGGCGCACGAGGGCGTGCGTCGGGTCGTCGGCGTCCAGCACGGTGAGCCGGCCCGTCCCGGCGATCGCGATCCGCCTGCCGGACATGATCCCGAGCGTCGCGAGGCCCCCGGCCCCCTCGTCGCCGGCGATCCCCGTGGCCTTCGCCACCGACACGAGCGGCGGCGTCGCGTGCGCGGGGTCCCAGACCTCCAGCTGGCCGCCGTTGCTCCCCGTCGCCAGGCCTCCGCCGGCCGGGAGGACGGCCTTCAGGAGGGGGCCGTGGTCGGCCGAGACGCGCGCGATCACCCGCCCCGGGTCGTCGACCGACCGCACCTCGAGGGTCGCGTCGTCGGATGCCACCGCGAGCCGGCGGGCGTCCAGCGCGACGACGCCCCACGTCGTGCCATGGCGGGTCGGCGCCGTCGCGAGCCGGACCAGGGGGGGACCGATCCGCCAGATGTCGACCCACCCGGGGTCACCGCCGACCGCCAGCCGTCCGCCCGGGAGCCGCTCGATCGAGTACACGGCCCCGTGGCCGGTGTCGGCGCCCGCGACCGGCGCCGACGGTCGGTCGGGGTCGAAGATCTGGAGCCAGCCGTCGTCGCTGCCGACCGCCAGGAGCCCCCCGGGAAGGGTCGTGAGCGCGTCGATCGCCTGGTGGCGCGTGGGGAAGCCCCCGAGCGTCCGGCTCAGATCGCTCAGGTCGCGGATCTGGATCCAGCCGTCGGCGCTGCCGATCGCGATGCGGCCGCCCGGCAGCAGGGCCCCGCCGTAGACGGAGCCGTGGCCGGTCTGCACCGTGGCCACCGGCGTCCCCAGCGACCGGTTCCAGACCGCGAGCGTGCCGTCGTCGTGCCCGCTCACGACCCGCCCCCCCGGCAGCTCGAGCAGCACATAGACCGAGGAGTACCCCGTCGCGACCGACGCGACGGCGCGCTCCGGAGCCGCGGGGTCCCACACCTCCACCTGGCCGCTCTCGCTGCCCGTCAGGATGCGGCCGTCGGACAGCGCGGCCAGCGCCCAGAGCCCCCCGTGGCCGGTCGGGATCGATCGCCGCAGCGGCTGCGGGACCGCCAGCCGCAGGGCCTCCGCCCCCTCGGGCGTCTGCGCCTCGGCCATCGACCGCTGCGCGAGCGTGAAGGGATCGCCGCCGGTCGAGGCGGCCAGACGCGACTGCGCGGCCAGCGCCCGCGACGCCTCCTCCCGCGCGGCGGTGGCCTCCGTCTGCGCCTGGCCGCGCGAGACGAGCGCCAGCGCCGCGAGGACGGCGAGCGCCACGACGCCCGCCGCCAGCGCGCCGACCGTGAGCCGGAGCCGCCGCCGCCGCGCCGACCGCTCGCGCGCCTCGCGATCGCGACTCGCGGCGAGGAACGCCCGCTCACGGTCGTTCAGGTCGTCCTCAGGGCGCCCGGACCACGCGTCGAGCCGCGATCCCCGGTCGAGCAGGGCGTCGTCGCGGCCCGACGACTCCCACTCGCCCGCGGCGCCGGTCAGCCGCCGGTGGAGCCGCAGCTGCTCGCGATCCTCCTCGATCCAGGCCCTCAGCTCCGGCCATCCGCGGATGAGCGCCTCGTGGGTGACCTCGGCGGTGGGGGCGCCGGTCGCCGGATCCGTGGCGAGCGTCACCAGCCGGGCCGCGGACATCGCCTCGAGGATGCCGTCGACGGCGGGCTCGTCGGCGGGCGACGTGGCGAGCTCCGCGACCTCCGCGCGCCGGCGGGTGTCCTCCGAGCCCTCGCCGGGCTGCGTGAGCCGCAACAGGACGCGCCGGGCGATGGCGCGCTGCTCCGGGGAGAGGCCGCTGTAGACCTGGTTGGCGCTCCGCGCGACGGCGCCGCCCACGCCGCCGCACTCCTCGTAGGCCTGGAGCGTCAGGACGCTGCCCCGCCGGCGTTCCCAGAGCTCCTGGAGGAGATGCTCCATCAGCGGCAGCGCGCCGGGTTGCGACGCCACGTCGGCGAGGATGCGCCGGGTGAGCCCGTCCTCCAGCGTGAGGCCCGCCGCCGCCGCCGGCTCCTCGATGGCGCGCTGGAGCGCGGCGGGGCCGAGCGGGCCGACGAGGAACTGGCGGTCGGCGACGAGGGCGCGCAGCTCCGGGTGCTCGGCGCAGCGCGGGTAGAAGTCCGATCGCATCGCCAGCACCACCACCACGTCGCCGCCCGGCGCCGTGGCGGCGTGGACGAGGGCGTCGATGAACGCCCGCCGCTCGCGGGGGCTCGCCGTGAGCGAGAACACCTCCTCGAACTGGTCGACCACCACCACCAGCCGGCGCGGGGCGTCCGGCGCGTCCGCCGCGCGCTCGCCGGCCCGGTCGAGCGATCGGGGGTCCTCCATCACGTCGGTCGCCGAGGGCGCCCGCGCGCCGAGCACCGGTGTCAGGGCGGCGGCGAGCGCGCCCGCGGGCCCCCGCCCCGGCGTCAGGGTGCAGACCGCGGTGAGGGGGTCCGCGGCGCGCAGCGCCGGGAGCAGGCCGGCGCGGATCAGCGAGCTCTTGCCGGTGCCCGACGCCCCGAGGACGGCCAGGAAGCGGCCCCCGCTGAGCTTCGCCAGGAGCATCGCCGTCTCGCGCTCGCGCCCGACGAAGAGCGCCGCGTCCTCCTCCCCGAAGGCGGCGAGCCCGCGGTACGGGCATCCCGCCACCGAGCCGGACCCCGGCGGGGCGGGGGCCGCCCCGAGCAGCCGGAGCACATCGGAGACGGCGTGGGCGTCGTCGGGCTCGCCGCGCAGGTCGACCGCCGGCCGGCTCGCCAGCGCCGCCAGGGCGGGCTCGAGCAGATCCGGGGAGCCCGGGAGCAGCACCGTGCCCAGCACGAAGGCGGGATCGGTCGCCGTCACCGCGCGGGCCGCCGACAGCGCGTCGCGCGCCCACCCGTCGAGGCCCGCGCGCCCCACGAGCACGAGACAGGCACGAGCCACGGCCAGGTCGTCGCCCGGGTGGTCGGACGCCCGCGCATCGACGCCGCGCGCGCGCAGGCGCTCCTCCAGCCGGCCGGCGGCGTCGCGGTCGTCGGGGTGGTGCACCAGCACGACGTCCCGCCGGACCGCGGACGCCGCTCGCGCCAGCGCCCCCGCCGACGGGTAGCGGTCCTCGGCCCGCGGCGCGGTGGCGCGCGCGATGACGTCCGCGAGCCCGGCGGGCAGCCCGGCGAGATCGTCCGGCGCCGTCCCGCGGTCGGCCCGCGACGGCGCCCGGCCGGTCAGCGCGTAGCGCAGCAGGCAGCCGAGGGCGTACACGTCCGTCCAGGGGCCGACCGCGCCGCCCACGAGCTGCTCGGGGGCGAGGTAGCCCGGCGTGCCGCCGCCGGCTCCGCCCCGCGCCTCGTCGACGGGCATCGCCAGGCCGAAGTCACCGAGGTAGACCTGCTCGTCCGGGCCCCCCGGGTCGGCGACGAGGACGTTGCCCGGCTTGACGTCACGGTGCACGAGCCCGTGGGCGTGGGCGGCGTCGAGGGCGTCGGCGACGCGTCCGACGATCCGCACCGCCATGCCGGTGGGGAGGCCCCCGCGGCGTTCGACGAGGTCTTGGAGGCTCCCGTCCTCCACGAAGCGCATCGCGATGTAGAGCTGGCCGGCCTCCTCGCCGCTGCCGTACACGGGCAGCACGTTGGGGTGCTCGAGCGCCGCCGCCCGCCGCGACTCATCCTCGAAGAGCTGCCGGAAGCGGGCGTCGGACGACAGGCCGGGCGCCATGATCTTCAGCGCGACGAGCCGGTCGAGCCGGGGCTCGCGGGCGCGGTGGACGACGCCCATGCCGCCGCGGCCGGCCTCGCCCTCGATCACGAAGCCGCCGATCGACGCCCGCTCGAATGCCGGACCGGCAGACGGCGGCGAACGGTCCTCGACCGTCTGGGACGCCGGGTTCCCCGCTCGTGCAGCCACCCCTGCCTCCGACGTGCCCGGGAGCCGTCGTCCCGGGGAGCATCCACCAGGCCGGTCCGCCCGCGCAAGCGGGCGCCGGCCCCGGCGCCGTCAGCGCGGTGTGCCCGCGCGGGGCCGGTGCAGGCGGGCGACGAGCAGGCCCAGTCCCACCAGCCCGAGCCCCGCGAGCACGACCGCCAGTGCGGCGCCCGTCGCCGAGCCGACGACGACGGCGATGAGCACCACCCACAGGGCGCCGCCCGCCGCCGCGAGCCAGATGAGGGGCGGGAAGTCGAGCGCGGCCCCGGCGAGGAAGGCGGCGACCACCACGGCGGCGAGCACGACGTGCCACACCCTGAAGTGGCTCAGGTCGTCCGGGGACGTGAGCACCGCCGCCACGCCGCACGCGGTGGCCCACAGGAACGCGATGCGGCCGTCCGCGCGGCCACGGCGCAGGAGGACGACCCCGGCGGCCGCGGCGGCGGCGCCCGCCGTCAGGACGACCCACGGGAGGGTCGCGGCGCTCAGGATCCCCGTGAGCTCGGCGATCGCGACGACGAGGGCGATGCCGATGGCGGGGCCCCCCGTCCACAGGAGCAGGGGGCTGCCGGTGGTCGCGTGCAGCAGCGCCACCATCGCCACCGCCGGCACCGCCGCGACCAGCGCGTATCCGGCCGCCCCGCGGCCCGTGTCGACCAGGCCGGACCCCCAGGCCGAGGCGACGCAGGCGCCGCCGAACGCCCCGTACGCGACGATGCCGAGGAGATCGGTCTGCCACCGCGCCGCGCCGCGGCGGGCGAGCCAGACGCAGCCGCCGGCCGCCGCCGCTGGGAAGGCGAACGGCCCGATGATCTGCAGCGCCGTGGGCAGGTCGTCGAACACGGTGGCGAACGCGATCGCGAGGCCGCACAGCACCACGACCGCGCCGAGCGTGCCCAGGACCTCCGCCGCCCCGGGGCGGCCCCGGCGGGGCGGGCGCCGGTCGAGCAGCCGCTCGACGTCGCGGATGCCCACCGAGCCGTCGTCGAGGGCGGCGCCGAGCCGGGCCAGCACCTCCTCGCGCCGGATGCGATCGCGCGTCTCCACGGGACCATTCGACACCGTCGGCCCCCGTGGGTCATCCGTGGCGGCGCCCACGCCCGCTGCGGGGAACCGCGACCCCGTGCCGGATAGGGTCCGACCATGGCCGGAGCGCGATGACCACGGCTGCGCCGCCGTCACGCCGGCGCACGCCGGAGGAGGGGCTGCGCCGGATCCGCGCCCTGGTCGCCGTCGCCGTCGGCGCCGCGGCGCTGCTCGGCATCGTCGGGTCGATCCTCGCCGTGCGGGCCTACGACAGCGCCAAGGGCGATGAGGTCGCACGGCTCGAGAACTCCGCCGCCGTCGCCGCCGGCGACTACTCCCAGTTCCTGCTCGGGCGCAGGTACGTGCTGCAGGCGCTCGCCACCAGCGACGCGATCGTCGCCGGCGACGCGGCCGGCATCCAGCGCCGCCTCGACCGGATCGACACCGAGGAGCTGAGCTTGGGGGAGGGGGTCACCTGGTTCGACGCCGACGGCGCCGCCCGGGCGTCCGTCGGCGCGCGGCTCGCCACGGGGGCCCGGGCCCAGGGGGACCTCGGGCGCCTGCTCTCCGCCGCGGCGGCCGGCGGGATCCCGCAGGTGAGCGGCAGCATCGACGAGTCGGTCTACGGGGAGCCGGTCATCGCGATCGCCGTCCCCACCCGGAACGCCGACGGCCGCGTCAACGGCGCCCTCGTCGGCGCGGTCTCCATCGCATTCCTCAACCGGCGCGCCGTCGAGCGGCGCGAATTCCGCGGCGGCAACGTCTTCATCCTCGACCGCACCGGGCACCTGTTCGTGGCCCCCGGCCTGGACGCGTCCAGGCCGCTGGGGGACGACCCCGTGATCCGCCGCATCCGGACGTCGCCCACGCGGCCCGTGGCCGAGGCGGTGGCCGGCTCCCTCACCGGCGTGCGCAACCCGCTCGGAGAGGGGGGCCGCGTCCTCGGCTTCGCCACCGAGGCCAGGACCTCCGGGTGGACCTTCATCATCGACGACGCCGAGTCGTCGGCGTTCGCCGACGCCCGGACGACCCTCGCCATCGAGCTCGGGGTGCTGGGCCTGCTGGTGGCCCTCGGCATCGCCGGCGCGCTGCTGCTCGGTCGCCGGCTGACGCATGAGTACGCCGACGCCCGCACCGCGGAGGACCGGGTCCGGCGGCTGCAGGAGGTCACCGCGGGGCTGTCGGCGGCGTCGACGCCCGCCGACGTCGCCGGGGTGGTGCTCGAGCGCGGCCGCGACGCGACCGGCGCCGCCGCCGGGTCGGTCGCCGTCATCGACGAGGACGGCACCACCGTCACCACGCTCATGCTCCTGGGATACAACGACGCGATCGGGCGGGCGTTCCCGTCCTACCCGATCACCGCCGACCTCCCCACGCCCGACAGCATCCGTCACGGGCCGCTCTGGCTCCGCGACGTGGCCGAGGTGCGGGCCGCGTACCCCCACCTGCGGGACTTCCACGAATCCATGTCGCACGAGGCGGTCGTCGCGCTGCCGCTCGTGGTGGAGGGCGAGCCGATCGGGGGGATCGCGCTGTCGTACGCCGAGCCGCAGGCGTTCGACGACGAGGAGCGGGCCTTCCTGACCTCCATCGCCGACCTGGCGGCGCAGGCCCTCGACCGGGCCCGCCTGTACGAGCTGGAGCAGCGCAAGACGGACCGCCAGCAGCTGCTCGCCGAGGCCGGCACGCTGCTCGACGCACCCCTCGGCGCGCGCGCCGCGCTCACCGCGCTCGCGAACCTGTCGGTGCCCCGCCTGGCCGACTGGTGCAGCGTCAGCATCCCCGCCGACGACGGGATCGAAGTGGTCGCCGTGGCCCACGCCGACCCCGCGAAGGTCGCGATGGCGAAGGAGCTCAACCGGCGGTTCCCCGCCCGGCCCGACGACCCCACCGGCGTCGGCGCCGTGCTGCGGACGGGCCGCCCCGAGTTCATCCCGGCGCTGACGCCGGAGCTCATCGAGGAGCTGGTGCCGCCCGACGACCGCCGACGCGCGGTCGCCGAGCTCGGCATCGTCGCCGGCATGACCGTGCCGCTCGCCGCGCGGGGCCGCATCCTGGGCGCGCTGACCCTGGTCTCCGCCGAGTCGGGGCGCCGGTTCACCACCGACGACCTCGCCTTCGCGGAGGACCTCGGCGCCCGCGCCGGCCTCGCGATCGACAACGCGATGCTGCTCGACCGGTCCCGCGAGATCGCCCGGACGCTCCAGGACAGCCTGCTGCCCGCGAGCCTCCCCGACGTGGAGGGTCTGGACGTCGCGGCCCGGTACGTCGCCGGCGGCGAGGGCGTCGAGGTGGGCGGCGACTTCTACGACCTGTTCCCCGTCGACGGCGGCAGGGGGTGGGCGGCGGTGCTCGGCGACGTCTGCGGCAAGGGCACCGAGGCGGCCGCCCTGACCGCGCTCGCGCGCCACACGCTCCGTGCCGAGTCGCAGGAGGTGTCGCCCGCCGAGGTCCTGGGGCGGCTCAACCGGGCGATCCTGCGGGAGGGCACCGACTCGCGGTTCCTCACCGCCACCTACGCGTGGCTGCGGCGCGTGAACGGCTCGATGGACGTCCGCCTGGCGCGCGGCGGCCACCCGCCGGCCCTGCTCGTGCGGGCGGACGGCTCGGTGGAGACGCTGTGCCCCGCCGGCCCGCTGCTGGGGATCATGGACGACATCCGCTTCGCCGAGAGCGGCTTCGCGCTGGGTCCCGGCGACACCCTCGTGCTGTTCAGCGACGGCGTCATCGAGGCACGCTCGCCCGACGGCGAGCTCTTCGGGATGGACCGCCTGACCGCCATCGCGGCCCAGGCGGCGCACGGCGGCGCGGAGGAGATCGCCGAGGCGCTGGAGTCGGCGATCGCCCGCTTCGGGGCGGCCGAGGCCAGCGACGATCGCGCGCTCCTGGTGATCCGGGTGACGGGCGAGCGGCGCTGAACGGGTTTGGTCCGCGCGGGAACCGGGGATCACCGATCGTTTGAGCACAATGTCGTCGCTTCGGATCGGGGTGGACCGTGGCTGCAGTCGACGTCAACACCGGGCGTGCCGGAGGGCGGCGGCGTCCGACGCCGCCCGCTGCGGCCGCCGATGCCGCCGATCCTGCGCTCGTCGCCCTCCTCGCAGGTCTCGAGGCCGCCGCCGGGGGTGACTTCACCGCCCGGGTCGCGCTCCCCGACGAGGGGATCGGCCGCGACCTGGCGCTCGCCTTCAACCGGCTCGTCGAGTCGAACGCCGGAATGGAGCGCGAGCTCGCGAGGGTGCGCCGGACGGTGGGCCGCGACGGGCTCATCAGCGAGCGCGCGGCGCCGCCCGTCGCGTCCGGCGCGTGGCAGCGCTCGGTCGATTCGCTCAACTCCCTGATCGACGACCTCGTGCGACCCACCACCGAGTTCGCCCGCGTGATCGAGGCGGTCGCGAAGGGCGACCTCTCCGAGCGGATGCCGGCCCGCATCGAGGGCCACCCCGTGCGCGGCGAGTTCTCCCGCATCCGGGCGACGGTGAACCAGATGGTCGAGCGGCTCTCGTCGTTCGCCGGCGAGGTGACCCGGGTCGCCCGCGAGGTGGGGACCGAGGGCAAGCTCGGCGGCCAGGCGCGGGTGAAGGGCGTGTCGGGCACGTGGCGGGACCTGACCGACTCGGTCAACTCGATGGCGTCGAACCTGACCGACCAGGTGCGCAACATCGCCGAGGTGACGACGGCGGTGGCCGACGGCGACCTGTCGCGCAAGATCACGGTCGACGTGCGCGGCGAGGTGCTCCAGCTGAAGGACACCATCAACACGATGGTCGACCAGCTGCGCTCCTTCGCGGACGAGGTGACGCGGGTGGCCCGCGAGGTGGGGACCGAGGGCAAGCTCGGCGGTCAGGCGCAGATGAGCGGCGTGTCCGGCGTGTGGAAGGACCTGACCGACAACGTCAACACGCTCGCGGGCAACCTCACCAGCCAGGTGCGCAACATCGCGCAGGTCACCACCGCCGTCGCCCGCGGCGACCTGTCGCAGAAGATCACGGTGGACGCCCGCGGCGAGGTACTGGAGCTGAAGGACACCATCAACACGATGGTCGACCAGCTGCGCTCGTTCGCGGCGGAGGTGACCCGCGTCGCCCGGGAGGTGGGCACCGAGGGGAAGCTCGGCGGTCAGGCGCGGGTGGAGGACGTCTCGGGGACGTGGCGGGACCTCACCGACAGCGTGAACTTCATGGCGTCGAACCTGACGGATCAGGTGCGCAACATCGCCGAGGTGACCACCGCCGTGGCGAAGGGCGACCTGTCGCAGAAGATCACGGTGGACGTGAAGGGCGAGGTGCTCCAGCTGAAGGACACCATCAACACGATGGTGGACCAGCTCTCGTCGTTCGCCGACGAGGTGACCCGGGTGGCGCGGGAGGTGGGCACCGAGGGCAAGCTGGGCGGCCAGGCGAACGTGCGGGGCGTGTCGGGCACGTGGCGCGACCTGACCGACTCGGTGAACTTCATGGCGTCGTCGCTGACCACCCAGGTGCGCAACATCGCGCAGGTCACGACGGCGGTGGCCAAGGGCGACCTCTCCCAGAAGATCACGGTGGACGTGAAGGGCGAGGTGCTGGAGCTGAAGGACACCGTCAACACGATGGTGGACCAGCTGCGCAGCTTCGCCGCGGAGGTGACGCGGGTGGCCCGCGAGGTGGGCACCGAGGGCGAGCTGGGCGGCCAGGCCAACGTTGAGGGCGTGTCGGGCACCTGGCGCGACCTGACCGACTCGGTGAACTTCATGGCGTCCTCGCTGACCACCCAGGTGCGCAACATCGCCCACGTCTCGACGGCGGTGGCCCAGGGCGACCTGTCGCAGAAGATCACGGTGGACGCCCGCGGGGAGATCCTGGAGCTGGCCACCACCATCAACACGATGGTCGACCAGCTGTCGTCGTTCGCCGACGAGGTGACCCGCGTCGCCCGGGAGGTGGGCACCGAGGGCAAGCTGGGCGGCCAGGCGAACGTGCGGGGCGTGTCGGGCACCTGGCGCGATCTGACCGACTCGGTGAACTCGATGGCGTCGAACCTGACCGACCAGGTGCGCAACATCGCCGAGGTCACCACCGCCGTCGCGCAGGGCGACCTGTCGCGCAAGATCACGGTGGACGTGCGCGGCGAGGTCCTCCAGCTCAAGGACACCATCAACACGATGGTCGACCAGCTGCGCTCCTTCGCGGACGAGGTGACGCGGGTCGCCCGGGAGGTGGGCACCGAGGGCAAGCTGGGCGGCCAGGCCAACGTGGAGGGCGTCTCCGGCACGTGGCGCGGCCTGACGCACTCGGTGAACTCGATGGCGTCGAACCTGACCGACCAGGTCCGCAACATCGCCGAGGTGACGACGGCGGTGGCCGACGGCGACCTGTCGCAGAAGATCACGGTGGACGCCCGCGGCGAGGTCCTCCAGCTGAAGGACACCATCAACACGATGGTCGACCAGCTGTCGTCGTTCGCGGCGGAGGTGACCCGCGTCGCCCGGGAGGTGGGCACCGAGGGCAAGCTGGGCGGCCAGGCCAACGTGGAGGGCGTGGCCGGGACGTGGCGCGGCCTGACCGACTCGGTGAACTCGATGGCCGCGAACCTGACCGACCAGGTTCGGGCGATCGCCGCCGTGTCCGTGGCCGTGACCCAGGGCGACCTGACGCGCTCGATCGGCGTCGAGGCCCAGGGCGAGGTCGCCGAGCTGAAGGACACGATCAACCAGATGATCGTGAACCTGCGCGAGACCACCGGCCGCAACGCCGACCAGAGCTGGCTCAACTCCAACCTGGCCCGGTTCGGCGGGATGATGCAGGGCCAGCGCGACCTGGCGGTGGTGTCGGACCTGATCATGTCGGAGCTCACCCCGCTCGTCGGCGCGCGGCTCGGGGCGTTCTTCCTGGTGGAGGGCAGCCCGGGCGACGAGCCGGCGATCACCCTGGCCGCGAGCTACGGCTACCGGCCGCAGGACGAGGTGCGCGCGCTGCGCCTGGGCGAGGGACTCGTGGGCCAGGCGGCGCTCGACCTGAGCCCGGTGGTCATCGAGGCGCCGCCCGCGGACTACATCCAGATCTCCTCCGGCCTCGGGCGCGCGGCGCCCGGGAGCATCCTGATCCAGCCGGTGCTCTTCGAGGACCAGGTGCTCGGGGTGATCGAGCTGGCCTCGTTCGCGACGTTCGACGAGGTGCACCGCACGTTCCTGGAGCAGCTCGCCGAGACGATCGGCATCGTGATCAACGCCATCGTGGCCAACATGCGCACCGAGGAGCTGCTGGAGCAGTCGCAGTCGCTCACGCAGGAGCTCCAGAGCCGGCAGGAGGAGCTGCAGGGCACCAACGCCGAGCTCGCCGAGAAGATGGCCCTGCTGGCCGACCAGAACGAGCGGATCGAGGTCAAGAACCGCGAGATCGAGATGGCGCGCCTCGCGATCGAGGAGAAGGCCGAGCAGCTGGCGCTCTCATCGAGGTACAAGTCCGAGTTCCTGGCGAACATGTCCCACGAGCTGCGGACGCCGCTCAACTCCCTCCTCATCCTGGCCCGGCTGCTCGCCGACAACGGCGACGGGAACCTGAGCGACAAGCAGGTCGACTTCGCCCGCACGATCTTCGCGTCCGGCAACGAGCTGCTGGACCTGATCGACGACATCCTCGACCTCTCGAAGGTGGAGGCGGGGAAGATGGACGTGAACCCCGGCCGCGTCGCGCTCGACGAGGTGGTCGCGTACGTCGAGCGCTCGTTCCGCCTGCTGGTGGAGGAGAAGGGGCTGGACTTCGAGGTCGCGCTGGAGCCGGGGACCGCCGCGGCGCTGGTCACCGACGAGCAGCGCCTGCAGCAGATCCTGCGCAACCTGCTCTCCAACGCCGTGAAGTTCACCGAGACGGGGGCCGTGCGGCTGCGGATCGGCGAGGCGCCCGCGGGGGCGGGCTCCTCGTCGCCGGCGCTCGCCGAGGCCGGCCGGGTGATCGCGTTCTCGGTCACCGACACCGGGATCGGCATCCCCGCCGACCGCCTCGGGCTCATCTTCGAGGCGTTCCAGCAGGCCGACGGCACCACCAGCCGACGCTTCGGCGGCACGGGCCTGGGCCTGTCGATCAGCCGCGAGATCGCCCACCTGCTGGGCGGCGAGATCGTGATCGAGTCGACCGTGGAGGTGGGGAGCACCTTCACGCTGTACCTGCCCCTGGCGATCCCCGACCGGATCGACCCCGGCGGGCCGGGCGGTCGCGCGCCGGCGCCGGCGGACACGCCGGCCCCCGCGCGGATCGCCGACGACCGCGACGCGCTGGACGGCGCCGAGCGTGTGCTCCTCGTCATCGAGGACGACCCGTCGCTGGCGCAGGGCCTCGTGCGGGCCGGGCGGGCGGCCGGCTTCGCCTGCGTGGCGGCCACCCGGGGCGACACGGGCCTGCGGCTCGCCCACCAGGTGCACCCGGACGCGGTGGTGCTGGACCTCGGCCTGCCGGCGCTCGACGGGTGGACGGTCCTGTCCCACCTGCGCCGCCACCCGGCCACGCGGAACGTCCCCGTCCACGTGGTCACCGGGATCGGGCAGGCGGAGGCGGCGCTCGAGGCGGGCGCCACCTCCGTCTCGACGGCGCCGGTCCCGCCCGAGCGGCTCATCGAGGCGCTGCGCGGCACCGCGCCCTCCGAGGCCCGGCTGGCCGGCCCGGCCGGCTCCGGCGAGGAGGTCCTGTCCGGACGGCGCGCCCTGATCGTCGACGACGACGTCCGCAACGTGTTCGCCCTCGCGTCGGCCCTGGAGTCGCGGGGGATGGAGGTGGTGTTCGCCGAGAACGGCGCCGACGGCATCGCCCTGCTCACCCGGGAGCGCGGGATCGACATCGTGCTGCTCGACCTGATGATGCCGGGGATGGACGGGTACGAGGCGACCCGCGCGATCCGCCGGATGCCCGAGGTCGGCGGCCTGCCGATCATCGTGGTCACGGCGAAGGCGATGCCGGGCGACCGGGAGCGCGCCATCTCGTGCGGCGCCTCCGACTACATCACCAAGCCGGTCGACACCGACCAGCTCCTGGCGCTCATGGGCATCTGGCTGTACCCGTCCACGGAGCCGCCGGGCGCCTTCGCCCTGGAGGGCTAGCCGGCCGTGGACCCCTCCACCGTGCCGTCGATCGACGCGGACGCGCCCGACGCGGTGCCGGCCGACCCGCCCACGCCGGACCGCGCGAGCATCCTGGTGGTCGACGACCGCCGCGCCAACCTGGTCGCGATGGAGGCCCTGCTCGCGCCGCTCGGCCGCCGCGTGGTGCTGGCCGAGTCGGGCGAGGAGGCGCTGCGGCTCCTCCTGGGCGAGCGGTACGCGCTCATCCTGCTGGACGTGCAGATGCCGGGGATGGACGGGTTCGAGACGGCCCGTCTGATCCGCGGGCGCCTGCGCACGCGCCGCATCCCCATCATCTTCGTCACGGCGATCACCAGCGCCACGAGCCACATGTTCGACGGGTACGCGGCGGGGGCCGTCGACTACCTGCTGAAGCCGGTCGACCCCGTCATCCTCCGCTCCAAGGTCACGTTGTTCGTCGAGCTGTTCGAGCTCAACGCCCGGCTGCAGCGGGAGGCGGCGCGGCGGGGGATGGAGGAGAGCCTGGGGCTCGCCCAGCGGGCGGGGCTCTCGGGGGTCTGGGACTGGCACCTGCCCTCCGACCGGGTCCGCTGGTCGGGGGAGTACGCCGACCTGGTGGGCCTCCCCGCCGTCGCGGACGGCGACCCGCATCAGTGGCTCGCGACGGTCGATCCGCGCGACCGGGGCCGCGTCGAGTCCCGCATCGCCGACGCCGTCCGCGCGGGCGGGACCTGGGAGGAGGAGTTCCGCGTCGTCCACCCCGCCCGGGGGCAGCGGTGGTTGAGCGCCCGCGGGCGCGTGTACCTCGACGCCGACGGCGCGCCGGAGCGCCTGGTCGGCATCGCGATGGACGTGACGGAGCGCCACCGCGCCGAGGAGGAGCTGCGTCGCCTCAACGCCACCGGCGAGCGGCTCGCGACGGCCCTGACGCGGGCGGAGGTGGTGGGGGAGATCGTGCGCCAGGCGCGCGGCCTGCCCGGCGTCGCGGACGCCGTGCTGCTCGAGCCCGGCGAGCCGCCGCGCGGCGAGCCGTGGGTGGCGATGCGCCTGGGCGGCGACGGGACGGCGCTGGCGCTCTCGCGCCCCCGCGGCGACGGCGCCGGGGAGGGGGTCGACGCCGGCTTCCTGGCCGCGTTCGCGGCGCAGTGCGCGCAGGCGCTGGAGCGCGCCCGCCTGCACGACGCCGAGCGCAGCGCCCGACACGAGGTGGAGGCCCTCCAGGCCGCCACCGAGGCGCTCGCCGCCGCCGGCGGCCGTCAGGACGTGGCCGAGACGATCGTGCGCGAGGCGATCCGCACCTTCGGTGCCGCGGCGGCGGGGGTGCGCCTGCTCGCGTCCGACGGTACGTCCCTGCGCACCGTGGCGGTCGGCGGGTTCGACGACGCCCTCGCGCGGCCCGCCGGCGTGAGCGCGCGCGACGAGGACGTCCCCACCGTCGCCGCGCTGGCCGGGACGGCGCTGTTCGCCGAGGACGACGCCCAGGTGGCGCTGCGCCACCCCGCGGCCGCCCGGCTGCCGCGGGCGTGGCCCGGGCTCGGGGCGCTCGCCGCGCTGCCGCTCCAGCTGGACGAGCGGATCGTCGGCGTCCTGGGCCTCCGCTTCCAGGGGGCGCGGGCCTTCCGGCCGGAGGAGCGCAACACGCTCCGCGCGTTCGCCCGCATGGCGGCGATGTCCCTGGTGCGGGCCGGCCTGCACGAGAGCGAGGCCCGGCGCCGGGCGCACGCCGACCTGCTGGCCGACGTCAGCGTGACCCTCGACGCCGAGATGGGGTTCGCGGGCCGGATCGACCGGCTGCGCGGCCTGCTGGTGCCGCGCTGGGCGGACGGGTGCGTCATCACCGCCCCCGGCGCGGACGGGGGGATGCGCGCGGCGATCGCCGCCCGCGAGCCGGCGGTGGAGGGGGTCCTGCGACGCGGCGGCCCGTGGACCGCCGCGCCGGGAGACGGCGTGCTGCTCGGCTGCGACGACGACGAGGGCGGCCCGTTCGCGTCGCTCGTGGCCGCCGGGGTCATCGACGCCGGCACCGCGGCGGAGCTCTCGGGCGTCGCGTCCGGCCTGCTCGTGGCGCCCATCGCCACGCACGGGCGTGCCGCGGGGGCGATCGCACTGGTGTTCGGCGACCATCCCGGCCGGCTGCCGTCCGAGCTGCTCCCCGCCGACGAGATCGGCCGTCGCGTGGGCATCGCCCTCGAGAACGCGCGCCTCTACGAGGCGCAGGTCGACGTCGCCACGACCCTGCAGCGGAGCCTCCTGCCCGAGCGCCTGGCCGACGTCGCCGGCCTGGAGCTGGCCGCCCGCTACCAGACGGCGACGGCGCACACCGAGGCGGGGGGCGATTGGTACGAGGCCGTCGAGATCCCGGGCGGACGGGTGTTCCTGGCGGTGGGCGACGTCGTGGGCCGCGGCACCGTCGCGGCGAGCGTCATGGGCCAGCTGCGCAGCGCGATGCGCGCCTACGCGTTGGCCGGGTTCGGTCCCCGGACCGTGCTGGAGCACCTGAGCCGGTTCGCCGCCGGCGTGCCCGGCGCCGAGGTCTCGACCGCCGTGTGCGTGGTGGTCGACCCCGCGTCCGGCCACGTCACGTACGCCTGCGCGGGGCACCCCCACCCGGTCGTGGTGGACGGCGGCGACGGGGTCACCATCCTCCGCGGCGGGCGCGGACCCGCGCTGGGCGTGACCGACCGCGGCTACGACGAGGCGCAGACGGAGCTGCCGGCGGGCGCGAGCCTGCTGCTCTTCACGGACGGCCTGGTCGAGCGCCGTGAGGAACCGCTGGAGACGGGGCTGGAGCGCCTCGGCGCCGCCGCCGCCGCCGAGCGGGCGGAGCCGGCCGGCGTGATGGCCGACCGCGTGGTCGCGGGGCTCGCGGGCGCCGTGTCGAGCGACGACGTCGCGCTGCTGGTCGCGCGCCGCGAGGCCACGCCGGCGCCGCTGGAGCTGAGCCTGCCGGCGACGCCCGACAACCTGGCGGTCGCGCGCACCGCCGTGCGCGAGTGGCTCGGCGCGGCCCGGATCGGCGCCGACGGCGTCCAGGACGTGGTGCTCGCCGCCGGCGAGGCGCTCGCGAACGCCGTCGAGCACGGGTCGCCGGGCGACGGCTCCACGGTCATGCGGATCGCGATGCGGCTCGGGACGGCGCGCGAGGTCGAGGTGCTGGTCGCCGACGAGGGCGGCTGGCGCCCGCCGGCCGCCGAGCCCGGGCTGCGGGGCCAGGGGATCCGGATCATGCGGGCGGTGATGGACGAGGTGGCGATCGATCGCGGCGAGGCGGGCGACTGGCTCGCCTTCGATAGCATCGATGCTCCCGCTGCCGTTCGACTGACCCGAGATGTCTCCGGCTATATCGCCGCCACCAACCACAACGGCGTCGCCACTGATCTCGGCACACACTGGCAGACTTGGTCGGGCACCGCGCCGGATGGCTTCACGGCCTTCGTCGCGAGCAACACGACAAATCTTCACGTCCTCGTGCGCGAAATGTGGCGGCTCGCACGCTCCTTGCCGATCGAGCCGCTGCGCGCCTTTGAGGCCGAGACCCGCAACCTGCCGCGCACGACCGAGGCCGAGCGCGTGTTCGTCCAACGTGTCGGTCAGAGCATCTTTCGCGATGCCCTGATGGAATACTGGGGAAGCTCTTGCGCGGTCCTCGGCGTCGCTGAGCCGCGCCTGCTGCGCGCCAGCCACATCAAGCCCTGGGCCGAATGCGAGACCGACGCTGAACGCCTCGACGTCTACAACGGCCTCCTGCTTGCCGCTCACCTCGACGCCGCGTTCGATGCCTTCCTGATCTCCTTCGACGACGACGGGCGGATTATCCTATCCGATACGCTGAGCGAGTCAGACCGCACCGCACTTGGCCTGTCGTCCGACCTCCGCCTCTCCAAGGTCGTTCCGTCCCACTTGCCAAAGCTCGCATGGCATCGAGGAAGGCTGGCTACAAGTGGAAACCACCCGTCCGATGCACAATGGGGGGCCAGCAAATGAAGATTGCATGCCTTGGTTGGGGATCCCTGATCTGGGATCCAGGAGCGCTACCTTTTTCTTCGGAATGGTACGGCGACGGCCCAGATCTGTCCGTCGAGTTCGCGAGGCAATCGAGCAATGGCCGAATTACTCTGGTAGTCACTGAGGGCGTCCAGTCTATTCCCGTTCTCTGGACGGATCTCCGCGCCGACGCCCCCGACCATGCGAGGATGCTTCTGGCCGAGCGTGAAGGGGTCTCCAAAAAGAACGCCAGCCGTCTGATCGGGCTCTGGTCCAGCACTGATCGGTCGAGTTGGTCCAACGCGCGCGCCATTGGCGACTGGGCAACTACGCGTCGTCTGGATGCAGTGGTTTGGACCGCACTCGGTCCGAAGTTCTCAGGTGAGAATCGTATTCCGTCGCGCACTGAGGTCGTCGACTACCTCCGGTCGCTCGAAGGTGAAAAACGCTCGCTTGCAGAGAACTACATCCGCAAGACGCCAAGCCAGATCCGGACGCAATACAGGCAGGCGATCGAAGAAGCTCTTGGCTGGCATCCGATCGCAATCTGACTTGCCGCGAAACTTGCTACTTCTCCGGCAATTGTGCCGATCGCTGAAGTGCAAGACGGCAAATATCAGGACTTCAAAGGCCACTCGCGACAAACCACTGGACTTCGTCGGCACGGCAAGCGTTGCTGTTGTTGTGTCAGGGCCAGCGTCGTAAAGGACGCCGGTCAGAAACCTCGCCGAGTTTGCGGGGCTTCAGGTTGTGCCGACATCGCGATAGGCGCGGTGCCCGAGATCTGGAGCCCAACCATGACCGCAAAATCACGCAAACCAGCCAATCCTGCCAAGCCGCCTGCGAGGCGTAGTGCGGCGCCTGAAAGGCCGGCAGCAACCAAGAGCACCCGCCGGGCCAAAGCACCCGAACCCGCTTCTGTAGCCGTCGCAATGAGCAAACAGCAGCGATGCCTGGATCTCCTCGCCCGCCGCGATGGCGCGACCCTTGCGGAGTTGATGTCCGCAACCGAGTGGCAGCCGCACAGCGTCCGCGGCTTCCTGTCTGGCACCGTGAAGAAGAAGCTCGGTCTGATGCTCCACTCGTCCCGCGACGCTGAAGGTACCCGGCGCTACTCGCTGGAACGGTCGAAGCGGGGCCAGTGATGAGCGGTTCTCGCATGGAGGATGAGGTTAGCCAGGGGTTGGCTGGCCTCGCGGAGCTTGATCTCAGCACGCTGCGGCGGCGATGGCGGCGTCTGACCGGCCGCCCGGCGCCCGAGAATATCACGAAGCAACTGCTTATCCGGATGATCGCCTATCGCATTCAGGCGGATGCATTCGGCGATCTCGATGGTCAGAGCATCAAATTGCTCCGCCAAATTGCCGAACAGCGAGCGAAGGGCAAGGCTGGCACTGGTGTCCCGACACTGGAAAGCCTGAACGTCTCTTCTCGCGGCGCGAAATCTCTCGCGCCGGGAACCGTCATCGGCCGCGAGCATGGCGGCACGATGCATCACGTCATGGTTCTGGCCGAAGGATTCGCCTGGAACGGGATCACGTATCGCAGCCTGTCCGAGGTCGCATTCGCCATCACTGGAACGCGATGGAATGGCCCGCGCTTCTTTGGCGTCAAGACCGGTGGAAAGGCGCGCGCTGCCGATCGAAAGGGGGAGACCCCATGACCGCACCTACTCCCAAAGCTCTCCGCTGCGCCGTCTACACGCGCGTCTCCTCAGATGCCGGGCTGGAGCAAGATTTCAACTCTCTGGACGCCCAGCGTGAGGCCTGTGAGGCCTACATTAAAAGCCAAACCCATGAAGGATGGCAGCTTATCAAAGCCCGCTTCGATGACGGCGGGTTCTCTGGTGGCAGCATGGAAAGACCCGCACTCCAGGCGCTACTTTGCGCGATTCGTGAAAGGCAACTCGACATCATCGTCGTCTACAAGGTAGACCGTCTGACGCGATCGCTGGCCGATTTTGCCAAACTCGTTGAATTGTTCGACGGCCATGGTGTTTCGTTCGTCTCCGTGACGCAGTCCTTCAACACGACGACATCGATGGG
>DAISWG010000003.1:77204-95435 GCA_036826475.1 Miltoncostaeaceae bacterium | reverse complement strand
GCGACCGACCGCGCGCGCCCGGCGGCCGCGGCCACCACCGCCGCCCCCGGCGGCGGCGCGTCGTCCAGGTCGCCCGCCCACGCGGTGACCGCGGCCTCCTCCCCCGGCCCCAGCTCGGCGGCGAAGCGCCCGGCACTCCACAGGTCCTCGCGGTCGGACAGCCCGCGCGCCGCCTCCTCGCGGTGGCGCAGCCCCACGTACCAGGCGCCGCCGGGCGCCCAGCCGGGGCCCGCGACGCGGTACGCGCCCTCGAACGCGAACCCGCCGGGCCCGTGCTCCACGGCGGGCGGCGCCGGCCCGGTGCGCTCGCCGTGGGCGTCGCGCCATGTGCACAGCGGCTCCAGCTCCAGCCGCACCGGGCCGTCGGCGTGCACCACCCGGTGCACCACCGCCACCGCCGGCCTGCCGCGGGCCATCGCGACGCGCCGCTCGATGACCACGCCGCCGACCCGCCACCGCCAGCACGGCACGCCGTCCACGACGGCGAACGACTCCAGGTGCACGTGGCCGGCGGGCGCGACGACGCCGTCGGCCCATTCGTGGGTCGCCAGCTGCACGCGGGCGTCGCCGATCACCAGCACCGGGTCGAGCGCCACCAGCCCCATCATCCGGCGCCCCGGGGAGCCCGCCGAGACGCACAGCAGCCCGTGGTAGCGCCGCGCCTCCAGGCCGCCGGCGGTGCCCATCGCGAACCCGCCGAGGCCGTCGGCCACGAGCCATTCGCGCGCGGCGGACGCCGCGAGGTCGCCCAGGACCTGGCGGCCCACGGCGGGGATCACCCCCGCGCCCCCGCCCGCGTCGCGATGAGGTCGGCCACCAGGCCCGTCCACCCGGTCTGGTGGGAGGCGCCGAGGCCGCAGCCGAGGTCGCCGTGGAAGTACTCGTTGAAGAGCAGCGCGTCCCGCCACGACGGGTCGTCGCGGAAGCGGGCGACCTCGCCGAAGCAGGGGCGCCGCCCCTCCTCGTCGAGCAGGAAGATGGCGATGAGCCGCCGCCGCAGGTCGTCGGCAACCTCGGTGAGCGTCGCCTGGCGCCCCGAGCCGGTGGGGTGCTCCACCGTGAGCTCGTCGCCGAAGAACTCCCCGTAGCGCTCGAGCGCCTCGATGACCAGGTAGTTCACGGGGAACCAGATCGGGCCGCGCCAGTTGGAGTTGCCGCCGAACATCCCGGTCTGCGACTCGGCCGGCTCGTACCCGACGGTTCCGATCGTGCGCCCCTCCCAGGTGAGCTCGTACGGGTGGTCGCGGTAGGCCGCCGACAGGGCCCGCAGCCCGTACGGCGACAGGAACTCGTCCTCGTCGAGCACCCGCGTGAGCACCCGCCGCAGGCGCTCCTCGTCCAGCACCGAGACGATGCCGCCCGTCCCCTCCGGACGCGCGCGGACGGCCCGGAACAGGGCGGGCCGCTGCCGCACCACCGACTCGAAGAGCGGCCAGAGATTCGGCAGCGCGCGCACCTCGCCGTGTGCGACGGCGACGGCGCAGAGGGGGATCAGCCCGGTCATCGACCGGGCGCGGACCGGGAGGGTGGCGCCGTCGGAGGGCCGCGCCAGCCGGTCGTACAGGAAGCCGTCCTCCTCGTCCCACATCCCCTGCGTCGCGAGCGCGCGGGCGATCAGGTTGAAGTGCACGAAGAACTTGATGGCCATGTCCTCGTAGGCCGGGTCCTCCGCCGCCAGGACCAGGGCCATCTCCAGCATGTCCAGGGCGAAGATCGCCATCCACCCCGTCCCGTCGGCCTGCTCCAGGCGCACGCCGGGGGGCAGCGGCGCCGAGCGGTCGAACGGCCCGATGTTGTCCAGCCCCAGGAAGCCGCCGGCGAAGAGGAAGTCGCCCTCCTCGTCCTTGCGGTTCGTCCACCACGCGAAGCTCAGCAGCAGCTTCTGGAAGATGCGCTCCAGGAACAGGCGGTCGCGCGAGCCGTCGATACGGAACACCCGCAGCGCCGCCCAGGCGTGGACCGGCGGGTTGACGTCCGAGAACGCCCACTCGTAGGCGGGGATCCCGCCGTTGGGGTGCATGTACCACTCGCGGCACATCAGGACGAGCTGGTCCTTGGCGAACTCGGGGTCGACGTGCGCGAGCGCCACCGTGTGGAACGCGAGGTCCCATGCGGCGAACCACGGGTACTCCCATTTGTCCGGCATGGAGATCACGTCGTGGGCGCGCAGGTGCAGCCACTCGTGGTTGCGGCCCCGGGCGCGGCCGGGCGGCGGGGCCGGCTGGGTGGGGTCGCCCTCCAGCCAGCGGCGCACGTCGTAGTTGAAGAACTGCTTGCTCCAGAGCATCCCGGCGAACGCCTGGCGCATCACGCGCGCCTCGTCCTCGGTGGCGGCGGGGGCGATGGATGCGTGGAAGGCGTCGGCCTCGGCCTCGCGGGCGGCCATCGCCGCCTCCCACCCGGCGCCCAGGTCGGCGCCGCCGTCGGGCGACAGCCGCAGGCGCAGCTCGCGCGTCTCCCCGGCCGGCACCCGGAGCCGGTACCAGAGCGCCCCCTTGGTGCCCGTCCCCCCGGGACTCACCGTGGGCGCGCCGACGATCACGTGGTCGTTGATGCCGTCCTTCGGGTATGCCGGGCCGGGCACGCCGAACAGCCGGTCGGTGTTGGTGTCGTTGTCGCAGACGAGGGCCTCCGGGGCGCCCTCACCGCGCAGCACCATCGTGGCCAGGCGCTCCTCGCTGCAGCGCAGGGCCGCCTGCGCGGCGCGGAGCCGGGGCCGCTGCGCCCCCTCCGTCCACGACCAGCGGTTGCGGAACCACAGGGTCGGCAGGACGTGCAGCTCGGCGTCCGCGGGGCCGGCGTTGCGCACGCGGAGCCGGATGCAGATGTCGTCAGGCGCCGCCTTCGCGTAGCAGGCCTCGATGTCCCAGTACCGGTCCTCGTCGAACGCGCCCGTGTCGAGCAGCTCGTACTCGAGGCCCTCGCGCCCGCGGCGCCGGTTCTCCTCCACGAGGTCGGCGTAGGGGAACTCCCCCTGGGGGTACGCGTACCGCCACCGCATCCACGAGTGCGTGGGGGTGGAGTCGAGGTACCACCAGTACTCCTTGGCGTCCTCGCCGTGGTTGCCCTCGTTGCCGGTGAGCCCGAAGATCCGCTCCTTCAGGATCGGGTCCCGCCCGTTCCAGAACGCCCAGGCGAAGCACAGGCGCTGCGACTCGTCGCAGATGCCGCCCAGGCCGTCCTCGCTCCAGCGGTACGCGCGGGAGCGCGCGTGGTCGTGGGGCAGGTACTCCCACGCCGTCCCGCCCGGGCTGTAGTCCTCGCGGACCGTCCCCCAGGCGCGCTCGCTGACGTAGGGCCCCCAGCGGAGCCAGGCGGCCCGGTCCTCGGCGAGCCGCCGGCGCTCCGCGTCGGGCACCGGCTACGAGGAGAGCTCGCCCGCGAACAGCTCCAGGGCGGTCCGCGTCTTGGTCTGCTGCTCGCCGGACAGGTCCAGGCCGTGGGACTCGAGGTAGGCGCGCGCGCCCAGCGCGACGGTGATCGCGTCCGCCGGCGCGCACTTGGTCGACAGCTCCAGGATCCGGCTGCCGTCCGGGTAGAACCACAGCTCCGCGACGAGCTTCTGGGCGTAGTCGGTGGGCGTCCACTTGAGCTTGAACACGTTCACCGGCCCGAGGGGCGTCAGGTCCTCGATGGCGAGGCCGTCGGGCGCGTGGGCCGCGTAGAAGCGGCGCTGCTCCTTGGTCCAGACGTCCTTGATCGGGATGGTCCCCTTGAGCGCCTCGCGCACGCGGGAGCCCTTGTGCTCGGCGCGGAGGGAGCCGGAGCAGACGAACCCGCCGGGCAGCACGTCCACCTCGGTCTTGAAGGCGGGCGACGCGCGCAGCTCGGCGGGCAGCTCCGACGGCACCACCGGGCGGAGCTTCACCACCGAGTCGTCGCCCCGTCCCTGGGTCCGGCGCGCCCGGACCACCACCCCGGCGCGCTCCAGCGCGAGGTCCGGCGTGTCGAAGAACCACACCTGCCGGAGCTGGCCCTCCAGGGGATCGAGGTCCAGGGACGTGACGGCGGAGCGGCGCAGCGAGTCCGGCACCGTCACCTTGAGCTCGACGGAGTCGGAGTCGCGGATCAGCGCGAGCAGCTCGGCGAGCCGCTCGCCGATGAGCGGCGCGTTCGCGGGATCCGTGCTCATGGGACCTCCCCCCTCATGCGGTCATGCCCGCGCCGGCCGGCGCGGGCTCGCCCTGCAGGCCCTGCCGCCAGCCGAGCAGGATGTGGTGCACGGCCGCGGCCCCCACGACGGGTCCCGGCGGAACGGCCAGCTCGGCGGGATGGAGGATGAAGCCGCGCGTCTGGGCGCCGCCGATCCCCCCGTGGAACGAGATGAGCTCCTCGAAGGCGCACCCCTCGTCGAGCTCCGGGTCGTAGAAGCTCCCGACGTAGAGGTCGGGGCAGTGCGGGAAGCCGTCGTTGCGCAGCAGGTGGACGCCCGCGTTCGGGCCGAACGGCGCGAGGGGGTCCTCCCCCTCCACCGCGCCGGTGCGCAGCACGTGGCGTCCGGCGGCGCCGAGGGCCACCGGCCCGTCCGCCTCGGAGCGCACCATCACCCAGCCCACGTGCGGATGCTCGCGCAACGCGCCCAGCAGGCGCGGGTGGGCGGCGTCGATCTCCTCCATCGTGAGCCGGCGGGGCTCCGACATCAGGTAGATGAGCCCGAGGTTGCCGGAGCCCATGACCACCACGGGCCGGTCGGGGGCGTCGGCCCCGCCGTCGGGGGCGTCGCCGATGTGGCCGCCGGTGGCCTCGTCGAGGGCCGAGCTCACGGCGGTCTCGTTCTCGTCGCCGGCCGCCAGGCGCGCCACCGCGCCGTCCTCGAGCGAACGCTCGACCAGGTCCTCGAGGGTGTAGTCGTTGCGCTGCTTGAACGTGGCGCCCTGGGTCTGGCCGTGGTCGGAGAGCACCACCAGCAGGTAGGGGCGCGGCGCGTACGGCAGGGCCCGCTCGATGCGGGCGAACTGCTTGTCGAGCTTGCGCAGCGCCTCGAGGGTGTCGACGCGCTCCAGCCCGGAGTGGTGGGCCACCTCGTCGTAGGCCGCGTACGTCGCGTAGACGGCCGGTCGGCCGCGCATCACGTCGGAGAGCACCCCGTAGGTGATGAGGTCCCGGACGGCGACGCACATCGCGGCGCGCAGGAAGGGGTAGGTGCCGCCGCGGTGGCCTCGCGGCCGCACGTCCCGGCGCCGCGCGCGGAGGGCCGCGCTGACCTCGATGATCACCTCCCACACGAACAGCACCAGCACGCGCGTCACGTTGAAGCCGTTCGAGAAGAAGGCCCGGTAGCCGGGGTTCGCGCCCTTCTCGGCGTCCATCCGGCTCACGGTCAGGATCACGTGGTCCGCGTCGCCGGACAGCAGGCTGCCGCGGCTGGCGCCGCCGTCGGACAGCAGCCCCCTGCCGGTGGAGACGCGCCGCTCGATCTCGGCGCAGTCCGCGGGCGCCGAGCACGTCATGACGCGCCCGGTCTCCTTCTCCACCCAGCGGAACGCCGGGATGTCCTCGTTCGAGCCGAAGAGGATGCCCGCCTGCGACGCGCCGGTCTGCGACGACAGGTCGGTCTCCCACTCGGCCAGGCGGTGGGTGTCCGACGCGAGCCACTTCGCCATGGTGGGGGCGCTGCCGTCGCGCATGGCGCGCTGGAGCACGGGAAGCGCCAGGCCGTCGATCTCGAGGTAGACGATGCCCGGCACGTCGGTGCGGACGGTGTCGCCCGCCCGGTCGGCGACCCGCCGCGTCACGCGCAGCGTGTAGGTGTCGTCGTCGTCGATGCCGAGGAACACCTCCAGCACCACGGCGATCGCCGACATCACCAGGGCCGCCAGCAGCGCGTCGCCGAAGCCGTCGACGCGGATCGCGTCCGGCGCGATCGCGCCCGCCGCCTGGATCATCAGGGCGTCCGCGATGAGCGTCAGCAGCAGCGTGATCACCAGCGTCCACGGGATGGGCAGGGCCGCCAGCAGCGGCGGCACCACCGCGTTGATCACCGCGATCAGCAGGGCGGCGATCAGCGCGCCCCAGAACCCGTCCACCTCGACGCCGGGGACGATCCAGGCCGCGAGGAAGAGCGACAGGGCGGCGATCAGCAGCCGCGCCACCAGGCGGATCGGATGCGTGCGCAGCGGCGCCGGGTCGATGCGCAGGGTGGTCGCGTCCACGTGGCGACGGTACGTCGGCGCGCCGCCCGCGACCGCGCGGCGCAGGTGGCTTCACCCGGGTGACCGCCGGGTGCGCCGCGTCCGCCGGCGGGGGCCGCCCCTAGCGTCGTCGCATGACCGGGACGGTGGCGAGGCCATGAGCGCGCGGCGGCTGCGGCTGCCCGGGCGCCGCGGCGGCGAGGGGGAGCCCGCGCCGGAGGTGGCGCGGCCGCCGGACCTGGAGCCGGGCGACCTGGTGGCCATGTTCGGATCGCCCCGCTGGCTCCGCGATCTGGGGCGGTCCGCGTGGCTCCTGGTGGGGCTGGCCCTGGTGCTGGCGGGGCTGGTGTGGATCCTCGGCATCACAGCCACGATCGTCGAGCCGGTGATGGTCGCGGGGGTCCTCGCGGCCGTCGCGAGCCCCGCCGTCGCGTGGCTCCAGCGCCGCCACGGCCTGCCGCGGGCCGCCGGCGCCGGGCTGGTGCTGCTCGGGCTCCTGGTGGTCGGCGTGCTGCTGACGCTCCTGGTGATCGGCGGCATCATCGCCCAGGGCGACCAGATCACCGCCGCCCTCAACAAGGCGGCCGGCACGATCAGCGGGTGGGCGCAGGACGCCGGCGTGGGCCAGTCGGGCGCCCAGTCGGCCACCGACGACGTCACGACGGCCGTGCCCGACATCGGCTCGACGCTGCTGAACGGCGTCGCCCAGGGCATCTCGGGCCTCACGTCGCTGGCCTTCTTCCTGTCGTTCGCGATCTTCTCGACGTTCTTCCTGCTGAAGGACGGTCCGGTGTTCCGCCGCTTCATCGACCGGCACCTCGGCATCCCCCGCCCGGTCGCGTCGGTCGTGACCGGACGGGTCATCACGTCGCTCCAGCGCTACTTCCTGGGCGTCACCATCGTCGCGGGGTTCAACGCCACGGTCGTGGGCCTGGCCGCGTGGATCCTGGGCGTCCCGCTGGCCGGGACGATCGCCGTGGTCACGTTCGTGACGGCCTACGTCCCGTTCATCGGGGCGTTCGTCGCCGGGTTCTTCGCGGTGCTGCTGGCGCTGGCCGACCAGGGGACCGAGACGGCGCTGATCATGCTGGTGGTGGTGATCCTGGCCAACGGCGCCCTCCAGCAGATCGTGCAGCCCATCGCGTTCGGCGCGACGCTCGGGCTCAACCCCCTGGTGGTCCTGATCGTGACCATCGCGGCCGGGTCGATGTTCGGCATGGTCGGGCTGGTGCTGGCGGCGCCGCTGACGTCGGCGGCCACGCACATCGCGGCCGACGTCGCCGCCGCCCGGCGCGCCGGGGCGCTGGACCCGGCCGACGAGGCGCCGGCGGGCGGGGCGCCGGCCGACTCGGGGGCCCGGGACGGACCCGCCGGCTGACGTGGACGCCCCCGGCCCGGAACCGCCCCCCGAGGGCAAGGAGGAGGCCGGAGGCCGTATCGCCACCGCGCGCCATCGCGCGGAGGTGGCCTCCGCCGCCGCACGCGAGAAGATCGAGGACGCGCGTGTGCGCTTCCCCCTGGTCCAGCGTGCGTTCGACGTCATCGACCGGGATGCCGAGCGCCTCGGCGGCCTCCTGGCGGGCGCGCTCGCCTACCGCCTGTTCCTGTGGCTGCTGCCGTTCGCGCTGTTCACGGTGGGGCTGCTGGGCGCCATCACCAGCATCGACGACGGAACGCCGGCGCAGGTGACCGACGACTTCGGTCTGCACGGCTCGCTGGCGCAGGCCGTGGCGGACGGCGCGAAGGACCGGGGCTGGTGGATCGCAATGATCATCGGCCTCTTCGCCACGCTCTGGGCGGGCGTCGGCGCCGAGAAGGCCATCCGGGTGAGCCACGCCTGGGCGTGGGGGCTGCCCCGCGAGAAGGCGGCGAGCCCGGTGCGCGCGACGCTCGGCTTCACGGGGGTCGTGCTCGCCCTCATCATCGTGACCATGCTCGCGGCCCGCCTCCGCGAGGCCGACCAGGGCACCGGGATCGTCGCGACGCTGCTGGTCGGCGTCCTCTACTTCGTGGCGTGGATGTTCGTGCAGGTCCGGCTGCCCCACCGGCGCGGCCACTGGACGCAGCTGGTGCCGGGCGCGCTGCTGGTGGCGGTCGGCGTCGAGGCCCTGCACCTGTTCACCGTCTGGTACCTGGTGGGCCGGGCGGAGCGGGCGCAGTCCACCTACGGGGCGATCGGGACGGCGCTGGTGATCCTGGTGTGGCTCTACATCGTGGCCCGCCTGGTGGTGGGCGCGGCGGTGCTCAACGCGGAGCTTGCGGGCCGGCAGGGTGACGAGCCGCCCGGGGACGGCCCCGAGGAGCCCCGGTGGACCCTGCACGACTGACCTGGGCGGGCCACGCCACCGTGCGGATCGCGATGGGGGGCGAGGCGGTGCTCACCGATCCGGTGCTCGCGCGCCGCATCGCCCACCTGCGGCGCCTGGTGCCGGTGCCCGAGGGGATCACGGAGGGGCTGTCCGCGATCCTGATCTCCCACATGCACCGCGACCACCTGGACGTGCCGACGCTGCGCCGGATCGACCCGGACGTGCCGGTGATCGCCCCCGCCGGCGCCGTGCCGGTGCTGCGGCGCGCGGGGCGCCGGGAGGTGGTGGAGATGGAGCCGGGCGCCGCCGCGGACGTCGGGGGGCTGACGATCCGGGCGACCCGCGCCGAGCACGACGGCGGCGCCGTGACGCGCGGGCCCCGGGTGCGGCGCGCCGTGCACGTCACCGCCCTCGGCTACGTGGTTGAGGGCCCGGCGCGGGTGTGGTTCGCCGGCGACACCGACCTGTTCCCCGGCATGGCCGACATCGCGGAGGCCGGCCTCGACGCCGCCCTGATCCCCGTGGGCGGCTGGGGCCCCACCCTCGGCCCCGGTCACCTGGACGCCGAGCGGGCGGCGCGCGCCCTGGCGGTGATGCGGCCGCGGATGGCCGTGCCGGTCCATTGGGGCACCTACGCCCCCGTGGGGGTGCCGCGCTCGGCCGGCTACCTGCGGTCGCCGGGAGAGGATCTGCGGCGGGCGGCGGCGCGGCTCGCGCCCGGCGTCGATGTGCGCGTGCTGGAGCCCGGCGGCTCGACCGGGATCAGCCCGGCGTCACCCGGGTGAGGCGCCGGGCGCGTCGACGGCGTCCGCCCGGTTGACCGCGACAAGCTCGATCCCCCCGCTCTCCAGCATCTCGAGCAGCCCGTGGAGCGCGGCCTGATCCTGCAGGTCGAGCGTCAGGATCGTGCGGCCGCGGCGCATCTCGACCAGCACGACGTCGAACGTGTCCGTGAAACGGGACGCGACGTGTCCCGCGACCTCGACCCGGTACTGCGCCACCGCCCTCACCTTCGCTGGGGATCGCAGCCTCCCACCGGGGGTGGGGGGGTGTCCGGCCGCCGGGGTCGTTCACCCGGGCGACTTCACCGCCCTGCAACAGGTGCGATCGGGGTCGTCGGGCCCCCCTCCCCCGCACGTTCCCCCGGGTGCGATCGAGACCGCGCGACCTCGATCGACCCGGGGACCCACCGGGGGGTCAGATCAGGCGCAGCTCACGGGCGCGCGCGACGGCCTCCTCGCGGGAGGTCGCGTCGAGCTTGCGGTACAGGAGCCGCGTGTGCGACTTCACGGTGTTCACCGAGAGGAACAGCCGGTCGCCCACCTGCCGCAGCGTCAGCTCCGACGGCAGCAGGCGCAGGATGCGCATCTCCCCCTCGCTGATCGGCTCGGCCAGGGCGGCGTCGCCGCGGGCGCGGGACGCGGCGGCGAGGCGGCGGAGCGGGCCGGGGTCGACCGTGCCGGTCACGATGCGCCGCGCCTGGGCCACCGCCAGCGCCGCGGACCCCACGTCCGACCGCGCCTTCAGCACCGCCGCGAGCGCCAGCAGCGCGTGGGCACGGTCGAGCGCCAGGTTCGGCGCCTCCGCCAGCGCGACCGCGTGGCGCAGCGCCTCCTCGGCCTGCTCCAGGGCGCCCCGCCGCGCGCACGCCGTGCCGTGGGCCAGCCACACGACCGTCGCCTGGGCGGTGTCCCGGTGGCCGTGCGCGTTCATGCGGGCGAACGCGGCGCGCGCCTCCTCGTCGGCGCCGGAGTCGTCGCCCAGCGACGCCATCGACAGCGAGCAGATGGCGTGCAGGATCGCAGTGGGCAGCGGCAGCGCGCGGGCGCCGTCCTCGGCCATCGCCGCCCGCGCGGTGGCAGGGGGGCGGGGGTGGCGGCCCGCCGGCCGCGGGGCGTACGCCGGGTGCGTCCCCGCCAGCGTGCGCGCGAAGGGGCCCACGTCGCGGGCGAGCCGGGCCGCGCGGGTGGCGCTGCTCAGGCGCCGGCCCACGTCCTGGCCGTCCGAGGCCGCGCGCACCAGCGCCGACTCCAGCAGCACCGAGTCGGTGCCGAACGGCAGGGGCGTCGCGTCCGGCGGGCGGTCCGGGTTGCGCTCGGCGGCCTCCAGCCAGCGCTCCACCACGCGCCGCGGGGCGCCCCGCGCCTCCTCCAGCACCGCGCGTGTGAGGCACAGCCCCGGATCGCCGAGCACCAGCGCCTGGGGCAGCCGCTCCAGCCAGCGGTCGATGACGGGGGCGGCGCCGCGGGTTCCGGCCAGCTCGAGCCAGTGGGCCCCCACCAGGCGCGCGGCGCGGCGCGCGTCGCGCGCGGACAGGGTGTGCTCCACGGCGCGCTCGGCGTCGCCCGCCGCCTCCCACCACTGCGCCGCGCGCAGGTGGAGCGGCGCGACCTCGTCGGGCCGCTGCTCGGCGAGCATGAAGCTGAGCACGTCGCGCAGGAGCGGGTGGTAGCGGAACCAGAGCAGGTCGTCGTCGATCGCCCAGACCAGGACGTTGCGCCGCTCCAGCTCGCGCAGCCGGGCCGTCGACCCGGTCGTCTCCAGCACCGCGTCGCACAGCGGCCCCGACATCCGGTCCAGCACCGAGCTGCGCAGCAGGAAGTCGGTCGTCTGGGGCGACTCGGAGGCGAGCACCTCCGACGTGAGGTAGTCGACGATGTGCCGGTTCGAGCCGCTGAACGCGTCCATGAACGCCGCCACGTCCTCGCGGCCGCGCAGCGAGAGGACCGCCAGGTAGAGACCGGCCGCCCACCCCTCCGTCTTGTCGTGGAGGCGGCCGACGTCGCCGGCCGACAGGGACACCCCGTTCAGGTCGATGAGCTGCCGCGACTCCTCCCGCACCATCCGCAGGTCGCGCGCCCGCACCTCACCGAGCGTCCCGGACGCGCGCATCCGGGCGAGCGGGAGCGGCGGGTCGCGGCGGCTGGCGATGACCACGTGCAGCGGCGCCGGCAGGTGCTCGACCAGGAACCTGACGCGCTCGTGGCACGCCGGGTTGGTGACGAGGTGGTAGTCGTCGAGCACCAGCACGCGCTCCACGCCGCGCGCATCGGCGTCGTTGAGCGCCGCCGCGACCAGCACCACGGAGGCGGCGGGGCGGTCCGGCGCGTCCTCGGGCAGCGGCCCGTCCACGCCGAGGGCGGCGCAGACGTGGCTCCAGAGGCGCACGGGGTCGTTGTCGTCCTCGTCGAGCGTCACCCAGGCCGTCGACCCGGGCGGGCGGGTCGCCACCCATTGCGACAGCAGCGTGGTCTTGCCGAAGCCCGGCGGCGCCGACACCACGGTCAGCGGCAGCCCCGCCGCCGCGTCGAGCTGCGCCACCAGGCGGGGGCGGCGCACCCGGTCCGGGCCCGGCCGGGGCGGCTCGAGCTTGGACCGCAGGACGGTGGTCCCCCCGCCCGTCGCCGGCATCGACCGGCGGGCCCTCCTGGCAGGAGTCGCCGGGCGCTCGTCCGCATTCACGCCCACACCGGCATTGAACCCCCTCGGGGGGTCCACGGGAAGTCCCGGCACGCGGATAGCCGTTGCGGGAAACCCGCAATCAGGACCTGCGAAAACCTCCGGAGCCGCGGGACGCGGCCGCCCACGACCCGCGGGAGGGGCTCCCCCCGCGGGACGGGCGCGACGTCAGGAGTGCTCGGAGAACGCGTGCCGCAGGGCGGCCTCGTCCTTCTCGGAGAGGTTCGTCTGGATCAGCTCGGGACGCTCGCGGCCCTCGAAGCGGTCCATCACCCGGTCCATCACGGCGCCGGACGTCATGAGGAACAGGGCGGACGTGCCGGGCGTGACCTCGTCACGCACCTTCTTGATGAAGTTGTCGTCGATGCCGACGTCGGTCAGCGAGCCGGCCAGGCCGCCCATCGCGGCGCCGATCGCCAGGCCGAGCAGCGGCACGAAGAAGATCAGTCCGAACAGCAGGCCCCAGAAGGCGCCGCCCAGCGCGCCCGCGCCGGTCAGGTTGTTCAGCTCCCTCGTCTTGGGCTTCTTCTTGTCGGGCGGCCAGCTGACGACGGCGGCATCGTGGATCTCGATCAGCTGCTCCTTCTTCAGCTGCTCGAGGATCCCGAGCGCCTCCTCAGCGCCGTCCGGCGTGTGGTACTTCCAGACCGTCAGGGTCGATGGCATCGCGCGTCCTCCTCGCGGATCGTGGACGCCCCCGACGGTACGCGGGCGGCTGAGCGGGGCATGCGGCCGCCCCTCCGCTCACCCGGGTGATGCGCTTCCGGCGCCCCGCCCCGCCCCCTGGCGGCGGTGGATGCTCGCCCGGTGAGCAGCGACTCAGGAACGAGCGGCCGCGCGGCGGGCTTCAAGGCCTGGACCCACACCCACCGGCGCGGGATCGCGTACGGGCTCGTGGCGCTGGCGTGCCTGCTGACGCTGGTCGTGTCGCTGAGCGTGTGGGTCAACCGCCAGCTGCTCGACACCAACACCTGGGTCGACCAGAGCGCGCAGATGCTCCAGAACGAGCAGGTCCGCCACGCCCTCGCGCTTCGGGTGGTCGACGCGGCCTACAGCAAGGGCGACATCGAGAACCGCCTCCAGCAGCGCCTCCCCGACCAGCTCCAGGGCCTCGCGCCGACCATCGCCGGCGCACTGCGCCCGGCGGCCGTCAGCGCGGCCGAGGACCTGCTGGAGCGGCCCCGGGTGCAGGCGCTGTGGGAGGAGGCCAACCGGGTGGCCCACAGCAAGATCGTCGCGATCCTCGAGGGCAACGAGGGCGGCGCGGTGACCACCGCCAACGGCGACGTGGTCCTGAACGTCGGCCAGATCGTCTCCGAGTTGCGGGACCAGCTCGGCATCACGGGCGCCCAGCGCGTCGACCCGGAGGCCTCGATCACGATCGCCCACTCCGCCGACCTGGAGACGGCGCAGAACTACGTCAAGCTCATCAAGTGGGTCTCGGCCTTCGCGAGCATCATCGTCGTGGCGCTCCTGGCCCTCGCGATCTGGCTGGCCGCCGGGTCCCGCCGCGAGGTGGTGCGGGTGGCGGCCTGGGGCCTCCTGGTGGTCGGCCTGATCCTGCTGGCCGTGCGTCGCGTGGCGGGGAACGCCGTCGTCGATTCGATCTCGTCGCCCGAGGGCCAGCCGGCGGCGCGCCAGGTCTGGGTGCTCTCGACGTCGATCATGCGCGACCTGGGCATCGCGCTCATCGCCATCGGCCTGCTGGGCCTGCTGTGGGCGCTCGTGGCCGGCACCACGCGCCTCGGCACCTGGCTCCGGAACCTCATCGCGCCCGCGCTGCGCCAGCGCCCGGCCTACGTCTACGGCGGCGTCCTCGTGGTCTTCCTGCTCCTGCTCGTGTGGAGCCCGCTGGGCTCGGTTCGCGGGTTCGTCGGGACCCTCGCGCTCCTCGTCGCCGCCCTCGTCGGCGCGGAGGCGCTGCGACGCCAGGTCCTCGCCGAGGGCGGGGGCGCGGGCGACGCGCCGCCCCCGGCACCGGCGAACCCCGCCTAGGGCCCCGGCGACTCCGGGGGACGGGTCACCCCGGCCCTCTCCAGGTCGGCCCGCAGCCGCCGGACCTCGTCAGAGAGCTGCCGCAGCTCATCGTGGAGCTCGGCCGCCGACGCCTCCCCCACCCCCGCCGCGACGCGGCGGCGCCGGGCCGACTCGACGAAGGCGCTCGCGATCGCCGCGCTGGTGACGGTGATGAACGTGACGCCGATCATCATCACCAGCACCGCGAGCAGGCGGCCCGCCATCGACGTCGGCAGGATGTCGCCGTAGCCGACCGTCGAGACGGTCTGCGCCGCCCACCAGAGCCCCTCCCCGATGGTGCCGAACTCGTCCGGGTCGGTCAGCCGCATCAGCAGGCCGGCCACGACGGTGACCGTCGCCGTGATGACGGCGGTGGCGCGCCAGGCGCCGCCGAACGGGTTCCGCTGGATGCCGGCCAGCATCTTGCCCATCTCGCGCTCGAGCACCCGCATGGCCACCGGCGCACTCCTCCCTCGGGTCCGCCGCCGTCGCGGCACGCACCGATCCTCATCGCTGGCACGCCCGGCCCCGGCGCGCCGCGGGGTTTCACCCGGGTGACCACTCGGTGCGCGGGGGGCCCTCCGCGGGGCCCGATCTACGTTCGCGACATGCCACTCGGCGCCGCGCGGGCGCGCGCGGCATCCCACCGGAGGTCCTCGCCATGAGCACGCAACGCAGCCCCTCCGACTACTCCTCCGCCTGGGGCGGATGGGTGGTCTTCGCCGCCGCCGTGATGTTCACGATCGGCGCGCTCGACATCATCCAGGGCATCGCCGCCCTGGCGAAGGACGAGGTCTACCTCGTCGCCGAATCCGGTCTTCTCGTCACCACCGACTACACCGCGTGGGGCTGGACCCTGATCATCTGGGGCGTCGTCCTGATGCTCGGCGCGGGCGCCCTGTTCACCCTCAAGAGCTGGGGACGCTGGTTCGCGTTCGCGGTGGTCCTGCTCAACTCGATCATCCAGCTCGCGTGGTTCCCGGCGTACCCGCTGTGGAGCCTGATCGCCCTGTCGCTGGACGTCGTCGTGCTGTTCGCGCTCACCGCGCGCTGGCAGGAGGCGAAGATGGACCTGACGGGCCGCTGAACCCGGGTCGCGTCGCGCGGGGGGCATGCGGCCCGGCGATGGTGCCGGTGCCGTCGCGGTCGGTGGGCATGGAGGCCCTCGACCGCCTCCGCGCCGCGGAGGGCCGGGGGCTCACCCGGACCGCGATTGCGCAGGGGCCGGGGACGGGCGGACGGCCGGCGCGCCGGAGCCGAAGCGCCCGGCGTCGCGGAAGGCGCTGACGAGCTCGGCACGGGTTCGCGCGCCCAGCTTGTCGAGCGCCGTCGCCCGCGCGTGCTCGACGGCCCGCGGCCCGGCGCCGAGCTGCGCGCCGATTTCGGCGGTGGTGTGGCCGAGCGCGACGAGCCGGGCCACCGCGAACTCGTTGGGCGTGAGGGTCCCGAGCGGGTCGGGCGGCGCCGACCGGTCGAGCGGCGCGGCGAGCGACGGGTGCACGGCGCGACCCCCGGCATGCACCGTCCGGATCGCCGCCACCAGGTCGTCGTCGGTCGCCGTCTTCGGCACGTATCCGTCGGCGCCGGCGGCCATCGCCCGCCGCACGGTCGCATCGTCGTCGAGCATCGACAGCACCAGGACCCGGAGGCCGGGGAACAGCTCCTTCACGGCCAGGGTGCCGTCGATGCCGCCGAGCCCGGGCATCCGCACATCCATGACCACCACGTCCGGCGCGAGCCCGGGGATGACGGCCAGGGCGTCCTCGGCGGATGCGGCCTGCCCCACCACCGCGATGTCGTCGGCGCGCCCCAGGACGTGGACGATCGCCGCGCGCAGGATGGCGTGGTCGTCGACGAGGAGCACCCTCGCCCGATGTCCGTTCGCGTCGTCCAGTTCGTCCGGTCCTGGTCCGGTGGTCCGGAAGGCCCCATCCAATCACCGGGCGGCGGCGCACGTCACCGCGGGGGGTCGGACCGGCGGCCCCGCCCTCAGTCGCCGGCGATCACCGCCAGGTCGGCGTCGTCGAGCACCAGGTCCGCGGCCGCGACCACGGGGTCCACCTGCCCGGGGTGGCGCACGCCCACGATCGCGCCGTCGACCGCCGCGTGGCGCAGGGTCCAGGCGATGGCCACGGCGCCGGGCGCCACGCCGTGGCGGGCGGCGACCCGCTCCAGGCGCGCCACCAGCGCCAGGTGCTCGGTGAGCTGCGGCTCCCGGAACCGCGGATCGTCGCGGCGCCAGTCGTCCTCGGGGAGCGCCGCGATGCGTTCCCGGGTCATGCGCCCGGTGAGCATCCCGGACCCCATGGGCGAGTAGACGACCACCCCGATGTCCTCGCGCTCCGCGTACGGCAGGACCGCCCGCTCCGCGTCGCGCGCGAGGAGCGAGTACTGGGGCTGGAGGGTCTCGACCGGCGCGATCGCCTGCGCCCGCCGCAGCTGCGCGACGTCGAAGTTGGAGACCCCGATGTGGCGCACGAGCCCCTCCGCCTTCGCCTCGGCGAGGGCGGCCCACCCCTCCTCCACCTCCTCGTCGGGGATCGGGAAGTGGAGCTGGTACAGGTCGATGGCGTCCACCCCGAGGCGGGTGAGGCTGCCCTCGAGCTCGCGGCGGACGGAGTCGCGGCGCAGGCTGTGGACGGTCGTGCGCCCGGGCCCCTCGGGCTGCCCGCACTTGCTGAACACGTGGGGGCGGGGCGTCACGCCGGCGATCGCCCGCCCCACGACCCGCTCGGAGTGGCCGAAGCCGTATTGCGCGGCGGTGTCGATCCAGTTCACCCCGAGCTCGAGCGCACGGTGGATCGCGGCGACCGACTCCGCGTCGTCCTGGCCGCCCCACGCCCAGTCCCACCCGCCGCCGCCCATCGCCCACGCGCCGATCCCGACCCGGGTGATGTCCATGCCGGTCCGCCCGAGCGGGGTGGTGGCGGGCCGCGTCACCCGAGGCCGGTGCGCACGACGCGGACCACGCGGTGGATGAGCGGAAACGCGACCGACGCCATGACGGTCACCTCGTTCGATCACGGACCGTGGGACGCGGGAACCCTCTCACCGGCGTCCCGGCGGTCGCAACCGGACCGGCGCCGTCGCCGGCGCTTCCGGCGCCGCTGCGCGAACGCATAGGATCGCGCGGTCGTCGTTTCCGGGAGGGGTCGTGACTCGTCAGGTCGTCTGCATCTCGCATGCCACCGGCTCCGGCGGCGAGGACGTCGGGCGCGCCGTCGCCCAGCGCCTCGGGTTCGAGTACGTCGACCACGAGGTCATCTCCGAGGCCGCCGACTGGGCCGAGCTCGACCCGGCCCTGGTCGCCGACGTCGAGCGCCGCAAGCCGTTCGTGGCGCGCCTGCTGGGCGGGCGGGGCGGCGGGGGCGGCGAGCGGATGCCCTCGGGGGAGCGGTCGCGGGTGGTGCCGGGCGACCCGGAGCTGCGGGCGCTCATCCAGGCGGTGCTGCGGCGGTTCGCCGACCGGGGGTCGGTGGTGATCGTCGCGCACGCGGCGTCGTTCGCGCTGGCCGGCGGGGACGTGCTGCGGGTGCTGGTCACGGCGTCGCCGTCGACGCGCGCCGCGCGGGTGGCGCAGGCCGACGGCGCCGCGGAGGGCGACGCCGAGCGCCGGATCAGAACAGAGGACGAGGGGCGCGCCGACTATCTCAAACGGTTCTACGGCATCGAGCACGAGCTGCCGACGCACTACGACGTCGTGGTGAACACCGATGTCCTGACCGTCGACGAGGCTGCGCGGCTCGTCGAGGTGGCCGCCACCGCCTAACGGGTCGGCCCCTCCCGGGGCAACTCCCACGAGGCCGGCCGCAGCTGCGGCGTGAGCACCCGCCAGCGCCAGGCGAGCGCGGCGACGAGCAGCAGCACGGACACGGCGGCCAGCCACGGCTGCGCCGGCGCGAACCAGCTCAGGGCGCCGGACGACCCGATCGCCAGCACCACGAGCTTGTTGCACACGGGGCAGCCGATCGCGAGCCAGCCGACGACGGCGCCGGCGGTCCCCGTCGTGCCGCTCCGCCGGGTGGGGCACGCCCCGCCGCCCATGCCGAGGTGGCTGGCCACGAGTAGCCCGGACAGCACGGAAACGGCCACCAGCACGGGCACGTCGTAGGCGCGCACCGAGGTCATCCGGCCGAACAGGCCGTTCGGGATCACGTCGGTCGGGATGCCGATGAGCAGCGCCGTGCCGATCGCCCCGAGGACGAACGCGGCCGCGAACCGCGCGGGGCGCACCGTCAACGGACCGTCGCTCGCACGGGCGCGCACCCGCGCGCGCAGCCGCGTGCCGCCGCCCGCCGGCGCCGGAGCCGGCGGAT
>DAISWG010000003.1:60484-77194 GCA_036826475.1 Miltoncostaeaceae bacterium | reverse complement strand
CCCCCCGCCGCGGCGACCGCCGCCGCGCCGGCGATCCAGGCCCAGCCGGCGCCGAGGACGCCCGCCCATCCGGCGCCGAGCGTGGCGATGAGCAGCGGGGCCACCCAGCATGCGCCGCACGCGCCGGCGAGCAGCACCCCCGTCCCGAGGCGCCGCATCACCGCACCCGGAGCAGCCGCGGGGCCGTGGCCGGCGGGTGCCCGTCGATGGGGCAGTCGCCGCAGTCGCAGTCGATGAGCGCGTCGCAGTCGGCGGCGATCACGGCGCGCAGCTCGGCCCGCATCAGCTCGAGTCCACGGATGCGGTCCTCCACCTCGGCGAGCTTCGCCTGCGCCTGGAGGCGCAGCGCCCCGGGGTCGCGCGCCGCCGGACCGCGGGTGACGCCGAGGATCTCCTTCGTCTCGGCCAGCGTGAAGCCCAGCCGCTGCGCCGTCTTGATGGCGAGCAGCCGGCGGACGTCGTCGAGCGTGTACTCGCGCTGGCCCGACGGGCGCCGCTGCGGGCGCGGCAGCAGGCCGCGGCGCTCGTAGTACCGGAGCGTCTCGACGCCGACCCCGGCGCGGCGGGCCGCCTGGCCGGCGCGCAGCGGCGGCTCCCCGCCCGCCTCGGCGCCGGCGAGGGCGAGGAAGGCGTCGAGGGCGTCACCGAACGGCGCCTCGGCCGCCACCTCCAGCCGCACGCGGCGCGGGGATCGCCGCGTGAGCGCGAACCGCCAGAACGGGCAGCATTCGCGCTCCCGCTCCAGCTGGAGCGAGAGGTCCCGCTCGGCCCGGACGCCCATCTCCAGGTCGAGGACGGCGACGGCGCCGTCGCGCCGCAGCCGGCGCAGGCGCGGCGCGAGGAGCGCGCGGAACTCGCCCGCCCGCCGCGTCGCGGCGTCCCCGTCGAGGCTGCATGCGGCGATCTCGGTGAGCCCGGTGGCGGTCATGCCTCCACTGTAGGCCCGTACCGAGGTACGGAGGTCAAGTGCGGAAACCGGCCCGCCTGCCACCAGTCTTGACGCCGGCGTGGGACATGTGGCGACGATGGGCCGTGACCTGCGATGGCTGCGGGGCGGTTGCGACGCCGGGTGCGCGCTTCTGCGCGCAGTGCGGCTCCCGCCTGGCCGAGGCGGCATGCGCGCGGTGCGGCGCGGCGACGGACCCGCGGGACCGTTTCTGCGCGGCGTGCGGCGCACCCCTCGCCGACACGGCCGAGACACCCCCCGCCGCCCCCGCGGGCGCGGACGGGCGGGAGCCGGGGGGACCCGACGGGGCGCGCAAGCAGGTCACCGTCCTGTTCTGCGACATCGTCGGCTCCACCCGGACCGCGGAGCACGTCGGCGCGGAACAGATGCACGTCCTCCTCGCGCGCTTCTTCGAGATCGCGCTCGCCGAGGTGCACCGCTACGGAGGCACGATCGACAAGTTCCTGGGCGACGGCTTCATGGCCCTGTTCGGCGTGCCCGTCGCCCACGAGGACCACGCGCGGCGGGCCGTCCTCGCCGCGCTGGGGGTCCGCCGCCGGCTGGCCGACGCGGCGCTGGGGCAGGACCCCGACGGTCGTCCGCTCCGTACCAGGATGGGGCTGAACACCGGGCCGGTGGTGGTCGCGGCCGTCGGCGACGGGATCGCGGACGACTTCACGGCGATCGGCGACACCATCAACGTCGCGGCGCGGCTCGAGACCCTCGCCCGCCCGGGCGACATCGTCATCAGCGGGGCGACGGCGGGGATCGTCAGCGGCTATGTGCGCACGGAGCCGCTGGGGGAGCTCGCGATCGAGGGCAGGCGTACCCCGGTCGTGGGGCACCGGGTCGTCGGGGCGGGGTCCCGCCGGTCGCGCGTGGAGGGGCCGACTCCCGGCCGGTTCGTCGGCCGGGACCGCCAGCTGTCGGCCCTGCACGAGTTGCTCGCCGAGACCCGTGCGGGCCGCGGCCAGGTGGTCGGCATCGTCGGCGAGCCCGGGATGGGCAAGACCCGGCTCGTCCGCGAGTTCCGGCGCGGCCTCTCCGAGGACCGCCCGACGATCATCGAGGGGCGCTGCCTCTCCTACGGCGCCGCCATCCCGTGGGCGCCGGTGGTCGACATCGTCCGGGCCGATTGCCGCATCGCCGACGCCGACGGGCCGGGCGAGGCCGCCGCGAAGGTGCGGCGGAGCCTGACCCGTCTCGGAATCGGGGACCCCGAGGCGGCCCACGCGGTGCTCCACATGCTCGGGCTGATGGAGGGGACGGACGCGCTCGCCCACCTGAGCCCCGAGGCGATCCGCGCGCGGACCATGGCCACGCTCCTGCAGATGAGCCTCGCCGGCAGTCGTCGCCGGACCCTCGTCCTCGTCGTGGAGGACCTCCATTGGATCGACCGCGTCTCGGAGGAGTTCCTGGCGACCCTCGTCGACGACATGCAGGGCGCGGCCATCATGCTGCTCTGCACATACCGACCGGGATATGCGGCGCCGTGGATCCAGCGCTCCTACGCGACGCAGATCTCCCTCCCCCGTCTCGGCCCCTCGGACGCCCTCGCCGTCGTGGGCGGCGTGCTCGAGACCGATGCGGCGGCGACGCACTTCGAGGAGCTCGTCGCGCGCGCCGACGGGAACCCGTTCTTCCTGGAGGAGCTCGCGCGCAGCTGGCGCGACGACGACGCGACCGCCCCCACGGACGCCGCGGTTCCGAGCACGATCCAGGACGTCCTCGCCGCACGGGTTGACCGCCTCGGTGACGAGCCGCGCCGCGTGCTGCAGACCGCCTCGGTGCTGGGCCGGGAGTTCCCGGTGCGCCTGCTCCGCGCCGTCTGGGACGGGAGCGCGCAGCTGGAGCCCCAGCTGGAGGAGCTGGTGCGCCTGGAGTTCATCCACGAGGTCGTCGACAGCGACGAGACCCGCTACGTCTTCAATCACGCCCTGACCCAGGACGTGGCGTACGACGGCCTCCTCAGCGGGCGGCGGGCGGCGCTGCACCAACGGGCGGGCGAGGCACTCGAGTCCATCCACGCCGGGCACCTCGACCCGGTGCTCGACCGGCTCGCGCACCACTACTCGCGCACGCCGCGGAGCGACAAGGCGGTGGAGTACCTCGACCGGTTCGCCCTCCGCGCGGTCCGGACGTACGCCCATGCCGAGGCCACCACGGCGCTGCGCGAGGCCCTGGTGCATCTGGAGCGGCTGGAGGCGCCGGACCGGGATCGCCGGACGGTGGACCTGGTGATGCGCCTCGTGAACTCCCTGTACTTCCTGGGGCGTTTCGGCGAGTCGCTCGACCTGCTGCTGCACCAGCGCGAGCGCGTGGAGCGGATCGGCGACGCGTCCGTCTCGGGCCCCTTCCACATGTGGCTCGGCCACACGTACACCCACGCCGGCGACAGCGACGGGGCCGCCCGTGCGGTGGCGACGGCGATGGCGGAGGCCGCCCGGGCGGACGACCCCGCGACGCTCGGCAAGTCGCACTACGTCCTGTCGCGGGAGGGGTTCTGGCTCGGGGAGCTGGCCGACGGCGCCGAGCACGGGCGGCGGGCGGTGGCGGCGCTGCGGCGGACCGACGAGTGGTGGTGGCTCGCGCACTCCCACTGCTGGACGGCCATCAACCTGTGCAACCTCGGCCGGTTCGACGAGGCGCTCGCCGAGGTCGGCGACGCGCAACGGATCGGAGCGGAGCACGCCGACCCGCGCATCCACAGCTACTCGCTCTGGAACCGCTGCTGGTTCCTCGCGACGCGCGGGGACTGGGAGGAGGCGATCCCCGCGGGCACGGAGAGCCTTCAGACCTCCCCCGACTCGCTGAACAGCTCATACAGCATGGGGTGGCTCGGGTTCGCGTACCGCGAGAAGGGCGACCTGGACGAGGCGGCCCGGCATCTGGGCCGGTCGATCGAGCTGCTCACCGAGTTCCGCTACTCGCGCCTCGTCGCCTGGTTCAAGGGATGGCTCGCCGAGGCACTCCTCTGGAACGGCCGCATCGACGATGCGCTCGCCACCGCCGACCAGGCCGTCCGCATCGCCCGCGAGCTCCGCTACCCGTGGGGGATCGCGCTGGCCCGCCGGGCCCTCGGTCGCATCGCGCTCGCACGGGGCGCCATGACGGAGGCCGAGGACCACCTCGGCGCCTCCCTGTCGGCCCTCGACGGGATGGGGGCCCGCTTCGACGCCGCCTGCGTCCTCCTCTCGCTCGCGGAGTCCGCCGCGGGACGCTCCGACCCGTCGCGTGCGGCGGTCCGCCTGCACGAGGCGCTCGGCCGGTTCCGACAGCTCGACACGCCCCGGTACGCGGAGCACGCCCTCGGCCTCGCGACCCGGCTGGGGATCCCGCCCTCCGCGTGAATGCTCGCCGATTGCAGGGCGATCGCCCCGCGGGCTGGTCACTCGTGGCGAATCGCGACGTACTTCGTCTCCAGGTACTCGGCGATCGCCTCCGGGCCGCCGGCGCGGCCCAGGCCCGAGTGCTTCACGCCGCCGAACGGGGCCATCGGGTTCGACACCCGCCCCTGGTTGAGGCCGACCATGCCGGTCTGGAGGCCCTCAACCACGCGCAGGGTGCGGTGGAAGTCCTGGGTGTACACGTAGGCGGCCAGGCCGAGGTGCGTGTCGTTCGCCTGGGCGACGACCTCGTCCTCGTCGTCGAACGTCATCACCGGCGCGACCGGGCCGAAGATCTCCTCCCGCACCATCCGCGCGTCCCGGTCGACACCGGAAAGGACGGTGGGCGCGAAGAAGAAGCCGGGCCCGTCGACGGCCGCCCCGCCGGTCTCGACCGTGGCGCCGCGGGCGACGGCGTCGCCGACGAGCTCGCCCAGGCGCAGCTGCGACGCCGCGTCGATGAGCGGCCCCAGCGTGACCCCGGGATCCGTGCCTCGTCCCACCACGATCCCCTCCATCGCCGCCACCAGCCGGCGGGTGAACGCCTCCGCCACCCCGCGCTGCACGTAGAACCGGTTCGCCGACGTGCACGCCTCCCCGCAGTTGCGGATCTTCGCCCCGATCGCGCCGCGCACCGCCTCGTCGACGTCGGCGTCGTCGAACACGATGAACGGCGCGTTGCCGCCGAGCTCCAGCGAGACCCGCAGGATCTGGTCCGCAGACCCGCGAAGCAGCTCCTGGCCGACGCGCGTGGAGCCCGTGAACGTGAGCTTGCGGAGGCGGGGGTCGCCGAGGAGCACCCCGGTGATCGCGTCGGACCGGCCCCCCGGGACCACGTTGAGAACCCCGGGCGGCAGGCCGGCCTCCGCGAGGGCGCCGGCGAACGACAGCGTCGCGAGGGGCGCGAGGCGGGACGGCTTGACGACCATGGTGCAGCCGGCGGCGATCGCCGGGGCCGTGGCCCTCGTCGCCATGACGAGCGGGAAGTTCCAGGGCGTGATGATGAGGCACGGGCCCACGGGCTGCTGCATCACGAGCACACGCCCCCGCCCGTCCGGCGCGACGGCGTAGCGACCGTCGATGCGGATCGCCTCCTCGGCGAACCACAGGAGGTACTCGCTGGCGTAGGCGACCTCGTCGCGCGACTCCTGCAGCGGCTTGCCCATCTCCAGGGTGAGCAGGACCGCGAGCTGCTCGGCGCGCCCCTGCACCAGCTCGTACGCGGCCCGCAGGATCCGCGCCCGCTCGCGCGGTGGCGTCGCCCCCCACGCCCCCTGGGCGGCCGCCGCCGCGTCGAGCGCCGCCCCGGGTTCGGCGGCCCCGCCGTCGGCCACGCGGCACAGCTCCTCGCCGGTGGAGGGGTCCTCCACCGGGAACGTCCCGCCTCCCGCGGCGTCCCGCCACGCCCCGTCGACGAGGATCGCCTTCGGCGCGGCCGCGACGGCGGCCGCCTCGTCGGCGGCCGCGTGCTGCACGGTGGTCATCGGCGATGACGCTACGGCCGCCGCCGCCGGCAGGTCAACGCCTCGTCGATCCACGTCCCATTCGACGCAAGGAAAGTCTATCGTCGTCCCCATGGGACCCTGCGCCGCATGCGGGCAGCCGCTCCCCCCCGCTGCCCGCTTCTGCCCGCAGTGCGCCGCGCCGGTCGAGGCCGCCGGCAGCCGGCCAGAGGAGCGGAAGGTCGCGACGGTCCTCTTCGCCGATCTCGTCGGCTCGACGGCGCTCGCCGATGAGCAGGACCCCGAGCGGACGCGCATCTTCCTCTCCCGGTTCTACGACGCGATGGCGGAGGAGATCGCCAACGGCGGCGGCACCCTCGACAAGTTCCTCGGCGACGGCGTGCTCGCCGCCTTCGGCGCCCCACTCGCCGTCGAGGACCACGCCGAGCGAGCCGTGCGGAGCGCGTTGGCGATGCGAGAGCGGGTGCACGGACTCTTCGGACCCACCGTGGCGCTCAGGGTCGGAGTCAACACGGGCGAGCTGATCGTCGGGGACGACCGCAGAACCGGCTCGCTCCTGACGGGTGACGCCGTGAACGTGGCCGCCCGTCTCGAGCAGGCCGCGGCGAGCAATGAGATCCTCGTCGGCGAGCGGACCGTGCGCGCCTGCCGGGATGGCTTCGTCTTCACACCCGGCCGGGCGGTCCCACTGAAGGGCAAGTCCGCCGCCGTCATCTGCAGGGCCCTGCTCGGCGCCGCTGCGCCCGTCCCGCCACGTCGGACGGTCGTCGGCCGGGACCGGGAGCTCGGGGTGCTCCAGGAGGCCCTGACGGCCGTCGCGCGGAGCGGCACCCCCCGGATCGTCACGCTCCTCGGCGACCCCGGAATCGGAAAGTCCGCCATCGTCGAGGAGTTCGCCCGCGCCGTGCGGGGTCCCCCGGATGCGACGCCCGTCCACGTCGGTCGGTGTCGCCCGCTCGGTCGCGGCACGCCCTTCCCTGCGCTCGGCGACATCGTCCGTGCGCACCTCGGGATCGGCGCCGACGCTCCACCTGAGGCCGTCGCCGGCCAGCTCGGGAAGCGTTGGGCGCTGGGCCTGCCCCTCGGGTTGGAGCCCCCCGACGGGGTCCATCCCCTGGCCGTCCAGGGCCGGCTCCGCACCGATTGGCGGAGCCTCTGTCGCGACCTGACCCGGGATGGGCCGGCGGTGGTGGTCGTGGAGGACCTCCAGTGGGCGGAGGAGGTCCTGATCGAGCTCCTCGAGGACGTCGGCGGCGGCGACGGCGGCCCTCTGATGGTCATCGCGACCGCGCGCCGCGAGGGCCTCGACCGCCTCCCCGCCGGCTCGGCTCTGCTGGAGGTCGGCGGGCTCCCCGCGGACGAGGCGGCCTCACTCGTCGCCGAACTCGCACAGGCCGGTCTGGCCGACGCGACGCGGGACGCGATCGTCCAGAGGGCCGACGGGAATCCCCTGTTCCTCGGCGAGCTGGCGCGGAACGCGGCCGAGCGCGGAGCGGGGGGCGACCCGATGCTGCCGGACACCGTCCAGGCGGTCACCGCCGCCAGGGTCGACCTGCTCGAGCCGGTGCAGAAGGCGGCCGTGCACGCGGCGGCGGTGATCGGACGCACGTTCTGGCGGGGTGCCGTCTCGGAGCTGCTGAACGGATCGGTCCCCGACCTCGCGGCCCTCGAGAAGCGGGGGCTGGTGGCCGCACACCCCCGCTCGCGGCTCCGAGGCGAGGTCGAGTACGAGATCTCACACGCGGTGATCCGCGAGGTTGCCTACGAGTCCATCCCGAGAGCGTCGCGGGCGCGCCTGCACGCCCGGTTCGCCGCATGGCTGGAGGCGCGGGCGGAGCGCCCCGCCGAGCACGCCACGACGCTCGCCCACCACTACGCCGAGGCCGTCCGGCCCGAGCATGCGGACCTTGCATGGGCCCACGACGCGCCCCAGCTCGCGACGCTGAGGCGGTCGGCACGGCGCTGGCTCCGGGTGGCTGCGTCCGCAGCGACGGCACGCTTCGAGCTCAGCACTGCGATCGCCTTCCTCGAGCGGTTCCTGGCGCTCACCCCGGCGGGCGACGACGACGAGGAGAGGACCGAGGTTCTCGGCGAGCTCGGACGGGCGCATGCACTCCGGTTCGACGGCCGCGCGTTCCGCCACGCCCTCGAGGACGCGATCCGGGCGGCCCCGGACGCCCTGAGAGCCGGCGAGCTTTCGGCCGAACTCGCCTTCCAGACGCTGGTCCGCGCAGGGATGTGGAACCCGCCCCCCGGCTCCGACGAGGTCGAGACCTGGGTCCGGGAAGCGCTCGCCACCGATGGCGTGAGCGAGGCGGGGCGCGCGCGGGCGTTGATCGCCCGGGGGTACTCGGACGACGCGAAGCCCGCGGCGGCCGTCGCCGCAGCGGTGACTGCGGCTGACGCCAGCGGCGATGTGACGCTCCGCTCGTATGCGGCCGACCTCCGGGCGAGCCGCGAGCTGGCCCGGGGCGACGCGCGCGCCGCACACCAGTTGTATGTGGAGCGCGTCGCGCTCGCCCGGGGCATCAGCGACCCCGACCACCTGGCGGACATCCACATGGGCGCGATCGCCCCTGCCTTGGCCGCGGGACGGCTCGCGAGCGCGCATGCGCACGCCCGCGAACTCGAGAGGATCACGCGCGGACTCTCTGACCACCATCGCGTGCACAGCGTCGCAGCGACGCTGGAGATCGAGCTGATGCTCGGCGACTGGGAGGCCGTCCGAGCCCTTCAGGAACGCGTCGAAGCGACCGTCGGGGCGAACGTCGGGACACCGTGCTCGCTGAACCCGCGCTCGCTTCTGGTGTGCGCGATCGCGTGCCTCCGTACGGGCGAGGACGCCGAGGCCGGCCGCCTCGAGCGGGCGGCCTCGGAGTACGGTCTCACCGGCTTCGGCACGGTGATCGAGACGCCGCGCCTGCGACTGGCGCTCCTGCGGGGTGAACACGAGGCGGCGAGATCACTGCTCGGACGCCCGGCGATCCGCCGCACCAACTGGGTGTACCTCTGGTCGATGGCCACCTACCTCGACGCCCTCTCCATCCTTCACGACGCAAGGCGACTGGAGCTGGAGGCGACGCCCCTGACGGCGACGTCGGGCTATCTCGCACCCTTCGCCCTCCGCGCCCTGGGCGTGGTCCGGGGGGACGACTCGTTGCTCGCGACGGCCGAGTCACGATTCGTCCAGCTGGGTCTGGATCGCCACGCGGCGGCGACGCGGTCGGTGCGCGCCGGCAGGGCGCTGGTGTGATTCAGTCGGTCCAGAAGCCGGCCAGGAACTCGACGTCATCGAGTCCCGTCCGGGGCGCTCCGACGACCACGATCGTCGCCTCCTCGCTCCCGCTGCAACGGATCGCTCGGCCGGTGCGCGGCGCCACCCTCACCGCCGTCATCGGGCCGACAGTGATGACGTCATCGTCGAGCTTCATCTCGATCTGACCGGAGATGACGAGGTAGACCTCTTCCTGCAACGAGTGCCGATGCCCGCGGCTCGGACGGAACCCCGGCGCGAACCGCTCCACGGAGATCGCGAAGCTCTCAAGGTCGAGCGACTCCGTGAGGAATCGGTACTGCACGTGTGTCGGGTCGGTCACGCGCTCTGCGCCACGCTGGAGGAACATGTCGAGGACCACTGCGGCGGAGTCGGGCACGTCCGCGATGTCCGTCACCGAGTAATCCGCCATGACCACTCCCCCATGCCCCGCCGATTACGCAGCACGTTCGTCGAGTGTCGCCGACGCTACGGCGCCTCGGACGCCGAGGTCAACAGGGACGAGTCCCTCCGGTGCCTCGAAGGCGGCGCGGGCCAGGGGCCGCGTGACCGGGATGCGGCTCGCGCTCGTCGCGGTGGCCGCCGCCGTGGTCGTCGTCGCCGCCGCCTGCGCCGACGGCGGCCCGGCCGCCGGGCCCCAGACGACGCCGGCACGTTCCGCGCCGGCGGCACGCGATCCCGCCCCTGCGCCCACCCCGCGGCCGCGGCCGCGGCCGCGGGCGCTCCCCGGCCTGCCCGCGGCGACGGCGGGCTTCATGCGGTGGGAGCGGCTCAACCGCGCCCCGATCCCGCCCGACTCCCCGCAGGCCCGACGCGTCGGCGTCGACGCCCACCGGGGGGTCAAGAACGTCTACGTCCGCGTTCCGCGGGGGCGGCGGGCCGGCGCGCCGTTCCCGGACGGGACGCTGGTGGTGAAGGCCGCCGGGGACGACCCGGCGCGCCCGACGCTCGTCGCGGTGATGCGCAAGGTCGCGGGCGCCGATCCCGCCCACGGCGACTGGCGATTCGCCGAGTACACGCGCGCGGCGCCGGGCGGGCGCTTCGGCGAGCCGCTCACGGGCGCGGTGTGCTGGAGCTGCCACGCGGTGGCATCGGGGACCGACTGGGTGTTCACCGCCCCGGCGCCCTGAGGGCCAGGGCCGGGCCCGCCGGCCCGGCGCTCACCAACCGGAGGACGGGCCGATCCGGACGGCCCACCGGCCGGCGCCCCAGGCGGCGACGGCGGCGAGCACGGCGATCATCACCAGCGGCAGCCACACGTCCTGGCCCCCGTCGACCCGCCCCGCGGTGGCGAGCGCGCCCACCATGTTCCCGATGAGCACCAGCGCCGCCGCCCGCGCCGCGACCCCGACGAGCAGCATCAGTCCGCAGACCACCTCGACGACGCCGACGAGGATCGCCACCTCGCCGGCGGCGGCGCCGAACCCCCACCGCTCGAAGCGCTCGACGTAGGCGTCGTGGTTCGCGAACTTGCCGAGGCCGACCGGGATGAAGACGGCGGCGGCCACGAGCCGCAGCGCCGTCGTCCACCACCGCGGGGGCCCCGTGTCGAGGAGGAAGGCGACGGCATGGGACGGCACGTCCGGCAGTCTCCCCGACCGGCCGTTCGTTACGCCCCCGACCCCCCGCCCCTCAGGGCCTCCAGCCGCAGGGCGAGCACCGGGCACAGGTCGACCGCACGCCGCGCCTCGGGGGCGAGCTCGTCGGGGACCTCCCCGTCGCGGACGATGGGGTAGCCCCAGCGGTCGAGCGCGATGAGCTCCGGCAGCAGCTCGTGGCAGTGGCCGTAGCCGTCGCAGGCGATCATGTCCACCCGCAGGCGCGCGCCCATCAGCGCCACCCGTCCGGCGGGCCGGGGATGGGCAGCACCGAACGGCGGCTCGTCGCCGAGCACCCGCCGCGCAGGTGCAGGTCGAGCTCCTCGGGGAACGCGCGGACGGCGCTGCGGGCCAGGCGGGCGGCGCCGTCGGGGTGCCCGCAGCCGCCGCGCCGCTCGACGAGGCCGATCAGCTCGTGCACCTCCCCCAGCGCCCCCGCCACCCCGTGGCGGTCGGCGATCGCGCGGATGTTGCGGGCCAGCTCGGGCAGGCCCAGGACGCACGGCCCACACTGCCCGGCGCTCTGCTGCGCCAGGTACCGGGCGACGCGGGCCGTCTCGGCGAAGGGGCACGCCGACTGCGGGAGCACCACGATCGTCCCGGCGCCCGGCGCCGTCCCGGCGGGGCGCAGGCCCTCCGCCGAGAAGGGCACGGCCAGCGGGTCCCCGGCGTCGAGCCAGGCGCCGAAGTACCCGCCCACCAGGACGCCGCCGAGGCCGTCGACCATGCCGCCGGCGCGGTCGAGGATCTCCCCGAGGGGGGTGCCGAGCTCGATCTCGAGGACGCCCGGCAGGCGCACGCCGCCGCCGACGGTCACCAGCATCGTCCCGGGCTCCTGCGGGGTGCCGGCGGTGCGGAACCAGTCGGCGCCGTACCGGGCGATGAGCCCGACGTGGGCGAGCGTCTCCACGTTCTGGACCAGGGTGGGCCGGCGGCGCACGCCGCGCTCCCCCGGCCGGGGCGGGCTGGCGGTCGGCTTGGCGGGGCCGCCGTTGATCCAGTTGACGAGGGCCGTCTCCTCGCCCGTGACGAACCGGGCGGGCGGCGTCACCACGCTCAGGCGGATCCGTCCGGTCCGCATCGCGGCGGCCGCGTCCCGCACGCGGGCGATCGCCTCGGGGGCCTCCCGCCCGACCGCCACGATCACCTCGCGGGCCCCGACGGCGCCGGCCGCGGCGAGCGCGCCCTCCAGCACCAGGTCGGGGTGGTGGATCATCAGGACCGCGTCCTTCGCGCTCGCCGGCTCGCCCTCCGTGCCGTTGGCCACGACGACGCCGGTCCGCCGCCCGTCCGCCACCGCCTGCATCTTCCGCCAGGTGGGGAACGCCGCCCCGCCGTGGCCCATCAGGCCGGCGCGGCGGACCTCGTCGATGAGCGCCGGCCCCGCGACGGTCACCGGCGGGTGGGGGCCGCCGCCCAGCAGCCGGGGCAGCGGCGCGGGGTGGGCGGCGAGGCCGTTGCGGTGGGGCGCGGCGGTGCTCATCGGGCCGCCGCCGTGACGCGGTCCCGCCCGCCGGCCGACCACCGCCAGGCGGCGGCCGCGCCCACAAGGGCGACGGTGCCGAGGGCGAGCATCCGGAACCAGGCGGTGCCGGCGTCGCTCCCCAGCCCCAGGCCGTGGACCACCGCGACGGGCCACGCGACGTAGGCCGCCCAGTGCACCGCGCGGAACGCGCGGGCGCCGATTCGGGCGCGCATCATGCCGGTGACGGCGACCGCGACCAGCAGGTCCACGGCGACGGCGCCGAGGCCGATCAGCGCGGAGTGCGACGCGGCGGTGAACGGGATGACGGCGGCGATGGGCCGCACGGGCGCCCAGGGGTCGAGGACGGCGGTCGCGACGTGCAGGGCGACGAACGTGACGGCCAGCAGCGACACGCTGCGGTGCAGCGCGACCGTCGCGAAGCGGGGCAGCGAGCCGAAGCTCACGCGGCCCCAGGTGGCGATGCCGAGCGCGGTCGCGCCGCTCAGCAGCAGCAGCGCGACCACGCCGGAGGCGCGCATGAGGTACCAGACGGCGAGGGAGGTCACGCCTGTGGCTCCGGCCAGCCGCCGACCCGCACGATGTCGCCGTCGACGCCCACCAGGCGCGCGGGGAGCCCCCGCCCGCCGAGCCAGCCGGCGGCGGAGAGGCCGCGGACGATCGCGGCGGTGCTGGCCGCGTTCGCGTCGAGGCACGACCCGGCGGCGACGGTGGCCGTGCGCCACACCTCGTCGCAGGGGCGCCCGGTGCGCGGATCCAGGATGTGGTGCAGGCGCCGCCGCCCGCCCCACCTGCGGACGGTGGTGCCGGAGGTGGCGAGCCCACCGCCGGCGATGGCGACGACCTCGTCGTGGGGGCCCGCGGCGCGGTGGTCGTCGCCCACCCGGACCGACCATCCGCCGGCCGGGGGGGTCCCGGCGACGGCGATGTCCCCACCGAGCGACACCAGCGTCGCCGTGCCCAGGCGGTTGTGGATCGCGGCGGCGGCGCGGTCGGCGGCCATCGCCTTCGCGGTGGCGCCGAGGTCCAGGGACACGCCCGGCGGCAGCCGGACGGTGCCGCGGGCGCGGTCGACCTGGATCGACCGCCACGGCGGGCGGGGCGTGGCGCGGACGCGCAGCTCGCCGGGGTCGGTGCCGGCGACCATGGCGAAGTCGCGGTCGTATCCGCAGGCGGCCATGTCGCTGCCGACGGTGGGGTCGACGTCGCCCCCGGTCGCGTCGGCGGCCCGCAGCGCCGCGCCGATCGCGTCGAGCAGCACCGGCCCCACCAGTGTCTCCCTGCCGTCCGCCGCGTTGAGGGCGGCCAGCTCGGAGTCGTCGCGGAAGCGGCTGCAGGCGCGGTCGACCGCGTCGAGCCGGTCGCGCAGCAGCCGCTCCGCCTCGCCGATGGCGCCGGGGTCGGCGACGACGACGGTGGCGGTGGTGCCGAGCGCCCGGAAGGAGGCGGTGGCGGGCGCAGCGTGGCGCGCGGCGGTCGTCATGACCCGCCGGAGCTCACGACCGGGGCCTGGGAGGTGGTGATCGGGGCGGCGACCGACTGGGTGGTCACCTGCTGCGTGCCCGCCGTCGCGGTGGACGCGGCCGGCGAGGCGACGGTGCTCTGGGCGGTGGTGGCGGCCGCACCTCCGTTGTGGGCGGCCGCCGCGAGGCCCGCGACGCCCGCGGTGGCGGCGACGGCGAGGGCGGCGACGCCACGGCTGATGCGCGTGACGCGGCGCACGTCGTGGTCGCGGGTTGCCGCGCTGCGGTGGCGGCGGGGCGGTGCGGGCATCTCGGCGGCTCCTGTGATCGTCCCGGAACCACGGTAGGACGAACCGGGTAAAGGTTCGTCCAAGAACGGATAGGAGTTCGCCCTGAACGGCGGCCGCGACGCCGCGGCGCGCCACCGGGGCTCGAACCCGCGAACCGGATCGACATACAGTGGAGCCGGTGTCCGAGCGCGCGAACTCGGCGGCTCCCCCCGCGGCCGCGGGCCGGCGGGACGCCGACGCGGGTCGCGAAGCGCCCGCCCAGCCGCAGCCGGAGGCCCTGGCGGCGGCGCTCGAGCAACCGCGGCAGATGGGGCCCGCACACGTCCTCGCGCTGCAGCACGCGGCCGGCAACCGGGCTGCGCGGGGCGTGGTCCAGCGCCAGCCCGCCCCCCCGGGCCCCGCCCCCGCCGCCGCGCCCGCGAACCCGGAGCTCGACCGGTTCCTCGGCACGAACTTCACCTTCGGCGGGTCGCGCTTCGACCTCACCTACCGGCCGACGGGCGGCACGCCGAAGGACCAGCGGCCGATCTCCGGCGATGTCACCGTGACGCTCCGGCTCCACGTCACCTTCAAGAACTTCGACCGGACCCTGCGCCGCCAGCCGCCCTACAACACCCACCGGTTCACCCGCGCCCAGCTCGCCGACTTCAACTGGACCGACGACGAACGGGCGAAGTTCAGCCGCGACATGATCAGCAGCATCCAGGACGCGTGGAGCGTGAAGCACCGCATGCAGTGCACCTCCCCGGGGTTCGAGGAGCTGTCGGCCGGTGTCCGGGTGGTGGTCGAGATGGCCCCCGACGCATCGAAGGCCCACAACACGGTGACGGCCCTCAAGATCCCGCGCGGCGCGCCCCGGTTCCGCTCCTTCGTGCAGGGCAGCACCTCGACGCTCGACATCCGCGACCCGTCGGAGACCGAGGAGAACACGGTCACGAAGCCGCAGTTCGTGCGGCAGGTGGGCCCCTTCGAGCTCGGGCACGCCGACCTCACGGCGGACCTCACCGGCCAGCTCGACACGATCGTCGGCGAGCTTCGTGCCCTTCAGCAGCCCGGCAAGCAGGAGCACGGCCTCGGCGAGGACCTCCCCACCGTCTTCCGCGGGCGGGCCAGCACGCCCGGCACACGGAGCGCCAACACGAAGCTCGCGACGGAGCGGGCGAAGAACGCCGAGGCGTACGTCGAGTCCAAGATGGGCTGGGCCCCGCAGGGCCAGGCGCGCGGCGCCGGCGAGCAGGACGCCACGGACGAGGCCCGGTTCCAGCGGGTGGACGTCGAGGTCGTCAACCTCTCGGGCACCGGCGGCGGCACCGTCACGCAGAACACCGCCGCCCACGAGGCCGGCCACATGTTCGGCCTGGACGACGAGTACCAGGACAAGGAGGTGCACCGGCTCACCGGCGACAAGCCGGGGCACTTCGGCGACGTCGAGTCGGAGCTGGGGACCGATGCCGCCAACGACCTGCTGGCCGGCGACAGCGGCAGCATGATGTCCGTCGGCGGCCGCGTCGAGCGCGGCCATTACGTGCCGTTCCTCCAGGGCCTGGAGTCGGTCACCGGCAAGCAGTGGACGATCCCGAGATGACCACGCCCGACCTCTCCGGCGCGTACCTGTCGATCCGGTACGAGGACCCGCCGCGGCGCCTCGTCACCTGGCGCGTCTACGAGCGCGACGGCCGGGTGCGGGTCTTCGACGGCGAGGAGTGGTACGTCGCCTGCACCCTCGACCCGGACGGCATGGCCCGCGCGCAGCGGGCGCTCGATGACTGCGGCGTGACGAGCGCTGCGGACCTCGAGGCGCCGCCGCACCTCCACGACCCGGCCAGGGTCACGTGGCGATGGAGCATCGGGGGCCGGACCGGGTCCCTCGTCAACCGCGCCCACCCCGCCGTGGGCCACCCGGCGATGGACTGCGCGATGGACGTCCTGCTCGACATCGAGGCCGCGGCCCGGGCGCGGGGGGACGCCGCCGACGGAGGCTGACGCCCGCGCCGCGGGCCGCCCGGGGTCGCGTCGCGCCGCCCGGTCAGGGTACGGTCGGCCGACGATGCAGCGTCGCGATCACGGCCGCGCGCCGGGTGGGCACGGCACGACCCGCCGGGACGAGACGGCGCCGCGCCGGGACGTCGCCGCCACGCTGCTCGCGCTCCAGGAGAGCGCCGGCAATCACGCCGTGGGCGCCCTCCCCGCGGGGGTGCGGGGGGAGGCCCCGGACGCGACCCGCCAGCCCGAGGGCGCCGCGAAGGTCACGCTCGGAGGGATCGGCACGATCCCGGTGGAGGCCGTCCAGCTCCCGGCCTCCAGGGGCGTGGGCGGGGCGGGCCCCGGCAGGGGCGGGAGGCAGCGCGACAAGGCACCCGGCGGCGAGCTGATCGTCACGTCGAAGGTCGGCCCGCACTCATCCGCCCTCTTGCGGGCGTCGACGGACGGCACGCGGATGGACGGGCGCGTCGAATTCAACGGTCGCGAACTCCGCCTCGAGCTCGCGAACGCCGTGGTCGCCGCCTACAACGTCTCGACCGCGGATGGCGGGAAGACCGAGTCGTGGACGCTCGACGTCGAGTCCATCGAGTTCGCGACCCCGCAGCCCGAGCGCGACGGGACCTGACCGGTCCGGGGCGCGGAGGGTGCGGCGAGCGCGCGCGTCGGCGCTCGCGTGGACGGCCCCGGGGCGGGGCGGGCGGGAACGGCGGGCCGCGGGCACGGGTTGGTCGGAGGGGTGGAAAGGGTATTTCCTTCCAAAACGCTGATCGAGGTTTTGGGGTTTGAATGGGTCCCGCCACCGCCACGCTGTCGCGCAAGTTCCA
>DAISWG010000003.1:573-60474 GCA_036826475.1 Miltoncostaeaceae bacterium | reverse complement strand
GGGGCGGGGGGGGGGGGGGGGGCGCGCGCGCCGGCGCTCGGGGGGACGGCCCCGGGGGGGGGGGGGGCTGGGGGGAGCGGGGCTTTTGTGCGGTGGCGCCGCCAGTCCCCGAGCCGATCCGGAGCGTCCGTGGCCCGCCAGACCGTCTGCATCTCGCACGCCCCCGGGGCCGGCGGCACGGCCGTCGGCCGCGCCGTCGCCGAGCGCCTGGGCTTCCGCTACGTCGATGAGGAGGTCATCGCCGAGGCCGCCGACTGGGCCGACCTCGACCCCGCCGTCGTCGCGGATGCGGAACGCCGCAAGCCGCTCGTCGACCGCCTCCTGGCGGGGCTCGCGACGGCCGGGCCCGAGTACGGGTCCCCCGAGGCGGTCAGCTACGGATGGGCCTCGATGGGGCCGGCGGAGCACGAGCTGCGGGCCCTCATCATCGAGGTCCTCCACGCGTTCGCCGACCGCGGGTCGGTGGTCATCGTGTCGCACGCCGCGTCTTTCGCCCTCGCGGACCGCGACGTCCTGCGGGTGCTGGTGACGGCGTCCCCGGAGACGCGGGCGCGCCGCGTCGCGGAGGCACGGGACATCGCCGAGCGCGACGGGGCCCGGCAGGTCAAGAAGGAGGACGAGGCCCGCGCCGACTACCTGCGGCGCTTCTACGGCGTGGACCACGAGCTGCCGGTGCACTACGACTTCGTCGTCAACACCGACGCCGTGACGCCGCAGCAGGCCGCGCGCGCCATCGAGGGCGCCGCGGCCTAGGCGCCGCACCGGGCGACAGGCTGACCGGTGCCCCCACCCCTGGATGCGGCGGCGGCGATCCTCGCCGGCTACGACGACGAGGCGACCCTGGTCGATGCGCTGCGCAGCGGCGACGAGGACGCCTTCGCGTGGCTGGTGCGCCGGTACCACGGGCCCCTGCTGCGCTACGCGGGCGTGTTCGTGGCCGACCGGGCCGTCGCGGAGGAGGTCGTCCAGGAGACGTGGCTCGGCGTCATCCGCGGCATCGGCGCCTTCGAGTCCCGTTCGTCGGTGCGCACGTGGATCTTCCAGATCCTGGCGAACCGGGCCCGCACGCGGGGCGTCCGCGAGGCGCGCTCGGTGCCGATGTCGGCGCTGGCGGCCCAGGAGCTGGAGGACGACGCGCCCCTCATCGGCGCCGACCGCTTCCGCCCGGACGACGCCCCGCGATGGGCCGGGCACTGGGCGATCGCCCCGCAGCCCTGGAATGCTCCGGAGGCGCGTCTGCTGGCGGCCGAGAGCCGCGCGGTGCTGGACGCGGCGATCGCCGACCTGCCGCCGGTGCAGCGGGAGGTCATCACGCTGCGGGACGTTCTGGGGGTCGAGGCCGAGGAGGTCTGCCGGAGGATGGATCTCACCGACGGGAACCAGCGGGTGCTGCTGCACCGGGCCCGCACCCGGGTGCGGGCGGCGCTCGACGCCTACCTGGGGGCGGTGGAGGCCGGGTGAGCGGCAACGGCGACAGCCTTGAGCGCCGGTTCGGCGAGCTCTCGTGCGCCCGGATCGTCGCGTTGATCACCGACTACCTGGAGGGGGCGCTGGAGGAGGACCTGCGCGACCGCTTCGAGGAGCACCTCTCGTACTGCCCGCCGTGCCGCGAGTACCTGTCCCAGATGCGCGCGACGGTGCGGGCCACGGGTCGTCTCACGGAGTCGGACGTGCCGCCCGAGACGATGGACGCGCTGATGCGCGCCTTCCGCGGCGAGACGCACGGCTGACCGGTGCGGGGCTACGGCTTCACGTCGGCTGGGGGCCGGGGGGCATGCGACGGCGCGGACTGGCCGCCCCCCACGGCGTCGGGGCCGGGCGCCTGGACGGCGGCGCCGGCGCCGTCTCCGCTGGGCGGGCGGGTGCGCGCGCTCCGGATCGGGGATCTGCCGTTCGCCATCGACGAGGCGCTGTGGGTGGTCGAGCTGGACGGCGACGTCCGCAGGGAGCGGCGCCTGACGAGCGGGGCCCGCGGCCGGCTGGTCGCCCGGGTCGCGGCCTGGGACGACCCGTGCGCGGTCGACTTCGCGCGCGACTGCGAGGCGCGTGCGCGGGGACGGGCCGCAGGGGGCCCGGTCGGCGCCGACGGCGAGTTGACGCGCGGGTACCTCGACGACCTGCACCGGTGCGTCACGGCGGATCTGCCGCCGGTGACCGCCGCCGGGGCGGCCGGCTACATCGGCGCCCGCATCGCGGCGCTCGTCGCCGGCCCCGGCCGGTATCCCGAGGGCGCGGCTGCGGAGCGCACGGCGCAGGCCCGCTGGCTGGCCGGGCGCCTGGACCTCACGGACGGCCCGGACTGACCCGCCGGGCCCTGTAACGCGGGGGCGCTCGCGGGGACTCCATGGTCGACGCGGCGCCTGTCGCGCCGTCGGTGGAGTCGAGACAGGGGGACCGAGATGGCGTTCGAATACAACTGCTCCGATTGCGACGAGACCTTCCGGGAGGACACGGCCGCGGGGTTGATCAAGCGCGCCGCGGCCCACCACCACGACCACCACGGCGGCCCGGCCGAGATCACGCCCGAGCTGGAGGCCGCGCTGAACGCGCGTGTGAAGGAGGTCTGAGCAACCCTGCCGCGCCCCCGCGCCGCGGCGTGGGGGCGCGGCACGCCGAGGAGGTCCGATGCCCGCAGATCCGAACGGCTCCACCCCGGTCTGGCACCGGGTCCTCGGCCCGGACGACCTCCCCGAGGGGCGCGTGACCACGGTGACCGCCGGGCACCGCAGCCTGGCGATGACCCACCACGAGGGCCGGTACGGCGCGCTCGACAACCGCTGCCCGCACCAGGGCGGCCCGCTGGGCGAGGGCGCCATCGAGAACGGCTGGCTGCGCTGCCCCTGGCACGGCTGGGACTACTGCCCGATCACGGGACGGGCGCCGGGCGGGCACGACGACTCGGGCGTCGCCACGTTCCCCGTCGAGGTCCGCGACGACGGGATCTGGGTGGAGATCCCGCCGGAGCCGCCGCACGTCCGCACCGTCACCGACCTGATGGTCGAGACGATGGTCGCGTGGGGCGTCACCCACGTGTTCGGCATGGTCGGCCACTCCAACCTGGGCCTCGCCGACGCCGTCCGCCGCCGGGTCGAGGCGGGCGACCTCACCTACATCGGCATCCGGCACGAGGGCGCCGCCAGCTTCGCCGCGTCGGCGTTCGCGAAGCTCACGGGGCGGCCCGCCGCGTGCCTGTCGATCGCGGGGCCCGGCGCAACCAACCTGCTCACCGGGCTGTGGGACGCGAAGGTCGACCGCGCGCCGATCCTGGCGCTGACGGGGCAGGTGGACCTGCAGGTGCTGGGCCCGGGCGCCTTCCAGGAGGTCGACCTGCGCGCCGCCTACGGCGGGGTGGCCGCCTGGGGGCAGACGGTCCATCCCGAGAGCCGCCACGAGGAACTGATGGCCCTCGCCCTGAAGCACGCGATCGTGGGCCGCGACGTGTCGCACCTCGTCTTCCCCGACGGCGTGCAGACGCGGCCCGCCCGGGAGGGCGCCGTCGCGCGGGGCCCGCAGGGGCGGGTCGGCGCCGCCGGCATCGCGCCGCCCGCCGCCGCCCTGGCCACGGCCGCGGAGCGCCTGCGGGCGGCCCGGCGGCCGGTGGTCATCGTGGGGCACGGCGCGCGCTTCGACATGGATGCGGTGCTGCCGCTCGCCGAGCGCCTGAACGCCCCGGTGCTGACGACGTTCAAGGGGAAGGGCGTGATCTCCGACCATCACCCCCTCGGCTGCGGCGTGCTCGGGCGCAGCGGCACGCCGATCGCGAGCTGGTTCATGAACGAGGCCGATCTGCTGCTGGTGATGGGGGCCTCCTTCTCCAACCACACGGGGATCACGCCGAAGATCCCGACCATCCAGGTGGACGCCGACCCGATGGCCCTCGGGCGCTTCCACCCGGTGGAGGTGCCGGTCCAGGGCGATCTGGCGGTCACCGCACGGCTGCTGCTGGACGCCCTGGAGGGCGCGCCGCCGCCGGAGGACCGCCGGCCGGAGATCGCCCGGCGGTGGGCCATGTGGCGGGCCGAGAAGGCGCGCCGCGAGGCCGACGACCGCGGCAACGGGCTCTCGGCCGCGTCGCTCTTCGCGGCCATGAGCCGGCTGGTTCCGGACGACGCGGTGATCGCCGTGGACGTGGGCAACAACACCTACTCGTTCGGGCGCTACTTCGAGTGCTCCCGCCAGTCGGTGCTGATGAGTGGCTATCTCGGCTCGATCGGCTTCGGGTACCCGGCGGCCATGGGCGCATGGTGCGCCGCGCCCGACCGGCCGATCGTGTGCGTCACCGGCGACGGGGGCTTCGGGCAGTACATGGGCGAGCTGACGACCGCGGTGAAGTACGGCATGCCGATCACCCACGTCCTGCTGAACAACGGCGAGCTCGGCAAGATCAGCAAGGAGCAGCGGGCCGGCATGTGGGACGTCTGGGAGACGGGTCTCGCCAACCCCGGCTTCGCCGCCTACGCCGAGCTGTGCGGCGCCCAGGGCATCCGCGTCACGCGCCGCGGCGACCTGGACGCCGCGCTCGCCGCGGCGCTCGCCCACCCGGGGCCGAGCCTCGTCGAGGTGGTCCAGGACCCCGAGCTGGTCTGAGGCGCGCCGACCCGGGTGGCGGGGCCTACCGGGCGCCCCACCCGCCGTCGATGGAGAGCATCGACCCGGTCATGAAGTCCAGGCCGTCCTGGGCGAGGAGCAGGCAGGCGCGCGCGATCTCCTCCTCGGTGCCGAACCGCCCGATCGGGTGCTGGGCGAGGAAGAAGGCCTCCGCCGCCTCCGGGTCGGGCGCGCCGGCGAAGACCTCCGACACCATCGGCGTGACGATGGTGCCCGGGCAGATGGCGTTCACGCGGACGCCGGTCCCGGCGAGCTCGAGGGCCATGGACCGGGTGAGCTGGGTGATCGCCCCCTTGCTCGTGTTGTAGGCGGCGGCCCCCGGGCAGGCCTTCAGACCCAGCACGGAGCTGTTGTTGATGATGGCCCCGCTCCCCCGCTCGAGCATGTGCGGGATCACCCCCCGCGACATCAGCCAGGTGCCGCGGACGTTCACCGCCATCGTCAGGTCCCACACGTCGACGGGCGTCTCCCAGGACGTGCCCGCGAAGAGCACGCCGGCGTTGTTGAAGAGCACGTCGATGCGGCCGTGCCGCGTCAGCACCTCGTCGATCGTGCGACGGCAGTCGTCCTCGGACGAGACGTCACCCTGGATCGCGTCGAGGGTGACCCCCTGCCCGGCGGCGTCCGCGACCGCGCCGTCGAGGGCCTCCCGCCCGCGCCCGGTGATGGTCACCGACGCGCCGTTGCGGGCGAACTCCAGGGCGGCGCTGTAGCCGAGCCCCTTGCTGCCGCCGGTGATCAGGGCCACCTTCCCGGACAGGGTCATCGCGACTTCTCCTCGTAGATAGCTCGCTATCAAGCAATGTGGCGAGCTACGCTACCCGCAGATGAGCCCTGAGGGCAACAACGACGCGCCGGGCGTCGTGAACGAGCTCCTGATGACGGGCCTGGAGCTGGGCCAGGTGCTGGAGCGCGAGCTGCGGGACCGCGTCGGCCTGGGCGTCAGCCAGTTCAACGTGCTGCGGGTCGTCGCCGGCCGTGAGGGCGGCACCGCCCACGCGGTCGACCTGATCCGCGTGCTCGGCATGAGCTCCGCCCACGCGACCACCGTGCTGCAGCAACTGGAGGAGCGCGGCCTGGTGGCGCGGCGCGAGAGCACCACAGATCGCCGCCGCCGGGCCGTCACGGTGACGCACCAGGGGCGCGCCGTCCTCGCGTCGACCCGCCCGCTGCTCGCCGACCTCGACGCCCGCCTGGGGGAGGCCCTCGGCCCCGGCGACGGGGCCGCGTTCCGCGCACATCTCCGGCAGATGCGCCTGTCGCTCCGCCACGGCCTCTCGGCGCGCGAGTGGGACGACTGCGTCGGCCCCTGACGGCTGACGATGGGCGCGGCAGGACTCAGGCGACCCAGGGATCATGAGGGTCGGTCCGAGGCTTCGAGGAACATCGCCTGGTGACGCGTTTGCTGCAAGGGGGCCAATCGCTTGGCCGATGGCGAACGAACGGTTTCGGCTGCGATCGACGGCTGATGTTCACGCCGTTGTTCCCACGCCGCGCCCGTGGAGCCGAGCCACCGGGGGGGCGTCGCGGGAGCGGGGATGGGCGGCGAACTACACCTTCCCCGCCACCGCGCGATGCGCGCGCTCAGTGCGACCAGTCGCGCTTTCGCAGTCCCTTGGCGGTCAGCTTCTGGAAGGTCACGACCATCTTCTCGCCGGCGCTTCCCGGCGGCGGGATCGCGCCGATCTGCCGTCCGAGCTCGTTGACGTCGAAGTACAGGTGCAAGCGAGTGATCCGATCGCCTTCCGCCTGGACCCAGGTCACACCGTGATTGGTCACCGGACCGCCGGTCGGCGCGAAGCCCGGTGGCTCGAGTGGACCGCGGAAGGTGGCTGTGACGTCCCACCAGAGCGCCGCCGTCCGGTCGCCATCCACCAGGCGGCCGCGCTCGACGAGAGCGAAGTCCGGGAATGCGGTGAAGAGCATCGCCGCGTCGGCGTGCGCCGCTGCCGGGCCCGCCAGATCCCCGTGCGGGACGGTGGGCGACCAGTAGGTGCTGTCGGGGCCGAAGTCGGCGGCCACCGCGTCGGCGTCCTGCGCGTTCCATGCCGCGAGCTGGCGGTCGATGATCTCGGCGACGCTCATCCGAGGACGCCCGCTGCGGACAGCAGCGTCGCGGTGTCCCAGTAGGCGTTCTCGAGCGCGATGAGCCCGTCAGCGGCGAGCGTGTAGACGCTGACTCCGGGCAGCACGACGGTCGCGCCGCTCGCGGGCATGCCGGGGAAGTCGTTCTCGTGCGTGCCTGAGAAGGTCCACTCGACGACCACGCGGCCGTCGGCGCCCTCGATCAGGGAGCGGACCTCGAGCGTGGCGTCGGGCACGGCCTGGATGATCGCCCCGACGCCCTGGGCGATCGCATCGCGCCCTGCGAGGCGCGCCTCGGGCAACGAGAACTGGTGACGGATCCCGTCGGGGGTGAACTGGGCGGCGATGTCGTCCGGCTGCTGCCGGTTCCATGCGTCGACGAACTCCGACAGTCCCATGATCGTCCTCCTGTGGTGGAGATGAGCCGGTGCGTGAAGGCGACTGAGGAACCGACGGCGGGCAGTCGCGTCGTCGTTCGGGTGGAGCTGCGGTGCGAGGGCCATCGCGTCACCTCTCGTCGTCACGGAGCCGCGTCGGCGGCTCGGTCACGACGGTATGGGCGAGCCCTTCCAGCTCACTTACGGCTCGCGCCCGCTCAGGCGGCCGCGAGCGCCGCCGAGTCTGGGATTGGCTGATCCTCGAGGATGAGCTGGTAGAGCGCCCGGGTCTCGGCGCTCGCTTCGACGCCGAGTTCGCGCCTCAAGGTCGAGCGGCATGCGTGGTACTGGCGCAGGGCAAGCGCCTTCTCGCCTGCCTGCGCGTAGGCCGCCATGAGCGACCGGTGAAAGGCCTCGCGCTCGGGCTCGAGCGCTACCAGCCGCTCCAGGCAGACAAGCGCCTCCTGTTGCGCGCCTGCGGCCAGGTGAAGGTCGGCGAGGGCGCTGAGCACCGTGGAGTAGCTCAGCTCGACTTCGCGCCGCCGCGACTCCGCCCAGTCGGCGTAGGGCCACTCCGGGTACAGCGGCCCGCGGTAGGCCCGCTCGGCCGCCTGGAGCCGCCGGAGGGTCTCGCGCTCGCTCTCACCGGGAGGCCGACGGAGCAACGCCATGAACTGCTCGACGTCGACCCGGTCACCGTCGCGCAGGACGAGCCGGTAGCTCTCGCCTTCCGAGCGGATCACCGAGCGGGCGGCGGATCCGCGCCCGAGCTCCGGTTCCAGCGCACGCCGCAATCCGTGGAGGGTGACGTGGAGGGCCCGCAGACCGCGCTCGAGGTCGAGATCGGGCCAGAGCCAGTCGACGAGGCGCTCGCGATGCACCGGCCCGCCGGCGCAGACGAGAGCCGCCAACACCGCTCGGGCCCGCTCCCTGCCGAAGGCCGAGACCGGAACCGCCTCGTCTCCTCGTCTGACGAGGAAGCCACCGAGGGCCAGGATCGTCAGCGGGGGCCGATCGACCGCCACCGCCGGGTCCACGGCGGACGGCTGCGTGAGTCCACGAAGCGCATCACTCACATCGGGGTCGCTGACTCTCGTGGCCTCCATGGCCTGGAGGAGGCGGTCCGCAGCGTCACGCGAGCCGGCGGCCACGAGGGCCTCGGCGCATTGCTCGAGGACCTCTCCGCCGGCTCGCGCGGCGAGCGTTGCGGCGAGGTCGGTCGGGCCGAGCCCCTGCATGATTGCGCGGGCGAGCAATGGCCCGGCGAGCGCTCGATCGCGGCGCGTCCAGATCTCCGGGAGATCCCACTCGGCCGTCAGGTCGAGCGCCTCACTCAGGGCTTCCTCCGCATCTGAGCCCTGGAGGACGACGGCTCCAAGGAGTTGCCCTCTGGCGCGCGCCCACGGACTCTGCGCCCGCTCAGCGCCCTCGAGGACGTGAAGACGGAGCCGCCGCGCCTCGTCATCGAGGCCGACCTTCAGCGCTGCTCCTGCGACGTCGCAGATCCAACCCGGAGTGTCGAATGAGAAACCGAACGCCTCGACGTAATCGATGACGAGGCCGGCGTGATGGGCGACCGCTCGGGTGTCGCCGCGGTGCGCAGCGAGACGCGCCGCAGGGGCGCGCGTTCGAAAGCCGTAGGAGGCGCCGCGCATCGCGTCGAGTGGCTCGGTGTTGGCGAGGAGGATCTCGAGCTCGTCCCATCGCTCCAAGCCCGCGAGAGCGACCGCCTCGAGCTTCTGGCGCCCCCGTTCTCCGCCACCGGTGATGCCTCGCTCGCGGGCGGTCTCCATGATCGTGTCCAGCTCGACGAGGACCTCGTCGTAACGACCCAGCTGGTTGAGGATGATCGCTCGGTAGATGCGCAGCGCGAAGATGTAGGCGAGCACGTCGTTGCGCTTGTGCCGCTCGAAGAGATCGATGACCCACTCGATCGTCGCGAGGGCCTGCTTGGAGTGGCCGCGGGGATGGTCCATGAAGAGCGCCCGCGCCGACGCGAGGTATCCCTGGCCGAGCGGATCGATCGCCGGCAGGGGGAGGGTCAGGACCCGTCCCAGCATCGCGTCCGCTTCGTCGTAGCGTGCCGCGCAGCCGAGCTCCGACGCCATCAGGACCATGCACGCCGGAAGCAGCGGAGCCGAGGCGTCGATCTGCGGCAGCAGCCGGTAGCCGACCTCGATGGCGTGGGCCTGCCGGGTTCCGCTCCCGAGCTGGGCGTAGATGAGCATGAAGAATGCCTCGGCCGCCCGATCGTGGTCCCCCGACTCGATCAGGTCCCCGACCGCCTGACCGAGCATCTCGAAGGCGGCCGGCTGATCGCCCCAGAACGTCACGATCGCCCGGGCGAGCGTCAACCCGGGCCGCCCCTGGAAGAGATCCTCCGGCAGGAGCGCCGTCCAGCGGAGCAGGACTCCTGATTGCGGCCCGAAGCGCATCTCGTCGGCGACCGACTCCATGAGATCGGCGGCGTGTTCGAGGTCGCCGGCGAGCAGGAGATGGTCGATGGCCTCGCGCGGCTGGTCGTGGGCGACCCAACAGGCGGCGGCGCGGCGGTGCATCTCCGGCAGGAGCTGGGGCTCGAGGTCAGCGACCCGCTCACGCAGGAACGCCTGGAAGAGGTGGTGGTACCGATACCACTCCCCCTCGGCTTCGAGGCGAATGGCGAAGAGATGCCGATCGACGAGATCCCGGCACATCTCCCGGGCATCGGCCCCAGGGACGAGCGTGGCGACAAGATCGGGCGAGAACCGCTCGAAGAGCGCAGTCTGGAGGATGAAGTCCTGGATCTCGACGGACTGGGCCGTCAACACCTCCTCGGCGAGGTACGCGAAGAGCTGACGGGAGTCGCTGCGCCGTTGAAAATCGGCGTCGCCAGCTTGGGCGGCCAGGATCACGCCGGTCACCCATCCTTCGGTCCGCTCACGGACCCGCGCGAGGGTTTCAGGGTCATCGTCGCCCCCCTCGGCGCGCCAGAGCGCGGAGACCTCATCGTCCGAGAGCGCAAGGCTGGACTCGGTCACTTCGAGAAGCTGGCCCGCGCGGAGCTTGCCGACGGGGAACGCGAGCGGCGCACGGCCGACCAGGACGAGATGGACACTTGGCGGCAGGTCGCGGAGCAGTTCGGCGATCGCACCGCTCGCGGACTCGTCGAGGAGATGGACGTCGTCGAGGACCAGGATCGTCTCGTCGCCGACGGTCGCGACCAGCTCGTTGCAGAGTGCGGTGACCTGCAGTCCGATGGGTCCTTCGAACCGCAGCGCCGCTCCGAAGCCGGGCACGAGCCGCTCGAATCCTGCCGCGATGTGCGCGAGAAGGTCGGGTGCGCCGCCGAGGCGTTCGTCGCATGACATCCAGACCGACGGCGTCGCGGTCTCTGTGAGGGCCTCGGCGACGATCGTGCTCTTGCCGTAGCCGGCGCCGGCGAGGACGGTGACGAGTCGGCCATCCATGCCCGCGACGAGCCGGGCGGTGAGCGATGGCCGAGGCAGACAGTCCGACGGCAGCCGCGGGGGCAGCAGGCGCGTCAGCAGGATCCCGCTCGGGGCCATCGTTCGCGAGTTTCGACCCGGCGCCGTTCTGAACGCAAGCCCGTGCCCTCTGGGTGGTGCGCATTGCGAGACGTGGGCGCTCCACGACGCACCGCCGGAGCGTGCGGGGCCGTGGGTCGAGGGCGCCGTAAGAGGGGCCGTAAGTGAGCTGTAGGGCGCCGTTCCTAGCGTCGGTTTCGCAGTCTGGAGACCGCACCAGGAGACTCGAGATGTCGCCCGTCGCACTCGCCCCCAACACCACGACAGACGCAGGCTCCTTCGTCACCGAGAAGGACCTCGGCCTCCTGTCCGAGGTCGAGGCGTGCCCGACTGGTCTGCTGATCGACGGCTCGTTCGTCGAGGCCACCGACGGTCGCGTCCTCGAGGTCGAGGACCCGGCGACGGGACGCGTGATCGCCGAGGTCGCCGACGCGAGTCCCGCCGACTGCATGGCCGCCTTGGAGGCGGCCGTCGCCGCTCAGCGGATCTGGGCCACCAGTGCGCCGCGCGAGCGGGCGCGGATCCTCCGCCGCGCCGCGGACGCCCTGCGGAACCAGATCGACGAGATGGCCGAGCTTCTGACCGCCGAGATGGGGAAGCCCCTCGCCGAGTCGGAGGCGGAGGTGGAGCTCTCCGCCGAATATCTGGAGTGGTTCGCCGAGGAGGCGACCCGCGCCTCTGGGCGCACTCAGGTCGCCCCCGATGGGCAGAGCACGCATTTCGTGGTGAAGAGCCCGGTCGGGCCGTGCCTGATCGTCACTCCCTGGAACTTCCCTCTGGCCGTTCCCGCCCGCGGCGTCGCCCCGGCGATCGCCGCCGGTTGCACCGTCGTGCTCCGGCCCTCGTCGCTGACGCCGCTGTCGGCGCTCGCGCTCGGGCGGATCCTCATCGAGGCCGGCCTGCCGGCCGGGGTGCTCAACGTCGTCGTCTCATCCGAGGATCACGCAACCGACCCGCTCCTCGCCGACGGCCGGATCCGGAAGCTGACCTTCACCGGCTCCGAGGCCGTCGGCCGACACCTGATCGAGCGGAGTGCCGACAAGATCCTGCGCGTCTCCGCCGAGCTCGGCGGTTGCGCACCCTTCCTCGTGTTCGCCGACGCCGACATGGACGCCACCATCGACGGCGCCGCCTCGGCCAAGATGCGGAACGGCGGGGCGGCATGCACCGCGGCGAACCGCTTCTACATCGAGCGGGCGGTGTACGAGGAGTTCACCCGCCGCATGACCGAGCGAATCGGTCAGGTGCGGATCGGCCCCGGCACCCGCTCTGGCGTCGGGTGCGGGCCGATGATCTCCGCCCGCCAGGTCGAGCGCCTCACCGCGCTGGTCGACGACGCGGTTGTCCGCGGCGCGCGGGTCGTCCTCGCTGGTGGCCCGGTCCCCGGCGTCGGCCACTTCTTCGCGCCGGTCGTCCTCGCCGACGTCCCCCACGAGGCCCGCGTGATGCGCGAGGAGATCTTCGGCCCGATCGTCGCCATCGCACCGTTCGACACGGAGGACGAAGCCCTGCGGCTCGCGAACGACCACGTCGCCGGCCTCGCCGCCTACCTCTACACATCCGACCTCGAGCGCGCGATGCGCCTGGGAGCTTCGATCAAGGCGGGAATGGTCGGCATCAACCGCGGCCGCGTCTCGTGCGCCTCCGCCCCCTTCGGCGGCGTCGGCCACTCGGGCTTCGGCTCATCCGGCGGCGCCGAAGGCATCGAGGAGTACCTGGTGACCCGGTACCTGACGATGCCGGCCGGTGTTGCGCGATGAGCGGCCTCGACGACCCGTTCCCGCTCGGTGACTGGGCGGCGTTCCGGGCCGCCCGCGATCGCTTCTTCGCACGGGTTCGGCCGGAGGCGGCCGACGAGCCGCCGCCGTCGGCCTGCCCCGCGTCGCCGCCGAGCGAATGGAGCGACGCCGATGCGCCGGAGGCCCCGGACGGCGATCGTCCCGCCGCCGACTGAACGTTGCACCCGATCCCCGTTCGTCGCCTCTCGCAACACGTCGTTCGCGGGCGCGAGTGATCATCGACGGTGTGTGCTTGCGGGACGGTTTCCTCGAAGCCTGTCCGCAACGACCAACTTGTCCAGACGTCCGATGCGATGGGCGCGGCAGGACTCGAACCTGCGACCCAGGGATTATGAGTCCCCTGCTCTGACCAGCTGAGCTACACGCCCTCGGGTCCAGCATGACGCACGGGGCGGGTTACAGGGCCTCGGGTTCGGGGTCGTCGGAGGGTTCCCGCTGGGGCTGGCGGCGGCCCATCAGGGCGAGGGCGACCGCGGGGTACACCAGGACGGTCAGCATGGCGGCGCCCACCAGGGCCGCGGCGGTGGCGCTGCCGAGCTGCCCCTCCCGCACGCCCGCCTCGGAGATCGTGACCACCAGGGGGAGGGTCGAGGCCGACAGGAAGCCGAGCGGGAGGATCGCGTCGCGGCCCAGGTGGCGCGCCTCGAACACCGCCGGGGTTCCGCGGGCGATCAGGAACAGGCACATGAAGATCGGCACCTGGGCCATCGCCGCCGGGCTGTCGAGGAGGCCCGAAAGGTCGAACGTCAGGCCGCTGCGGATGAAGAAGATCGGGACGAGGAAGCCGAAGGCGATCGCGTCGAGCTTCGTCTTCAGCACCGCGGCACCCGGGGCGCCCCGGGTGGCGACGGCGTAGATCACCCCCGCCGCGAACGCCCCCAGCACCAGCTCCAGGTCCAGCTCGACGGCGAGGAACACGAGGCTGACCAGCAGCAGCAGGCAGATCCGCACGGCGAGCTGACCACTCGCCTCCATCGTCTCCCGGATCAGCCGCTCCACCGTGCGGATGTGGATGTGCGGCGCCGCGATCGCCAGCCCCACCGCCACCACCACGAACGCCGCGAGCAGCACCGCCGCGGTCAGGCTGTTCTTCGTCGCCGTCAGGAAGATCGACACCAGGATGATCGGCCCCACCTCGCCGACCGACCCGGCCGCCATCACCATCGTCCCGAAGGGGGTGCCCATCATCCCCTCGTCCCTCAGGATCGGCACCAGCACCCCCAACGCCGTCGTCGCAAGCGCGATGGCCACGATCTCCGGGTCCTGGATGACATCCGTCGCCTCCAGGGCCACCGCGGCGGCCGCGCCGATCATCAGCGACGCCAGCCACCCGCCGGCCGCCAGCCGCAGCGGACGGCCGCGGATGAGCTGCAGCTCGATCTCCGACCCCGCCAGGAAGAACAGCGCCGCCAAGCCGATGTTGGCGAGCGCGTCGATGAACGGGTCGGTCTCCACCACGCCCAGCACGTCCGGCCCGACGATGATGCCGAGGACGATCTCGACCACCACGATCGCCACCCGGAACCGGCGCGGGACGTCGGCGATGATCGGCGCCAGCACCGCGAGCATCGCGATGATGACGAGCGACTGGAGGTCCACGGTCACCGGGGCAGGTTGCCACGCGGCGGCGGACCGCCGCACCCGCCGCCACACCCCGCCTTTCCCGCACCCCCCCGTACCGGATAGCGTCGCGCCCCGAGATGGCCGCGTTCCTCCACCGCCTGGGGCACTGGGTGGCCCGCCACCCCCTGCCCGTGATCATCGGCTGGCTCGCGGTGATCGTGCTGATGGTGCTGCTGGTGGGGCGCATCGGGGCGCTCACCACCAACGACCTCACGCTCCCGGGGACCGACAGCCAGCGGGCGACCGACCTGCTCGCCGCGAAGTTCCCGCCGCAGCAGAACGGCAAGAGCCCCATCGTCTTCCACGCCGAGTCCGGGAAGATCGACACCGACGCGCGCAAGAACGCCATCGCCAGGGCGACGAAGGCCCTCCAGGCGCATCCCGACGTCGTCAGCGCGCCCAACCCCTTCGGCCAGAACAACGGCGCCCAGATCGCGAAGGACGACACCACCGCGTTCATCCCGGTGCTGCTCGACATCAACTCCGCCGACCTCACCACCGACGAGGCGCAGGAGATCCTCGACCTGGCCGAGGCCCCTGTCCGGGGGACGGGCATCCAGGTGGCCGCCGGAGGCTCGATCGGGTCGGAGCTCTCGAAACCGGAGACGGAGAGCAGCGAGCTCGTGGGGATCGTCGCCGCGATGATCATCCTGAGCTTCGCCTTCGGCACCGCCGTGGCGATGGGCATCCCGATCGTTACCGCACTCGCCGGCCTGATCGTGGGCCTCACCGGCATCGGGCTGATGGGGCACGTCGTCGGCATCCCCGACATCGCCCCCACCCTCGCGACCATGATCGGGCTGGGCGTCGGGATCGACTACTCCCTGTTCCTCGTCAACCGGCACCGCCGGCAGCTCGCCGAGGGGATGGAGACGAACGAGTCGATCGCGCTGACGGTCGCCACCTCCGGCGGTGCGGTCGCGTTCGCCGGCGGCACCGTCGTGATCGCGCTCGTCGCGCTCGCCGTCGCCGGCATCCCGCTCGTCACCTCGCTCGGATACGCGTCGGCCGTCGCGGTGCTCACCGCGGTGCTCGCGGCGATCACCCTGCTGCCCGCCGTCCTCGCCCTGCTCGGCCCCCGCATCGACAGGCTGCGCCTCCCCGCCTGGCTGCGCCCGCCCACCAAGCCGGCCGGCACCGGCATGTGGGCCGCCTGGGGCGGCACCGTCACCCGCCACCCGTTCGTGGCGATCGCGGCGTCGGTGATCGCGCTCGGGATCCTCGCGATCCCCGTGCTGTCGCTGAACCTCGGCCAGGAGGACATCGGCGCGACCCCCACCGACACCACCGAGCGCCAGGCCTACGACCTGATCACCGAGGGCTACGGCGTGGGGTACAACGGCCCGCTGCTCGTCTCCGTCGCCCTCGGCACCCCCGCGACCACCGACCCGGCGGTGCAGCAGCAGCTCGACCAGGCCAACGCCCTCCAGGCCGAGCTGGAGCAGGAGCAGAAGGAGGGTCAGGCGCAGCAGGCGGCGCTCCAGAAGCAGGCGGCCGCGCTCCAGGCGCAGCAGGCCCAGCTGGAACGGCAGCAGGCCGCGCTGCTCGCCCAGCAGGCCGACCTGGAGCGCCAGGCCGCCGCACTGCGCACCCAGCGCAACGCCGCCGAGGCCCAGCTCGCGCAGATCCAGCGCCAGATCGCCCAGATCGAGGGGCGCCGCGCCGTCCTGCTGACGCGGGCCGAGACGTTCCTCACCCGGGCGCGGCAGGCGGCCTCGACGGGCCGCGCCGCCGAGCAGCGGCTGCAGCAGCTGCTCGCCGCCATCCAGGCCGCCAGGGCGCAGCTGCCCGGCATCGCCGACCCCGCGGACCGCCAGCGGGTGCAGGACCGGATCGCCGCGCTGGAGCAGCAGGCGGCGGCCCTGCGGCAGCAGATCCAGGCCGCCCGCGCCGACGAACGCGCCCAGACGGCGCAGGCCGCCGCCCTCCGCCGCCAGGCCGCGGCGCAGCGGCGCGCCAACCCCACCATCGTGAACGAGGCCCGCAGCCTGGCGCGGCAGGTGCGCACCATCGCCGCCGAGGCCGCGCAGCTCGACCGCCAGAAGGCGTCCCTCGTGGCCCAGGCCGCCGAGCTGACGCGCCAGGCGGCGTCACTGAAGGCGCAGGCCGCCGACCTCCAGGCCCAGAAGGCCGACCTCGAGGCGCTCCAGGCCCAGGCCCAGCAGCAGCAGAAGCAGGCGGAGGCGCTGAAGAAGCAGCTCACCGCAACGCTCACCAAGGCGGGCGGCGACTCCCGCGGCACCGACCCGCGCCTGGTGGCGCTGCAGGACGCCCTGACCGACACCCCCGGCATCGCGGTGCTCTCCCCGCCCGACATCAACACGGGCGGCGACGCCGCCATCTTCACCGCCGTCCCCACCACCGCCCCCGCCGCCACGGAGACCGCCGACCTGGTGAAGACGGTCCGCTCCACGGTGATCCCCACGGCAACGGCCGGAACGGACCTCCGCGCCTACGTCGGTGGGTCGACCGCCGCCAACGTCGACCTGGCCGCCAAGATCTCGTCGCGCCTGGCCCTGGTCATCGCGACGGTGCTGGGGCTGAGCGTCCTGGTGCTGCTGGTGGCGTTCCGCTCACTGCTGGTGCCGCTGCAGGCGGCGGTGACCAACCTGCTGTGCGTGGGCGCCGCGTTCGGCGTGCTGACCGCCGCGTTCCAGTGGGGATGGGGCATCGGGCTGTTCGGCGTCGAGACCACCCGCGACACGGTGCCGATCGCCAGCTACGTGCCGCTGATGATGTTCGCCGTGCTGTTCGGCCTCTCGATGGACTACCAGGTGTTCCTGCTGTCGCAGATCTCCGAGCACCGCCGCGGCGGCAAGGACGAGCGCGCGGCCGTCGCCGGCGGCATGGCGGCCAGCGCGCCCGTGATCGTCGCGGCGGCGCTGATCATGATCGGCGTGTTCGGCAGCTTCGTGCTGAACGGCGACCCCACCGTCAAGCAGTTCGGCGTCGGCCTGGCGACCGCCGTGTTCCTGGCGGCGGCGATGGTGCTGGTGCTCGCTCCCGCCCTGCTCGTCTCGATGGGGCGCGGCACGTGGTGGCTGCCCGGGTGGCTCGCGCGGATCGTCCCGGAGGTCGACATCGAGGGCCGCGGGCTGGAGGAGAAGCGCCGCGCCGAGGAGGTCGCGGAGGCGAAGCGGCCCTTCCCGGAGCCCGCCACCCCCGCGGACTGAACGCGCACGCGCCGGGGGCCCGCTCCCGCGGGCCCCCGGCCGGTCCGTGGGGTGCGCCGCCTGCGGCGGTCAGACGCCCCAGCGCTTGACGGCCACGCGACGCGGGTCGTCGCCGCGGCGGATCGCGTCCTCCGCCTCGGCCTCGGCGATCTCCGGCGTCGGCGCCGGCGTGGTCTGGCGGGCGCGGATCGCGTCCCAGTAGCCGGTGCGGCCGTAGTGGCCGTACGTCGACGTCTCGTGCTCGCGCGTGAAGTCCTCGTTCGTGTCGAACGTCGGCCCCTCGCGCAGGTGGTCCTTGTCGTACGGCACCACGAGCCAGCGGTCGTCGCCCCCTCCATGCGGACGTCGTCCACCGGGATCATGTGCCGCTTCGAGCCGAACCAGCCGGTCTTCACCGCCAGGTAGCGCGCGTACCCGCCGCGCTCGTCGGTGTAGATGTCGTCGACCGTGCCGATCTTGTCGCCGTCGGCGTCGCGTACCTGCATGCCGTCGAGGTCCTCGTAGCGAGGAAGCCTCGTCTGCTCGGAGTAGGTCTCCGGGCCGATGATCGTCTCGTCGTACTGCAACTGGGAGCGGGTGCTCATCGCGTCTCCTGTGTCCGGTTGCGGGAACGCGTTGCACTCCGTTGATGCCCGTCCGGGGCATCCGTGACCATCGCCCGTCGGCCCGCGACGGGGGGTGTTTCAGACCCGCGGGCCCTGCGCCGTCAGGCCATCGGCTGCGACGAGATGACGGCGGCCGGGTCGCGGTCCTCGCGCCGCTCCTCCGCCGTCTCGTGCGCGTGCGCCTGCTCCTCGAGCGCGCACGTGAGCGCCGCGCACGCCACCTCCAGCTCCTCCGCCGTCGGGGGGGCGGTGGTGAGGCGCTGCGCCCACATCCCCGGGAACGACAGGAAGCGCAGGCGGCCGTCGGCGTGCTTCGCCGCCTGGCGCTGCAGCTCGAACGCCACCGCCGTCACGATCGGCGCCCCGATGAGCCGTGTCGCGATGAGCGCCGCGTACGTGAACACCCCGGTGATCGCCAGCACCGCGCCGTAGATCGCGATCGACACCACCGCGGAGACGACCAGGAACGACGTCCCGCAGCGTGGATGGAACCGGCTGAAGCCCGCCGCGGCGGCGGCGGTCAGGGGACGGCCCGCCTCGAAGGCGGCGATCGTCTGGTGCTCCGCCCCGTGGTACTTGAGGATCTTCCGGAACGGCCTGAACAGGCTGAGCACCAGAAGCGTGCCGAGCAGCAGGGCGAGCCGGATCGCCGCGTCCGCGACGATGAACGCCGCGCCCTCCAGCCCCGCCTCCTTCGCGATCACGACCGGGCCGATCCGGAACGCCGCGATCTGGAGCCCCGCCCCCAGGAGGGCGCCGAACCCGACCGCGACCTTGCCCCAGAACCCGAGCGAGGCCTCCTCCTCCGCCAGCTCCTCGGCGGCGGTCTCGCCCTTCGGGAGCTCCTCCCAGCGCAGGCGCTCGCCGATCGACATCGACTTCTGGCCGGTCTTGAGGGCGGTGTGGATGGCGACGACGCCGCGCATGAGGGGCCACTTCGCCCAGCGCCCGGTGGGCGGCTCGACGGTGAAGCCCTCCGTCACGATCTCGCCGTCCTCCTCGCGGCGCACGGCGACGCCGACGCGCGTGCGCGTGCGCATCATCACGCCACCGGGGAGGGCGCTGCCCCCCACGGTCAGACGGGCCTCGCTGCCGGCCGTCTCCTCGCCCACGTCGCTCCCCACGGTCGCCTGCGCCGACCATCGGCGTCCCGGCGCAGAAGTGTAGGGGAACGGCCCCCGGCGGCCCTATGCGGCGGGGCCGGCGCCGTCCAGGTCGGCGGGACGCGGCTCCATGCGCACCGACAGCTCAGTGAGCTGCGCCTCGCCCATCCCCGCCACCTTCAGCGCCTCCTTCGCCAGGCGGCTGCCGTCGCGTGCAGCGTCCGCCATCCCCAGGCGCACCTGGATCCAGAACGTCGCCCGCACCCTCCGCCGGCGGCGGTCCTGCTCGGCGTCCGACACCCCCGCGGCGCCGGGCATCGCGGCCAGCGCCGAGCGGAGACGTGCGGCCGCGTCCGTCGGGATCGACCCGCCCGCGCTGGCGCTGAACTCGATCCGGTAGTCCGTCGTCACCCCGGGAACCCTACCCGCGGCGCTCCCGCTCCCAGCGGACCGCCCCCGCCCGGTCGGGCGCCGCGTCGATCGCGTCGAGGGCGGCCACCCGCCCGCCGGGGGCGACGCGCGCCAGGGCCACCCACCGCCACAGCCCGCCGGCGCCCGCCGGCTCCACCACCCCGATGGCGTGGTCGGGCGCCGCCTCGCCCATCGCCACCGACGCCCCCGCCAGGTGCGGGTGGGGGCCGAGCACCAGCACCAGCCGGCCGGCGGAGTCCACCAGGTGCGGGCCGGCGCCGTCGCTCAGCACCACCGGCAGGGTGACGTGGACGAGCACCCGGTCCGGGTCCGGCTCGCCAGCGAGCGCCTCCGCCGCCGCGGCCCCCTCGGTGCGCGTGACGCCCGCGAAGCGCACCACGCCGTCGTCGAACCGCAGCCCCCATCTGCGGGTGGGGTCGGACCCGCCCAGGGCGGCGCCCTCGCTCGCCACGAGCTCGGGCGCCGCCTGGACCGGATCGCTCACGGGCCGAGGATACGGCCCGCGGCCGGGCAGCCGTCAGAGGCCCCCGGATGCCTTACCGATCGCGTCGGCGATGACCTTGCGCAGGTCTCCGCCGATCGCCGGCGCCCACCCCTTCGCGGCGACGGCGACCGCGCCGATCAGCAGGGTCACCATCACCACCACCCCCACGTACTCGACGGTCCCCTGCCCGCGGCCCTCGCGGCCCCGTGCCCACTCGACCGCCGACGCGCCCACCGCGTGGAGCCACGCCGCCATCACGTATCCCATCGGTCCCTCCCGTGTCCGTGTGTTCCACCCTCCGCCCCGATGGTCGGGGCGGACCCTGCGACGGCGCGACACCCGGACGTGCCGGATGCGTGCCGACTCCGTCACGGCCCCGGCGGCCCCGCCCCGCCGGTCCGCCGGCCCCCCAGGGCGCCGCCCGCCCGCTTCGCGACGACCGTTTGGAGGATGTCGAAGCCCACGTCGCCGGTCGTCGCGCCCAGGTCGTGCCCCAGGCGCCGCGCCGCCTCCCGCGGCGGCATGGCGCGGAGCATCCGGATGTAGTCGGGCAGCCGCCCCGACCGCTGGATCAGCCCGATCGCGGTGTCCGCCAGGTCCACCGACGAGGCGCTGCCCACCGGGTCGCGGAGGAACTCCCGCATCCGCCGCCGCACCACGGGCTGGATGCCGCTCTGCCACCCCTCGTCGAAGGCGATCCCGAGGCCGACCGCCCCGCGGGCGCCCTCCCCCACACGGCCGATGAAGCGACCGATGGGGCGGTCGCCGCGACCGCGGGCGCCGGTGTCGAGCCAGGGGGGCAGGTCGTCGCGGGACCAGGCCTGCTCGACCCGCCGGGCCGTGAACCCGAGGGGATCGGCCACGTGGCCGATCACGTCCGGCGGGGCGGCGGAGGGCCGGATGTTGCCCGCCGTCCAGACGGCGAGGACGGCGACGAGCAGCGCGATCGTGACCGTCACGCCGACCGACTCCACCGCCGCCTGTCCCCGCTCGGTCCTCGCCATGACGCGATGGTCGGCGCCGGCGGCGCACCCGTGGCGACACGACCGTGCCGGAAGGCGGACGCGGGTGCGCCGGGGACCGGGGTACAATCCATCCGCGACGGCACCGACGCCCACGAGGAGGCGGCCATGGCAGTCCTGGACAGCATCGCGAAGCAGGCGGGGCGCCTCGCGTCGGACGTCCAGATGTCGTTGCGCCGTGCCCGCGTCGAGGGCGAGCGGCGGCTGCTGCAACGTCAGCACCGCGCCGCGCTCGAGGAGCTGGGCGAGCGGGCCTACGAGCTCGTCCGCGCCGGTCAGGTCCCCGAGGAGCCCCTCGCCACCGAGATCGCGGCCGTCGAGTCGAAGCTGATGGAGATCGAGGCGAAGGTCGCCGAGATCGACTCGCTCCGCACCGACGATGAGGAGGACGCCGGCGGGACGGGCGACGCCCAGCCGACCGCGAGGGCGCCCGCCGACCCCTCGCGCGCCGCATTCCCCATGGTCGGCGGCGATGCCCCCTCGCCCGGTCCCGGGCCCGGCTGGGAGGCTGCCGAGAAGTTCTTCGGGACGGACGCCGGGAAGGACTGAGCGGGACCGGCCCCCGCCCCCGCGGGCGGCGCGAAACACACGTCGCGGCGAGGCGGCCGGGCGGTTGATCGCCCGTGGGCCGGGTGTATGCTCCCTGGGTGCCGGGCGGTCCGCCCGGCGGACACCAGGCGCAGGGGGGACGCCGGCGTGAGGGCCGAGTCCGATCTTCAAGGTCATCACCGCTCAGAGGCGCCCGCCTGCCACCGCTGCGGCCTCCCCCTTCTCGCCGAGGCCCGTTTCTGCCCCTACTGCGAGCGCTGGCTCGACGAGGGCGGCCTGCCCCGTCTGCTGACCAAGCGCCGCGGGTTGGAGGACCGTGACGGCCGCCGCCTCGCCGGCGTGTCGGAGCGACTGCTCCTCGTCGTGGGGCTCACCCTCTTCACGCTCGTCGCCGCGGCCAGCATCGTCGCGGCTGTCGCGACCTGAGGGGCACCGTGGCACGCGTGGGGAACGACGGCCTCTTCGAGGTCGGCGACGAGGTCACGGGCGCGTTCCGCTGCGCGGAGTGCGACCTGCTGATCAAGTCGCCGCAGGAGAACGACGGTGTACTGGTGCTGCCGCCGTGCCCGCTCTGCGGCTCCGAGGAGTGGCGAAAGGGCCACTGACCGCGGGTCAGCCCTCCGGCGGCCCCAGGGTCTCGATCAACTCCTCCACCGTGAGCGCCGTCAGCGTCTCGAAGCTGGCGCTGCCGCGCGACCCCAGCTCGATCGTGATCTGCGAGATGACGGTCACGTCCGGGGCCTCCACCACGCTCAGGAAGTCGTAGGCGCCGAGCAGCGCCCATTGCTTGACCACCCGCCCGCCCAGGCGCTCCACCTCGCGGTTCACCTCCAGCAGCCGCTCCGGCGTGGTCGCCAGGGTCTGCAGCCCCTGGGGGCTGAGCGTCGACAGGAGGAGGAACGTCCGCACGGGCGGAGTGTACGCCGAGCGGGCGCGGCGGCGGGCGGAGGACGGGGCGGGCTAGACTCGCCCGCCGAACCCCACAGCCCGAGGTGAGCAGACGTGGCCCTGCGCGACGATCCCGATCCCCAGTACAACCCGCTCCAGAAGGCGCTCCTCGAGTACGAGGCCACCGCCCTGGAGACCGCACTGATCGAATGGACCAGAGAGCACTGGTCGATGGCCGCCCGCGCGATGGTCTACAACCGCGCCGAGGCCGACAAGACCGTCGAGGGGGTGCCGGGCATCCGCAACGACGACGCCCGCCTGGCCCTCGAGGTCGCGGCCCGCGTGGCGATCTCCGAGCGCGAGCTGATGTGCCGCGCGGTCGCCGCGGTCCTGCCGGAGTGGCTCGAGACCACCTACGGCCTCACGCCGAAGGGCGCCGCGTAGGAACGCGGCTCAGCCGGCCTTCGGCTCCACCGGGTAGCCGGCGTCCTGCCAGGCGGACCACCCGCCGACCAGGACGCCCACCCGGGACCGCCCGTTGTCGAAGGCCCACATCGCGATCTTCAGGCTCGTCGCCTCGCCCGCACGGTCGCAGTAGAAGATCAGCTCCTTGCCGTCGGGCAGTCCCGCGATCTGGCCCTCGAACTCCATCGGGTCGATCCGGATGGCGTTCTTCACCTGGACGTCCGACTCCCGGTAGCCGAGGTCGCGGACATCGACGGGCTGCACCGCGTCGCCCATCTTGAACGCGGCCGCCAGGTCCACCGGCTGCCACCGCGAGACGTCATCCCAGGCCATCCGCCAACCCCCCTCGCTCCTCGGAACGCGGAGACGCTAGCAGCCGCTCCGCCTCCTCAAGCGTCGCCGCGGCGGCGGCCTCCAGCACCGCGTCGCGGTACGCCGCGGTCCGCGGCGTGACGACCCCCGACGCGATGGCCCCGGCCAGGTACCGCACCCCGTTGCGGCGCCCGTCCGCGTGGACGCTCGCCACGGCGCGGCGCGCCAGCGCCGCCGGGGTCATGTCGGGGGCGGGCAGGTTCCGCGGGAGCGCGCAGGTAAGCACCAGCCGCTCCTGGTCGGGCAGGTCCACCTGCAGGATCCCGCGGGAGCTCGGCAGCCCCTCCCGCTCGGCCAGCAGATCGGCGGCCTCCCCCAGCTCCAGGTGCGCGGCCAGGAGCAGCAGCCCCCCATCGACCGTCGCGCCGTCCGGGTGCGGCACCAGCACCGGGCCCCCGTTCCAGCGGTGCGACGCCCGCCCGTACTCCACCGGGAAGGGGGTGCGGCACGGCACCACGCCGGTGATCAGCGGCCCGAGGGCCCCCGGGCTGTGGAGCAGGGAGCCGTAGGCCAGGATCGCCAGGGGCCGTTGCGAGACCGGCCTCGCGGCGAGCCCCACCGCCGCCCCGGCCTACGCGACCAGCTCGAGCAGGCTCGCGGCGTGGCCCTTCGGCTTCACCTTGTAGAGCGCCTGCTGCAGCGTCCCGTCGGGCCCGATCACGAACGTGCTGCGCTCGACGCCCATGTAGGTCTTGCCGTACATCGACTTCTGCACCCACACGCCGTACGCCTCGGCGGCCTCGTGATCCGGGTCGCTGAGCAGCGTGAACGGCAGGTCGTACTTGTCGCGGAACTTCACGTGGCTCTTCAGCGGGTCGGGACTCACCCCGATCACCCGGATGCCGGCGGCGTCGTAGTCGGCCCGCATGTCGCGGAACTCGCAGGCCTGGGCCGTGCAGCCGCTGGTGTCGTCCTTGGGGTAGAAGTAGAGGGCGACGGTCTGCCCGGCCAGGTCGCCGAGGCTCACGGTGGAGCCGTCGTCGGCCTGGAGGGAGAAGTCCGGGGCCCTCCGCCCCGCCTCGAGTCGCGCCATCCTGACCTCCTGATGTTCGGCCGCCCCAGGGTACCGGCCGGCGGGGGGCGCGGGCCGTCTACCATCGGGCGGGTGAGCGCACCCTCACGCGTGATCGTTCGGGACGCCCGGCCGGACGACGCCGACGCCGTCGCCGCGATCGTCGCCGACGGGCTGGCCGCCAAGTACCGCCCCGCGCTGGGGGGCGCGGCCACGCGGGCGATCGCGGCGATGCTGCGCCACGACATGGAGGCCGGCCCGGGTTCGCGTCACCTGGTGGCCGAGCTGGACGGCAGGATCGCCGGCGCCGTGCACCTGGTGACCGGCGGGGGGCCGCCGCGGGGGATGACGTCCGCCCTCGCCCGGGAGGTCGGGTGGTGGACGGCCCTGCGCGCCGTGCTGGTGCTCAGCCTCCTCGCCCACGAGGGGGTCCGGCCCGACGAGGCCTACCTCGACGAGCTCGCCGTGGCCGGGTGGGCCCGGCGGCGCGGCGTCGGCCGAGCGCTGCTGGAGGCCTGCGTCCGGGAGGGGCGCCGCGCCGGGCGGCGGCGCCTCACCCTTTGGGTCACCACCGACAACGCGCCCGCCCTGGCGCTCTACGCCGCGGCGGGGTTCGAGGAGACGCGGCGGCGGCGGATGCTGGCGGGGCGGCTGGTGTTCCGCGCCCCGGCCGCGAGCCTCATGGCGCGGCCGCTGGCTCCGGGCTGAGCTCCTCCTCGCGGGCCGCCGTCGCGGGCGCGAGCGCCGCGGGCAGCTCCAGGCGCGCCTTGCCTCCCGGCCCGGCCTCCACCGTCAGGCGACCGCCCAGGCGCTCGGCCAGCGCCGTCGCCACGCCCAGGCCGAGGCCGGCCCCCGGCAGGCCCGCCGCCGTCGCGCCGCGGGCGAACCGCTCGGTGATGCCGTGGATCTCGTCGCCGGCGATGCCCGGCCCGGTGTCGCTCACCGCCAGCTCGACGGTGCCGCCCGGGAGCGCCCGGCCCGACAGGGTGATCGTGCCGCCCCGCGGCGTGTAGGTCGCGGAGTTCGCGATCAGGTGGCTCAGGATCTCGTGGACCAGCGCGGCGTCGGTGCGCATCGGCGGCAGGTCGGACGGCAGGTCGGTCTCCAGCCGCAGCCCGCGGTCGCGCAACCGGCGGTCGAACGCCGTCCCCAGCCCGTAGGCGATGCCGCCCGCGCCGACGGGGCGCAACCGCAGGGGATGCGCGCGCGGGTCGTTGGAGGTGCCCCGCAGGAGTTGCGCCACCAGCCGCTCCATCCGGTCGGCGGCGGCCTGGATGCGCCGCACCGTGCCCACGGCGGAGGATGGCACCTGGCCGATCAGGTCCGAGCCGAGCGCCTGGATCTCGCTGACGGGGGCCTGCAGGTGGCGGGCGGCGGCGCCGGTCACCTGGCGCCGGACGGCGGCCATGCGGGCCTGCTCGGTCCGCTCGCCCACGGCGACGACGCGGCCGCCGGGGACGGCCCAGCCCTCCACCTCGAGGTGCCGGCCGTCGGTGAGCGTCACGCGGCGGGACACCGGGCCCGACGAGGCCAGGCCCATCGACACGGCCGTGTCGAGCGCGTTCGCGTCCTGCAGGCTCAGGGCGTCCATCATGGTCACCAGGGCGTCGTTGCGGATGAGGCCGCCGGACGGCGTGCGGGCGGCGACCGGGTACGCCATCGGCGCCAGCGCGGCGCTGAGCGCCTCCATGCGCGCCTCGGCGGACGCCTGGAGCACGCCCGCGCGCTCCGCGGCGCTCTCCATCGCGCCGGACAGGTTGCGCCAGCCGCCCCGGCCCTCCGCGCGGATCGGGGCGGGACGGCCGCCGCCGAGCGCCTGGGCCGCCGCGGTCAGGCGCGCCAGGCGCCGCTCGCGGCGCATCCCGAGGAACCAGGCGGCGACGCCGGCCAGCAGCGCCAGCACCGCGACGGCGGCCGCCACCGGGGGGCCGGCCGAGCCGACGGTCCCGGCGCCCGGCGCCAGCCGCTCGCGCAGCACGATGCTCGCGCCGGACGGCAGCTCCCGGGTGGCCTCCACGGCCCCGTCGCGCAACGTCCAGCCGCTCATGCCGGCGGTGGCGATCGCGCCGGCGGTGCCGGCGTCGCCGCGGCTCCACACGTCGCCGGCCGGTCCCGTCTGCACCCGCACCCGGCCGGCCGGCCCGACCAGGCGGGCGCTGTAGCCGGTGTCGCGCAGCACCCGGCCCGCCTGCGCGGGGCGGCCCGGGTCGACCTGGGCGGCGGCGCGGTCGGCGGCGGCCGCGAGGGGCTGACCGGCGCGGTCGACCTCGCGCCGCAGGTCGAGTCCCAGGGCCAGCAGCGACACGAGTCCGAGCACGACGGCGACGCCGGCGATCACCGCGATCGCCGCGCGCCAGGGTCTGCGAGGACGGATGTCGTGAGGCATGCTGCGGCAGGGCTTCGCCCCCCGCGGGCGAAACTCCTTCCGTCGCCGCGTCCCGACCGCGGCGCCGAGCAGACCAGGGGTGGGAAGACCGCGATGACCGACGACGCCCATGACGAGCCGCCGCCGCAGCGCACATGGCGCCCCGAGCGGGGGCGGCGGAGCCTGACCGCCAGCGAGGCGGCGGCGCTGATCGGGGTGAGCGTCGCGACCGTGCGCGGGTGGGCCGACGACGGACGCCTACCCGCGTACCGCACCGAGGGCGGCCACCGCCGCTTCGAGCTCGACGAGCTGCGGGCGTGGCTCACGCGGCGCGGCGCGGCGGCCCCCGAGACGCGCCGGTTCACCCGCGCGCCGCAGGAGGTGCCGGCGTGCCCGCTCCTCGCCCGCGAGCTGAACGCCCGCACCCAGGCGATCCTCGAGCGGGTCGTCGCCGGCTACGGCGAGGGGGTCGCCACCCCGTTCCCGCCGCCGAGCCGGCCGCAACTGACCCGCATCGCGGTCCGGTTCATCCGAGTGGTCACCAACGGGCTCGAGACGGGTCGGCCGGGCCTGGCGTCCGGGCAGGCGGAGCTTGCGGGCCTGCGCGGCGGCCTGGAGGGCGACGCCGGCGTCCGGGTGCTCGTCGAGCACACCCGGGTGGCCCTGGCGATGAGCGCCGAGGCGGAGGCGGCCGAGCGCGCCGGCGTGCCGATCGAGCCCCAGGGCGTCACGGTGCTGCTCGCGGTGATCGACCACGCGCAGGCCGCGGTGGCGCGCGGGTTCCAGCAGGCGCTGGGCGTCCGCGCGGGCGGCAGGCCCGGGCGGCCGGAGTCGCGCCGCCCCTGAAATGCCTGACGCCCACCGAGGTGGGCGTCAGGGACAGCAGGCCGTAAGCCGGATTCTGTCGTGGGCAGCCATCCATCTGGGACGCCCCTCACGGGGCGCCTCGTGCGGCCTACCTGGGACTGGGCGAGCAACCCGTGACGCCCCGATTCGGCCTTGCACCGGGTGGGGTTTACCCAGCCGGCCTGTCACCAGACCGCTGGTGCGCTCTTACCGCACCTTTTCACCGTTGCCACCGACGCGGACGCCGGGGGCTGTGTCGTTTCTGTGGCACTTTCCCTGGGGTTTCCCCCGCTGGCCGTTAACCAGCACCCTGCTCTGCGGTGTCCGGACTTTCCTCGGGCCGCCGGAGCGGCCCGCGACTGCCTGGCCTGCCGTGTCAGGGTAGCGCCGTGCGCATCGTCTCGCTGCTCCCGTCGGCCACCGAGATCCTGTTCGCCGTCGGCGCGGGCGACGACGTGGTGGGCGTCACGTTCGAGTGCGACCACCCTCCGGAGGCGCGAACCCGCCGGATCGTCTCGACCTCCGCCCTCCCCGAGGGGCTGACCCCGCCCGAGATCGACGCCGCCGTCGCCGCGCGGATGCGCGCGGGGGAGGACCTGTACCACCTGGACGCCGGGGCCCTCGCCGACCTCGGCGCCGACCTGGTGGTGACCCAGGACCTCTGCGCCGTGTGCGCGCTCGACGCCGCCGACGTGGAGGCCGCCCTCGAGCATCTGGGCTGCGACGGCCGGGTGCTGACGGTCGCGCCCGGCGATCTGCGGGAGGTGCTCGCATCGATCGGGGTGCTCGGCGACGCCGTCGGCGCCGGCCCGGCGGCCCGCCGGCTGGTCGGCGATCTGGAGGACCGGCTGGCGGCGGTGCGCGACCGGGTGGCGGGGGCGCGGCGGCCGCGGACGCTGGTGCTGGAATGGACCGACCCGCCCTACGCCCCCGGCCACTGGGTGCCGGACATGGTGGCGGCGGCGGGCGGCGCGGGCGTCCTGGGCTCGGCGTCCCGGGAATCCGAGCGGGTCACCTGGCAGGCGGTCGCGGCCGCCCGCCCGGACGTGGTGGTGTGCGCGCCGTGCGGGTTCGGCCTCGCCGACGCCGCGGCGGCCGGCCGCGACCTGCTGGGCCGCGGGGTGCTGCCCCGGGACGCAGAGGTGTGGGCGGTCGACGCCAACGCGTCGTGGGCGCGGCCCGGGCCGCGACTGGTCGACGGCGTCGAGGCGCTCGCCGGGATCCTGCACCCGGGGCGGGCGGGGCCGCCGCACCCCGACCGTGCTCAGATCTTGCGGAGGACCCCCACGACCACGCCGGCGAGGGTGACCTCCTCGTCCGGGACGATCGGCTCGTAGGCCGCGTTCTCGGGCATCAGGTGCACCCTGCCGTCCACGTGGCGGAGACGCTTGACGGTGGCCTCCTCGCCGATCTGGGCCACCACGATCTCGCCGTCCCGGGCGGTGGGGGTCTGCCTCACCACCACCAGGTCGCCCTCGAGGATGCCGGCCTCGATCATCGAGTCGCCCTTCACCCGGAGGACGAAGTCGCCCTCGAACGGGGACGTGACCCAATCCTCGACGTCCTGCTCGGCGAGCGTGGGCGCGCCGGCCGCGACCGAGCCGACGAGCGGGAGCGCGGCGACCGCCGGCGGCGCGGCCGGCCGCGGCGCGGCGGTCGCCTCGCCGGGCGCCCGCACCAGCATGGCGCGCGGCTTCGTCGGGTCGCGCTTGATGTGCCCCGCCTGCTCCAGCTTCGCGAGGTGGGCATGCACGGTCGACGGCGACGCCAGGCCCACCGCGAGGCCGATCTCGCGGACGGTGGGCGGGTATCCGTTGTCACGGCAGTGCCTGCCGATGAAGGTGAGGATCGCCGTCTGCCGCTCGGTCAGCTCGTCCATCGTGGGATGCCCCTTCGGGAAGCGAACAGGTGTTCCGTGCGGCACGCTATCACGGACCGGCGGATTCTCCACAACCGCGGCGCGAGCCGGCCGCCGCGGCCGGCTCGCTATACTCCCCCGACCCTCATGCGCCTGTGGCGGAATTGGTAGACGCGCAAGGTTGAGGGCCTTGTGGACCGTATGGTCCGTGGAGGTTCAAGTCCTCTCGGGCGCACCTCGGGAAGCCCCGCTCCGGCGGGGCTTCCGTCGTTCCGGGGATGGGCCGGGAGCGGCTAGCGCCAGCAGGAGCGCTGCCAGCAGACGAGCCACCCCGCCACGAGGTTCTTCGCGTGCCGCATGTCCACGTCTTCGGCGCGTCCGGCGGAAACCCTGAGGGCCCCGCGCGCCGGGGGGATCAGAAGATGGTCCCGATCAGCTCGACGATCCAGGCGAGCAGGTACACCTGGAAGACGGCCCCGAGATACAGCGCGATCGCGATCAGCGGGACCGCGACCGCTCCTCCGACCCACTTGGCTGCGACGTTCATCGCGGGGAACCCTACCCATCGGAACGGCCGTCAGGAAGGGCGCCCCCCGCCGAGGGCCGAACGACCCGGGGCGGGAGGGACGACGGACCGGCGGGCGCCTATCCTCCCCGCCGTGGAACCGACCCCGGAGGAGCCCGTGACCAGCCACGCCGAGGAGGCCCGCGACGCGCTCCTGGCCGCCATCACCAAGCAGGTGGCCGTCGCCCCCAACGCGACCACCCTCCTGCGACTCGCGGAGGCATACGCCTGGACCGTCGCCCCCGAGCAGGCCCACGGCGGCGCGGGCGAGAAGTAACCCGGTCTAGGCGGCGGGCCGCTCGCCCACGGGCGCCCGCGCCTCGCGCGATCGGGGGTCGAGCGCGGCCCGGACCGCGTCGCCCACCAGGGCGGCGGCCAGCACCGTCAGCACCACCGCCAGGCCGGGGAAGACCGTGAGCCACGGCCGGTCCTCGATCGTGTCGGGCGCACCGATCAGGAGCGTCCCCCACGACGGGTCGCCGTCGGGGTCGATCCCGAGCGACAGGAATGACAGGGCGCTCTCGGCCAGGATCGCCACGCCCACCGCGAGCGCCGCGAACGACGCGACCTCCGGCGTGGCCGCCGGCAGCAGGTGCCGCCACAGGATGCGCCCACCCCCCGCCCCCGCGGCGCGCGCCGCCTCGACGTGGCCGGTCTCCCGCGTCGAGAGGGCCGACGCGCGCGACAGGCGGAAGAGCGGCGGCCACGACAGGATCGCCAGGATCAGGATCACCTCGGCGACCCCCACCCGCTCGAACGTGAGCGCCAGGACGATCAGCACCACGAACGCCGGGACGATCAGGAACAGCTCCGCGAATCGGGACAGCGCGCCGTCCACCCAGCCCCCGCGCCACCCGGCCAGCAGGCCGAGCCCCGCCCCCACGAGCGTCGCGACCAGCGCGGTGCCGAACCCGATCGCCAGCGAGATGCGGCCCGCGACGAGCACCTGGGTCATCACGTCCTCGCCCAGCGTCGCGGTGCCGAACGGGTGCTGCCAGCTCGGGCCCTGGTTGCGGACCGCCAGGTCCTGCTCGGCCACGCCGTAGGGCGACAGCTCCGGGCCGATGAGGCACGCGAGCGCGATGAACGCCAGGACGGCCACGCCGACCCACCCGGCCCACCCGAGCCGCCGCGCCACGCCCCGCCCCCTCACCGGCGCCGCCCCCGCAGGTCGACCCGGGGGTCCAGCTTCGCGTACAGCAGGTCGGCGAGGAGGTTGAAGACTACGACCGCGACGGCGCCGATCATCACGATGCCCATCGCCACGTTCACGTCGCGGGACAACGCCGAGTCACGCAGCAGGCGTCCCATGCCCGGCCACGAGAACACCGACTCGGTGACCACCGCGCCGGAGAACATGATCCCCAGGTCGAGCGCGACCAGGGTCACCAGGGGGGCGAGCGACGCGCGCAGGACGTGGCGGACGGTGATCCGCCACTCGGGGATCCCGCGTGCGCGGGCGGCCGTGACGTGGTCCGCGCCGAGGGTCTCGATCATCGCGGCGCGCTGGAAGCGCGTCCACACGGCCACGTTCACCAGCGCCAGCGTCAGCACCGGCAGCACCAGGTGCTGGAGGTGGTCGACCGAGAACACGTCGCCCTCGCTGCCGAACGAGAACCGCTGCTGCGTGTAGAAGACCACCTGGCCGTCCCCGCCCAGGCGGTCCCACAGCACCAGGGACAGGGCGACCACCACCAGGCCAGCCGCGAACGCCGCACGGCCGATCCGCCCGCCGCGGAGGGCGGCTCCCAGGCTGCACAGCATCACCAGGAGCCCGGCGAGGAACGGCAGGATCGCCCACCCCTCGTCGCGCATCCGGATGGCCGCCAGCTGGAGCAGCACGCCCACCAGGAACGTCGGCGTCGCGAACCCGACGTGCGTGAGCGCGGTGATCGACGTGTCCCCCGGGCCGTGGGGGCGCCGGGCCGAGACCACGCCCAGCACCAGCGACAGCACCACCGAGAGGAGCGTGGCCAGCAGCATCAGCTCCAGCGTGGCGGGCAGGGCGTCCATGATCGGCTCGATCGCGTCCACACCCCGGTTGGCGGTGCTCACGCCCCAGTCCCCCTGGAGGAACCCGGTGAGCCAGTGCCAGTAGCCCTCGTACCAGGGCTGGTCGAGCCCCTGCTGGCGCACCAGCCGCTGGACGTCCTCGGACCGGACCCCCGGGATGCGCCGCAGCCGCGCCTCGGGGTCGGCCGCGCGGTACAGCAGCGCGTAGGCGATGACGCTGACGACCAGCAGCAGCGGCACCGCGGCGAGCAGGCGCCGCCCCGCGTAGGCGGCGGTGCTCACGGAACGGCTATCCGCCCGCCAGCGACCACTCCCCGCTGTTCCAGAACACCTCGGCCTGGGTGGGGTTCTCCTTCACGCCCTGGAGCGCGTCGACGTGGGCGACGGTGTTGGGCTGGGCGTAGAGGGGGATGAGCGGCACCTCGTCGGCCAGGACCTCCTGGATCCGGCCGAGCTGGCCGACGCGGACGTCCTCGTCGAGCTCCCCGTCGGAGCGCCGCAGCAGCCCGTCCACCTCCGCGTTGCTCCACCGGTACACGTTCTGGCCGGAGAACCCGTTCTCCTCCGACGGGATCTGGTCCGAGGCCAGCAGCGCCGTGACGCTCGGATCGACCCCGCTGCCGAACGCAAGCAGGGCGGTCGTGAAGTCGCCCTGGTTCAGGTCGGGGCCGAAGAGCTGGTCCGCGGTCCGGGAGCGCAGGGTCAGATCGATCCCGGCGTCGCGCGCCTGCTCCGACATGAGCCGCACCTCGGTGCGGCGCAGCTCGTCGCCGGAGAGGGTCGACATCGGGATCTCCAGGCGCGTGCCGTCCTTCGCGAAGATCCCGTCGGCACCCCGCTCCCAGCCGGCCCCCTCGAGGATGTCGATCGCGCGCTGCGGATCGTGGGTGTACCGCTCGTACGTGGGCGAGTATCCGAGCTGGCTGGGGCGCAGCAGGCTCTGCAGGACCGGGACGGAGCCGTCCAGCAGCACATCGACGATCTGCTCGCGGTCGATCGCGTACGCCAGCGCCTCGCGGACGGCCGGGTCGTCCATGGGCGCGGCCGTGGTGTTGATGATGATGTGCTCGAAAAAGAGCGACGGCACCTGCTGGACGGTCATCCCCTCGATGTCGCGGGCGCGTCCGATCAGGTCGGGGTCGGGGAGGAAGCTCGCCATCTGCGCCTCGCCCTGGCGGAGGGCGGTGAGCGCCGCCGCGGGCGAGTCGAGGAAGTTCATGACGATCCGGTCGAGGAACGGGCCGCCCCCCGCGTCCGCGGCCCCCCACCAGTCGGGATCGGCGGCCAGGACGGCCCGGACCCGCGGCTGGAACTCCTCGAGGGTGAAGGGGCCGGAGCCGATGATCCCGCCCGTGTTCCAGGCGGTGTCGAAATCCTTCCCCTCCAGGACGTGCTCCGGCAGCACGTAGAAGCCGCCGGCCACGCTGAACACGTCCTTCCACGGGGCGTAGTCGCCCTTGAACGTGACGGTGAAGCAGGTGGCCGGGTCGCAGTCGTCGCCGCCGGCGGTGACCCCCGGGGTGATGGTCCGGATCTGGTCCCAGCCGGTCCGGCTCGCGATCTGGTTGTCGTCCGAGGTCATCGTCCGCCACGTGAAGACGACGTCGTCCGACGTGACCGGCTCCCCGTCCGACCAGCGCGCCTCGGACCGCAGGTGGAACGTGACCTCCGTCGGGCCGGCGGACACGTCGTCGCCCGTCGGCACCCGCTCCGCGAGTTGCGGCACGTAGGCGCCGGTCTCGTCGTTCGTGAGCAGGTTCTGGAGGACGTTGGAGACCACCCGCTGCGCCGCGACGGTCGCGCCGTCCACCAGCAGCGGGTTGATGATCGCCGGGGCCTGGTCCTCGGCGTCGACGAGGGTGCCGCCGCGCTCGCCGCCGCCGCCGCCGCCTCCGTCCGAGCCGCAGGCGGCCGTGAGCAGCCCCACCAGCAGCAGCGCGACGGCCGCGGCCAGGAGGGCGGCGCGCCGCATGGCACGTGGTTCGCGCTCCATCCCGGGGCGGACGCTACAGGCCCCGGAAACGCAAGCCAATCGACGGCGGCCCCCCGCGGGGCCGGGGCCGCTACAGCGCCTTGGCCAGCAGGAAGGTGGTGATGAAGAACAGGATCGCCGACGCGACGGTCACGCGGTCCAGGTTCTTCTCGACGATCGCGGTCGAGCCGCCGTACGAGCTCGACGAGCCGCCGACGCCGAACGCGCCGGAGAGCCCGGCGTCCTTCCCGCTGTGCAGCAGCACGAGGAACACCAGGAGCACGGCGTTGATCGAATGCACGACGACGAGGAAGGCGGTCACGACGCCGGACGGTAGCATCTCGCCCCTCCGTGGACGATCTGCCGCTGCTCAACCCACCCGAGTTCCCGAACTGTCTGGTCTGCGGCCCCGCGAACCCCGAGGGGCTGCACCTGCGGATCCACCAGGACGGGACGGACGCCGTGGCCCGCTACACCCCGCGGCCCACCCAGATCGGCTACCCGGAGCGCGTGCACGGCGGCCTGGTGGGGATGCTGGTCGACGAGATGCTCGTGTACGCGGGCGCGCCGCACGGCCTGTGGGGGATGACCGCGAAGGTGCGCTACTGGCTGCGGCGGCCGATCCCCGTCGGCGAGGAGCTGACCCTTCGCGGCCGCCTGGTGCAGCGCAGCGAGCGCGGCTTCCGCGCGGTGGTGACGGTCCATCTGCCGGGCGACGTCCTGGCCGCCGAGGGCGAGGGGATGTGCGTCATCCGTGAGGCGCCGGTGCCCTAGGGGGCCGGGGCGAGCCGGGTGAAGACGGCGTCGCTCCGCTGGATCCGGGTCGCGGCCATGTGGCAGTCGCTGCACAGTGACTGGCCTCCGCCGACCCGCGAGAACGCCCGGGTGCCCGGGTCGCGGGTGTACTCGACGTAGCGCCAGGCCGACGGGGCATCGCCCCGGGCGACGCGCCGCATGATCGCGACCAGCGAGACGCGGCCCCCGGCGACCCCCGTCTTCACGACGGTCGTCCGCAGCGGGTACGGAAAGCGCTGGCGCCCCCGGGAATCGGTGAGCTGCCCGCGGGTCCGGTTGACGCGGATCACCTTCTCGCCGGGGTGGGCGCCTCCCAGGCCGCGCAGCGCGGCGACCGGTCGGCGCGTCAGGCGCTGCCAGCCGGCCGATGCCGTCACGACCGCCCGGTCGGCGGCCGGGATCCCGGGGAGGTCGGTGGCGCCCCCGCTCGCGGCGAGCACCGCCGCGGTGACCAGTCCAGCGATGATCATGTCCGTGCCTCCGTCATCAGGTCCCTCCGCTGCCGGAGGACGAGTTCGGCGCGGCGGCGCCAGGGCCCCCCGGCGCGCGCCACGAGGGTGACCAGCGCCACCGCCCCCGCGCCCCAGGTCACGTCGAGGGGCCACGACGGGCTGGAGGGGAGCCACCACTGCAGGTAGAGGAGCGGCGCCGCGGCGCAGACGATCGCCGCCGGGACCGCGGTCGTCACCGACGCGAGGGGGATCAGGGCCGTGAGCAGCACCAGGTACCACGGGTAGGTGGGCGACGACAGCAACATCAGCGTCAGCAGCAGGAGCACGGCGCGGTCGGCCGTCTGCGGCAGCGAGGAGGGCGGCGTGCGCAGGCACCAGGCGGCCACCGCGCCCATGACGAGCGCGGCGAGCGCCGCGTACCAGGCGGCCGAGGAGACCGGCCCGATCGAGAGGTCGCCGAGCAACGACTCGCCGCGGCCGAGCAGGTAGAAGCGCCGGCCCGTCTCGAAGCCCTCCTCCTCGAGGTAGCCCGGCAGGTAGCCGAGCACGCCCGACCCCACCCCGAGGTAGGGGAGGTAGGCGACCGCGGCGGTGACGGCGAACGCGATGACCGGCTTCGGCGAGCGGCGGCCGCCCACCCAGAGCAGCGCCGGGAGGACGGCGGCGGCATAGAACTTCACCAGCGCCGCCCCCGCGAGGAGGGCGCCGGACGCCAGCGGCCGGCGGGCGGCGTGCGCCAGCAGGGCCGCCAGGAGGAGGGCCACCGCAAGCCCGTCGACGTGGCCGCTGCGGCCGATCTCGATGATGGGCAGCGGGTGCCAGGCGTAGACGAGCGCCAGCGCGGGCGGACGCCCCAGCCGCCCCAACAGGACCGCGAGCAGCAGCACGGCCGCGATACCGTCGATCAGTGCGAACGCCAGCTTCAGCGAGACGACGCCGCGGGCGCCTGCGAGGTGGAGGGCGAGGAAGCCCCCCTCGGCGACCGGGGGGTAGATGGTCGTGACCGGCTTGCGGTTGATGCCGGGCCAGACCTCGTCGTCGCGCAGGCCGGCGAGGACGGGGTCGTCGGGCGCGTAGCGGTAGGGGTTGATCCCCTCGGCCTGCACCCGCCCGTCCCAGACGTAGCGGTGGATGTCGCCCGAGAGGTCCGGCGCGTGCGGCACCAGGGCGAGGCGCGCGCCGAGGCCGGCGAGGAGCACGACACCCACCACCAGCAGGCCCCGGGGGCGCCGCCGCAGGATCCACGCGGCCCCCGCCGCCCAGAGGGCCAGCCCCAGGAGGATCGCCGTGGTGAAGGACGCCGCGTGCGAGCGGCTGTCCTCCCAGCTCGCCGACCACGCGGCCACGGCGACGACGCCGGCGCCGATCGCCGCCAGCACTGCGAGGTCGATCCCCCGGCGGCTCACCCGCGCCCGACCCCCTGGACGATCCCCCGCGCGCGCAACCCCCTCGCGGCGGCCTCGAAGCACTCCGCCACGTCGCCCTGGGAGCGGACCCAGTCGAGGTAGCGGCCCACCCCGTCCTCCAGCGCGATCTCCGGGGCGAACCCCGCCGATCGGGCAAGCGTGATGTCGGAGGTGAGGTGGCGCATCTCCCCCGGCCGGAACTCGCCGCGCACCTCCGGCTCGGCCGCGATCCCGAGCGCCTCGCCCACCAGACCCGCGATCGCCCGGACGCTGGTGCCGCAGCCCGTCCCGACGTTCACCGCGCGCCCGTCGAGGGCGTCGGAGGTCAGCGCCAGCAGGTTGGCGCGGGCGACGTCCTCGACGAAGACCAGGTCGCGGGTCTGCTCGCCGTCCTCGAACAGCACGGGCGGCAGGCCGTTGAGCAGCCGCGTCGCGAAGATCGCGATGAGCCCGGTGTACGGGTTCAGCAGCGACTGGCGCGGCCCGTAGGTGCAGGAGTAGCGCAGGGCGACGGCCGGGATCCCCGTCTGGCGGGACCAGCTCAGCGTGAGGCGCTCCTGGTCGGACTTCGTGATGGCGTAGACGTTGTCGCCGCCGCCGGGCGCGTCCTCCGGGGTGGGCGCGGGGGTCACGTCCTCGCCGCACCGCGGACAGGTCGGCGCGAACCGGCCCGCCGCCAGCCGCCCGGGGTCGCGCCCCTGGGGGAAGACCCGCCCGTGCTGGGCGCATCGCCCGGCGCCCTCCCGGTACACCGCCTGCGACGACGCGACCACGACCTTGCGCACCGGCAGGCGCTCGTCGCGGATGGTCTCGAGGAGCTGGGCGGTGCCGAGGCTGTTGACCGACACGAACTTCGCGATCTCCGGCATGTAGCCGCCGTAGGCCGCCTGGTGGAGGACGACCTCCACCCCGTCGAGGGCGTCGCGCACGGCGCCCACGTCGCGGATGTCGGCCCGCCGGAAGTCGACGCGCGCGTCGATCCAGCCGGGCACCCGGCCGCGGTGGGTGGTGGGCTCCAGGCTGTCGAGCACGCGCACCGCCCACCCCTCCGCCAGGAGCAGGTCGGCAACGTGGGAGCCGATCAGGCCGGCCCCGCCGGTGACGAGCGCGCGCGGACGGCGCTCAGGCAACGGTCACCTCGATCCGGTGCCAGCCCGCCGAGCCGGCCGGGTCGATGCCCCTGGTCTCCTCGGTCTGCGCCGTGCCCTCGCCGTCGGTGGCGCGCACCACCAGCTCGTGGGTGCCGGGGCGCGCAGTCCACGCCAGGCTCCAGAGCGTCCAGGCGATCGGCGAGGGGTTGTAGACGAGCCGGGCGGTGCGCCAGGTGCGCCCGCCGTCGTCGCTCACCTCCACCCGGGAGATGCCGCGGTCGCCGGCGAAGGCCACGCCCCGCAGCTCGATGCGGCCGGCGTCGACCTGCACTCCGGCCCGCAGGTCGAAGAAGCGGCTCATCGTCTCGACGTGGTCGGCCTTCCAGCCCTGGCGGGCGTAGTAGCCCTCGGCCTCCTCGGTGCGCACCTCGATGCGGGTGATCCACTTGACGCTCACCTCGCCGTACGACCCCGGCGCGAGGAGTCGGGCGGGGAACCCGTGGCGGCGCTCCAGGGTGGCGCCGTTCATCTCGAGCGCGATCACCGCGATCGGCCGCATCGCCCGCTCCATCGACATGGAGTTCGTGAAGCCGTCCGCCCCGTGGAAGAACACCTGGACGGCGCCGTCGCCGGGGCGGCTGGCCGCGATCAGGTCGGCCAGGCGCACGCCCGCCCATTCGGCGTTGCTGATGAGCCCGCCCCCGACCGAGTTGCTGATGCACTCGAGCGTCTGGGTCTGCTCCACGCGCTCCATCGCCCGCAGGTCGGCGAGGGTGTAGGTGCGCGGCTCCTCGACGTGGCCGGTCACCTCGAGGCGCCACGAGCCGGCGTCGACCTCGGGGTCGATCAGGTTCTTGGTGACGGTGTAGAAGGATTCCGTCGGCGTGATCTCGCTGAGCTGCGAGGGTCGCAGGCTCTGCCCGTCGTAGCCGAATGCGCCGTCGCGGTAGAGGCTGCGGATCGTCCCCAGCGCCCCGATCCCCGCGATCACGCCGACCCCGGCGACCAGGAAGCCACGCCGCGGCATGAGCTCGCCGGCCGGCTCGCGGACCCGCAGGGGACGCGGGTGGGTGAGCACGCGGTTCGCGGCCTCCAGCACCAGGAGGAAGACCGCGAACGACAGCGCCAGCCCCGCGATGGTCGCCAGGCGGGCACGAGCGAGCGTCAGCCCCCGGTAGTTCGCGTCGAGCTCCGGCCACACCAGCGCGCAGAGGACCATCAGGACCCCGACCAGGACCGCCCCGATCACGAGGGTCGCGCGGCGCCCCCGCTGGCGGAGCAGGCCGTGTGCCGCGCCGAGCGCCAGCGCGGTCGTCAGCTGGGCGGCGAAGGCCGAGAAGTAGCCGATCTGCTTCGCCTGGATGGCCCCGCCGAGGCGGTCGAGCATGTCCAGGAACCGCCCCACGGGGACGAACGGCAGGAACCGGTCGGAGACGAGCTCGGTGGGCAGCGGGATGCCCGCCCGGATGCGCAGCAGGACGGTGACGAGCACCATCACGGCGCCCGCCGCGAAGCCGGACACGAGCCCCAGGCGCAGCGCCCGGCCGTCGGCGCCGCGGAGCACGGCCGCCAGGCGCGCGCGCCGGCTCATGCCGCGATCCCGGCGAGCGCCCTGCGCGTGGCGGCCAGGTCGGCCCGGGCGGGGTCGAGCGCGGCCAGCAGGCCCAGGTCCTCGCGGCCGTCGATGTCGAAGGTCGGCTTCAGCACCGTCACCGCGGTCGCGGTCCGGCGGGCGGCGGCGAGGATCCCGTCGAGGACCGCGTCGGTGCTCATCGCGACGCCGGCCAGGACATCGTGCCAGCCGCGCATCCCGATCAGGTAGTAGCCGCCGTCATGGGTGGGGCCGATCACCACGTCGTCGCGGTCGAGCGCTGCGAACGCGGCCTCGACCACCGCCACCTCCAGGTGGGGCGAGTCGGAGGCGATCAGGACGGTCCTCCGCTCACCGCGCGCCGCTGCGCCGCGGAACAGGGCCCGCTGCCGGTCGGTCCAGTCGCCGGCGGGCTGGACAAGGACGGGCGGCGCGGGTCCGGAGGGCGCGACGATGGCCCGCAGGTCGCCCCAGGCGTCCGGAGGCGTGACGTACCACCCCGCCGGGACGCGGGCGCCGGCGAAGCGCACCGCCAGGTCGGCCAGGAAGCCGCGGTAGAGAGCGAGCGCGGCCGGGCCGCCCACTCCCGCGGCGAGGCGGGTCTTCGCCAGGCCGGGCCGGGGTGCCTTCGCGGCGATCCAGAGCCGGTCGCTCAAGCCGTCGCCCCAGCTGGGCGCCAGCGCGAGTGGCGCAGTATCGCGCCCGTGATGGCCGTCGCCGCTCCGACGCTGCCGCGCAGGGTGCCGCCGACCTTCGAGACCCCGATCCGGCGCCGGTAGCCCACGGGCACCTCCCGGTACCGCAGGCCCGCCCGACCGGCCTTGACCACCATCTCGGCCGACCATCCGTACGTCATCTCGGCCATGTCGAGCGCCAGGAGCTGGTCGCGGCGGATCGCCCGGAACGGCCCGAGGTCGGTGACGCGCATGCCGTGGAGCGCGCGCATCAGCCCGCAGGCCACGCGGTTGCCGGCGATCTGCTGGGGCGTCATGGCCCCCCGCTGGCGCGCGGCCCGCCCGCGGCTGCCCACCACAAGGTCGGCCTCCCCCGCGAGGAGGGGTGCCAGGACGGCCGCGAGGTCGCCGGGGTCGTCCGCGGCGTCGCCGTCGAGGAGCACGATCACGTCGGAGCCGTCCGCGGCGAGCACGCCGGCATGGCACGCGCGCCCATAGCCGCGCCGCGGCTCCCGCACGACGCGCGCGCCGGCGGCGCGCGCGCGCGGGGTGGTGGCGTCTGCCGACCCGTTGTCCACCACCACCACCTCGTCCACCAGCCCCTGGCGCAGGAGGCCGGCGACGACGGTCGCAATCCCGTCCTCCTCGTCGAGGGCGGGCACGACTGCCGTGACGACCGGGTCAGCGCCCACGGCGCGCCTCGCGATCGATAAAGCGCTCCAGACGCGCCAGGGCGCTGGCGAAGTCGGCGCCCCCGAAGCTGACGCGCAGGTGGTTGCCGGCGCACCCGTACACGGACCCGGGCAGCACCAGGACGCCCTCGTCGCGGCGCAGGTCGTCGGCGAAGCGGTCGGCGGGGAAGCGGTCGTGGAGGCGCAGGAAGCCGGTGCTCCCCGCCCGCGGCCGGTGCCAGCAGACGGTGTCCCCGTGGCGGGCGAGCGCGTCCTCCAGCAGCGCCAGATTGCTCGCGATGAGCCGCCGCGAGCGGCTGAGCATGGCATCACGGGCGCGCAGCGCGATGAGCGCGAGCGCCTCGGACGGGGCGGCGGTGCACCCCGACAGGTAGTCGCGGAAGGCCGACGCCCGGGCCAGCAGGTCGGGTTCGCGCGACACCGCCCAGCCGACGCGCAGCCCCGCGAGGCCGAACGGCTTGGAGAGCCCCGCGACGCTGACGGCGCCCGGGGAGACCTCCGCCGCCGCGGGCAGACGATCGCGCGGATCGTGCTCCAGCAGCCGGTAGGCCTCGTCGGAGAGCACCAGGGCCCCCGTCCCGGCGGCGAGGTCGAGCATCGCCGCGAAGGCCTCGCGGTCGGGCAGCGCCCCGGTCGGGTTGTGCGGCCAGTTGAGGATGAGCAGGCGGGTGGTGGGGCGCATCGCGGCCGCGAGGCGGTCGATCGGCAGCTCCCAGCCGGTCTCCTCGGCGAGCGGCACCAGGCTCACCTGCGCGCCCGCCGCCCGGGCCACCTCGTGCAGGGAGGCGTACCCCGGACACGCCGCCACGGCGTGGTCCCCCTGGCCGAGCAGGACGTTGACCATCACGAAGACGGCCTCCTCGATCCCCGAGAAGCAGACGACCTCCGACGGGTCGACGTCGTCGTAGAGGGAGGCGATCTCGGCCCTGAGGGCCGGGCTCCCGGCTGCGGGCGTGTAGCCCAGCCCGAGCTCGTCCCAGGCGGCGCGGTCCCCGGGGCCCGCCATGGCGAGCACCTCGTCGAGACGCCACGCCTCGACGTCCGACGAGCAGAGGACGTGTTCCGCGGTGGGCGCCCAGCGGGCCACGTAGCGGCTCAGGGCGAGGTCGGGCATGCGCACGGCGCGCATCGTGGACGGAGGATCTGTCCAAACCCTTACGGCGGGCCGGTCCGGGTGGGGAGGGGGTACGCGGCGACACGCGTAACCTCCCTGAAAGATCCGTCCCCCATCATCGGCCGGTGATGAGCTCAGCCGTCCCGCCAGGGCACGCATCGACCATCCTCGTGGTGGACGACGAGCAGATCGTCCGTGAGGTCGTCGCTCGGTACCTGCGCCGCGAGGGCTACCGGACCCTGGAGGCGGGCGACGGCCCGGCGGCCCGCGAGCTGATCGAGCGCGACGCGCCCGAGTTGATCGTGCTCGACCTGATGCTCCCGGGGATCGACGGCCTCGACCTCTGCCGCTGGATCCGCGAGCGGTCCGAGACACCGGTGATCATGCTGACCGCCCGCGGCGAGGAGGCCGACCGGATCGTCGGGCTGGACCTCGGGGCCGACGACTACGTCACCAAGCCCTTCTCGCCGCGCGAGCTGGTGGCCCGCGTACGCTCCGTCCTGCGCCGCGCGCCCGGCGCGCGCACCCCGCGGCGCCTGGAGGTCGGCGACCTCGTCATCGACCACGGCACCCGTGAGGTGACGTGCGGCGACGCGCCGGTCCGGCTGACGGCCAAGGAGTTCGACCTGCTCTGGTTCCTCGCGGCCAACCCACGGATGGTCTTCTCCCGCGAGCACCTCATGGACCGGGTCTGGGGCTACGAGCCGGCCGCCGACACCGGCACGGTCACCGTCCACGTCCGCCGGCTGCGCGAGAAGATCGAGGCCGACCCCTCGCGTCCCGTCCGCATCCAGACGGTGTGGGGCGTCGGCTACCGGTTCGTCGCGTGATCGCCCCGGCCCTCGTCGTGGGCGCGGCGACCCTCGCCATCGGCGTGCTGCTCGCCCTGCTCGCCCAGCGGCTGCCGACCCTGCGCCTGCAGCTCGGCGCCCTGGCCCTGCTCGCCGTGGTGCTGCCGCTCGGCGCGGTGCTCCTGTCGGGCGCGCTGATGTTCTCCTCGGGCCACGACCTGACGATCCTGGCCGCGGCGACCGCATCGGGCGTCGCCGCCCTGGCCGGGGCCCTGCTGGTCGCGCGCGCAGCGATGTCCCCCGTGGCCCGGGTGCAGGAGGCCAGCGAACGCCTCGCCGCGGGCGACCTGAGCGCGCGGGCGCCGGAGGACGGCCCCGCCGAGCTCGCCGAGCTCGGCGCCGCCTTCAACCACATGGCCGGGGAGCTGGAGCGCTTGTTCGACGCGCGCCGTCAGCTCGTCGCCCACGCCAGCCACGACCTGCGGACGCCGCTCGCGTCGCTCCAGGCGATGATCGAGGCGCTCGAGGACGACATCGCGACGCCCGAGCAGTACCTGCCGGCCATGCACGCCCAGGTCCGCCACCTGAGCGCGCTGGTGGACGACCTGTTCGAGCTCGCGAGGATCGACGCGGGCGCGCTGACCCTCGAGCTGGGCGAGGTGAGCCTCCAGGGGGTGGTCGAGGACTGCGTGCGGGGGGTCGGCGCCACCGCGGAGGCCCGCCGGGTGCGGCTGGAGATGCGCGTCGACGGACGGGTGCCCCCGGTCCGGGCGGCGGCCGGCCACGTCGAGCGCGTCCTGCTCAACCTGCTGACGAACGCCCTCCGGCACACGCCCTCCGACGGATCCGTGGCCGTCCATCTCCTGGACGGGGACGAGGGGGTGCGCGTGAGCGTCGAGGACACGGGCGAGGGCATCGCCCCCGGCGACGCCGAGCGCGCGTTCGAGCGCTTCTGGCGCGCCGACGACGCGCGCCGCCGCGACGGTTCGGGCGCCGGCCTCGGCCTCGCCATCGCCCGCGGCCTGGTGGAGGCCCAGGGCGGGCGCATCTGGGCGGAGACGCGCGAGGGCGGGGGCGCCCGGGTGTGCTTCGTCCTGCCGCACCTCACGCCGGACGGGGCGGTGTCGTAGAGGGTCCTCGCGAACCCTCTCGTCGGTTCGCGCCGCGATGCCGATGCAGGTGACGTGACCGGTCGGGAGCCAGCCTGGGAGCGGCTGCGGAGCCTGGAGCAGGCCGCCCTCCGCCGCGCCCGCGGGGAACGGGTGCCCCTGCCGGAGGCCCGCGCCCCGGTGTGCGAGATCTGCGGGGGGACGGATGTCCACTGGGGCGCCCTCTGCGAGCCGTGCCGGCGGCGGCTGACCGCGGCGGCGGGGCGGTGGCGCCGCTAACCTGCCCGCGTGGAGATCCGCGCCCGCGACGACGCCGAGCCGTTCGTCACGAACGACGGCAGCCTGATCCGCTCGCTGCTCGACCGCTCCAACGCCCCGGTGGCCAACCAGAGCCTGGCCGAGGCCACGATCGGGGCGGGCGAGTCGACGACCCGTCACCACCACCGGATGTCCGAGGAGATCTACTACCTCGTCGAGGGCACCGGTGAGATGGAGCTCGACGGCGCGGTCGCGACCGTCGGTCCGGGCGACGCGATCCTGATCCCGCCCGGGTCGTGGCACGCGATCCGGGCCACCGGCGACGGGCCGGTGCGGCTGCTCTGCTGCTGCTCGCCGCCCTGGCGCGCCGACGACACGTACTTCGAGGAGGCCCGTTGACCGACGCCGACCGCCTGATCCGCCTGGGCCACAGCCCGGACCCCGACGACGCGTTCATGTTCTACGCGCTGGCGCAGGAGCTGATCCCCACCGACGGGTTCCGCTTCGAGCACATCCTGCGCGACATCGAGACGCTCAACGGGTGGGCCAGGGAGGGGCGTCTGGAGGTCACGGCGGTGTCCGTCCACGCGTACGCCTACCTCTCCGACACGTACCGGCTGCTGCCGCACGGCGCGTCGATGGGCGAGCAGTACGGCCCGATGGTGGTCGTGCGCGAGGGCGCCGCCATCGAGCCGGGGCAGCTCCCGTCGCTGCGCGTCGCGGTCCCCGGCTTGCTGACCAGCGCCTTCCTGGAGCTCCAGCTCGCGGTGGGACGTGTCGCCGACCCCGTCATCACGCCGTTCGACCGGATCCTCGACGTGGTGGAGTCGGGCGACGTGGACGCCGGCCTGGTCATCCACGAGGGACAGCTGACCTACGAGACCCAGGGGCTCACCAAGATCCTGGACCTCGGCGAGTGGTGGCACGAGCTGACGGGCGGGCTGCCCCTGCCGCTGGGCGCCAACGCCGTGCGCCGCGACCTGGACGAGGGCGACACGCTGCCGCGCCTGTCGCGCATGCTGCGCGACTCCATCGCCTACGGGCTGGAGCACCGCGCCGGCGCGCTCGCGCACGCCGAGCGGTTCGGCCGCGGCCTGGACATGGACCTGGCCGACCGCTTCGTGGGCATGTACGTCAACGAGCGCACCCTCGACTACGGGGAGGATGGCCGCGCCGCCGTCGCCGAGCTGCTGCGGCGCGGGCACGAGGCCGGGCTGATCGACCGCGCCCCGCGCGTCGACTTCGTGGAGGACTGACGGCGATCGCCGACGCCGCCGGCCGCGACTGGGCGGCCGAGATCGACCGCTGGACCGAGCGGTTCCGGGACGTCGCGGACCCGCCGGAGCCGTTCGCCACGGCCTTGCGCGAGGGGTGGACCGACGAGGCGCGGGCGGCGCTCGCCGGGGAGGCCGAGGCCTACGCGCAGCGCCACGCGGCCTGGCTCGCCCAGATCGGCGGCGCCGGCATGGACCTGGTGCGCCTGGACTGCAAGGCGGGGTCATGCGGCGTCTGCGCGAAGTACTGCGGGAAGGCGTACACGCTGACGGGGGCGACGGAGGACCTGCCCCCGCCACCCCCGCTGCCGATCTGCCCGGCGTGCCGGCACACCCTCAACCTGCTCACGCCGTTCTTCATGCAGAGCCTGGGCGTGGACCTCGACGACCTGATCGCCGAGGCCCAGCCCTTCGTCGACTAGCTGACGGTGAGCGTCCCGACCATCCCGGCCTGGCGGTGGCCCGGCACGGTGCAGTAGTACTGGTAGGTCCCGGCCGGCAGGTTCACCTTCAGCGTGGCGGTGCCGCCGTCCTGCACCTCGTCGCTGACGCCCGGCGCGCCGTCGACCGCGACGTCGTGCGGAACGGCCGACGCGTTGGTCAGCGTGATGGTGATGTCGCCGGCCTTCGCGGTCAGCTCCGTCTCGACGTACTTGAGCTGGCCGGTGGGGTCGGCCTGCAGCGCGAGGGCCGTCGCCCCCGCCGTGCCGCCGCCGGTCGTGTCGGAGGGCGTGGACTCCGTGGGGATCGGGGTCGCGGGAGCGGTCGTCGTGCCGGCCGCGGTCGTCTCCGGCGCGGCGGCGCCCGAGTCGTCGTCGTCCCCGCCGCACGCGGCGAGGCCGAGCGCGAGGGCGATCAGCGCGACGCACGCGAGCGCGAGGATCAGGGGCCGTCTACGTGTCACGGTCTCTCCTTCATGGGGCAACCAGGTATGAGCGTCCGCTCATGCTCTCACTCCACGTGCACGGCATGGGCCGCTGCGGGGGGTACGTCCACCACGCGCCGGCCCACCCGCACCGAGATGGGGCCCCCGAAGGGCGCGTGGGCGAGCACCGTGACGTGCGCGTCGGGCACCAGCCCCCGCTCGGCCAGGAAGCGCAGCAGGGCGTCGTCGCGGTCGTCCACCCGGCCCACGACCGCCTCGGCCCCCTCCGCCATCTCGCTGAGGCGGCGGGACGGGAGGCTCGGCATGAGACCCGCGCTCGTCGGGATGGGGTGGCCGTGCGGGTCGCGCTCCGGATGGCCGAGCGCCTCGGCGATGCGGTCGGCGAGCGCTTCGGAGACGTGGTGCTCCAGCACCTCCGCCTCCCGGTGGACCTCGTCCCACGGCATCCCGAGGCGGGTCGCGAGATAGGTCTCGAGCAGGCGGTGGTGCCGGATCACCTCCAGCGCCGCCTGGCGGCCGGCGGCCGTGAGCGCCACCCCGTGCCGCGGCACCTGGTCGACGTAGCCGAGCCCGTCGAGCTTCTTCAGCATGTTGCTCGCCGACGCCGTGGTCACGGCGAGCGCCTCGGCGACCGCGGTCGTGGTGACCGGACCGGCACCGTCGGCCGACTCGTCGAGCAGGTAGATGGCCTTCAGGTAGTCCTGGACGGCCGGGCTGGGCCTCTGCGGGGTCAGGGGCGCTCCTCGCCGGTCGGGGGCGCTGATCGTACCGCGACGGGGGCGGCCGGAGCGGCGGCGCGCCGGTCGCCGGCGCGCGGGTCGCCGGGCCCGCGCGATTGGGAATCGCCGGATGCGGGCATCACACCGACATCTTGCGACGGTTCTTAGAGCGCCATAACAATGGGGTGCCACAGTGGCTCGCATGGCCACTGCCCTCTCCGAACTCCGCCCCGACGGCGTGCGGGGTTCCGGCGTGAGCGGCGCAGGGCGCCTCGGGCTGACCCGGATGGATCTCTTCGCCGGGCTGCCGGAGCGTGACCTGACGCTGCTCGACAGCCGGCTCCCCCTCGTGCGCTGGCCGCGCGGCGCGTCGATGCCCGAGCCCCTCGGGCGCGCCGATCACCTCTTCGTCGTCCGGGAGGGCCGCCTGGCCCTCTTCGAGAGCACCGCTCCGGGTCACGAGATCATGATCTCGCTGCTCGATCCGGGCGCGATCTACTCGACGCTCGGCGCCGCGCCGGCCGCGAGCATCAGCGCGCTCGAGGACTCGGCCGTGTCGCCCCTCTCCGGGCGCGCCGTGGAGGGCCTCATCGCGCGGTACCCGCGCCTCGGCCGCAACCTGGCCGAGCTGCTCTCCGACCGGGTCGCGACGCTGCGCGAGACGGTCGCGCTGGTCAGCGAGATGCGCGTCGAGGACCGCCTGCGGGCGCGCCTCCACCAGCTGGCCGACGGGTTCGGCGTCGCCACCCGCGCCGGCATCGAGCTGCGGCTCGAGCTGACGCACGCCCAGTGGGCCTCGCTGGTGGGCGCGTCGCGCGAGGCGGTCACCACTGCGTTCAGCAAGCTTCGCGGCAGCGGCGCGATCGAGATGGACGGCCGCTCGATCACGATCCCCTGGGACGTCGTGAAGGCGCGCGAGGAGGCGGTCAGCCTCGCCGCGGCCGACGCCGGCTAGCCGGCACCGGCACCGCGTCCTCCTCCCCGCCGCCGCCGTCTTGGCCGCGGCGGGCCTCTGCGGCCCCGCGCCCGCCCCCGCGGCGGGCGCAGCCCCCGGCCCGCCCGAGGTGGCCGTGCACGATGCGGTCCTCGGGAGGTCCGTGGACGGCCGCCCGATCCGCGTCACCCGCATCGGCGACCGCAGCGCCCCCACCAAGGTGCTGGTGGTCGGGGCGATCCACGGCGACGAGCGCGCCGGGGTGGCCGTCGTCCGCTGGCTGCGGGCCCATCCGGCCCGGCAGCCGCGGGTGGAGTTGTGGCTCCTCCACGACCTCAACCCGGACGGCGGCGCCGCCGGCACGCGCCAGAACGCCCGCGGCGTCGACCTGAACCGCAACTTCCCGGACGGGTGGCGGGCCGGCGGGCGGCCGTTCGCCACCTTCTTCCCGGGGCCGCGGCCGCTCTCGGAGCCCGAGTCGCGCCTCGTCGCCCGGCTGGTGCGCCGGCTGGAGCCGGCGGTGACGATCTGGTTCCACCAGGCGCTCACGCTCGTCGACACCGGAACGGCGAACGACCGGCGCCTGCCGCGGCGCTACGCGCGGCTGTCGGGCCTGCCGGCACGGCGGCTGGGCTTCCTCCCGGGCGTCGCCACGCGATGGCAGAACCACCGCGACCCGCGGTCGAGCGCCTTCGTGGTGGAGCTCCCCGGCGGGGCGCTCACCGGCGCTGCGACGGCCCGCCAGGGGCGCGCCGTGCGCGCCGTGGCGGCCTACGCGGCGGCGCGCTCCAGGTAGTCGGCGAGTGCCGCGTCCGCCCGCCGCGCGTCGGCGGCGAGGGTGGCGGCCTGCTCGGCGAGCGCACGCCGCAGGACCTCGATCGCGTCGCGCGCCCGGTCCATGTCGGCTGACGTCCTCATGCTCTGGTCATCGGCCTTGCGCCGGCCGGGGTTGAGCGTCCGATCCCGGTCCGGACGGTGACGACCTACGTACGCTGCTGGTGATGGCCGGGATCCCGACGCCGATCGCGCTCGTGGCCGCCGTCGCCGCGATCGTGGCCGTGGCGGGGTGCGGAGGCGGCTCCGCGTCGCCGCAGGCCGCCGACGGCGCGGCGGCACCCGTCGCGGTGGCGGCCGCGACGCAGGCCGGGACGCAGGCAGGGACGCCGCCGCTGCCCGGGGACAGCCGGCGCGGGCCGTCGCTGCTCACGACGCCGATCCGGCTCATCGACGGGTCGCTCCTCCGTCCGGCGGCGCTCGACGGGCGCGTCGTGCTCGTGGTGAACACCGCCAGCCGGTGCGGGTTCACCCCCCAGTTCGAGGGCCTCGAGGCGCTCCACGAGGCCAAGGGGGAGCAGGGGCTCACCATCGTCGGCTTCCCGTCCAACGATTTCCGCCAGGAGCTCGTGTCCGGTGATGAGATCAAGGACTTCTGCGAGCTGAACTACGGCGTGAGCTTCCCCATGGCCGCCAAGGGGCGCGTCACCGGCCCCGACGCGCAGCCGCTGTTCGCGCGCATCGCCGCCCGGCCCGGCCCAGTGGGCGAGGAGCCCGGGTGGAACTTCACCAAGTACCTGCTCGACCGCGACGGCCGGCTGGTGGCGCGCTACGACTCCTCGGTGGAGCCCGACGACCCCGCGCTCGTCGAGGCCGTGGAACGGCTGCTCGGCGAGGGGGCCTGAGGTGTGCGGGGCGCGCGCCGTGACGGCGCGCACCCCGCACGGGACGCTACCGGCGGATCCAGGTCGCGGCCATCGCGCCGTTGGCGGCGACGAGGGCGGCGACGGCGGCACCGGCGACGTACAGAGCGATGAGCTTGGAGCGCATGTCGTGTATAACCTCGAGGTAGAGGGGACGATCCGGTGTGAGGCCCGGCTTGCCCCCTCTATCGGTGTCCGGGGCCGATTCCTTATGGATCGGGGCCCAAGGAGGCATGGGCAATTCCTCGCCCTGACCTGACGACCGCCCTCTGCCGCCGCCTCGGAATCCGCCACCCGGTGGTCCTGGCGGGGATGGCGGGCGGGCCCACGACGCCCGAGCTCGTGGCCGCCGTCTCCCGCGGTGGCGGCCTCGGCACGTTCGGGCTCACGGGCATGTCGGTGGAGCGCGCCGGGGCCGCGGTGGCACGCGCCCGTGAGCTCACCGACGCGCCCATCGCCGTGAACGTCCTGGTGGCCCCGCCCCAGGCCCCGCAGGCCGGCGCCGCCGACCCCGGGCCGGTGTTCGCGGCGATGCGCCGCGAGCTGGGGCTCCCCGCCGACCCGCCGCCCGCCCCGCCTCCGCCGACGGCGCGCGACCTGGTGGCCGTCGCCCTCGATGCGGGCGCATCGGTGGTGAGCGTCGGCCTCGGAGACCCCGCCGGCGTCCGCGACCTGGCCGACGCCGCAGGCGTGCCCGTGATCGCGATGGCCGCCAACGTCGCCGACGCCGTCCGCGCGGTCGGGTCGGGCGCCGACGTCATCGTGGCCCAGGGCGGTGAGGCCGGCGGCCACCGGTCGGACTTCACGGTGCCCGAGGACGGCCCGCCTCCGCTCGTCGGCACCCTCGCGCTGGTGCCGCAGGTCGTCGACGCCGTCGACGTCCCCGTGATCGCCGCCGGGGGGATCATGGACGGCCGCGGCCTGGCGGCGGCGCTGGCCCTCGGCGCCCAGGCCGTCCAGATGGGCACCCGGTTCCTCGTCGCCCTCGAGGCGGGCGTCCCCGCCGCCTACCAGGAGCGCATCGCCCGCTCCCGCGACACCGACACGGTCATCACCCGCGCCGTCTCCGGGCGGCCCGCCCGCGGCCTGGTGAACCGCCTCGTGACCGAGCTGGAGGCGCTCGGTCCCCCGGGGCTCGGCTATCCGCGCCAGTCGAGCGCGAGCGCCGACCTGCGGGCCGCCGCCGCGGCGGCCGGGGACGCCGAGCACATCGCGCTGTGGGCCGGCCAGGCCGGCGGCCTGGCGGGCGAGGCGCGGCCCGCCGAGCAGATCGTGGACGACGTCGTCCGGGAGGCCCGGGACGTCCTCGCCGGCCTGACCTAGCCGGGGATCACGTCCGCGGCCGGCGGGGGCCTGCCTCCCGAAGGCCCCCGCCGGACGCGGGCCCCATCACCCGCGCGGCAGCTCGGGTGCGGGCTGGTCCGTCCCCTCGCCGTCGGGCGAGGGGACGATCTTGGGGAGCGCGACCAGGACCAGGGCGACCCCGGCCAGGACGCACGCGGCGGCGGTGGAGAGCCAGCCGAAGCGGGCGCCGTCGCCGGAGACGATCATCACGGCCACGCGGACCAGCAGCGCGCCGCCCGCGACGAGCAATGCCAGGCCCGCGGGGGGCGCGAGGTTGCGCCGGTTCACCGGGCGACCTCGCCCGCCGGGCCGACCGCGCGAAGGGCGGTCGCGGCGCCCGGGGAGCGCGGCGCTCCGGCCGGCGGGTTGCTCGCGTACCGGTCCCAGGCGTCCAGGTCGCGGCGCGAGTGGACGCCGGACTTGCGCAGGATCGACTGCGCGTGGGTGCGCACGGTGTGCCAGGAGACCCCGAGCCGCTGCGCGATCTCCTTGTAGGTGAGGTGCTGGCGCATGAGCCGCAGCACGACCCGCTCCTGCTCGGTCAGCAGCACCTCCCGCGGACCGGTGCGGCGCATGAGGTCGGCGAGGGGGCGCAGCGCCTCCAGATCGAAGCGCGGGACGCCGCGGAGGGCGTCGCCGACGGCCTCCACCACCGCCTCGCGGTCGGCGTCGGGCGGGATGCACCCGGCGGCGCCGACCGCGAGCGCCTCCAGCTGCGCCTCGGGGGAGCCGTCCTCCAGCGCCACGACCACGATGACGCCCGGATGACGTCGCCCCACCTCCCGGGCCAGCTCGGACCCGGGGGCGTCGCGCAGCGCGCGGCCCACCACCAGCAGGTGGTGCGGACCGGCGTCGAGCGCGCCGAGGGCGCCGTCCACCGTGCCGGCCGTGCGCGCCTCCAGCTCCGGGCCGGAGAGGAACGCCGCCATCCCGGCGGTCCACGCCGGGTTGCGGCCTGCGATGAGCACCCGAACGGGGGCCTGTTGCAACCTCACCATCCCCTTGGGCAGGTCCGTGCGACGGGCCGCCGCTCCCCCGGGGAGCGGCCGCACACCTCACATCGGCAGCGCCGCCGGAAAGCTGGATGCCCCCCGGGGGCGGGTCCTAGCTCGGGGCGGGCAGGCTCCGCAGCTCGCCCACGGCGCGGCTGAACCGCCGGGGGGCCGCCGCCGCCGGCTCCGCGCGGCCCGGGCCGGGGGGGGCGGTCGGGTCGCCCTCCGCCGCCCCCCCCGCCGTGAGGGCGGCCGAGGCGTCGGCCCGCTGCGCCTCCAGGCGCCGGTCCTCCAGGCGCTCCGCGCCGAGGCGGGAGGCGAGCCGTGCCGCGCGGTCGCGCGCGGCGGCCAGGTCGGCGGCCGCGGCGCGCAGCTGGGCCGGCTTCGGCTCCGGCGCCAGCGACGACAGCAGCGCCGAGAAGTCGGCCACCGCGTCGGCCGCCGCCGCGGTGTCGGCCAGGTAGCGCTGCGACGACACCTGGGTGCCATCGGCGACCGGCGTGGTGCCCGCCTCGAGGGACCCGCCGCCACCGCAGCCGGCCGCGCCGGCCGCCGCGGCGGCGATCAGCGCGACGGCGAGGAGGCGGCGGATGACAGCGCGTCCAGTGCGTCGAGGAAGGGGCGGGAGGCGCGCGACAGGGAGGCGCGGTCGCGGGAGTCGAGGGCGTCGGCGGCGGAGCGCATGCGGGGGATCATGCGCGCGTAGGCGCCGGCGAGACGGTCGCGCTGGCGCCGGAGCGCCGGATCGCCGAGCCGGAGCGCGCGGAACTCGCCGAGCCGGTCGCGCGCGGCCGACACGATGCGGTCGATGCGGCCCGCCGGCGGCGCCTCGCCCGTCACGGCCCGGCCCCGTTCCTGCAGGGATGAGGCGATCTGGCCGGGGGGCTCCATGAGGCGCTGGACCGCGGCGATGTACTCGGACGGGGTCGCGGTCGTGGGTCCGGCGTCCGCGCCGCCGCCGCATCCGGCGAGAGCCGCGCAGACGAGCGCACCGACGGCGAGCACGACGGGCGGTCGGGGCGCCATCGGGCGATGCTACCTCACGTCCCCGGCGGGCCGCAGAGGGGTAAGGTGGGCCGGTGAACGAGGCCGGCATTCCGCTCGCCCTGTCCTACGACGACGTCCTGCTCGCGCCGCGCCGAAGCGGCATCTCGTCCCGTTCGGACGTGGACGTCTCGACCCGGCTCTCCCGCAACGTGCGGCTGGCCATCCCCGTCGTCTCGGCGAACATGGACACGGTCACCGGCTCCGACATGGCGATCGCGATGGCGCGCGCCGGCGGCATCGGCTTCATCCACCGCTTCCTGACCATCGAGGAGCAGGTGGACGAGGTGGCCCGGGTGAAGCGCGCGGAGGCGCTGGTGATCAGCGACCCCCACACCATCGGGCCGGGCGCGACGCTGGTCGAGGCGCAGGCCGCGATGCGGCGGCTGCGGGTCACGAGCATGATGGTGACCCATCCCGACGGCCGCCTGGCCGGGGTGCTCACCGCCCGCGACGTGATGCTGCGCACCGATCCGCTCGAGCCGGTCGCCACCCTCATGACGCCCCGCGAGCGACTGGTGACGGGCGGCCCGGCGACGGGGACGGAGGAGGCGGCGCGCCTCCTGCGCGACGCGCGCGTCGAGAAGCTCCCCCTGGTCGACGAGGAGGACCGTCTCGTCGGGCTCATCACCCTCCGCGACATCCTGCAGCGGGCCGAGCGGCCCGAGGCGACGAAGGACGCCCGCGGGCGCCTGGCGGTGGGCGCCGCGATCGGCGTGCGCGGCGACTTCATCGAGCGCGCCCAGGCCCTCCAGGCCGCCGGCGCGGACGTCATGGTGCTGGACATCGCGCACGGCCACGCCGAGCATGCCGTCCGGGCGATCGGCGAGGTGCGGGAGGCGCTCGGCGAGGGCGTCGACGTGATCGCCGGCAACGTCGCCACCGCCGATGGCGCGCGCGACCTGGCGGCGGCCGGGGCGGACGCCGTGAAGGTGGGCGTCGGACCGGGCTCGGTGTGCACCACCCGCATCGTCGCGGGCGTCGGGGTGCCCCAGTTCAGCGCGGTGCTCGAGTGCGCGGAGGCCGTCGCGCCGCACGGCGTGCCCGTGATCGCCGATGGCGGCATCCGGGCCGGCGGCGACGTGGCCAAGGCCATCGCCGCCGGCGCCGAGACCGTGATGGTGGGGAACCTGCTGGCCGGCACCCCGGAGAGCCCCGGCGTGGTGGTCGCCCGGAACGGCACCCGCGTGAAGGTGTTCCGAGGGATGGCCTCGGCGGGGGCGGCCGCCGCGCGCCGCGCCGTGGACGGCGAGGACCCCACCGAGTTCAACCCGATCGTGCCGGAGGGCGTCGAGGCGGTCGTCCCGCTGCGCGACCCGGCGGCCGCCATCCTCCACGGCCTGGTCGGCGGCCTGCGGTCCGGGATGAGCTACTCGGACGCCCGCACCATCCACGAGTTCCACGCCAACGCCCGTTTCGTGCGGATCACGCCCGGCGGCCTGCGCGAGAGCCATCCCCACGACGTGTCCCTCTAGCCCCGACCAGGAGCGCTCCGTGCCGACCACGCTCGCCCCACCGGACCTCGCGATCACCACGGTCCGGACGCTCGCCATCGACGCCGTCCAGCACGCCGACAGCGGCCACCCCGGCGCCCCGATGGGCCTGGCGCCCGCGGCCTGGACGCTGTGGACCCGGCACATGCGCTACAACCCGGCCGACCCGGAGTGGCCGGGGCGCGACCGCTTCGTGCTGTCGGCGGGCCACGCGTCGGCGCTGCTGTACGCGATGCTCCACCTGACGGGCTACGACCTGCCGATGGAGCAGCTCATGCGGTTCCGGCAGCTCGGCTCGCAGACGCCGGGCCACCCGGAGCGGGGCGACACGCCGGGCGTGGAGATCACCACCGGCCCGCTCGGGCAGGGCACCGGCAACGCCGTGGGCTTCGCCCTGGCCGAGGCGATGCTGGGCGCGGAGTTCAACCGCGATGGCCACGCCATCGTGGACCACCGGACCTGGTTCATCTGCTCCGACGGCGACCTGATGGAGGGCATCTCCCACGAGGCCGCGTCCGTCGCCGGCTTCCTGGGGCTCGGCAAGCTGGTCGGGATCTGGGACGACAACCACATCAGCCTCGACGGCCCCACCGACCTGTCGTTCGGCGAGGACGTGCCCGCGCGCTTCGCGGCATACGGCTGGCGGGTGCTCGAGGTGGGCGACGGCAACGACGTCGATGCCATCGACGCGGCGCTGACCGAGGCCGCCGACTCCGACGGCCGGCCGACGCTGATCGCGCTGCGCACCCACATCGGCTACGGCTCGCCGAACAAGCAGGACCGCTCAAGCGCCCACGGCTCGCCCCTCGGGGTCGACGAGGTCGCCGCCACCAAGCGCAACTACGGCTGGCCGGAGGAGGCCCAGTTCCTGGTGCCGGACGAGGTCGCCGCGTGGGCGCCGGAGATGGCGGCCCGCGGGAGGGCGCTCCAGGCGGAGTGGGAGGGGCGGATGGAGGCGTACGCCGCCGCGTTCCCGGCGGAGGCCGCCGAGCTGCGCCGCCGCGGGGACGGCCGGCTGCCCGACGGCTGGCGCGACGCGGCGCCCGCGTTCGCGGTCGGCGAGAAGCTGGCCACCCGCGCCTCCGCCGGCCGGGCGCTGAACGCATTCGCCCACGCCATCCCCGAGCTGGTCCAGGGCGCCGCCGACCTCTCCACCTCCACCAGCACCGACCTGAAGGACCTCGGCGTGGTTCGCAAGGGCGACTACGCGGGGCGCAACATCTACTACGGCGTCCGCGAGCACGCGATGGGGGCCATCACCAACGGCCTCGCCGCCCACGGCGGCCTGCGGCCCGCGTGCGCCACGTTCTTCACGTTCTCGGACTACATGAAGAACACGATCCGGCTCGCGGCCCTCATGAAGCTGCCGTCGATCTTCGTGTATACGCACGACTCGGTCGCCCTGGGCGAGGACGGCCCCACCCACCAGCCCATCGAGCACCTCGCCGCGCTCCGCGCGATCCCCGGCCTCGTGACGCTGCGGCCCGCCGACGCGAACGAGGCCACCGCCGGCTGGGAGGTCGCGCTGGAGCGCACGGACGGCCCCACCGCCTTCGTCCTGAGCCGCCAGGGGCTTCCCACCCTGGGGCCGGACCCCGCCGTGGCCCGGGGCGCCTACGTCGTCGAGGACGGCGGCGACTGCATCCTGATCGGGACCGGCGCGGAGGTGCACACGGCGCTCGCGGCACGCGAGCTGCTGGCGGCGGACGGCGTCTCCGCGCGCGTGGTCAGCATGCCCTCGATGGAGCTGTTCCGGCAGCAGGACCTCGCGTACCGCGAGGAGGTCCTGCCGTCGGACCAGCGCGTCAGGGTGTCGGTGGAGGCCGCGAGCCACTTCGGCTGGGCGGAGTGGGTGGGCCTGGACGGCACCGCCGTCGCGATCGACCGGTTCGGCGTGTCGGCGCCGGGTGACCAGGCGCTCGAGGCGCTCGGCATCACCGCCGAGGCCGTCGCGGCCGCCGTCCGGACCCAGATCGGGTGAATCTCACCCTCGACTCGGGCGTGAGTGTCGGGTGATCGGCGCGGATTTCCCCACCGTCCCGGTCCCGACCCACGACGACATCCGCCTGCAGAGGACCCCGGCCCCCGCGGTCATCGTGATCTTCGGCGCCACGGGCGATCTGACGTCCCGCAAGCTGCTGCCGGGCCTCTACAGCCTGGCCGTCCAGCAGCTGCTGCCGCCGGAGACGGCGATCATCGGGGCCGCGCGCGCGGAGCTCACCGACGACGCCTTCCGGGCGATGATGCGCGAGGGCGTCGAGGCGCACAGCCGCATCCCCGTGGACGACGAGATCTGGGAGGGCTTCGCCCGCCGGCTCCTCTACGTGCCCGTGTCGTTCTCCGAGGAGGCGGGCTATCGCGACCTGGCCGCGGTGATCGCCGCGAAGGACCGCGACCGGGGCACCCGCGGGAACCGGCTCTTCTACCTGGCCACCGCCCCGGACTTCTTCCCGGTCATCGCCGAGAGCCTCGGCCGCGTGGGCCTGGCCGACGAGGACGAGCAGGCCGGTCGCTTCGCGCGCCTGGTCGTGGAGAAGCCCTTCGGCCGGGACCTGGCGTCCGCGCGGGAGCTCAACGCGCGCCTGGGCCTGGTGTTCCGGGAGCGGCAGGTCTACCGGATCGACCACTACCTGGGGAAGGAGACGGTCCAGAACCTGCTGGTGCTGCGGTTCGGGAACGCGATCTTCGAGCCGATCTGGAACCGCCGCTACGTCGACCACGTGCAGATCACCGTGGCCGAGGACCTGGGGGTCGGCACCCGCGGCGGCTACTACGACGAGAGCGGGGCCCTCCGCGACATCGTCCAGAACCACATGCTCCAGGTGCTGTCGATCATCGCGATGGAGCCGCCGGCGCGATTCGAGAGCCGCGAGGTCCGCGACGAGAAGGTGAAGGTGCTCCGGGCCATCCCGCCCTTCGACGAGCCGGCGGACGTCCGTCGCGACACGGTGCGCGGGCAGTACGGTGCCGGGTGGATCGGGGGCGAGCGGGTCCCCGGCTACCGCGAGGAGCACGGCGTCGATCCCGAATCCAACACCGAGACGTTCGTCGCCATGCGCGTGATGGTGGACAACTGGCGCTGGTCCGGGACACCCTTCTACCTGCGCACCGGCAAGCGGCTCCCGCGCCGCGCGACGGAGGTCGCGATCCAGTTCAAGCCCGCCCCCCACCTCCCGTTCGCCACCACGGCGGTCGAGAGCGTGCAGCCCAACCTCCTGGTGCTCCGCATCCAGCCGGACGAGGGCGCGTCGCTGCGGTTCCTGGCGAAGGTCCCGGGCCCGCAGCTGGACATGCGGTCCGTGAGCATGGACTTCGCGTACGGCTCGTCGTTCCTGCGCGGATCGCCGGAGGCGTACGAGCGGCTGCTGCTCGACGCGCTGCTCGGCGACTCGACCCTGTTCGCCCGCTGGGACGAGGTGGAGCGCGCCTGGGAGGTCATCGACGGCGTCATACGCGAGTGGGAGACCCACCGCGGCGACTTCCCGAACCACGAGGCCGGCAGCTGGGGCCCGGAGGCCGCCGACGAGCTGCTCGCCCGCGACGGCCACGTCTGGAGGCGCCTGTGAGCGCCGTCGCCGCGCCGCCCCGCACCGAGTGGGAGGCCACCGACGTGTCGGTGGACGAGGTGGCCCAGCAGCTGGCCCGCCAGCGGCGCCCCGCGGACGGCGGCGCCCCGTTCATGCTCTCCGGCGTCCTGAACCTCGTGGCCTACGCGGGGCACCCCTCCGAGACGGCGGCGATGCTCGCGGTGATCGAGCGCCTGGCGGACCACCAGCCGTCGCGGGCGGTCGTGATCTGCGGCGAGCCGGACGGCGACGGCATCGACGCGCGCGTGACCACCGCCTGCCGCGTCGCCGGCGGCAGCACCGGCGTGGCCCTCGAGACCGTGGTCCTGGTGCTGCACGGCGAGGTGCGGGCGGGCGCCGCCAGCGCCACGGTGCCCCTGCTGCGGAGCGACCTGCCGACGATCCTGTGGTGGCCGTGGGCCCCCGACCGCGGGTCCGACGGGCCGATGGCCCCGCTGGCGGCCATCGCCGACCGCGTGGTGACCGAGGCGGCGCGCGGCACGGACGCCTGCGGGGCCGTCCGGGCACTGGCGGCATGGGTGCCCGCCGCGCGGCCCGCCGTCACCGACCTCTCGTGGGCGGCGGTCACCGGATGGCGCCAGCTGATCGCCCAGATGCTGGAGGGAGAGATCCTCGCGGCCCTGCGCGGCGGACCGGCGACGGCGACGATCCTCCACGGCCCGGGCGGCCTCGTGCCCGACCCCCTGCTCGTGGGCGGCTGGCTGCGCGACGTGATCGGCCCCGGGCTCCGCGCCGTCGTCGGCGAGCGCGACGACGGCGACGGCCCCGGGGTGGCGGCCGTCACGCTTGAGGGCGCCCACGGCCGGCGCCTGGTGATCGAGCGGGCGCCAGGCCGCGACGCCGCGTCGGTGTCGGTCACCGAGCCCGACGGCGCCGAGCGGCACCGGGTGCTGCCCCTGCCCCGGCCCGACCGCACGCGGCTGCTGGCCGGCGAGCTGGAGCTCCAGCGGCGCGATCGGGCCTTCGAGCGCGCCCTGGCGGGCGCCTGCGCGGCGGGGCTGGCGTGAGCGCGCCCGAGGTCATCGTGGTGAAGGACGTGGCGACGCTGGCCGACCGGGCGGCGGCGCGCATCGAGCAGGTCGCGCTGGCGCAGCCGGCCGGCGGCCGGGCGGCGATCGCGCTGGCCGGCGGGGGCACGCCGAAGGCCGCCTACCAGCGCCTCGCGGCCCGCTGCCCGCCGTGGGGACGCGTGACCTTCTTCTTCGGCGACGAGCGCTGCGTGCCGCCGGACGACCCGGGGTCGAACTACCACATGGCGAAGGACGCGCTGCTCGACCGCATCCCGCTGCGTCCCGAGCAGGTGCACCGGATCCTCGGCGAGCTGCCGCCCGAGGAGGCCGCCGCGCGCGCCGAGGAGGACCTGCGCGCCTCCGTGGCCGGCGACCCCTTCCCCGTCTTCGACCTGGTGCTGCTGGGGATGGGGCCCGACGGGCACACCGCCTCCCTCTTCCCCGGCTCGGCCGAGGTGGAGGCCACCGGCCGGCTGATGGTCCCCGTCCACCGGCCCGACCTGCCGCAGCCGTGGCGCGTCTCGCTGACCCTGCCCGTGATCAACGCGGCGCGCCGCGTGCTGATGCTGGTGGGCAGCGGCGAGAAGGCGCCGATGGTGCGCCGGGCGCTCGAGGGGGACCACACGATCCCGGCGGGCCGCCTGGCCCCGGCGGGCGAGATGGTGTGGCTGGTGACCGAGGACGCCGCCGGTGAGCTGCCGGAGCGCGCGCCCGGCGATGCCCGGTGACCGCTCCTACAGCTCGATGAACTCGTCGTCCGGGTCGCCCGGGCGGCCCGCGTACGAGAGCTTGCGGCCCCGGTCGAGCCGCCGCTGGCCGAGCAGGTAGAGCACCGCCGCCAGCACCACCCCGAACGGCAGCCACGGCGAGCGGGCGGCGTTCGACACGGCGGACGTGATCGCGCCGGCCGGACGCTTCGCCGGGGGCGGCGCGCGGTGGACCGAATGCGTGCGGGGGGCCGCCTCGGCCGCCGGCGCAGGCGACGGGGCCGCCGTGGACGACGGGGTGGAGGCCGCGGGCCGCGGCGCCACGGACGCCGGTGCGGCGGCCGGGGCGACGGACGCGGGGACGAGGGCGTTGCGGCCCGCCGCGGCGGCCTCGCGGGCGACGGCGCGCCGCTGCGACGCGCCGCCGGCGTCGGCGACCCCGGGCGGGGCGGGCGGGGTGGCGGAGTTGTTTCCGCTGCGGCCCGAGCGGGTGAGCGT
>DAISWG010000003.1:0-563 GCA_036826475.1 Miltoncostaeaceae bacterium | reverse complement strand
GGGGGGGGGGGGGTGGCGGAACGGGGGGTGCCGGCGGGGGTCGCGGGGCCGGCGGGCTGCGGCGCGACGGGCGCAGCCGGGGCGCTCGACGGCGGGGCGGCCGTGGCATCCGGGGCCGGGGCGGCCGGAGCCGGGGAGTCCGCGGGCTCCTGGCCCCCGGCGCCGACGGCGATCGCCAGCGTGGCGTCGTCGCCACCGACCCCGACGGTGACGGTGACCACGCCGAGGTCGGCGTCGACGCCGGCCTCGGGGAGCGGGAGGGGCAGGGTCGCCGTGACCGGGGGGGACGGCGTCACGCCGAGCGGCGACGAACCCGCGGCGAGCAGCGGCCGGGTCGCCGCCTCCGGCGCGTCGGACTCCTCGGAGGCCGGCGCCGCCGGCGCATCGGCCTCGCCGGCGGGCGCGGGGCCGGCCCCGTCGGCGGTGGGCGGACGCGGGGCGAAGCGCGGGGCGGGCTCGGGACCGGGGGGGGGCGCGGGGGTGGCGGGATCGGGCGACGGCGGCTCCGCGGGGGCGGCCTCGCCGGACGGCTCGGGGGCCGGCGTCGGCGTGGCCTCCTGCTC
>DAISWG010000002.1:43763-97833 GCA_036826475.1 Miltoncostaeaceae bacterium | reverse complement strand
CCCGAAACGGTTTTCGAGACCGCCGCATTCGACCGCTCTGCCACCTCTCCGCGCGGGAGGCTAGCAGGGGCCGATCGCCCGTCAGTCGGCGGGCGCCGTCGCCGATCCGGCCCACCACGCGGTGAGCTCCGCGGCGGAGGCGGCGGCGAGATCCAGGGCGGCCTCGACCTCCCGGGCGCCCGGGAGGTCGCCCCGCTCGGCCCGCTGCTCCAGGGCGGCCAGCGCGGCGGCCAGCGCCGGCAGGCCAACGGCGACGGCGCCGGAGCGCAGCTCGTGGAGCGCGGCGGGCAGCCCCGCGGGATCGGCGGCCCGGATGCGGTCGGCGGCGGCCGGGAGCGCCGCGGCCCACCCGCGGGCGATGCCGGCGAACAGCTCGGGATGGGTGGTCGCCGCCTGCTCGCGCAGGCGGGCCTCGTCGAGACGGCCCGTCACCCGCGTGACGCTAGCGGTCCGCTACGATCGCGCGCCGGGAGAGGTGTCCGAGCGGTCGAAGGAGCGCGACTGGAAATCGCGTAGACGGGATCTCTCGTCTCGAGGGTTCAAATCCCTCCCTCTCCGTCATGCGTACGACTGTGGAACCCCGGCCGGGGGACAGCTGGCCGGGGTTCTCCGGTGGCCGCCCGCCCGGCCCGTCTGGCGATGGCGGTGACGCTCGCCGTACGCTGCGCGGGTGCGTCGCCGTCGAGACCGAGAGGGGTCGCGCCCCTACGAGGAGGCCCGGGTCCAGGACGAGCGCATCGGGGCCGTCCCGGCGGTGGCGGCGAGCGAGCTCCGCGCCCCAGGCAGCCACCAGGCGCGCGTCGCGGCGGTGTTCGGCGCGCAGCGGGCGCAGGGCAACCGCGCCGTCAGTCGCGTGCTGGCCCGCGACCCGAACCCGGCGCTCGAGAAGCGCCCGGCCCGCCCGGTCAAGCAGCCGCTGCGGGGCGGGCGGGAGGTGGACGCGATCTTCGACTCCACCCCGTTCCTCAAGGACCTGATCGGCGCCAAGCTCGGGAAGCAGAAGCTCGAGAAGGCGATGAAGCTCGACGACGAGGCGACCTTCGAACGGGCGTGGCTGGCGTACGCGCAACGCTCGATCAACCCCGCGACGGGCCGCAACTTCACCGAGAAGGAGGCGAAGGATTTCAACGACAGGGAAGGCGTGCGGGCGTTCCAGGACGAGGACCGCGGGGAGATCCACATCCGCAAGGAGCGCTCCGACCTCGGGACGCAGCTCCACGAGGGCCTGCACGTCTTCTCGGACAACCGATGGCGGAAGCGGATGGGCTACAACGTCAACGAGGGCGTGACCGAGTGGTTCACGCGCAAGCTGGGGCCCCAGGTGCAGGTGGTGCGCGACGACAGCTCGTTCCTGCGCCAATACACCTCGGTCACCCATCTGGTGGACCTCGTCGGCGAGCCGGTGGTCGCCGCGGCCTACTTCGAGGGCGACATCGCCGGGCTGAAGGCCGCCGTCGACGCCAAGAGGGGCGCCGGAACCTGGGAGACGTGGCTCGACCACCTCGACGCGAACGACTTCAAGGGCGCGAACGCGCTGCTCAAGGCCGAGGCCGCCCCCGCCAAGGGAACCGCGCCGCCGGCGCCGTGACCGCCGGCCGCATCGCCGGCGGCGGCGGCGCTGGTATCCTCCCGGGCCCCGGGCAGTTAGCTCAGCGGGAGAGCACTCGCCTCACACGCGAGGGGTCACTGGTTCGATCCCAGTACTGCCCACCTTCGGAACCCGCTCAGCGAGCGGGTTCTCGTCATTCATGGCTCGCGCATGCGAAAGGCGCCGAGCATCGAGGACGGTGGTGCGGGCCGGCACGCACGGTGCGGGGGCCGGGCGAGTCGGCCCCCGGCGAGCCTTGGGCGCCCGGTCGGGGCTGGCTGCACGCCACCCGTCGCGGGGCTCGCTGGCCCGTGGGCGACGTGACCTTCGGGGACCGCATCCGGGAGCTTCGGCGGCGCGACCTCCCCGGCCAGGAGGCCGTTCGCCTACAGCGCGGGGGTGAGCCGCGCCACCGTTCAGAACTCGGAGAGCGGCAAGCCCCCGAGGAGAGGCCGTGGCAGAGGAGTCGCCGGCTTCGTTCCGAGTCCGTTCCCTCACCCTGGACCCATCGGTCGGGATACCGCCCGCCCCGGGCCTTTCCGGACAAGCGCTGCGCGGGGCCCACGCAGCGTCTCGGGAAGGGGCGGGGCGGACCGCTCTTGGCCCGCCCCGCACGGAGGCTACGCGTACGGCGTCGTGGCCGAGATTTCGTACCGCGACGACGTCGTTGCCGCGCCGTTGATCGTGATCAGCAGGTCGAACGAGTCGTTGGCGCTGGTGTCCGGACGGCTGACGCTGAGGAACGCCGTTGAGGTGCCCGAGGGCAGTGGGGCGCATTGGCGTCCGCTGAAGCTGGTTTCCAGGCAGAAGGTGGCGCCTGGGTCTCCGTTCGGTCCGCCGAGCTCCACCACGCGCCGGACACCCACCGTCACGCGCAGGTCGACGGACAGACCAAGGGTGGAGTTGCTTTCGACCACATGGAGTCCGAAGACGTCCACGTCGTCCCCGCACACGTCGGTCTTGACCTGTCGGGTTACGCCCGCACCGTCACCGGCGAGCGTCGCGAAGAAGGACGCCTCGTTCGGAGTGCCGGTTGCGTCGCTCCCCTCCGTGCAGACGGTGCCTGGCTCCTGCGCCCGCGGAACGCAGGTCAGAGTGATGGCGCCACTCGGAACGGCCACCGCGACGTGAACAACCCCGGTGATGGACGGCGCAGCCGCGCAGGGGACCCCTTCGAGGTCGTCCAGCGACGCGATCGTCCCCTCTCCGGCAGGACCTTGCGGGCCCTGAGGCCCCTCCGGCCCGACTGGGCCGGCAGGACCGTGTGGGCCGAGAGCGCCGTCGGCACCGGACGGACCGGCGGGGCCCTGGGCACCATCGTCGCCCTTGGGCCCGGCCGGGCCCTCCGGTCCGGCGTCACCCTTCGGCCCTGGGGGGCCGGAGGGACCGGCGTCCCCCTTCGGCCCCCGCGGCCCCGGCTGGCCGCTCTGGGACCACGCAAGGGCAGTCTCGTTCGACTTGCATTGGCCCGCGGAATCGACGACGCGAATTCCTCCGCTGCCGGTGATGTAGCAGCCCTGGATTGTCCCCGTCGGCCCCGGTATCGCCGCCACCCCGACGCCTGCCGCGGCGATCAGCGCGGCACCCGCCGCCACGATCGCCACTCGCAGCACACCCGCTCTTCGCATCTCGTGACCCCCTGACGCGTACAGGAACGTGGAGGCGCACACGTATGCGCGCGAGGGGGCCCGGGGCTATCGGGGGTTTCCCTAATCGTCACAGAAAGACCCGTCGCGTCCTGCGCCCGAGGCCCGCCTCGCGGGAATTTGCCGAATCTGTGGATCAACCCCCCGACCTCAACCGCACTGCCGGGTCCACCAGAGCGCTCCTCGGGTTGGGTCGTTGCCGTGCTGCTGCCCCGGCCCGGTGACCCCGAACGGCGAGGCCCGGGTCTGGTCGGGCGCCTCGCCCCGTCTGTCACTTCGACGCCCAACTGCCGCTTCGACGGGGCGGGGACCAGGCCGCCGCGCTTGGGAGGCCCTTCTCGAAGGGGCCCCTCCCCCGGAGCGTGCGGGGAGTGCGGCACACCCCCGTCGTGCCGCACTCCCCGAACGGCCGGGGATGACCACCACCCCGGTGACGCGGTGCCGGGCTGCGTCCTCCCGGAGACAGCGCCGGCGATGGCTGTGGAAGGGGCGCCCGCCACAGCCGCTGGCACGGTAATCCGTGGCGTCGCCCTTACGCCAGAAGGCGATCTGTCACGCGCCATGCTCCCGTGCGTCCCCCGGATCGGAGCGCGGGGCCCGGTCCCTCGTCGGCGGCAGGCCGCCGGGCTGCGTGGTTCGCCGCGCGGCGACGGCCCTGAGGTCGAGGGGACTGGCCGCGGACCGCCGGAGCGGTGGCCGGATCGCTCACAGGTCGCGTCCCCGTCGGTCACGCTTCGACGTGTGCGCGCTCGGATTCCGCAGCGCCCGGCTCCGTCGTTGGCGGTGCCGGGGAAGAGCTGCCGAGTCGGAGCCCCGACGCACGCTGGTCGATCGTCAAAGCGTTCTCGACCTTCGGCGAGTGCAACGGACGAAAGCGGCCCGGTACAGTCGCGCGGCTCATTTGACTTCTTGAGGGGGCAGTTAATGAGATTGCCGCGAGCGGCCACGGCGTTGGCTGCGCTTGCGTTGTCGGTGCTGACGACGGTGGCGTCCTCCGCGCCGAGTCCCGGGCAGAATGAACTTGTCTCGGTGCGGGCGGACGGAACCCAGGGAAACCTGAACTCTGGCGGTGGTCTCGTTTCTGCCGACGGTCGCTATGTCGCCTTCAGCAGCAGCGCCTCGAACCTCGTTCCCGGCGACAGCGGGCGTGACGACGCCTTCCTCAAGGATCTCGCGACGGGCGCGCTCGAGCTCGTGAGCGTGAACGGCCAGGGGGCGCAGTCCGACGGCAACTCCTACGCCGTCGACATCTCCGGCGACGGCCGGTACGTGGCATTCGTCTCCACCGCCATGAACCTGGTGCCGGGGTACACGCCGACCGGCCCGGGGCTGGACCTGTACGTGAAGGACCGTGCCACCGGCGGCGTGGAGCGCATCTCCGTGCTTCCAGCGGGCACAACTCGCGGCTTCGTGGGCGCGGTGTCGTTGTCAGCCGATGCCCGTTACGTCGCGTGGGTCCTCAACGGGACGCTCTATCGGCGGGATCGGCTGACTGGGACGACCATCGTGGTGGCCCAGAACGTCGGCGGTGTTGCGACGCACATCAGCGACGACGGGCGCTTCATCGCGTTTGTCACCCAGTCGACTGGGATTGCGGGCATCCCGCAGTTTGCGTACGTGCTCGCGGACGCCCAGAGCGAGTCTCTTGAGGTGCTGAGCGTGTTGCCCGGCGGGGCGGCGGTGCAGGGCGAAATCGGGGGCCTCTCTGGGAACGCCCGCTTCGCCGTGTTCTCTTCGGCGGGTCGGGTCTACCTGCGCGACCGCCAGATGGGGACCACCGAACGGGTCGACTTGGACATCACGCCCGGCGGCAGCGCCGTCGATGGGGGTATGAACCTCAGCAACGACGGCCGGTTCATCTCGTTCAAGCACTTCACGAACAGCGGGGCGCCCGGCGCAGAGCTAACAGGTATCCACGTCGAGCTCCGCGACCGTCGCCTCGGCCTCACCAGGCGGGTGACGACCATGCCGCCTGGAACGGAGGCCAACGGCTCACAAGGTCAGATCAGCAGCGATGGGTCCACCGTCGTCTGGCTGTCGGCGGTCAACGATGTGGTCGAAGGCGACACCAACACCTACGTATTCTCCGAATGCCCGCCGGGCGGATGCGCGGTCGAGGACGTCTTCGCCTACGGGATCCCCGACGGCGGTGCCCCCGTCGACAACACTCCGCCGACGGTGACGCTCACGTCTCCCGTCGAGGGCGCGTCGGCGCCTCGCGGGTCGGCTGTCGTGGCCGACTACTCCTGCCTGGACGAAGCTGACGGCTCAGGCATCGCAAGCTGCGATGGAACCGTCGCCGACGGTGCACAGATCGACACCAGCACGATCGGAAGCCACTCGTTCACCGTGACCGCGACCGACAACGCGGGGAACACGGCCACCGTCACCCACACGTACGTCGTCACCGCGCAAACCGAAGCTGTCGCAACGGCACCGCCCGGCGGCACGGTCGGGACGAACACGACGGTCTCGCCGGAAGATCCGATCGGTACGGCGGTGACCACGCCCGCCGGCGGGACCGTGACAATCAACGAAGCGCCGACGACGACCACCCCACCCACCGGCTATGCCCTGCTGGGGCAGCAGGTGCAGATCACCGCACCGACCGCGTCGGTGGCGGCCCCGCTCTCGATCAACTTCTACCTTGACGCATCCCTTCTCCCCTCCGCCGGTGCGGACACCGTGACGGTCTTCCGCGATGGCGTCGGCGCCGGCGACTGCACTGGCGCAACCGGCACGGCCTCGCCCGATCCCTGTGTGAGCCAGCGTTCCCTCCAGGCCGACGGCAGCTTGAAGCTGAGCGTGCTCACCTCGCATGCCAGCACCTGGAATCTCGGCGTCCACAAGCCGTACGCCTTCACCGGTTTCTACGCGCCCGTGGACAACGCGCCGACCCTCAACACCGTGAAGGCGGGGTCCGCCATCCCCGTCAAGTTCGCTCTCGGCGGCGACCAGGGCCTGGACGTCTTCGTCGGCGGCTACCCGAGGGTCCAGCAGATCTCCTGCAGCACGTCAGCACCGCTGGATGCGATCGAGGAGACCGCCACAGCGAACGCGAGCGGGCTCACCTTCGACCGCGCCAGCCTCCGGTACAGCTACGTGTGGAAGACCAACAGCGCCTGGAAGGGCAGCTGCCGCAGGCTCCAACTGAAGCTGAAGGACGGCACGCTCCGGACAGCCGACTTCAAGCTGACGTAGCGGCTCGCGCCCCCCCGCAACCCCGCCGCCCTCGCGCCGCTCCGGCGGGGCGGACGGCGCCCGCCGAGGGGCCATGCCCCCGGCAGGAATCGCCGCGAGGTTCAGGAGAACCGACGGCCGATCCACGGGGATCGGCGTCGTCTCGGGACTCTCGGAGCAGCCGTCCTGTGTGCGCGCCGCGGCGCGCGCCACTCGGCAGAGCCGGTCGTAGCCAGGATGGGGGAGTGATGACGCACAAAGACGTAGTGCTCCTCCTCGCTCTCCCATTGAGCACGTCCACCGGTAGGTGCATGGTCCGGCAGAAAGCGCAACCCAGCAGCCTCCGCGATCGCCGACGCCCATGCGCGACGCCCCGCGACCGCCGGCCAACCTGGTCGCGGGCCTCATCGACGTGGGCGCCGCCGGGCTCAACGTCGAGGACACCGTCCACCGGGAGGGCCGCCGCGTGCGGACGCCGCCGGCGTGCCGCTGGTCATCAACGGGCGCACCGACCTGTTCATGCACGCCGACGACAAGCACGCCGTGCTGGACGAGGTCATCGCCCGCCTGCGGGGGCTCGTGGAGGCGGGCGCCGACGCCGTGTACCCCGTGCGGGTGCAGAGCGACGACGACCTGGTGGAGGCGGTGTGCCGGGCGATGCCCGTGCCCGTGAACGTGACGGCCCACCCCGTCGACGACTCGCTCGCTCACCTCACGGCCCTGGGCGTCGGCCGGATCACGTTCGGGCCGCGCCTCCAGGCGGCGCTCACCGACTACTCGCGCGACATCGGGTCGCGCTGGCTGCCGGGCGGCTGAGCGGGACGTCCACGTCGCGTGGGAACATGTGTTCGTGCGCGACGCGACCATCCTCCACGCCGACCTCGACGCGTTCTTCGCGTCGGTGGAGCAGCGCGACGACCCGTCGCTCCGCGGCCTGCCGATCGCCGTCGGATCATGGGTCGTGACCGCCGCCAGCTACGAGGCCAAGGCGCTGGGGGTGGCGAGCGGGATGGGCGGCGCGCAGGCGAAGCGGCTGTGCCCCGGCCTGCGATTCGTGCGGCCCCGCTGGGACGCGTACGTCGAGGCCAGCCGGGCCGTGTTCGAGGTGTTCCGCGACACGTCTCCCGTGGTGGAGGGGCTGTCGATCGACGAGGCGTTCATCGACGTCCGCGGCATGGCGCGCAGCGCCGGTTCCCCCACGGAGATCGCCCTGAGGCTCCGGTGGGAGGTGCGCGACAAGGTGGGCCTGCCGATCACCGTCGGCGTCGCCTCGACCAAGCATCTCGCGAAGGTCTGCAGCGCCCTCGCGAAGCCCGACGGCCTGATGGTCGTCCCGCCCGGCTGCGAGCTGGCCCTGCTGCACCGGCTGCCGGTGGAGCGGCTGTGGGGCGTCGGCCCGGCCACCACCGCGCGCCTCCACGCCGCCGGGATCACCCACGTGGGCCAGGTCGCGGCGATGGACCAGGCGGGGCTCGCCGCGATCGCCGGGCCCGCGGCGGGACGCCAGCTCCACCAGCTCGCCCACAACCGCGACCCGCGCCCCGTGCGCGCCGGCAACCGCCGTCGCACGTTCGGCGCCCAGTCCGCCCTCGGGCGCCGCCCCCGCACCCCGGAGGCGCTCGACTCGGTGCTGGTGGGGCTGGTGGACCGGGTCACCCGGCGGATGCGCGCCAAAGGCCGGGCGGGCCGCACCGTGGTGCTGCGGCTGCGCTTCGGCGACTACGCCACCGCGTCGCGGTCGCGCACCATGCGGCGCAGCACCTCCGCCTCGTCGCCGGTGCTGACCGTCGCGCGCGGCCTGCTGGAGGAGGCCCGGCCCGCGGTGCGCGAACGCGGACTCACGTTGCTCGGGATCACCGTCGCCAACCTCGACGGCGACGGCGACCCCGATCAGCTGACCCTCCCGGTGGACGATGAGGCCGACGCCCGCTCGGTCGACGCCGCCCTCGACATCGTGCGGGAGCGGTTCGGGCCGGCCGCGGTCACCCGCGCCTCCCTGATGGGATCCGACCCGGGCCTCGCGCAGCACCTGGTGCCGTCGGGACGGCGTCGCCCGGCTAGAGCCGGCTGACCCCCGCCTGCGCCACCAGGAAGTCGCCGGTCCCGCCGCCAAGGGCGTGCTCGGTGCCGCCGCTCGTGATCCGCAGTCCCGTGGGCGCCCCGATGCGCATCCACAGCGTCCCGGGGTCGGAGAAGCGCTTGCGGGCGCCCGCGTCGAGCAGCCCGCGGAAGATCAGCTCGCCGGACGCGTCGCGTGCGCGCACCTCCACCCACGACCCGGTGCCGACCGCCCGGAGCGTCACCGCAGCCGCCTCGGCCTCGGCGCGCTCGGCCGCCGCGGCCGCCTGGCCGCTGGACTGCCGGTACTCGAGCGCGGCCGACGGGGCCGGCTCGTCGCCGCCGCCCATCACCGCGGGGATCGCGAGGGCCCCGGCCACGCCGACCGCCAGGGCGATCGCGGCGGCTAGCACGATCTGAGGGCGGATCCCGCCGCGGTCCCGCACGCCCGGCGCGGGGGCGCTCTCGGCGAGACCGACCCCGGAGCCGCGCATGTCGCTGCCCGCGAAGTCGGCGCCGTCCAGCTGCGCGTCCTCGAGCAGCGCGCCGGTGAGCGTCGCGCGGAACAGGCGGGCCCCCCGCAGGTCGGCTCCGCGCAGGTCGGCGTCGGTGAGGTCGGCGCCCGTCAGGTCGGCGCCGCGCAGGTCGAAGCCCGACAGGTCGGCGCCGCGCAGGTCCGTCATCGCCAGGACCGGGCCGTCCTCCCCGGCCTCCACCTCCTCGTCCGGGGCTCCGTCGCCCCAGGTGGTGCCCAGCAGGTTGGTGCCGATCAGGTCTGCGCCGCCCAGCCGTGCGCCGGCCAGGTGGGCGCCCGTCAGGTCGGCCTGGCGGAGCACGGCGCGGCGCAGGTCGGCTCCCGACAGGTTGGCCTCGGCGAGCCGCGCGTTCACGAGCATCGCCCCGCGCAGGTCGGCCTCGCCGAGCGCGGACCACGTCAGGTTGGCGTGGCTCAGGTCGGCGCCGGCCAGCGCCGCCCGGCCCAGCCGCGCGCCGCGCAGGTTGGCCCCGCGCAGGCTCTGGCCCGACAGGTCGGCCCGGCGCAGGTCGGCGTCGCGCAGGTCGGCGCCCGCCAGCGGGACGCCCGCTCCCGTCGCGCGGCGCCCGCCCCGCCCCTCGAGCCACAGCCCGTGGTCGCGCACCATCGCGGCGGCCGCGGCATCGCGCCCTCGCCGCGCCGCCCTCGCGGTGCCGTCGGTGGTCAGGTCATCGGCCACTCAGGGGACACATCGGCCACCCGCAGCGGGGCTTGAGCGGCGCCGGGCGGCGGCCCCGCCCCGCGCCTCAGAACTCGACGATCAGCGACAGCCCGGCGACGGTCCCCAGCTTCTCGTCGCCGCCCTTCACGCCACCGCCGACGGTCACGCGGGGACCGGCCGGGGTCTCCACGGCGCGCGTCACGCCCTCGATGGCGGGCTTCACGTCCTTCATCAGATCCTTCACCCTGGCGTCGTCCGGCCTCCCGCCGGCCTGCAGGTGCTCGACGATGCCCCGGATGGCCTTCTCGGCCTTGACGGCCGTCTCGCGCAGCTCGGGCATGTCGGACATCGGCTCCAGCGGCTCGCCGCCGGCCACCGACACCCGCAGGGCGACCTCCCACTTCGACCACGCCCGCGTCCGGTCGTCGCGCTCGATCTTCGCCTCGAATGCGGCCCGGTCAAACTTCGCCGTCAGCCCGAACGCGTCGGCCGACCCGGACGCCGTGACCGCCGCCCCGCCCCCCTCCGCGGTCACCTCGCCACCGCCGGGGGTGCCGGTGGCCGTGACCTTCGCGCCGCCGACCGTCGTCGACGCCACCAGCCCCTTCATGGTCAGCGCGACCGAGCCGCCGGAGAAGTCGACCCGCAGCCGCGGCGCCGACGGCAGCGCGTTCGCGATCCGGGCGGCCAGCTCCTGGCCGGCCCCCTGCGCGGTCCGCCTGCGGCGCGCGGGCGGCGGGGTGAGGGAGCCCATCGCCTCCCGGACGACCTTCTCGACCTGACCCACCGGCGCCGCCGCCGCGCCCGGCACGTTCTCCCGGATCGTCTGGATCAGCTCCGGCATCGACAGGGCGCCGTCGGCCACCTTGTTGCCGATCTCGTAGCGGCGGTCGTCGAGGTACGTGCGGATGGCGGTGGCCACCTCCTGCGACAGCGCCTGGGCCGGTTGACCCGCCAGCGGCGAGGTGGACGGGATGTTCAGGTTGATCGGCGGCGGCGTGATGGTGGGCGTGTAGCCGCCCTGGCGCTGGATCAGGCCGCTGACCGCCCGGTTGCCGGCGAGCCGGCCGAGCGCCACCACCGGCGGCACGGGGGTCTCGGGCCGCTCGCGGGCGAGGGCCTCGTCGACCTCCAGCTCCTCCTCGCGCCGGCGGGTGCGGGGCATGCCCCTAGCCTGCGCCAACGGGCGGCCCGGGGCAACCCGGCCGCGGCGTCACCGCCCGGCCGCGTCCAGCCGGTCCATCTCCTCGGCGGTGAGCTCCAGGTCCATGGCCGCCGCGAGCTCCCGCACCTGCTCCGGCGAGGTGGCGCTGGCGATGGCCGACGTGATCCCGGGCCGCGCCATGACCCACGCCAGCGACACCTGCGCGGGCGTCGCCCCGTGCGCGGCGGCCACCTCGTCGACCACCGCGAGCGTCGCGAAGCCGCGGTCGTCGAGGAAGTCCCGCGCCACGCCCGCCGACCGGGGCGTGGCGGGGAGCTCCGCGCCGGGGCGGTACTTGCCGGTCAGGAAGCCGCGCGCGAGCGTGAAGTACGACGCCACCCCCAGCCCGTGCTCGCGGCACACGTCCAGGGCGCCGCCCTCGAGCTGGTCGCGCTGGAGCAGGTTGTAGGCCGGCTGGAGTCCCTCGAAGCGCACGACGCCGTCGCGGGCGCTCACCTCCAGCGCCGCCGCGAGCCGCTCCGCCGTGTAGTTCGACGCCGCGACCGTGCCAACCAGGCCCTCGCGCACCAGCTCGTCGAACGCGCCCATCGTCTCGGCGAGGTCGGTCTCCTCGTCGTCCTCGTGCGCGTAGTAGAGGTCGATCCGGTCGATGCCGAGGCGCGCCAGCGAGTCCTCGGCGCCGCGGCGGATCTTCTCGCGCGTCAGCCCCTTCGGCTGGCCCGGGCCCCCCGCCATGCCCACCTTCGACGCCACCACCACGTCGGCGTGGCCGCCGCGGCCGGCGATCCAGCGGCCCACGATGGTCTCCGACTCGCCGCCCCGGTTCCCGGGCGCCCACCAGGAGTAGATGTTGGCCGAGTCGATCACGTTGCCGCCGGCCTCCACATACGCGTCGAGCACGGCGAACGACGTGTCCTCGTCGGCGCTCCAGCCGAAGACGTTGCCGCCGAGGCAGAGGGGGGAGAGGCGAAGGCCGCTGCCTCCGAACGGGCGCAGGTCGGGCATGGACCGAGCCTAGAGCGCGGCGGTCACGGCGCGCCCTGCGGGGGCGGGCCGGGGCCGCCGCGGGATGCGGTCCAGGTCGACGCCCGTCGGCAGCTCCAGGTCGTTCGCGGCCAGCAGACCGGCGTCGCCCAGGATCGCCCCCGCGTCGCCCTCGGCCACCACCCGGCCACGGGCGAGGATCACCGCCCGCTCGCACAGCTCCGCCGCGAACGGCAGATCGTGGGTCACCACCACCAGCGTCCGGTCGATCCCGGCCAGCAGCTCCAGTAGCTCGCGGCGGGCGCGGGGGTCCAGGTTGGCCGACGGCTCGTCCAGCACCAGCAGCGCAGGGTCCATGGCGAGCACCGTGGCGATCGCCACCCGGCGGCGCTCGCCCTGCGACAACCCGTGGGGCGCACGGTCCGCCGCGCCCTCCATCCGCACCGCCCCCAGGGCGTCGGCCACGCGCAGGTCCACCTCGTCCCGCGCGAGCCCCATGTTGAGCGGGCCGAACGCCACGTCCTCGCGCACCGTCGGCATGAAGAGCTGGTCGTCGGGGTCCTGGAACACGAGGCCCACTCGGGCGCGCAGCTCGGCCAGGCGGCTTCGGCCCACCGGGATGCCGGCGACCTCCAGGTCGCCCTCCGCCGCGGTCAGCAGCCCGTTGAGGTGCAGCATCAGCGTCGTCTTGCCCGCCCCGTTCGGACCCAGGATCGCGACACGCTCCCCGTGCTCCACATGCAGGTGTAGCTCGTCCAGGGCGCGGTGCCCGTCGGGGTAGCGGTACGTCAGGGCGCGGGCATGGATGGCGCAGCTCATGTCATGACTCCGGCGATGGCGCGCAGCGGGACCAGGGCGAGGACCACCAGGGCGACGAAGGCCACATCGGCCCGGGCCAGGCGGAGCGGCTCGAGCAGGGGCATCCGGCCCTCGTAGCCCCGGGCGAGCATCGCGAGATACACGCGCTCCCCCCGGGCGTAGCTGCGCAGGAACAGGGATGTGGTCATGCGCCCGAGGGACGCGGCGTCGAGCGCGGTGCGCGGCCGGTACCCCCGGGACGCGAGCGCCGCGCGGGTGCGGCGCATCTCGTCGGCGATGACGAACAGGTAGCGGTACATGAACGCCGCGATGAGGGTCAGCAGCCGTGGGATACGGAGGCCCTCGAGCCCGCGGATGATCGACGGGACCGCCGTCGTGGCGCCCAGCAGCACCGCGCTGACCGTGCCGATCACGGCCTTCGCGGAGACCTCCGCGAACGTGGCGAGCCCTTCCCGGGTGACCGTGAAGGGGCCGAACGAGGCGACGGCCTCGCCATGGCGCACGAACGGCACGAACAGGGCCACGAACAGCACGAGCGGCAGCACCACCCGGGCGCGCTGCCAGATCGCCCGGGCAGGCACGCGTGCGGCGACCGCCACCGCGGCGAGCACGACGGCGCACGCCACCCACACAGGCCAGGCCCGCAGCGGCGTCGACACCGCCACCACGGTCACCCCCAGCAGGCCCACGATCTTGGCCCGCGGGTCCAGGCGGTGGACCGGGCTGGCGAGGTCGCCGACGGGGCCCCCCATGTGGGCGTGCGCGCCGGACATCAGGCCGAGGCCGTCCGGCCCGGCGCGCGGCGCGCCCGGCGCAGGGCCCACGCGATGCCGAACCCCACGGCGAAGATGCCGAGCGTGCCGACGAAGCCGGCGACGCCCGTGGCGACGCGCGCGTCGTGGATGCCCGGGAAGGCGTAGCCCGCGATGGGCGACGCGTCCTGGACGCGGTGGAGGGTCCCGTCCTGGATGAACCCGGTGTCGGTGGCGACCCGCTCGAGCCCGTCCGGATCTGACGAGGCGAACGGCGACGCGGCGGTCGCGAGGCCCACCGCGACGGCGAGCGCGAGCGCGATGAACGCGATGGTGGGGATGCGCCTCACGACACCACCTCCGCGGGCGGGGCCGTGTGGGCCCGCACGGCCCCGTGGCCGAAGAAGCCGGCGCCGTCGATCAGGTCGGGGCGGGTCGCGAGGACCGCGGCCACGGCGCCGACGGTGATCACGGCCTCGCCGATCCCGATCAGCGCATGCACGCTGAGCATGGCCGGCAGCACGGTCGCGAACGGCACCGTCCCGGACACGCCGAGCTCGACGGAGCAGAGCAGGGCGCCCGCCATGACCGACAGCCACGCGCCCACCGCCGCGACGGCGAGGAACGCGGTGCGGCGCTGCGGCAGCACGCGGCGCGCCGCGAGCATCAGGAGGCCGATCCCGAGGGCGCCGACGACGCCCATGTTGAACACGTTGGCGCCGAGTGCGGTGACCCCGCCGTCGGCGAACACGAAGGCCTGCCCGGAGATCACGACCGCCATCACGATGCAGGCGAGCCATGGACCGAGCAGGATCGCGGCGAGCGCGCCCCCCAGCAGGTGGCCGCTGGTGCCGCCGGCGACGGGGAAGTTGAGCATCTGGACGGCGAAGATGAACGCCGCCGTGACGCCGAGCAGGGGGACCTTGCGGTCGTCCAGGGAGCGCCCGGCGCGGCGGACGCCGTAGCCGACCGCCGCGACGGCGGGCACCGCCGCGGCGGCGGCCACCCCGTTGTCGAGGAAGCCGTCAGGGATGTGCATTGTCAGCTCCTTCCAGGCATGCCGGGCAGCGCCCGGGAATGGTGATCTCGCGGTCTGTGGTCAGGGCGAAGCCGGTCGCGGCGCGCAGGGCCTCGGCCAGGGAGCCGAGGCCCGCGTCGTGGACGTGGGCCACGGCGCCGCACTCCTGACACACGGCGTGGTGGTGGCGGTGCGGCCGGGCGAGCTCGTAGAAGCGCCGGCCGTGACCGAGGTCGGTGCAGCGGGCGATCCCGGCGTCGACGAGCGCATCGACCGTCCGGTAGACCGTCGACGGGTCCATCGCGGGGTGACGCTCGCGCGCGCGCGCCAGGATCTCGTCGGCGCCGACGTGGTCGCCGCCGCCCAGTGCCTGAAGGACCAGCAGGCGCTGGGCGGTGGGACGACATCCGGCCGTCCGCAGGAGTGCGGTGGCGGCATCCATCGCCTCCCGCTCGGCTCGCACCTGCGAGTCAATCGCACCTGCGGGCGTGCGGCAATCGGACGTGGTCACCCCGGGGCCTCCTAGAGGACGCCCGGGATGGCGCGCACGGTCAGCACGATCCCGAGGGCGACGATGACGAGGGCCGAGAGGGCCGGCGCCGCGGCGGCCAGTCGGCCGTCGAGCGGCAGGCGGTCGACGAAGCGGCGGGCGTAGAGCACCAGCAGGCCGATCACGCTGAGCAGGCCGGCCAATCCGAGCGAGAAGGCGACGACCAGGACGAGCCCGAAGCCCACCCGGTCGAGCGCGATCGCGCCGAGCAGCAGCACCAGGGCCGACGGGCACGGGATGATCCCGCCCGCGACGCCCACCGCCATGAGGCTCCGCATCGAGAGGTCCTGCGGCGGCTCGTGGGTGTGGCCCCCGGGTCCGTGGTCGTGATCGTGGTGGTGCCCGTGGTCGTGATGGTGGTGGTGCCCCAGACGGTGGGCGCGGTCGTGCGCCATCCGCCGGCGGAGGCCCAGCAGCCGGCCGCGGCCCGCCCAGAGCCCCACCGCCACGACCATCAGCGCGGCGACGAGGTTAATCCAGGGGAAGAGGTCCTCGGGGAGGATGTACCGCGACGCGAACAGCGTCACCAGGCCCAGGGCGATGACCCCGACGGTGTGGGTCACGGTCACGAACGCGCCCAGGATCAGGGCGTGTCGGGCGGTGCCGCGGGTGCCCACCAGGTAGGCGGCCACCATCGTCTTGCCGTGGCCGGGCGACAGGGAGTGGAGCGCCCCCCAGCCCATCGCCAGCAGCAGGGCGACGATCACGACGCCCACCGAGAGGTCGTCGTCCAGGAGGCCGTTCAGCGTGCCGTCGTCGTGGGCGGCCACGGCGCTCTCCGGGTCGTCGATCTGCGCGCCGACGGGGCCGGGGCCCGCCCCGGGCGTCCAGGCGAACGACCCGGACGTCACGGCCAGGGGCCGCTTCAGCAGCCCGCCGGGGTAGTGGCGCAGCTCGTCGGCCACGTCCTCGGGGCCGGCGGTCGCGCCCTCCACGCGGGCGCCGCCCGACGCGCGGATCACCAACTCGTGCCACCCGATGCGGTCGCGGAAGGTCGCCACGTCCACATCGACCGGGGTCGACCCGTCGAACCCATCGACGCCGGCCGCGCGGTACCAGGCGGCGTAGCGCAGCACGCGCAGCCCGCCGGCGCCGGGCCGCCACGAGGCGGTGGACGAGATCGGCTCCACGCTCAGGTGGCGGCCGCCGGCTGTCACGGTGATCTCGCGGGCGCGCCCCCGTGCCCGCGCCGCGGCGTACGGCACCGGGCCGCCCGCGGCGTCCACCGCCCCGCGCTCGCGGAACGACGGGATCTCGGCCATGTCGACCACCTGGCGCAGGTAGATCTGGCCGCCGCTCGCCTCGACGCGGAGATAGGTGTTGACGGTGAAGTTGCCGAGAGGGTGCGCTGAGGCGGTCCCCGCGAGGGCGAGAAGCAGGCCGGCGGCGGCCAGCGCCGCGACGACGAGGCGGCGGATCACGACAGCCCCGCCAGCGCGCGGCGGGCCACCGGGGCCCACCGCACCGAGAACGCCGGATTCAGGTCGAGCGCCGCCCGCAGGCGCTGCCGCGCGAGGGCGGGGCGCCCGTCGCACGAGGCGGCCATGCCGGCGTGGAAGAGCATCAGCGCGTCGCGGGTGCCCAGGCGCAGGCTGCGGGTGGCGTAACGGTCGCCCTCGGCGCAGCGGCCGGCGCGGGTGAGCACCCAGCCGAGCACCTGGTCGCCGATCACGCCGGGCCGGCCGGCGTGCGCGCGGCGGGCCAGGCCGATGTCGGCGGCCGTCGGGACCCGGGTGTCCGCCCGGATCAGGGCGGCGTCCAGGTCGATGTTCGAGCCGTTGGCGGCCAGCAGGCGCTGCATCGCGTGGACCAGCGCCAGGTCCTGGCGGGCGGCCGAGGTGCGGCCCAGCGCGGCGTCGACCTCGGCCAGGGCGGCCGGGTACTCCGGCAGCGGCACCGTGTCGATCGCCCGGGAGTACAGCGTCGCGGCGCCGGCCAGGTCGCCCTGCGCGGCGCGCACCCGGGCCAGGCCGGCGGTGGCGCGCGCGTCGCCGGGGCGCTCGGCCAGCGCGGCGCGCATCTCCCGCTCGGCGCCGGCCAGGTCGCCGCCGCCGAAGCGGAGCAGGCCCAGCTGCACCTGCGCCCAGGCGCGGCCCTCGGTGCCGACGCCGCCGGCGCTGACGGCCATCTCCATCAGGCGGGTCGCGGCGGCGCGCTCGCCCTGGAGCTCCAGGGCGTATGAGGCGCGGCTGTAGGAGGGCAGGTCGGGGCGCAGCGCCAGGCGCTGCTGGACGGCCGCGAAGCCGGCGCCGTAGCGTCCGAGCTCGATGAGGGCGTCGGCCCGGATCGCGATTGGCGCCACGCGGGTGGGCGCCACCGCCAGGCTGCGGCGCGACCAGCTGAGGGCCTCGGCGAAGCGATGGCGGGTGAGGGCGAGGGAACCGAGGTCGTCCATCGCGCCGAAGTCGCGGGGCTCGGCCGCGAGCACCTTGTGGGCGGCCCGGTCGGCGGTCGTGAGCCAGGAGGGGTCGCCGGTGGTGCGGGCCTGGTCGAGCGACGCGCCCGCCAGCGCGCCGAGGGCGGCGTCGTCGTCGGGGTGCTCGGCCAGGGTCGCCTGGGCGCGGTCGATCACGGCCTGGGCGGTCCGCGGGGCGGGCGGCACGGCGTCGGCGGCGACGCGCGGGGACACGCCCCGCGACGACATCAGGGCCGCGACGACGGCCGCGAACACCGCCAGCGCGGCGGCGGCGGCCAGGAGGGGGGTGGGGATGCGGTTGAGGATGCTCATGGTGACGAGGGGTGATCGGCCACCCACCGGGGGACGCGCCCCCGGTGGGCGGAGGCCGGTCCTACGGGTGCGGGACCGAGTCGAAGCCCGACCCGGGGTTCGCGACGTACGGGAACGACGTCTGGAACGGCACGTCGTTGGCGTTCACGCCGTCGCCCAGCAGCGGGACGAGGGCGGCGTTGGAGCCGTTGGGGGCCGGCAGCCCGAGGGGGGCCGCCAGCACGCCGGCCACGGCGCGCTCGGCGATGTCCACCGTGTCGTCGACCAGGCGGCGCCCGTTGGGGAAGCCGTCGGCCTGGTTGTCGAGCAGGCCGCCGCGCGTCTGGGACGCGAACGGCGTCGGCGGCACGGCCAGGTTCACGCGGAGCAGGTCCGCCTTCGCCGGCTTGTTGCCGATCTGCGTGGTGGGCAGGCCCAGACCGTTCTTCGGCGGGATGCCGGTGAGCAGGATGGTCGTCAGGTCGACGCGCCCGGTGGTGGGCGAGCCGAGGTCGTAGAGCAGATTCAGGACACCCGCGAGCTCCGGCTTCAGGTAGCTCTTCTCGAACTGCTTGTCGTCGGCCGGTGCGCTGCGGTTCCAGAGGTCCTTCTTCCCGAGCGGGATCACGACCTCGTTGATGAGCGGGTTCGCGAGGCGCGAGACCTGCTGCCAGCGCGCGGTGCCCTTCTTCAGATCGATCACGGGGCGCGACGCCGTGGCGTAGACGCCGACGACCGAGCTGGTGCTCTGGACGTCCGTCGGGACGTTCCGGTTCCGCGTCAGCTGCCGGATCGGCACCTGGATCGCGATGGTGTTGGTCGAGTAGCCGCGCAGGCCGTCGACGCCGCCCGTCATGAACGCCCCGGGGGGCGCGCTGCGGAAGCTGACCAGGTCGAACGTGCCGCCCAGGTCGACGAAGAACGGATCGTCGCGCTGGCCCGCGAAGACCTTCGAGCCGTCCTTGAACGAGTGGACGGCGGGGGCCACGAGCGACGCGTAGTCCGGCGTCGAGGCGTTGCCGACGTTGTTCGGCGGGGTCAGCAGGTTGCGGCCGAGGACGGTCACGACGGAGCGCCCCTTGGCGTCGGTCGTGATCTTCCGGAGCGTGTAGGTCTGGACGACGTTCAGGTTCGTGTACTGGCCCTTCTTGGCGTCGTACGCGATCGGGCCGCCGTTGTAGAGGAACGAGTCGGGGTTGCGGAACTTGGTGTCGAAGCGGAACTCGTAGGTGACGTCAGGCCGGGCGTCGCCGGTGTTGTCGACCTTGAGCTCGTACTTCACGTCATCCGAGAAGCGGTAGAAGTTCGGCCCACCGGCCGGCTCCTCGAACGGGATCCAGTTCGCGACGATCGTCGCGGTGTCCGGCGCGTCCGGCGAGCGGAACGCGTAGACGTCGGTGTTGTCGGCCGTCGGGTCCTGCGAGATCGACGGCGCCTCGCGGTGGCTGGACGCCCCGCCGAATGGCGGCGCGACGGCCAGCGCGACGGCTGCGGCGGTGGCGGCGAGTGGCGCCGCCACCAGCCAGCGCTGTCGTGTGCGTGATCGCACGTTGGTCCTTTCGTCGTGCGGTTGACGACCGCCGGGGCCGGATGCCGCCGGCCCGGGGTCGCGGGAGGTCCCGTCCATGGGGCGCTCCGAGCTCACAGCCCGGGCCCGCGCAGACCGACCGGCGGGGTCGGGCCGCGCCCGATGAGGGCGGCCCCGAGCCGCTCGGCGGCGCGCGGTGCGATCGGCAGGACGAAGCGGCCGCGGCCGTCCAGGGTCACCGTCCGCGGCACGCGCGTGGACAGCGCCCCCGGCCGCCGCAGGCGCAGCGTCCCGAAGGGGATGTGGGGCCGCACCTCGGCCATCGCGCCGCGGCCGGTGCCGGGGCGGTGGAACACGATGCGCGGCCGGAGGGTCACGGCGAACGTCGAGCGGCCCACCGCCTGCCCGTAGCGGGCCGCGCGGCGGGGGCCCGACGCGGGCCAGACGACCCACACGTACGAGCGGCCCTGGCGCAGGACGCCCTTGGGTATGCTCAGGCGCGCATCCTCCGACCAGGCGTTCAGCACGCGGCGCTGCCCGCGGAAGATCTGGACGTTGTAGTAGCCGGCCCCGGGGGTGGCTGCCCAGCGCAGCGTGGGGCGCTGCCACGGCAGCCAGTCGGCGGGGCCGGGGAAGCGCAGGCCCCCGTAGGCCTGGAGGAGGTCGGCGGTCGGCGGCATCGCCGGGATGACGCGGGTGGCGGGGCGCGCGGTCTGCAGCGCGGTGGCCGCTTGGCCGTCGGGGTCGGCGGCGGGATCGGTGACGGGGTCTGCGACCCCGCTCCCGTCGTCGACGCCGGGCCCGGCGGGGCCGGGCGCGGGGAGCGGGACCGTCTCGACGTCGGCGCCGGGACCCACCACCGCGCAGTCGCCCGCGGCGAAGCCGCGGCACAGGTCGGCGTTGGCGGCCGGCGCCAGGGACGGGCGGCCGGCCGCGTCGATGGTCACGGCGGGAAGCGGCGACCAGATGGGGCCGCCGAGGAACGCCGTGGGCACGGCGACGGGGACGTCGGCCAGGGCAGGGCAGGGGACGGCCGCCGCCGTCACGGCGGCCAGTACGAGCGCGGAACGTCGCATGGGTCTCCGGGTGTCCGGGGCGCCCCGGGGCACGGGGCGCGTTGCGTTCTGTGCCCCCCATTACGGCGCCCGGCCCGGGTCGGATCACCCGCCGCCCGCCGTCCGCGCGGCTCCACTAGGATCGACCGCGATGGCCCCCACGCAGAAGTCCCGCAAGACCGCCGAGCCCGCGCCGGCGACGCCACCCAACCGGGTCCTGGTCATCCTCACCGGGATCATCATCGGGGCCGTCTGGGGCACGGTGATGTGGGGGATCTTCGCGCTCGCCGGGCAGAACAGCGGGCTCAGCGGCTGGGCCTACCTCACGATCTCGATCGCAATGCTCGGCGCGGGTGTCGCGGCCTTCTTCGGGGCGGTTGGCGCCTCCCGGCGCGGCGAGCGCATCAGCCCGCGGATCTTCCGCCGCCGGGGCCGCTGAGCCGGATCGGGGTCGCTCGCGCCGGCCCGCCGCGTGGCGTATCCTCCGGCGGTGACCGTGCTAGGCGGGGAGCTAGCGGTGCCCTGTACCCGCAATCCGCTACAGCGGGGCTTAATTCCCGTCCGAGGGGCCGATCCCAGGGGTCGGCTCCGTGCAGAGCAGCATTGATGGCGAGGTCCCATTCGGTGGGCGACCGCGAACCAGGTCAGGTCCGGAAGGAAGCAGCCTTAAGCGGATCCGTCCACGCGCAGTGGGGCAACCTCGCCGGAGCCAGCGGCACGGAGTCAAACCTGGAACCGCGCTTCGACGGCGGGTGCACGGTCACGTTCTTCTTCTCATGAGGCGCCCGCCGGCGCCGCTGGCCGGGAGGGCCGCGTGAGCGAGCCCGGGACCAGCCTCTACAACCGGTACCGGCCCACCACGTTCGCGGACATGGTGGGCCAGGACCACGTGGCCCGGGCGCTGGGCAACGCGCTGCGGTCGGGGCATCCCGCCCAGGGCTACCTCTTCTCCGGGCCGCGGGGGACGGGGAAGACCACCACGGCGCGCATCCTGGCGCGCTGCCTCAACTGCCAGTCCAGCCCGGGGCCCACCCCCGAGCCGTGCGGGCACTGCGATTCGTGCCGGCGCACCGGCCACCAGGACTGGCTGGACGTGGTGGAGGTGGACGCCGCCTCGAGCGCCCGGCGCATCGACGAGATGCGCGAGTGGCTCGAGACGGTCCGCTACGCCCCCGTCGCCTGCCGCTACCGCGTCACGATCATGGACGAGGCGCACCAGATCCAGGACCAGGCGGCCAGCGCCCTGCTGAAGACCCTGGAGGAGCCGCCGCCCCACCTCGTGGTGATCCTCTGCACCACCCACCCGTGGGACATCCTCGGGACCATCCGCTCGCGGTTGCAGCACTACGTGCTGCGCAAGCCCGGCATCCCCGCCCTGGTCAAGGTGCTCGAGCGGGTGGCCCGGGCGGAGGGCATCGAGACGTCCGAGTCGGCGCTCGACATCCTTGCCCGCGCCGCCGACGGCTCGTACCGCGACGCGCTGGGCCTGCTCGACCAGATCGCGTCGTACGCCGGCGGTCGCGTGGACTCCACCGACGCCCTCGAGCTGCTCGGCGCCGTCGCCCGCGAGACGGTGTTCGAGCTGGTCGACCTGATGGCGGCCGGTGAGGCGGCCGGGGCGATCGAGCTGCTGCAGACCACCCTCGACGGCCCCGTCGACCCCGAGCAGGCGATGCGCGGGCTGGTGAACCACCTCCGCTACGTGTGCCTGCTGCAGCAGGGCGCCCGGCCGCGCGACGAGTGGGCGTTCGCGCCCGAGGAGGTCGCCCGGCTCCAGGCGCAGGCCAACCAGCTGCCCGACGCCCAGGTGGTGCGGGGGCTGGACCTGCTCGCCGACGCCCAGGTCCGGATCCGCCACGGCGGCGCCGACCCGCGCCTGCAGCTCGAGCTGGTGGCGGCCCGCCTCAGCCGCCCCGCCCTGGACGCGAGCGCGCAGGCCCTGGCCGCCCGGGTGGAGGCCCTGGAGGCCGGCCGCCCCGCCGCCGCCCGCCCGGTCGCGGCCGCCGCACCGCCGCCGCCCCCCCCGCCCGCCCCCGAGGCCCCGCCCGCGGCCCCGCCGCCCGAGGCGGCCGGCGGCGGCGCCCCGGCCCCGGTGGAGCAGGCCCCGCCGGCCGAGCCCGACCTCGCCCCGGCGCAGGAGCCCCCGCCGACGCCCCCGGCGGCGCCGGCCGCGGAGCCCGCGCCCGCCGACCTGGAGCACCTCACGCGCCTGTGGAGCCAGATCCTGGACGTGGTCGAGCGCGAGGCCCCGTCGACGCGGGGCTTCCTGGACGGCTCGCGCCCCGCCCGCGTCGACGACGGCTCGATCGAGGTCACGGTCACGAGCCCCATGCGCGCGAGCATGCTGGGCACCCGCGACAACCGGGAGCGGGTGCGCGCTGCCGTGACGTCCGTCGCGGGACGCACCATGGACGTCACCTTCGTCGCCGGCGCGGCCGAGGCCGGGCAGGATGAGGACCCGGGCCCCGAGGCCCCCCCGCTCGACGACGAGGCGCTGCTCGAGGAGTTCAAAGCGATGTTCCGGGCCGTCGAGGAGAGCGGCTAGCCAGCCCGACCAGGGAGAGGATCACGATGGCCCAGGGGATGAACCCCCAGAAGATGCTCAAGCAGATGCAGAAGATGCAGGAGGACATGGCCCGCGTGCAGGCCGAGCTCCAGCAGGAGTCGGTCACGGCCTCGGCCGGCGGCGGCGCCGTCACGGCCCGCGTGAGCGGCGGGCTGGAGCTGTTGGAGGTCGTCATCGACCCGGAGGCGGTCGACCCGGAGGACGTCGAGATGCTCCAGGACGTCATCGTGGCCGCCGTCAACGAGGCGATGCGTGCGGCGCAGCAGCTCGCCCAGGACCGTCTCGGCTCGGTGGCGGGCGGCCTCTCCGGCCTGGGGCTCCCCGGCCTCTAGGCCCCGCGGACCGTCCGGGTGCTGACGCCCACCATCGAGCGGCTCGTGGCGGAGCTGGCGCGCCTGCCCGGCATCGGCCCGCGCAGCGCGCAGCGGCTGGCCTTCCACATGATGAAGGCCCCGCCCGAGCGCTCGCGCGGGCTCTCGGAGGCCATCGCCGAGATGACCGAGCGGCTGCGCCCGTGCTCGGTGTGCTTCAGCTTCGCCGAGGACGACCTGTGCCCGATCTGCGCCGACCCCCGCCGCGACCCCTCCATCCTGTGCGCGGTCGAGGAGCCGTCGGCGATCCTCCCGATCGAGCGGACCAACGAGTACCGGGGCCGCTACCACGTGCTCGGCGGGGCGCTGTCGCCGATCGACGGGGTCGACCCGGAGGACCTACGCATCCGGGAGCTGGTGGACCGGATCGCGGCCGACGGCGTGGTGGAGCTGGTGATCGCCACCAACCCCACCATGTCGGGCGAGGCGACGGCGCTGCACCTCGCCGACCTCGTCCGCGGCCGGGTCCGGGTGACGCGGCTCGCCAGCGGCCTCCCCGTGGGGGCCGACCTGGAGCACGCGGACGAGCTCACGCTCGGCCGCGCGCTCCTCGGACGCCGGGAGCTCTGACCCGCCTCAGCCCCCGTGACCCCATCCGCTGAGCCAGGCGGAGTTCACGAACGTCGGCACCTCGTAGCGCGGCAGGCGCTGGATGGTGCCGCCGCCCCAGCGCACCTTCTTCCCAGGTGCGTACACGTAGGTGGGGCCGGCGAAGTACCCGAACGTGCCGGCGTCGCCGTCGGAGTTGCCGGGCGCGGCGGGGCGCGTGCGCACCTCGGCGTACACGTGGTCGGGCTTGCCGAGGCGCCGCGCCTTCAGGGTGACGACGCAGTTCTGGCCGGTCGCGCCGTTGTAGGTGAGCACGATGGTGGCCAGGTGGACCCGGGCCCCGTCGTAGGGCGCGGTCGCGAAGAGGGGATGGCGGTCGATGGGCGTGAACCCGGCGCCGCAGACGCCGGCGGCGGTGTACGGGTTGGCCGCCGCCTGGGCGGCGACGGGGATCCCCGCCAGGGCGAGGGCCAGCGGGATGGCGAGACTTCGATGGATTCTCATGGTCCTCACCTACCCCGCCCGGGGGGTCCCGGCGAGGAGGACCCGCGGAACTCACGAACCTCTTGCATCGGCGCACGCGGGCGCGCGAGGAGGCCGGGCATGCGGGAACGGGTCATCCTCGGCGATCCGGGGGCCCGTGGGCGTCGGCCCGCCCGTCCTGATGGTCGCCTCCCTGCTGGGACTGCTCGAAAGGTCAGGCTGGTTATCCTCCGCTGGTTCACGACCAGCGCGAGGAGGGACGGCCATCGGCCTCAGGACCATGAAGTTCGGCGGCAGCTCGGTCGCCGACGCGGACAAGATCAGGAACGTGGCGAACCGCATCGCCGCGGCCAGGGAGGGCGGCGACGACGTCCTGGCCGTCGTGTCGGCGCGCGGCAAGACCACCGATGGCCTGGTGGACCTCGCCTACGAGATCTCGGACCGCCCCGACCCCCGTGAGATGGACATGCTGCTGTCGACCGGCGAGCGCATCTCCTGCGCCCTGATGGCGATGGCGCTCCACGACCTCGGCCACGACGCGATCTCGTTCACCGGGTCGCAGGCCGGGATCCTCACCGACGACTCGCACATGAAGGCGAAGATCCTGGAGATCCGCGCCGACCGCCTGCGCGCCGCCATCGACGGGGGCAACATCGCCCTGGTGGCCGGGTTCCAGGGCGTGTCGGCCGACAACCACAACGTCACGACGCTGGGCCGCGGCGGCTCGGACACCACCGCCGTCGCGCTGGCCGCGGCGCTGGAGGCCGACGTCTGCGAGATCTACACCGACGTCACCGGCGTGTTCACCGCCGACCCCCGCATCGAGCCGGGCGCGGTGAAGCTGCCGCGGGTGAGCCACGAGGAGATGCTGGAGATGGCGGCGATGGGCTCCAAGGTCCTCGCGCTGCGCTCGGTCGAGTTCGCCCGCCGGCATCGCGTCCCCCTGCACGTACGTTCGTCCTTCTCCCCCGAGGAGGGCACCTGGATCACGGAGGAGACCCCCTTGATGGAGAAGGCGATCGTCACCGGGCTCGCCCATCGCACCGACGAGGCCAAGATCACGATCGCGGGGGTCCAGAACCGCCCTGGCGTCGCCGCCCGGATCTTCACGGCCCTCGCCGACCGGGGCGTGAACGTGGACACGATCATCCAGAACCAGAGCGCCGAGGCCGCCGACCTGTCGTTCACGGTCCCGCTCGACGAGCTGCGGCTCGCGCTGGACACCCTGGAGAGCACCCGCGACGAACTGGGCTACCGTGAGCTCACGAGCGACGACCAGATCGGCAAGGTCACGCTCGTCGGCGCCGGTATGAAGTCCGAGCCGGGCATCGCCGCGAAGATGTTCCGCGTCCTGTCCGAGCAGGGGATCAACCTCCAGATGATCGACACCAGCACCATCCGCATCACGGTCGTGATCGACCGGCGCGAGGTGGAGCGGGCCGTGCGGGCCCTCCACGACGCGTTCGATCTGGCGGGCGAGGCCGCGCGCCGCGCCGATGTTTAACGTCGCCGTGGTGGGCGCCACCGGCGCCGTCGGCGGGGTGATGCTGCGGGTGCTGGAGGAGCGCGGCTTCCCCGTCACCGAGCTCCGCCCGCTCGCCTCGTCCCGCAGCGCCGGCCGCGAGCTGGACTACCTGGGGCAGCCGCGGACGGTGCAGGAGCTGACGGCCGAGTCGTTCGAGGGCATCCAGATCGCCCTCTTCTCGGCGGGCGCCACGCGGTCGCGCGAGTTCGCCCCGGCGGCCGTCGAGGCCGGCGCCGTGGTGATCGACAACTCGAGCGCCTACCGGATGGACGCTGCCGTGCCGCTGGTGGTCCCGGAGGTGAACGAGGCCGACCTCGAGTCGCACAGCGGCATCGTCGCGAACCCGAACTGCGTCGCGGCGCCGTTGGTGGTGGCCCTCAAGCCGATCCGCGACGCGGTGGGCCTGGAGCGCGTGATCGTGTCGAGCTACCAGTCGGTGAGCGGCACCGGCGCCGCGGCCGTCGAGGAGCTCACGTCGCAGGCCGCCGGCTTCCTGGCGGGCGACGAGCCGGACCCGTCGGTGTACCCGCACCCCATCGCGTTCAACGTGCTGCCGCACATCGACGTGTTCGACGAGAGCGGCTACACCGGCGAGGAGCGCAAGGTGGCGGCCGAGACGCGCAAGATGCTCGGGATGCCCGACCTGCGGGTGAGCGCCACGTGCGTGCGCGTGCCGGTGCTGTACGCCCACTCGCAGTCCGTCCAGATCGAGACGACCGACAAGATCACCGCCGAGGACGCGCGCCGGCTGCTCATGGGCGCCCCCGGGGTGGTGCTGGTGGACGAGCCCCAGCTGAACCGCTACCCGCTCCCGCGCGAGGCGGCGGGCCGCGACGACGTGCTGGTCGGCCGCATCCGCGAGGACGCCTCGCACGACCGCGGGCTGGCCCTCTGGATCTCGAGCGACAACCTGCGCAAGGGCGCGGCCACCAACGCCGTGCAGATCGCCGAGTCCCTCGTCACGAAGGGCTGGCTCTGATTTCACGAGGCGGCGGCGGCCCCGCGTTCGGCGCCGGGAGGTCCTCCACCTCGGTGAACGGCACGGGCCGGCCATCCGCCGACACCATCCTCACCGGCACCGTCTCGCCCCGCTCCGCGAGCCCCAGGCACGTGGCGCACATCGGCACGGGCGGCCCGCCCGGGACGAGGGGACCGTCGCCCGCAGGCGGGCCGTGGGCGGGGTCGGCGCTGCAGAGGCCGCCGAAGCGGCTCCCGGAGAGGGCCCACTCCTCGCCGACGTCGCGGCCGACGGCGGTGACCGCCGCCATGCCGGCGGCGACCGTGGGCCCGAGGACGATGACCTCGTCTGCGCTCGCAGCCTCCTGCAGCGCCGTGACGCCGTCGGCGTAGCTGCCGAGCGCCGCTTGGACCTGGGGGCGTGCGGCGTCCGAGAGTTCGCCGCTGCGAGCGAGGGTCGCCGCCCGCGCCCGCAGCGTGTCGAGGTGCACGCGCATGGCGGCGCGCCGCTCCGCCAATTCCTGCCGGCTTCGACGGGCCCGTCGCCCCGTGCCGATGCTCACCGCCCACGCCCCGCCGAGCACCGCGATGCCGAGGAGGGTCAGTGCGGTGCTGGTTCCGCTGTTGCCGTGCCGGGGGACGGCCGTGACTTCGGCGGCCGAGACGAGCCGCTGGACGGGGTCGGGGATCCGCCCGACGCGTGCGCGGCGGAGCCGGGTGGTCACCTCCGCGGTGGAGGACGGTCCGGCCGCGGCGGTGCCCCCGCCGGGCGTCGTGAGGACGACGGTCCCCTCGTACCCCAGCTCGTCGCGAAGGTGGCGCGCATAGGCGAGGAGGCGGCGGGTGTCGCCGCGGCCGGCGACGACTGCGACCTTCACGGGTCGACCGACCTCCTCCAGCTCGGTGGCGACGTTTCCCAGCTCAGCGCGTGCCGCCGCGGCCCGCGGCCCGAGCTGCGCCGTCACGGCGTGTACGTCGGAGCGCTCCAGGTCGGTGAGCACGCCGTCGCGTGTGGCGGCCGCGGCCGGGAGGGCGAGCGCGGCGGCCGCGAGCAGCGTCGTCGTCGCGGCGGCGCGGCGGACGCGCGTGGCGGGGGTCCGCATCCCGGCCGACGGCCTCAGGCCGGCGAGGGGCCCCGCTCGGCGGGGAGCCGCAGGGCGGCGGCGACGCGGCCGAGGACGCCGGTGGCGGGCTGCAGACCGCCCAACTCGAGCCGCATAAGCGACACCTGCCCGCGGGTCCGCACGCGGGCGAACCCGAGTGCGGCGAGAAAGTCACGGTCGAAGAGGGTGTGGTGCCCCACGAACCGGTCGGCGATGGGCACGTCGTCGGGGTAGCCGAGGGCGAACGCCTCCACCGCCCGCATCCCGCGGCCCTTCAGGTCGGCGAGTGCCTCCAGCAGGAGGCGCTCCCCCATCCCGACGGGGTCGTCGCCCTCCAGGAACACGCAGGTCACGAGCGCGCCTCGCGGGTCGGGCGGGCCGGCGGGCAGGGCGAGCGCGCGGGGGAACCGGTTGGATGGGCCGTACTGGATCATCCCCCGGAAGCCGGAGTCGTCGCTGAGCACGCGGCCGAACGAGCCGTGCTCGCCCCCCTGTGCCTTGCTCCACGCCTCCTTGCGCCCCTCGTCCGTGACGATCCGGTCGTGCTGCCAGAAGACGCAGCTCACGCACGGTGCCGGGAGCTCGTGGCGTGTCGCCGCGGTGAGGGGGAGGATCCGGGTCACGTGCCGATGATAGGTCGCCGGGAGCCCGCCACCGGCCGGGCGGTCAGCAGGCGCCCCCGTCGACGCGGCAGGTCCCGCCGACGAACGACGGCATGTCACGGTAGGAGGGGCCACCACCGGGCGGTCCGTCGCCGTAGGTCTCGGCCACGTAGGCGAGGATCCGCCGCCGATCCCAGACCGCGACGTCGCCGTCCACGATCATCGGCACCTGCGGCGGCTCCCCCTGCGCGGCGACCAGCGCCGCCCGGGCGCGCGGGTTCCCGCGCACGACCACCGCCTCGTAAGGGACGCCGAGTGCATCGAGCGCTGCCTTGACCTCCACGCACTTCCAGCAGTCGGGGGCCTCGTAGAGCGTCACCGGTCCAGAATAGCCCCGGGCGGGCGACCCGGCCGGAAGCCCCGGATCGGTGCGGAGCTCGCGATCGACGGCGATGATGAGGCCGTCAGCTGGATTGATCGCAGCGATTCCCCCTGCGTCGGCGACGGCGCCAGGTGGGCGCGGAGCTCGAGCCAGGCGGCCGGCGGGCGGTCTGGAGACGGGCGGTGCTCACGGAGGCACATCGGCGCGTACCCCGCCGATCCCCTGACCTCGCGCGGAACGACAAAGGGCCGGCGGGGATCGCTCCCCGCCGGCCCCGGAGGGCGGTGACCGGCCGCGCTACGCCCCGACGGTCTCCAGCACCCGGTCGACCGGGACCAGGTGGCGCTTGAAGTCCATCGTCTCGTTGTCGATCCCGAGCGCCAGGCCGATGAGCTGCGGCAGGTGCAGCACCGGCATGTTGTACTCGGTCGCGTTCGCGACCTCGGCCTTGCGCTGGTACGCGTCCATCGCCAGGTGGCAGAGCGGGCATGGCGTGACCATGCAGTCGGCGCCGGCGTCGCGGCTCTGCGACAGGGCGACGTGCGACTCCTTCAGGGCCACCTGCTCGCGGGCGAGGATGATCGGGAAGCCGCAGCACTTGGACTTCGCCTCGTAGTCGGCCACCTCGCCGCCGAGGGCGGTGATGAGGCGCTCCAGCGACTGGGGCTTGTCGGGATCCTCGAAGCCCATCACCGACGACGGCCGGAGCAACTGGCAGCCGTAGTACGGCGCCACACGCAGGCCGTTCAGGCCGCGCGGTCCCTGCTTCTCGAGCAGGGACAGGCCCTCCTCGGTCGCGAGGTACCACAGGAGGTGCGTGACCTCCTTGGTGCCCTCGTACGGACGGGCGCCGGCCTTCACCAGCTCCTCGTTGACCTGCTCCAGCAGCCGGGCGTCCTCCTTCACCATCTTGTTGGCCCGCCGCAGGTTCAGCGTGCAGACGTTGCAGATGGTGAGGATGTCGACGCCCATCTCCTCGGCCTGCGAGAGGATGCGGACGTTGAGCGTGAGGTACAGGTTGGGCTTGGCCTCGGCGATGTCGCCGGCGCCGCAGCAGGTGGCGGCGGGCATCGGCAGCAGCTCGACGTCCAGGAGCGGCGCGAGCGCCTTCGTGGTCTTGTCGAGCTCCTTGGAGCTGAACTCGGCGATGCAGCCGGGGTAGTACGCGAACTGCGTCGCCACTAGATGGTCTCCTTGACGTTCTTCATCAGGGTCTTGACCTCGCCCAGCTTCTTGATCTTGTGCGGGATGGGCGACGGCGCCTTGCCGTGCCGGATCATCTTCAGCGCGAACGGCAGGTCGAACGGCGCCTTCACGGGGTTCGTGAGCGGCACGAGCAGCGTCTCGTTGAGCTTGCCGCCGGTCCGCATCGACACGAGGAACGCCTTGGCGTGCCGGGCCCCGCCGTCCTGGAGGGAGCGGCCCTCCTGGAACGCGATGCCGCCGAGCTTCTCGATGGCGTCACGCGGGTTGACGCCCTTCGGGCACCGCTCGTTGCAGTACATGCAGCGGGTGCAGTCCCACACCCCGTGCTCGCCGGTGTAGAGCTTGGCCCGCTGCTTGCGCTGGCCGTCGCGGACGTCCCCGGCGAAGCGGTAGCCCCACGCCAGCGCGGCCGGCCCCACGAAGTCGGGGTCGGCGGCCAGCGAGTTGCACTCGGAGTAGCAGGCGGCGCACAGGATGCAGGCGCTCTCGCGGAACAGCTTCTGCATGTCCTCCTTGGACACGATGCGCTCGCGCTCGGGCGCGGGACCGTCCGGGATGAGGTACGGCTTCACCGCCTTGAACTTGTCCCAGAACGGGTCCAGGTCGACGATCAGGTCCTTCAGCGGCCGGAAGTTGCCGATCGGGTCCACCTGGATGGTGTCGGTCCCGAACTCCTCCTTGACGTCCTCCACCTGGCTCATGCAGGCGAGCACCGTCTTGCCGTTGGCGCGGCAGGCGCAGGAGCCGCAGATCGCGGACCGGCATGAATAGCGGACCGCCAGCGTGCCGTCCTGCTCGTCCTGGAGGCGGAGGATCGCGTCGAGGAGCGTGATGTCGCCCTCGTGCTCCAGCTCGAACGTCTGCCGGTACGCCTCCTCGGAGACGTCGGGCTGGAGGCGGAAGATGTCGAGAGAGGTAACGCTCACTAGTAGGACCTCACCTGGGGCTCGTACTTGGTCACGGTCACCTCGGAGTAGTCGAGACGGATCTCGTCGTCGTCCAGGTAGGACAGCGTGTGCTTCATCCACTTCTCGTCGTCGCGCTCCGGGAAGTCGGTGCGCGAGTGGGCGCCCCGGCTCTCGGTGCGCTCCACGGCGCCGGCCACCATCGTGGCGGCCAGGTCGAGGAGGTACCCGGTCTCGATCGTGTGGATGAGCGACTGGTTGAACGTGCGGCCCTTGTCGGTGACCACGACGCCCTTGAACCGCTCGCGGAGGTCGGCGACGGTCGCCTGCGCCTCCTTCAGGTCGGCCTCGTTGCGGAACACGCCGACCTTCTCCTGCATCGTGTCGGCCAGCACCTCGCGCAGCTCGTGCTGCTGCGGCCCGCGCTGGCGCTCGAGCAGCTCGCGCAGCTTGCGCTCGTAGTCGTGGGCGGCGGCCGGGGTCGCCTCGGGGGCGCGGCCGTTGAACACGTCGGTGGTGTACCGCGCGGCGGCGGCGCCGGTGCGCCCGCCGTACACGACGGCCTCGAGCAGCGAGTTGCCGCCGAGGCGGTTGGCGCCGTGCACCGACACGCAGGCGCACTCGCCGGCGGCGAACAGCCCCGGCATGTGCGGGGCGGCGCCCCAGCTGTCCACGTGCACGCCACCCATGTGGTAGTGGGCGCCGGGCCGGATCGGGATCGGCTCCTCGATCGGGTCGACGCCCGCGAACGCCATGGCCAGCTCGCGGATCTGCGGCAGCCGCTCCATGATCTTCTCGCGGCCGAGGTGGCGCAGGTCGAGCAGCACGGAGCCGTTGATGCCGCGCCCCTCGAGGATCTCGGTGGCCTCGGAGCGCGACACCACGTCGCGGGAGGCGAGCTCGAGCTTGTTGGGCGCGTACTTGCTCATGAAGCGCTCGCCCTCGGAGTTCAGGAGGTAGCCGCCCTCGCCGCGGGCGCCCTCCGTCACCAGCACGCCGCTCGGGTTGAGCGTGGTGGGGTGGAACTGCATGAACTCCATGTCCTTCAGCGGGACGCCGGCGGTGAGCGCCAGGCCCATCCCGTCGCCCGTCGAGCTGTGGGAGTTCGTGGAGGGGCGGTACACCCGCCCGGCCCCGCCTGTGGCCAGCACCACGGCCTTCGCGCCGATGGTCTGGATCTGGCCGTGGACCATGTCGTAGGCGACGACGCCGCAACAGCCGCCGTGCGAGTCCTTCACCAGCTCGGTGACGAACCACTCCTCGTACGTCGGGATCTCGTACTTCACGACCACCGTGTAGAGCGTGTGGAGGATCACGAGGCCGGTCAGGTCGGCCGCGAAGCAGGTGCGCGGGAAGCCGGCGCCGCCGAACGGGCGCTGGGCGATCTTGCCGGTCGTCTCGTGCCGGCTGAAGACCGCGCCCCAGTGCTCGAGCTGGATGATCTCCTTCGGCGCCATCTCGCAGAGGATCTCGATGGCGTCCTGGTCCCCGATGTAGTCGGCGCCCTTGACGGTGTCGAAGGTGTGGTTGTCGGGGCTGTCGTCGGTCTGGTTGCCCAGCGCGGCGTTGATGCCGCCCTGCGCGGCGCCCGAGTGGCTGCGCACCGGATGGACCTTCGTCACGAGGGCGACGTCCACCCCTGCCTCGTGCGCGGCGATGGCCGCGCGCATGCCGGCGAGGCCTGCGCCGACGACGACGACGTCATGGCTGAGCAATGTCCGTGCCCTCCGATAGGTCGGTGTCTCCGGCGGACTCTATCGGACGGGGGGTCCCGCACCCCGAGGGTCATCCGTCGTCCCACGGGGGTCGTCGCGTCCCCATCCGCGCGGCCGCAGTGCATGATCGTCCGCCGTGAGCGTCGACGCCGCCCTCACCCTCGCGGTCCTCCTCGTGGTCCTCGCGATCCTCGTGATGGAGCGCCTGCCCCCGGCCGTGACCGTGCTGGGCGGCACCGTGTTCCTGCTCGTCACCGGCGTCATCGACGCCGACCAGGCCTTCTCCGGGTTCTCCAACTCGGCTCCCCTGACCGTCGCCGCCCTCTACGTGCTGGCCGCCGCGGTCGCCCGGACCCGGGCGGTGGAGGCCATCGTCGCGCGCGTGCCGCGGTCCGGGCCGAGCCGGGAGCCCACCGAGCGCGGCGCCCTGGCCCGGATCGTCGCGCCGACCGCGGCGGCGTCGGCGTTCCTGAACAACACCCCGATCGTCGCGATGCTGATCCCGGGCGTCGTGTCGTGGACGCGCCGCGTCGGAAGGTCGCCGTCGCGCTACCTGATGCCCGTCAGCTTCGCGGCGATCGTCGGGGGCACGATCACGCTGATCGGCACGTCGACCAACGTCGTGGTGTCGGGGCTGCTCGAGGAGGCCGGCCAGCCGGGGATGGGCTTCTTCGAGATCGGGAAGGTGGGGCTCCCCTTCGCGGTGCTCGCCGTGATCCTCATGGTCGTGCTGGTCCCGGTGCTGCTGCCCGAGCGCCGGTCGCCCAGCGAGACCGCCGACGCCGACGCCCGCGAGTTCACGCTGGAACTGGTGGTCACGGACGAGCCCGGCGTCGCGGGGCGGTCGGTCGCCGAGGCCGGGCTGCGCAACCTCCAGGGCGTCTACCTGGTGGAGGTGGAGCGCGACGGCAACCGCATCTCGTCGGTGCGCCCGGACGAGATCCTGGCGGCCGGCGACCGCCTCACCTTCGCCGGCAACGTCACGCGCATCCTCGACCTCCAGGCCAAGCGGGGGCTGGCGTCCGCGGAGGAGCGCCATTTCCCGGCGACGGGGGCGGCGGTGGATCGGCGGCTCTTCGAGGCGGTCGTCGCCCCGAACTCCGCATTGGCGGGACGCACCCTGAAGCAGGTTGGCTTCCGCGGCCGGTACGGCGCCGCCGTCATCGCGGTCCACCGGGCCGGTGAGCGGGTCACCGCCAAGCTCGGGGACGTGCCGCTGCACGCCGGCGACGTGCTGCTCGTGCTGGCGGGGCCGGCGTTCCGCCCGCGCGCCCTCGACCGGAGGGACTTCCTGGTGGTCGCGGCCCTCGACGGGGACCCCCCGCCGCGGGAGGAGAAGGCGCCGCTCGTCGGCCTCATCATCCTCGCGCTGCTCGCGCTGGTGACCACCGAGGTGATGGACATCCTGCCCGCGGCGTTCCTCGCCGCGTTCGCCGTGGTGGCGCTCCGCATCCTGTCGCCCACCGAGGCGCGGGACGCGATCGACCTGGACGTGATCGTCCTGATCGCCGCCTCGTTCGGCCTGGGGGCCGCGATGGAGTCGAGCGGCCTGGCAAGCGACCTGTCGCAGGTGCTGATCGAGCCGTTCGGCGACTTCGGGGACCGCGGGCTGCTGTTCGGCGTGCTCCTGGCGACGATGGTGCTCACCGAGCTCATCACCAACAACGCGGCGGCCATCCTCCTGTTCCCGGTGGCGCTCTCCACCGCCGCGGCCGCCGGGCTCGACCCGCGACCATTCGCGATCGCGATCGCGATCGGCGCGTCGTCCTCCTTCCTGACGCCGATCGGCTACCAGACGAACACGATGGTCTACGGGATCGGGGGCTACCGCTTCGGCGACTACGCGCGCCTCGGCCTGCCCCTCTCCCTGCTGATGATCGTCGTGGCGATGATCATCATCCCGCTGGCGTGGCCGTTGCAGTGACCGCTCAGTAACAGAGGGGACGGAAGCGCAGGCCGCGCCCGAGGTCGGCGAGGGCCCGCTCCACCCGTCGGGCCGACACGTGGTCTCCCTTGGCCGCGTAGAGGGCGAGCGCCTGCCGCCCCACGGCCGCCGCGGGCCCGCGGCGGCCCTCCAGTGACCGCACCTCGGCGAGATCGACGAGCGTCCCCGCCCGGAACCAGCCCCAATCCGTCTCTGCCGCCAGTCGCGAGGCCTCCTCGGCCAGGGCGGCGCCGGAGCGGTCGCCGTCCAGCGCGGCGAGCCGTGCCGCGACGCGCCGCCAAAGGGCCTGGGTGAAGAAGTCGTCGTCCGTGGCGGTACGCCGGGACGACTCGGCCTGGACGGCGGCCTCCTCGGGGCGGCCCTGCAGGAGCAGCACGTGCCCGAGCATCGCGGCATTGGTGCAGCCGTAGCCGAGGTCGCCCACCGCCTCCATCCCGGCGAGGCCCTTGCGGAGGGCCGCCTCCGCCGCACCCAGGTCGCCGGCCATCAGCTCGATCCATGCGAGCCCCTGCGTGCCGGCACCCCGCATCAGGTGCTGGCCCAGGTCGTCGAGATCCTCCATCGCCTTCGACGCGAGCCGCCGTGCGTCGGCGAACCGGCCGTCCATGGCGCTCAGGTTCGCGAGCGCGAACACGCCCATCGGGCAGCGCACGCCCTGGGCCTCGGCCGCGGCGATGAGCGGTCGGATCCGCCCGAGCGCCTCCCGCACGGGCGTCGGGCCGAACGCCACAGCGGCCGAGTACCACGAGAGCAGGTCGCCCTCCAGACGCGGGTCGCCGACCTCCAGGATCGCTGCGGAGATCCGCTCGAAATCCGCGAGGCGGGCGGCGGAGCGGCCGCGGAACCAGTCCGCCATGTTGAGCTGGTGATGCGCGTGGGCCGCGCCGGCGACATCGCCCTCCTCATCGAGCCGTGCGAGCGCCGACGACACGGCGTCGCCGAAGTCGCGCGCCTCGATGCGGCCGAGCTGCGCCCACAACCGCGCTCGCAGCAGATCGGTCCGCGCGGCGACACGGCGGTCGCCCGCCGCGGCCGCTGCCGACGCCGATTCCGCCAGCACGGCGTCCGCCTCCTCCAGCCGGCCCGCGTCGACGAGTGCGCCGCCGAGCTCGTGGAGGACGTCCCGGCGCGCGTCGTCCCCGCCGGGCAGCAGCCCGGCGGCGCGCCCGAGGAGGTTGGCCGCGGCGCCGGCGTCGCCCCGTCGGGCGGCGCGGCGCCCGGCGGCGGCGAGGTGCGCGGCCGCACGGCGCCCCAGCCGCGCAACGTCCGGGCTGCCGGGACGGACGGCGCGCACCGACAACGCGGCCTGCTCGAGGTGGTGGCCGACGACGTCGGCGAGGCCGGGGTCGGCTCCCGCGCCGGCGCGGCCCTCCAGCCACCCGGCGTGGCGCTCGTGGAGAACCGCCCGGAGCGCCTTCGGCAGGCGGTCGTATGCGGCGTCGCGCACGAGTGCATGGGCGAAGTCCGCGTCACCGCGGTCCGACGGCAGGCGTACCAGGTCGCGGCGCGCGAGGCGCTCGACGCAGCCGGCCAGCGCCCCCTCGGGCACGTCGTCCAAGAGGGCGCCGACGGCGTCGAGCGCGAAACGGGTCCCGATCACCGCGGCCCGCTCAGCGACGTGCCGTTCATCAGCGGGGAGCTGGTCGACGCGTGCGGCGAGTAGCGCTTCGAGGCTGGGTGGCCGCAGGGCCGTCGCATCCGGCCGCTCGGACACGAAGGCGACCATCTGCTCGACGAACAGCGGGTTGCCGCCGGCCTCGGCAGCCGCCCGGGCGAGCACCTCACGGCCGAGGGTGTGGGCGGCGGGCGAGTTCGCCGCGAGCGCCGCGGCGTCGGCGTCGGCGAGCGCATCGACGGCGCGGACCATGTGTGGGGGGGCCGCGCCCCATCCGGCGTGCCGGTCGGCGAGCTCGGGCCGCGCGGTCGCGACGAGCAGCGCCGGCCCGGACGAGGCATCGCCCCACACGCGGTCGAGGAGGTCGAGGAGCGTCGGCTCCGCCCAGTGGATGTCCTCGAGCAGGACCACCAGCGGACCATCGCCGGACACCCTCCGCACGAAGCGGCGGACTGCGGCGAAGACCTCGTCGAGCGGTGCGTCGGGCCGTGCGTCGTCGAGCGCGCCGATCTCCTGCAGCGGGGCGACCGTCAGGCCCCCGCCGTACGACGGGCAGCGGCCCCGCAGGACGGTGGCGGCGCCGGCGGCCGACGCGGCGAACGCCTCGGCGATCCGTGTCTTGCCGATGCCCGGCGGCCCCACGAGTGTCACGGCGCGCGGGGTGCCCCCGGCGCGCACCCGCGCGAGCTCCCCGCGGAGCACGGCCATCTCGTCCACGCGGTCGATCAGCGGTCGCTCCGCGCCATCCGGCCGGTCTCCGGCGTCCGGGAGGCCCGTGAGGCGCCACGCCGCCACCGGCGCGCGCTTGCCCTTGAGCAGAAGCGGCGTCACGGCCTCGGCCGCGACGTGGTCCCGGACCCGCCGGAGGGTGGCCTCGGCCACCAGCGTCTCGCCCGGCGCGGCTGCCTGCTCCAGGCGGGCCGCGACGTTCACCGCGTCGCCCACGAGGGTGCCCAGGGGCCCGTCGTCGACGACCACCTCGCCGGTGTTCACGCCCGTGCGCGCCGCGAGCCGCACGCCCCAGCCTTCGGCGAGCTCGGCATTCAGTCCGTCCAGCCCCGCCCGGAGGTCGATCGCGGCGCGGACGGCGCGCAGCGCGTCGTCCTCGTGCAACACCGGGATGCCGAAGACGGCCATCACGGCGTCGCCGGCGAAGGCCGCCACCCGGCCGCCGTGCGCGCCGGCGGTGCGAACGGCCAGGTCGTGGAAGCGGTGCATCACCGTCCGCAGCGCCTCGGGCTCGAGTGTCTCGCCGAGCGGCGTGAACCCGACCAGATCGCTGAAGACGACGGTGACCGTTTTCCGCACCTGCCCCCCTCGCGCGCCGAGCGGCGCGCCGCACGCCGGGCAGAAGCGTGCGCCGGGCGGCGCGACGTTCCCGCACGAACCGCACGTCGGCGCGGGCGGCTCGGTGCCGCCGGGAGTGGCACGTTGGGCGCCGCCCGTCACGCGCCGAGCATCGCCGATGCCGCGGGTCGGCGCACCCGACCTCGAGGCCCGCGGCCTGAAGTGCGCGTCCGGTATGATCCCCGAGGTTGCGGCCGCCCCTGGGCGGCCGCTTGTCAGAGAACGAATCGCGAGGAGTCGGACCCGTGGCACACCGCGTCACCTTCATCCCGGGCGACGGCACCGGACCTGAGATCGCCGAGGCGACGAAGCGCGTCCTCGACGCCACCGGGGTGGACTTCGAGTGGGACGTCCAGGAGGCCGGCGTCGACATCATGAAGACGGCGGGCACGCCGCTGCCGGACTCCGTGATCGAGTCCATCAGGGACACCAAGGTCGGCATCAAGGGCCCCATCACCACGCCGGTCGGCACCGGCTTCCGGAGCGTCAACGTCGCTCTTCGGAAGGCCCTCGACCTCTACGCCTGCGTACGCCCCTGCAAGAGCTACGAGGGCGTCCGGTCCAAGTACGAGGACATCGACCTCGTGATCGTCCGCGAGAACACCGAGGATCTCTACGCGGGCATCGAGTTCGAGAAGGACACGCCCGAGGTGCTCGAGCTCACCAAGGAGCTCATCAGGCTCGACCCGAGCGCCGAGAAGACGATCAAGCCGCACGCCGGCATCTCGATCAAGCCGATCTCGGTGGAGGGCACCCAGCGCGTCGTGCGCTACGCCTTCGAGTACGCGCGGGAGTACGGCCGCCAGAAGGTCACGGCCGTGCACAAGGCCAACATCATGAAGTACACCGACGGCCTGTGGCTCGCCGTCGCCACCGAGGTGGCGAAGGAGTTCCCGGACATCGAGTTCGAGGAGCGGATCGTCGACAACATGTGCATGCAGCTCGTGCAGAAGCCCGAGCTGTACGACGTGATCGTGCTCCCCAACCTGTACGGGGACATCCTCAGCGACCTCGGAGCCGGCCTGGTCGGCGGGCTCGGCGTCGCCCCGGGCGCGAACATCGGCACCGACGCGGCGCTCTTCGAGCCCACCCACGGGAGCGCCCCCAAGTACGCGGGGCTCAACAAGGTCAACCCCATCGCCATGATGCTGTCCGGCGTCATGATGCTCCGCTACCTCAAGGAGACCGAGGCCGCGGACCGCATGGAGGGCGCGATCGCCGACGTGATCCGCGAGGGCGACTCGGTGACCTACGACATGAAGCCCCACCGCGACGACCCCACCGCCGTCGGCACCTCCGAGGTCGCGGATGCCATCATCGAGAAGCTGAAGGTGACTGCGTGAGCGCGGCCCCCCTCCGCGTCGCCGTCACCGGCGCCGCCGGCCAGATCGGCTACAGCATCCTGCCCCGCATCGCCGCCGGCGAGGCGTTCGGCAAGGACCAGCCGGTGATCCTCCAGCTGCTGGAGCTGCCGATCGACAAGGTCCAGGAGGCGCTGAAGGGCGTCGCCATGGAGCTCGACGACTGCGCGTTCCCCCTCCTCCAGGACATGGTCCTGACGGGGGACCCGAGGGTGGCGTTCAAGGACGCGGACTGGGTGATCCTGGTCGGCTCCAAGCCGCGTGGCCCGGGCATGGAGCGCGCGGACCTGCTCAAGGACAACGGCAAGATCTTCGTGGAGCAGGGCTCGGCGATCGATGAGGTCGCCGGCGACGACGCCCGAGTGGTCGTCGTGGGCAACCCGTGCAACACCAACTGCATGATCGCCTCCGCCCAGGCGACCCGCATCGGGCCGGAGCGCTTCACCGCGATGACCCGGCTGGATCAGAACCGGGCCCAGACGCAGCTCGCGCAGAAGGCCGGCGTCCCGGTCGCCGACGTGGACGACATCATCATCTTCGGCAACCACTCGCCGACGATGTTCGCCGACTTCACCAATGCCACCATCGGCGGCAAGCCCGCCCGTGACGTGATCGGCGACGACGCGTGGCTGGAGAACGAGTTCCTACCCACCGTCGGCAAGCGCGGCGCGGCCATCATCGCGGCCCGCGGCCTGTCGTCGGCGGCGTCGGCGGCCAACGCGGCCCTCGACCACGTGCGCTCCCTGCACACCCCGGGGGACGACATCCACTCGATCGCCGTCCGCTCCGACGGGTCCTACGGGTTCGACGAGGGCGTGTGGGCGTCCGTCCCGGTGCGCACCACGGCGCCGGGCACGTACGAGGTGGTCCGCGAGGGCTGGGACCACGACGAGTTCGCGAAGTCCAAGATCGCCGCGACCAACGCCGAGCTGGTGGAGGAGCGCGAGACGGTCAAGGAGATGCTCGGCTAGCACCCCGTGCGCGGGGGTCGCTCCGGCGGCCCCCGCGCGGCGGGGACGGCGGGGTCGGGCTAGGCCCGGACCGCGGCCCTGCGGAAGACGGCGCCGAGGCGCGCCATGCCCTCGGCGATCTCCTGCGGGCTGACGCCGCTGTAGGCGAGGCGCAGGGTGCGCTCGCCGCCCTCGAGCAGGCAGTCGCTGCCCTTCACGTAGGCGATCCCCTCCGCGGCGGCCTCGCTGAAGAGGTCGTCGGCGGAGACGCCCTCGGGCAGCGTGACCCAGCAGAAGAAGCCGCCGGCGGGGGGCACGCAGCGCGAGCCCTCGGGAAAGTGGCGCAGCCCCTCGATCATCGCGTCGCGGCGCACGCGCATGAGGTCCGTGACCCGGGCGATGTTGCCGGGCAGGTGGCCGCCCACGATGAGCTGGTGGATCGCCGCCTCCGAGAGCAGGGCCGGCGAGATGTAGGTGCGCGACGCGGCGCCCGCCAGCGTGGCGGCGATCTCCGGCGGCGCGACCAGGTACCCCACCCGCAGGCCGGGGGCGACCGTCTTCGAGAAGGACGACGTGAATATCACCCGACCCGGGACGGCCTGCTCGAACAGCCCCGGCAGGTGCTCGCCCTCGAACCGGAGCTTGCCGTACGGGTCGTCCTCCAGGATCAGGATGTCGTGCTCGTCGGCGATCTCGAGCATCCGCCGGCGCCTCTCGGCCGACAGCGTGGCACCCGACGGGTTCTGGAAGTTCGGGATGGTGTAGAGCAGCCGCGGCACGCGTCCCGCGGCGCATGCGGCCGCGAGCGCCTCCACGTCCATGCCATCGTCGTCCACCGCGATCGGCAGGACCTGCATGTCGTGCAGGCGCAGCTGGAGGAGGGCACGGTCGTACGTGGGGGCCTCGACCGCGACCAGGTCGCCGGGGGACAGCAGGCTCTCGAGCAGGAACACGAAGCCCTGGAGCGAACCGTTGGTCACCAGCACCTGGTCGGCGCTCACCCCGTGCTCGGCGGCGAGCACCTCACGGAGCGGCGGGTAGCCGTTGCCGGTCCCGTACGAGAGCACGCGGACGCCGTCGGCCTCGAGCGCGGCGCGCGCGCAGTCGGCGACGAGATCCGTGGCGAGCGCCTCGGGCGCGGGGGCGCCGCGCGCGAACGAGATGGCGGATGGCACGGTGGAGGAGTCTACCGGTCGGTGACGTGGTGTCCCGGGCCACGGCGACCTTCAGGGAACCGTCAGCCGCTCGCGGTCGTCCCCGGCCTCGTCTCCGCCCCTTCACGCGCCCTCGCCCCTGCTTCCCCTCCCTTCGCCCGGCGGATGACGGATGGCTTCGCCAGGCAGAAGTTGCTGATGCCGAGCGGCTTCGGCGTGAAGCGGTGCTTCAAGAAGGGCCAGACGCGCCAGACGTAGCACGATCCGCCCCGCGTCGCGCTGGCGCGTAGTACGAGGTGTGTGCCCCTCGGGAAGGCGCTGAGCACCTTCTTCAGTGTCGGTGCCCGGCCGGCATCCCAGCGGGTGACGCGGAAGACCTGCACGTTGTAGAGCGTCGTGCCCGCCCGCCCCCTCGGCCACGCGAGCCGCGGCGTCCTGGTCCGAACGACGCTGCCGAGCTTCGGCCGTAGTTGACGGGCGTTGGACCGCGGGAGCGCGAAGCGCGCCGGTGTCCCCCGGGCGACGGGTGGGCCCGTGATGACGAACGATTCCGACGCAGCAGGGGAGACATTGCCCGCCGGGTCGATCTGCTGCAGCCGGAATGTGTATCCGCCCGCCCCGAACGGTCCGAGCGCGGCGCTTGTCAGCGGCGTCTCGGTCGGACCCTGCGCCTCGCCACCCGATGCGTTCGACACTCGCCAACGGAACGACGCCCCCTCCTCTCCAGCCCAGCCGACAACCGGTGATGCGGTGCTGCTCGTCGGCGGAGGCGGCAGGATGATCCGGGGTGCAGAGGGCGGGACCGTGTCGATCTGGAACGATCGCGTCGCCTCGTCGCTCGGGACGCCGGAGTCACTGGTCTGCGTGAGCTGGAAGGTGTACTCCCCGTCGGGGAGCGGTGAGAGCGTCGCACTGGTCCCGCCGCTGCCCGACTGTGACGGCGCCTCGGCACCGGCCTGCGTCACGGACCAGGCGAACCCGCCGAGCGCGCCGGTCCAGCTGAAGGTCGGGTCGTTCCGGTTCGTGGGGCCCGACGGTCCCGCGGTGATCGCGGGCGCGGGCGGGATCGTGGAGTCGACCCGGTAGGTCCGTGCGGTCGACACGCTGGCGTTACCGGCCCGGTCATAGATCCGGACGCGCCAGGTCACGCTCACGCCGTCGGGTGGTGCCGGTCCACTCGTCTGCGGCGAGGAGAACTCCCGGCGGCCGGGTGCGTGAGGGATGCTCGCCGCGGCGAACTCCGGTCGGCCGCTCCACGACAGCAGGATCTCGTAGCGGTCCGGTCCGGACGTCCCGTCAGAGCCGGCCGTCCACGTGAAGGTGGGCGGGGCGCCCACCCGCGCGTTGGGGGTCGGCACCTTCGGGGCACCGGGGGTCGGATTGAGGCCGTCGAAGTCGAAGCGCGGAGACGTGCCACTCGCGGCGAGTCCGACGTTGTCGGTTGCCGACCCGGTCCGGGTCTGGTCGCGTCCTTGATCGGCGGATCCGCGGTCGCCGATGGTGTCCGTGGGACTGCACGACGCGATCCCTGAGCCGCCCGGATCCTGGCACGTGAACGTCACGCGGAGGGATCGGTACCAGCCATTCAGCCCATTCGGTCGCGGCGGGTCGAGGCGGGCGAGGACGGTGGGCGCGGTGCGATCGACCCTCACCGCGATCGACGCGGGGGTCCCGTCAGGCGGCTGCGGCTCCGGGGCGGTCGGCGGGTTGGTCTGCACGAAACGTTGCACGCCGCGGACCCGAAAGGTGTGAGCTCCCTCGGCGAGGGTCGCGACGTGGGAGGTCGTGGGTTGGGCGATCCACGCTCCCCCGTCGATGCTGACCTGATACCCGGTCAGCTCGAAGCCCGCGTCCGGTGCCGGCGCGCCCCACGTGAAGAGCCACGTTGCCGACTGACTCGGCGTCCTCGGGGCCGAGGTGAGCGCCGGCGGTGCGTCGAGCGCCTGTGCAGACGAGACGACGGGTGTGAAGCTCGCGCCGGCGGTCGCCACAAGCGCGACCGCATATGCCGGCAGCATGCGGTGTGGGATCATGAGAAACGCGATCCTAGCGCGCGCACGAGCCCGCGCTGAAATGCGGCGTGCAGGTCTCCGACCGGGTGCGCAGACCCGGGAGGAGCCGGCCGGGCGCCGAAGCGCGCCGGCCGGCCGGCCCCCGCGTGACTAGCCGGTGACGGCGGGCTGGACCCGCCGCGGGATGATTCGGAACAACGTCGTCGCCCTGGCGCGGACCGTCCGCGCCCCGGTCGCCGACGCCGTCGCCACGTTCACGCGCGAGCCGCGGACGTCAGCGTCTGCGCGAAGCCAGACGTAGATGACCTTCGACTGGCCGGGGGCGATCCGACCGAGCTGAAAGGTCAGCGTCCCGGACTGAAGCGACCTCGCCCGGCTCGCGCGCACGAAGGAGAGCCCGCTCGGGATCCGATCACGCAGCACCGTGTTTCGCGTCGCGACTCGGCCGACGTTCCGAACGACGATCCGGTACTGGACGGGCTTCAGGACGAAGGCCCGAGCGGGTGCGGTCTTGCTGACGGAGATCCGCGGCGTCGTTTGTGCCGCCGTGCCGGGCGCCGCCGGCACCTGGGCGGGGCTGAACGCGATCTGCGCGGTCGCGGCGATCTGGCTGCCGTTGGCGGCGACCGTCGGCTGGGGCCGCTTGACGGGGTCCGTCGGGTTGATCTGGAGAAACTGCCCGTCGCCGGCGGTGGTCGCGCGAAGCGAGATGACGCCCGCCCCCGCAGCGGTGGCGGTGACGGTCGCAGTCCCGGCTCCGCTCAACGTCACCTGGTTCGTGGAGAGGGTGCCGGTCCCGCTGGCGACAGCCAGCGTCACGACGGCACCGGGACGGCCCGTGATCGTGACGGTCGATGTCGTCGCGCCAGCCGCCGGAGTCGGGGCGGACAGCGCGAGGGTGGCCGGCGTGGCCGTGGCCGCGCGTGCCTCCGCGACGAGGGCGGCGGCAGCGGCGTTGAGCGCCGCGTCGTTCGTCGGCGCGGAGGCCCGGATCTGCGGATCGATGAGAATCCAGACGGCGATCTGCGCCGCGGCACCGGCTCGTTCGCTCTCGGGCGTGGGCGGACCCGCGGGGGTCCGGTTGAGCAGGATCCAAGCGACCGCCCGCTGGTCCGCGGTGGACGGGGGATCGAGGGTGAGCAGATCGACCGGCTCCGTCTGCTCGCTCAAGAGGCGCTCGATATCGGAGCAGTAGCCGACGTACGCCGCGCCGTTCAACGTGAAGTTCAGCGTCCCGGCGATCCCCTCGGTCGTCACGACGCTCCCGTTGGCGCGATACAGCGTCAGGCCGGTCACATCGCTATCCGGCGTCGGGCCTCCCGCCGCCCCGGTCCAGGTCTGCGTGGCCGGCACTGCGGCGGCCGTTCCCACGGCGGCGATCAGAGTCGCCAGCAGGGCAACCAAAGCGATACACGCGGTCCTCGCCCGCTTACGGCTCGTCCTCATTCGTCCTCCGTGGATCAGGGCGACGCCACCCGGAGAGGCAGCCATCGCGAGGGCGGCGCCGATCCTACATGAACCTCCGATGCCGAGGCACGCGGAGGTTCCACGGTCACGGGCCGGCTGCAAACGAAGCGTAAGCCCGGATGTCAGGAAACTGTCAAGACATTGCGACACGTCCCACCGCTCGGGTTAACTCCCGGGCCTGCTCCGCCTGCCTGGCGGGTGCCGACGGTGCGGGGTGCCCCCCTGGCCGCCGGACCAACACGCGATTCGGAGTGCCCATGCCCCCACCGAGAACAACCCTCGGCCTCGTCGCGGGCGCGTTCGCCATCGGCGCGTTCGGCGCCGCGTCCCTCTGGGACGCGCCTCGAGCGGATGCGCGGCTGACCGACGTGTCCTTCGAGGCACCCGCAAAGACGTTCGCCGGGCGCAACGCCGAGATCCGGTCCGTCGGCCTCCCCACGGCGCCCGACGGGCGGCGGGTCGCACACGTCGCCGCCTCCGGTTCGGCCCCGCGATTCTCGATCCACGTCGTCCGCAATCTCCATCTCCCGCGAAAGGCGGGCCGCTACGCCGTGTCGGCATACGTCCGGGCGGCCGCGGCGACCTCGGTCGGCAAGCCGGTCCTGCTGCAGGTCGTCGAGTACGGGAGAGGACCGACGCGGGTCTTGCTGAAGCGTGGCCGCCTCACCGGCAGCTTCTCGAAGCTCGTGATGCCGTTCGCCACCCGGGGCAGGGGGCGCAAGCTGGACATCATCGTCACGTCGGCGCAGGCCTCCCGGGGCGACGCGTTCCTCGTCGACGATGTGGTCCTGACGCACGCGCCCCGTGCGCGGCGGGATCGCCCCACGACCACCACCACGCCCGCGCCCAAGGCGGCGCCTCCGGTTCCGGGGGCCGCGGCGCCGAACGTCCCGCCGGGCGCTGCGTCCCCGATCGGAGGGCTGACCTCGTTCCGCGGCGACTGGGAGACGGGCGACGCCTCCCAATGGGGGGTGGACTGCGTCGCGTCCGACCGCCTGCAGATCGTGACGAGCCCGGTCCGGCAGGGTCGATATGCCGCTCGCTTCGAGGTGCGCCCGGGAGACAAGCCGTCGAGTGCTGGCGAGCGCTGCGAGGTGCACCGGAGCTACAAGGGCGACGAGAGCGCCGGCCAGGCCTACTACTACGCGTGGTCCACCATGGTCCCCGTCGGCTGGGTCAATCCGAAGAACTACGGCATGTTCGTCCAGTTCCACACGACCTGGCCCTATCCGCCCACGCTCGAGATCACCACGCAGTTCGGTGAGTTCTATCTCCTCACCCGGGGTGGCGATCGCGACAACTACGATGGCCGGCGCACCACCATCGTCCCGACCTTGAGCCCCGGCAAGTGGAACGACTTCGCCATGTACGTCAAGTGGGGGGTCCGCGACGGCGCCGTGAAGATCTGGCACCGCGTCCAGGGCGAGCGGGATTTCAAGGTGGTGTTCGACCAGACCGACGTTCCCACCGTCATGACCTCTGGCGGCGTTGCGAGCAAGCTCCTGCTGCGGCACGGGTACTACCGCGGGAGCGGGAGCCCCGGAACCGCGGTCGTGTACCAGGACGGCATGCGCCGAGGGGCGACTCTGGCGGACGTCATGGCCGACTTCCCCGCCGGCTGACTGCGCGGCCGCCCCTCGGGACCGACGGTCCCGAGGGGCGGCCGCGTCTCAGTTCAATCCGACGTCCAGCCTGAGCTTCCGGCCGAAGAACGCCTCCGCGTGGCCACTCTCTGAACGACACTCCATGCCGCGGAGGCGGGTGAGACCGGTGAAGAGATCTTCCGTGAACCAGCCCTTGTTGCGCTGGCTCGCGAACGTCGCCGTCACGATCTCGAGCTTACGATCGAGGATCGGCCGGGCGAGTGGCACGAATACGTTGGGTGTCCCGAGATCGCCGTCCCACTTCGGGATCTCATATTCGAGGATGAGGTGGTCCCGGAAGGTGTTCCACGTCAGCTCGCACGCGAGCCGGTGATCCTGGTGCAGATCCGCCCGCTGGTGCGTGAAGATCACGTCGGGCGCCGGTCCCTGCGTCAGGGTCTCGAAGAAGCGTTTGACGTCCTCCCCGCGATACGGGAGGTAGCCGTCGGGGAACTCGCCCAGCAGGACCTCGGAATGCGACGCACCCTCGAGCATCGCCGCGGCCCCCTGCTCCGCCTCATCCCGCCGGGGCCCGAGAGCGCTCAGGACGACCCACACGACCTCCACATCGTCGCGCTCCGCGATGGCCGAGAGGATCGTTCCCCCACAGCCGATCTCGATGTCGTCCGAGTGGCATCCGATCGCGAGGATCCTGAGCGGCCGGCCTACGGCCGGCGCGAACTCAAGCCTCTGCACCGAGGCGGACCGGTACCGCCCCGTGAGCGGTCGAGTCTCCCGCGACGTGTCCGTCGGGCCCGGCGTGCTGCCAGACCGCCCACGGCGCGAGTCCGGATCGGAAGATCTCGTCCATGCCCTGCCATTCGCGCATCGTGTCGACGCCCCTCCAGAAGCCCTCATGGCGATAGGCGGTCAGACGCCCCTCCCGCGCGAGGCGCGTGAGGGTCCCCTCGGCGAAATCGTCGCCTGGATGGATCGCCTCCAGCGCGGCGCGCCGCAACACCAGGAAACCGGCGTTGATCCACAGATCCATCTCGCGCATGTTGGCCAGAGAGTCCACGCTGCTCATCGGGACATCGGACGCGTCGTCGGCTCCCAGCCGCAGGATGTGGCAGGAGTAGGACGGGCGGGCGCACATCACGGTCGCGTCCGTTCCCGCCGTCCGCGCCGCCGCGATGATGGTCGGAAGGTGCGCGTCGGTGAGACCGTCGCCGTAGGTCGCGAGGAACCGGTCATCCCCCTCGATGTAGTCCCCGGCTGCCGCGAGCCGGTCGGAGATCGACGTCTCGATTCCCGTGTCGACGATCGTGATGCTCCAGCCGCTCATGTCGCCGGTCAACATCTCGACCCGCTCGCCGGCCTCGTGGACCACCCAGCGCCGCGCATCGTGATCCGCCCGCTCGAAGTAGTCCTGGATGACCTCGGCTTTGTAGCCGGCGCAGAGGATGAAGTCTGTGACGCCGTAGTGGGCGTAGTACTTCATCAGATGCCACAGGAGCGGGCGGTCTCCGAGCGGGATCATCGGCTTGGGGACGATGGACGAGGCTTCGCGCATGCGGAGGCCGAGGCCTCCGCAGAAGATGACGGCCTTCATCGTGCAGCGTCCACGATGCGCGGGTGAGGGATCGGCACCACCAGCCGCGCGCCCCACTCGGCGGTGTGGGCCAGTTGCTGGGAGATCTCGCGCTCGAGGTTCCACGGGAGGATCACGATCTCGTCCGGGCGGTGCTCGTCGATCGCCTCGACCGGTCGCACCGGGATGCGGACCCCTGGCATGTAGGTGCCCTGCTTGTAGGTGTTCCGGTCGACGGTGAAGTCGAGGAGATCCGTCCCGATGCCGCAGTAGTTCAGGAGCGTCACCGACTTACCGGGAGCGCCGTAGCCGACGACCGCACGGCCGGCGTCACGGGACGCGATCAGGTGGTTCAACAGGGCGCGTTTCGACGCCGCGACGCGTGCGCCGAAGGCCTCGTACGGCTGCAGCGTCATGAAACCGCCGGCTCGCTCGCGTTCAAGGAGCTCGGCGACCCGCGCCGATGGCGCGCCCCGGCCCTCGTGCTGGGCGTAGACCCGTAGCGAGCCGCCGTGGGAGCGCAGCTCGCGCACGTCGACGACCTCGAGCCCGTGGTCCGCGAGCACCCGCTGCGCGGTGTGGAGGGACAGGTACGAGTAGTGCTCGTGATAGATGGTGTCGAACTGATCGCCCTCGATCAGCCGTACGAGATGATGGAACTCGATCGTCAGCATCCCATCGGGGGCGAGCAGGACCTTGAAGCCCTCGGCGATGTCATGGATGTCCGGGACGTGGGCGAACATGTTGTTCGCGGCGATCAGGTCCGCCGCGCCCCGCTCCTCCCTCACGAGAGCGGCGGTCTCGGCGCCGAAGAAGGCGCAATGCGTGTCGACGCCTCGCTCCCGGGCGGTCGCCGCGACGTTGCGGGCGGGCTCGATGCCGATGACCGGCACGCCCATCCGGACGAAGTTGCTCAGCAGGTAGCCATCGTTGCTCGCAACCTCGGCGACGAGGCTGTCGGGGCCGAGTCCGAGGGCTGCGGCCATCTCGGCCGCGTAGTCGCTCGCATGCTGGAGCCACGAACTCGACGTGGACGAGAAGTAGGCGTACTCCTCGAAGATCTCCGCCGGCGCGACGTGTGCGGGCAGCTGCACGAGGAAGCATTCGTCGCAGACGCGTACGTGGAGGGGGTAGAACGTCTCGGCCTGATCCAGCTGGGACGGGAGGACCACCGACTCGCAGAGCGGGGACATACCGAGGTCGACGACGGTGTGCGTCAGGCGCGTGTCACAGATGCGACACCGGGGCGCCCCGGCGGTGAGGTCTGCTGGAGAGGCGGTCTTGGTGGGGGAAGTGTTCATGGCCCAATGTTCGGCCATTGGACGTGGACTGCCGCCCCCCGTCCGGGTAGTTCCCATGCTGGAGGGTGCGGCGAGCGGGCGCGCCACGGCTGGTCAGGGGCGACCGGCGACCTTCGCTGCGACGCGGCGCGTCGAGCGGCCTGCCTGCCGGGCCAACCCCCGGCCGACGCGCATCGCCTCGCCCTCCAGCGCCACTCGCGCCGCCTCGCGGTGATACGCGCGGAAGTCCTGATCGGCCAGGCGCCTCGGGCGCCCCAGGAGGTCCCTCCCGTACAGCACGGTGAGAACCGCGAGCCGGCGCTCGTAGTCGGCGGGCGACAGGAACAGGGGGCCCCACCGCCTCAGGATGCGGATGTACTCCGGTCGGTAGGTGCTCATCCGGGAGGCGTAGGAGGTGATCGCCGCGGAGTGCCTCCGCGTGTAGGTGAGCACCTGGTGGACGAAGCCGAGGTCGCTCTCGGCGAGGACCGCGTACCCCAGGTCGGTATCCGCGTGGAGAAGCCCCTCGTCGAACGGTCCGGATCGATGGGGAAGCCCCGCCCTCAGCAGGATCGAGGTCGGCGACCCGAACAGGAAGCCGTACGTCCCGCCCATGAGCAGCCGCCGCGCGGCGAGCGCGCCGTCGATTCGCTCCTCGCCGATGGGGACGCCGCCGATGTCCAGCTGGTCGCCGTTGTGGCGGTGCGCGCTCACGAGCCCGACAGTGGGGTGACGCTCGCCGACACCGACCATCAGGCGCAGGCACTCGGGGTACAGGACGTCGTCGGCGCAGAGGAACTTCACGTACGAGCTGCCCGGCTCGGCGCTGCCGTAGGCGCGGTTGAAGTTGCCGTACACGGGGAGGAACTCCACATGGGTGCGCAGGACGATCCGGTCGTCCTCGCGAGCGTGGGCCCGCGCGATGTCCGGGGTGGCATCGGAACTGGCGTTGTCGGTGATGACGAGCCGCCAGTTGCCGTACGTCTGTGCCCGGACGCTGGCAATGGCCTCCTCGAGGAAGCGCTCGCCGTTGTATACGGGGATGAGGACGCTGACGAGCGGCTCTGCCGCGTCTCCGCCGCTGGGCCTGGTCACCGAGCTCAGCCGGCCGACGTGGCGATCGCGTCGAGGAAGGACCGGCACACCCGGTCGACCTTCGCCTCCGTCATGTCATAACCGCTCGGAAGGTTCACGCCGCCGACGGACATCTCGTACGCGACCGGGTTGCGATCGGCGTAGCCCTCGCGGGTCGGGTCGCCCGCGTAGGCCGGCAGGGAGCTCAGCGGGTAGAAGAACGGCCGCACCGCGATGCCACGCTCCCGCATCGTGGCGATGAGCGGCTCCTTCCGCACGCCGAGCTCCGGATCGGGGACCACCGTGACCATCCAGTAGCTCGGGCTCACGTCCTCCGGCTCGGGGTTCAGCGACAGGTGGGGCATGTCACCGAGCCGATCCCGGTACCAGCCGAAGATCTCGGCCTTCCGTTCCAGCAGCTCGCCGACACGCTCGAGCTGAGCGAGTCCGAGCGCCGCCTGGAGGCTCGACATCTTGTACTTGTACGCGACCTCCATGTTCCAGAATGTGCCCCGCTCGTGGGCTTGGTCCCCGAGCCACCGGCAGCGGGCGGCGAGGTCGTCGTCGTCGGTCAGGAGCATGCCGCCCTCACCCGTGGTGAGGGCCTTCGTCCCGTGGAAGCTGAAGGCGCTGAAGTCTCCGAAGGACCCGGCCCGCCGGCCCTTGAACATTGCGCCGACCGCCTGGGCGGCGTCCTCGATCACGACCAGGCCGTGCTCGCGTGCGACGTCGGCGATCGCATCCATGTCCGGCATCACGCCGTACAGGTCCACGATGACCACCGCCTTCGTCCGGGGCGTCACGTTGCGACGCACGGACTCCGCGTCGATGCACCACGACCGGCGCTCGATGTCGGCGAACACCGGTGAGGCGCCCACATAGGTGATCGGCGCAGCGGAGCCGATCCACGTGGTCTCGGTGGCGATCACCTCGTCACCGGGGCCGACGCCCGCGGCGAGCAGCGCCAGGTGGATCGACGACGTGCAGCTCGGCATGGCGATGGCGTTGCGGCGGCCCACGTACTCCCCGAAGGCCTCCTCGAAACGGGTGGGGTAGAGCGTCGCATTCGAGTACCAGCCTTCGCGGCAGGCCTCGGCGACGTACTCCACCTCCTTCTCCGTGATCCAGGGTCCGATGATCGGGATCGGCTCCTCGGCGGACCGCGCGTCGATCGATCGCCCCGTTTCCATCGCGCTCACGCCGAGGTCCTCCCCCGGAGGGCGCAGTCGGTCTCTCCGCGGCCGCCCCTGATGCTGATGCGCATTCGACCTCCCGTCCCGAGCACCGGCATGCAGCGCGGGCGACGTTCGTTGACCCTGCCGGGGAAAGGTAGGCGGTTCCGTCGATTCCGTCACCCCCCAACCGTGGGGCCGCACCCCGACGCACGAACAGGGCCGAAGTTGGCCCCGAAACCTAGGGCCGAAGGACGCCGGCGCGCTCACCGAGTCGGCGCAGCCGCCTCCTGGTGAGTCCGCGACGCGGCGTGACGAGGCGGAAGGCGGTCTTGTGAGCGAGGGCGCGCGAGCGGGACGCCAATGAGTTCGCATAGTTCGTGAAGTTGCGCCGCGTCGCTGCCACCCGGGCGTCCTCCGTGAGTCGGCCCAGGGCCCCCAGCTGCTCGATGTGCAAGTCGTGGTAGAAGGGGCTCGCGACGTTCGGGAGCTTGTGGGGATAGAGGTCGTAGCGCGACCAGAACCCGGTGTCCCAGAGGTGCAGGCCACCGAGCAGCCCGTCGATGCCCTCGTCCCAGAGGGCTGCCGCGCGTGGGTCGTCGAGGGTCCGCCAGACGTCCCACACGCCGAAGAGGGTGAAGATCGCGCCGTTCAGAACGTGGGCGGGCGGCGTCGTCGGGTACTCCTGGAACAGCACCCCGCCCGTCGGCAGCGTCGCGCGCGCGCCGTGTTCCCCCACGCTGCGCTCCAACGGCGCCAGCGCCTCGCGGGCCGCCTCCGCGTACCGCTCGTCCCCCGTCTCGGCCGAGAGGCGGACGAGGAGGCTGGCCGCCTCGCCCTGTGCCATCGACATCACCCATGGTGGGGACAGCTCGAACGTGTGAGGGAACGGGTGGCCGAAGGGCCACGCACCCCGGAGCGCGCCATCGCGCTGCTGGTTGTCGACGAGGAAGTCGCCCGCTTGGAGCGCCGCGCTGCGCCACTGCTCGCCATCACCCGCCAGGTGACGGTCGAAGCAGCCGAGACCCCACTGGGCGAACCCGACCCAGTGGATCCTCTGAGGGTCCCTGGTCCGGCTCCAAACGGCCTCGGCCGCCTTCATGCGGAGGTCGATATGGTAGCCACGGGAACCGTCCAGCACGAAGTACGGGCCCATCGGCTGACGCGGCTTCGACAGCACGTTTCGCGACGCTCCTCGTCGTTGTCGATTGCATCGCGAAACGCGACTGACGGGAGGGATGATAGCCGAGCGCCTGAGGGTCCTGACCCTGATCGACCTGCTCGAGGGCGCGGGCGCGGAGCGTACCGCCGTCGAGCTCGCGATCCGCCTTGACCGTGACCGCTTCGAGCCGATGGTGTGCGCCACCCGGTCCCCGGAGTGCGAGGCCACGGCCCGCCTGCGCGCCGCCGGGGTGCCGGTCATGAGGCTCGGCCGGACATCCCCCGTGGGGGTTCACGCCTGGGCGCCCCTCATGCGCCTGCTGCGCGCGGGCTCCGTCGACGTGCTGCACGCCCACAAGTTCGGGTCGAACGCCTGGGGGACGCTCCTCGGGAGGCTCACGCGGGTGCCGGTGGTCATCGCGACGGAGCACACGTGGGCCTACAAGGGGCAGCCGGTCCGCAAGCTCGCCGATCACCTCATCGGCCGGTCTGCGGCGGCGTTCGTCGCCGTGTCCGAACTGGACCGTCGGCGGATGGTGGCGTTCGAGCGCGTGCCGTTCGGCAAGACGCGGGTGATCCCCACCGGGCTCGTCCCACACCGTCACGAGGACGGGGAGCAGGGGGACCTCCGAACGGAGCTCGGTATCCCCCCGGATGCGCCCGTCATCGGCACCGTCTGCGCCATCCGCACCCAGAAGCGCCTGGACGTGCTGCTCGACGCCTTCACCATCGTGCGCCGTCGCCATGCCGACGCCCGCCTGATCATCGTCGGCGACGGTCCCGGATTCGCGGACCTGCAGCACGACGTCGCCGCGAGGGGCGCCGGGGACGCCGTCGCCCTGCTGGGGCGCCGTGAGGACGTGCCGGTCCTGCTTCGGGCGCTCGACGTCTTCGCCATCTCCTCCGATTTCGAGGGCACCCCGCTTTCCCTTCTCGAGGCGATGGCGGCGGAGCGTCCCGTGGTCTCGACCGGCGTGGGCGGCATCCCGGACGTACTCGGTCGGGACGGGGCCTGCGGCATCCTCGTTCCGCCGGGTGACCCCGCCGCGCTTGCCGACGGGTTGCGGGTCGTCCTCGAGGATCCCGGGCTCGGTCGCCGACTCGGCGCCGCGGCGGCGCAGCGCGTGGGCGACGAGTACGACTTCGACCGGGTCGTGCAGCGGTGGCAGGACCTCTACGTCGAGCTCAGCCGGGGACGGGTGCCGGACAAGCGGGTGGCGACGGGGGTCTGACCGGCAGTTCCTCCCCTGCCCCGGCCCTCAGCCGGCGAGGAGGGTGACGGCGTCGATGGCGATCGCGTCGCCGGCGTTGCCGGAGCTGAGGCTGACGCGGAGGTCCATCTTGTTGCCGGTGGACTGGCCGGTGGCGCTCACCGTGATCGGTGTGAAGGTGTTGGTGAGCGTGGCGGTGGGGCCGCCGGTGTCCTTGACGACGGTGCCCGCCGAGTTCTTCTCGCGCAGGAACAGCCGCACGGTGCGGCCGACGGCGGCGGGGTTGGCGGCCCGCACGTAGGCCTGGGCGCTGTAGCCGGCGCCTGCGGTGGTCGCCCCGATCGTGTCGGGGCTGTCGTCGAGGGCCATGGAGGTCCACCCCGAGCCCATCGTGATCACCGCGATCTGGTTCCCGTTGGGGGAGTCCGCCGCCGCTGAGCGCGTGAGGGTGCAGTGGAAGCAACTCCACTTGTTGGCGTCGCTCTCGAAGGAGGGGTTGGCGGTCAGGTTGCCCGCCGGGATGACCGCACCACCACC
>DAISWG010000002.1:0-43663 GCA_036826475.1 Miltoncostaeaceae bacterium | reverse complement strand
TCTCGAAGGAGGGGTTGGCGGTCAGGTTGCCCGCCGGGATGACCGCACCACCACCACTGGAGGGGGTGGCGGCCACCGTCACCTGCTTGGTGGCGACGGCGCTGGCGGCGGCGGGGTCGGTGACCTGCAGGCGGACGGTGTAGGTGCCGGGGTCGGCGAAGGTCGCCGTCGCGGTGGCGCCGTTGCCGTCATCGAACTGGCCGTCGTTGTCGGTGTCCCAGCCACGGGCGAGGGAGCCGCCCTCGGGGTCCGTGGAGGTGTCGGTGAAGGTCACCGGCTGGTCCTCGATCGGCGAGTCGGAGACCGTGAACGTGGCGGTGGGGGGCTGATTGGTGGGTCCGCCGACGGGCGGCGTCGAGCCGCCCCCGGCGAGGAGGGTGACGGCGTCGATGGCGATCGCGTCGCCGGCGTTGCCGGAGCTGAGGCTGACGCGGAGGTCCATCTTGTTGCCGGTGGACTGGCCGGTGGCGCTCACCGTGATCGGTGTGAAGGTGTTGGTGAGCGTGGCGGTGGGGCCGCCGGTGTCCTTGACGACGGTGCCCGCCGAGTTCTTCTCGCGCAGGAACAGCCGCACGGTGCGGCCGACGGCGGCGGGGTTGGCGGCCCGCACGTAGGCCTGGGCGCTGTAGCCGGCGCCTGCGGTGGTCGCCCCGATCGTGTCGGGGCTGTCGTCGAGGGCCATGGAGGTCCACCCCGAGCCCATCGTGATCACCGCGATCTGGTTCCCGTTGGGGGAGTCCGCCGCCGCTGAGCGCGTGAGGGTGCAGTGGAAGCAACTCCACTTGTTGGCGTCGCTCTCGAAGGAGGGGTTGGCGGTCAGGTTGCCCGCCGGGATGACCGCACCACCACCGCCACCACTGCCACCGCCACCACTTGGGGCGCCGATCGTGAACGCGGCCGTGGCGGACTCGTCGCCGCCGCCGAGGCCGGCCCGGACACTGATGGAGGCCGTGCCCTCCGCCGCGACGTCCGAGCCGCTGATCACGGCGGTGAGGCGAGTGCTGCTGACCCGCGTCGTCGGTCGCGGTGAGCCCTGCCACAGCACGACCGCGCTCGACGTGAAGCCCGAGCCGTTGACGGTCAGGGTGATCGGCGTGCCGTCCGCGGATGCGCGGGCGGGGGCAAGCGAGGAGATGGTGGGGAGCGGCTGCTGGAGCTTTCGGAGCAGCCCGTTGTTCGTGTCGGCCACCAGCAGGTCGCCCGACGGCTCGAGCAGCACGTTCGACGGCTCTCGGAGGTTGGATTCGAGGGCGGGCCCCGTCGTGTTGCCGGCTGTGCCCGTGCCGGCCACCGTCGAGATGACGCCGTCGGGAGCGATCCTGCGGATCCGGTGGTTCAGCGAGTCCGGGAAGTAGATGCCGCCGTCCGGTGAGCGCACGATGTCACGTGGGCGTGACAGGAGCGCCGAAGTGGCGGCGCCGCCGTCCCCGCCGAAGCCCGGCTCGCCGCATCTTCCCGCGATCGTGCGGATCGTCCCGCCGCTCACCTCGCGGATGCAGTCGTTGTAGCCGTCGGCGATCAGAAAGCGGCCGATCGCGACCCACTCCACGCCGAGCGGGCGCCGGAGTTTCGCGGATGTCGGGGAGCCGCCGTCGCCGGCGTAGCCGGCCGTGCCGGTGCCGGCGACGGTCGTGATGGTCCCGCTCGGCGACACCTGGCGGATCCGGTGGTTGAGCTCGTCGGCGATGAGAAAGCCGCCGTCGCCCGTCGCCGACAACGCTCGGGGATTGCGCAGGTGCGCCGACGTCGCTGCGCCTCCATCGCCGGCGAACCCGGCGACGCCGTCACCGGCGACAGTGCTGATGACGCCCGACGGATCGATGCGCCGGATGCGTTGGTTGTACTCGTCGGCGATCAGGATCCCCTGGTAGGGGCCCGAGCCGATCGTGATGACGTCGGTCGGATAGTCGAGTTGCGCGGATGTCGCCGGACCTCCATCGCCGGAGAAGCCCGGTGCGCCGCCCCCCGCAACGGTGGTCTTGACGCCCGAGGGTGATATCCGCCAGAGGCGGTCGCTGGTGAGGTCCACCACGAGCCGGGAGCCGGAGGACTCGACGGCGATGCCGCGGGGCTGCCCCAGCCCGCTGGCGACGGTGGTGAAGGCGCCGTCGCCCGCAGCGGCCATGGCGGGCGCCGCGCAGGAGAGGACCGCGACGGCAACGGCCAGCCGAAGAGCGAGGCGCGCGACAGCCGTGCGCCGGTACGTCGTCCTGATCACGAGCCGCAGTATCCGCCGACGCGAGCGGCCGCGCCCTCCCCATCGGGGGAGGGTCACCTGGACGCGTGGATGTCTTCCAGGACGCGCGTCAGCAGTGCGGGGCCTTCGCCCGGCGTCGCCAGACGGCGCGTGACGCCCTCGGCCTCGGCGAGCATGGGTGCATCGACGCCCAGCTCGTGCGCGAGCTGGGCGAGCTCCCGGAGTTCCTCGGCCCGGCGTCTCCCATGATGCCGGTATGTGGGGAGCATGCGGTCCACGAGTTCCATGACCCCGGGGTAGAACTCCCGGTAGTCGCCGAGCGCCGGACCGAGCTCGCCGGCCGCATCGGCGATGGCCGCGAGGTCGAGGATCAGCGCGCAGAGCCCCTTCGTCAGTCCAGCGAGCAGCATCTTCCGGGCGGAGGCCTGCCCGACGCGGTCCCCGACGACCCGTACGGGAAGCGCGGAGCCCACCATGTCGGCGACCCGCTCGGCCGCCGGGCCGCTCAACAGCACTGTCCCGTGTCCGGCGAGCCGGCTGGATGACCCGTAGACCGCGCCGTCGACGAGCTCGAGCGGTGTCGCCGCGAGCTCGTCGGCCACCCTCCCGACCGTCGCCGGGGCGATGGAGTTGGCATCGAGGTAGACCGCCCCCCTCCGGGCGGCGCCGCTGGCGGCGCGGACGTCGACCGCCACGGCGAGGGCCCGGTCGGGGGGGACGACGGAGACGATCAGTTCGGCCTCCCCGATCGCCGCCGCCAAGTCCGGAAGCGCCACGATGCCGGCCTCGCGGGCCCGCTCGACGGTGCGCCGATCACGTCCACCGACCGGGGTCACGACGCGGTGCCCTCCGGCGACGAGGAGCGCGCCGACCGCCGATCCCATGTCCCCGGTGGACATGATCGCGACGGTCGCCCGAGGGCTCACGCGCGGACCGCCGTCCGGGGCGGGGCGGAGGTCATGGCGGCGCCCTTCCTGAGTCGCGAGAGCGCGAGCGCGACCGCCGGGCCGGGGTCGTCCCAGCGAAAGAAGGCGAACGTCTGTCGGTGGGCGAGGCTCCGCAGCCACCCCCCGACGCCGAGCTCGCCGCGGCGCCTGAGCTCCAGGAGCGCCCGCAGGTCAGTGCCCGGCTGCCAGAGGTGCAAGCCGGTGCGATACCGGTCGGGCATTCCGTGCGGATCCCCCACGACGCGCGAGTAGACGTATCCCGCCAGATCGAGTCCAGCGGCGGCGAGGAGGCAGTTCGCGGCGGTGAAGCGCGCGTTGACCTCGATGAGCTTCAACGTGCCGTCGCGCCGGTCGAGCTTGAATTCGGCGTTGGCCAGGCCCCGCAGGCCGACGTGGCGGAACAGACGGAGGCTCAGGGCCGCCACGTCGGGGTTCCAGTCGGTGACGTGGTAGCACCCGATGCCCATGTTGACCGGGTGGCGCCGGATGATCCGCTTCGTGAAGTCGAAGGCGGGCTCCCCATCCCGATCGAGGTACGTGTAGTAGCTGCAGAGCAGTGAGTCCGGCCCCTCGATGGCCTCGACGAGCATCACGTCGAGACCGGCGCCCGTCAGCTCAGCGAACGCGGCGGCGACCTCGTCCCAGCTGCGGGCGGTGCGGAACTTGCCGCTGAAACGTGCCTGGTACTCGTGGGAGAGGATCGGCTTGACCAGCAGCGGGTAGACCAACTCGTCCCGGACGCGTTCGAGGTCATCCCCGCCGCGGACGTGCCAGTACCTCGGTGTCGGCACGCCCGCTTCCGCCGCCAAGTCGTACGACTGGCGTTTGTCGAGCATGGCCAGTTGGGCGGCGACGTTGCTCTCGTCGAGCAGGAAGCGCTCGGCGAGAAGGTCGCGGTGGCGGGCGATGAGAGACAGGCCGACGTCCCCTGCGGCAAGCAGGACCGCGCCCTCCAGGCGGCGGCCGGGTCCGTTGAGCAGCACCTCCGTCCAGGCCTCCTCCTCGTCATCGGCGGGCCTGACGAGGATCGGCGTGACGAATCGGGAGGCGGCGACGTGCGACGGCACGCCGATCGCGTACACCTGGATGCCCCGCGCGGCCAGGGGACGTGCGACCGATAGCGCTGAGGCGTTCCCCCCGAGGATGACGACCGGAGGCTGCGGCACGCTCATGCCGATGCCAGCTCGCGTCCCGACAGGTGGCGCAGGAGCACGGTGGCGGGGTTGATCGAACCGGGGTGGCCGTTGAGGTGGATCGCGAAACCGGGCGTGGTGTTGACCTCCAGGATGCGGCCGCCCGCGTCCTCGAGCGGGACGGAGGGGTCGGGGGTGATGACGTCCACTCCCGCCAAGCGCGCGCCCACCGCCCCAGCCGCGGCCGCACCGAGCCGCACCAGGTCCTCGCAGACCTCGTCACGCGCCGGGTGGTTGCTCTCAGGGTCGTTCTGGTTCACGACCGTCTTGAGCGTCACCCGGACGCCCTCGGCGACGACGGACGACCGCCGGAGGCCTTGTCCTGCCAGCGTGCGGTCGAGGTCGAGGTCGAGGGTGACGATCCATTGCCCGCGCTGACCTCCTGCCCGCAGCCGTGCGTCGTTGAGCCTCCGGACGAGGGCGTCGAGCGAACTGACGCCGTCCCCCACGACGCTCGGCGGGCCCCGCCGCACGGCGTCGATCAGGACGCCGTCGAGATAGAGCAGCCGATAGTTGTGGCCAGGTACCTGCTCCTCGATGAGCAGGGGGATGTGCGGAAGCTGGCGGCGGAGCCGTCGCAGCCGGGCGATGGGGTTCCGCGGGCCACCTGGAAGGGCGCGGGCACCCTCCGCCGCGGCCATGGCGGACGCACGCCTGATGTCCGCCGACGAGACCAGCCCCGTCGTCACGCCCCGGCCGGCGGCGGTGCCGCGGGCCGGCTTCACGACGCAGGCACCGCCCCGATCAGCAGCGAACCGCTCAGCCTCGGCGAGGTCCCCGAGGGTGAAGGTCGCGTTGGCCGGGATCGGCATACCCATCCCGGCGAGCAGCCCGTACACGCCGACCTTGTCCCCTGCCGCCTCCCGGACGTCGGGACCGTCGATGGAGCAGGAGGTCTCGCGTACCGCGACCACCGCCTGGCCGACATCGATGAGCATCACGCCGCCGGCGCCGGGGCGCACCGTGACGCCCACCTCCTGCGCGGCAGCGTCCCACATGGACCGATAGAAGGCCGCGCGATTCCGTCTGATCGCTCGGCCCCGCCGCGCGAGCCGCCCTGCGACGACCGCGCGGGCGAGATCCCATTCCGACTCGAGCCGGGCCCGGGTCGTGAGGGCGCGGCGTCGCACGTTCCCGCCCGGCGCGCTCAGGAGACCGTGTGGGTCGGGGGGAAGCCCGGCTCCGGCACGGCCGGATCCTCGAGCAGGCAGCCTTGGCGCTCGAGCTCGGCATCGACCCAGGCGTTGCTGAAGTCGCCGCGCTGGACCGCCTCGAGGTATGCGGCACTGCCGGCAGCTTTCGCATGCATCCGCTCGAGCAGGTCGGCGAGGATGGGGCGCGGCACCACGACGACGCCCGCGGCATCGGCCACGATGATGTCGCCGGGGTTGACGACGACGCTTCCGCAGGCGATGGGGAAGTTGATTTCGCCCGGCCCGCGGTGCAGCGGCCCGATCGGCGTCGTGCCTCGCGCATACACGGGGAAGTCCAGTTCCTGGATGGCCGGCAGGTCGCGCACGAGGCCGTCGACCACGAAGCCCGCGATGCCCCGGTGCCGGGCCTTCGTGGAGATGATGTCGCCGAGCACGGCGTTCGATCGCGAGCCGCCCGCGCCGATCACGACCACGTCGCCCGGGTGGGCCACGTCGAGCACCTTGTGGACCATGAGGTTGTCACCGGGGAAGCAGCGCACTGTGCAGGCGGGGCCGACGAGTGGCCGGTCGAGCCCGCTCAGCCCGTGCACCTCCGGATCGATGGCATACAGGCGGTTGAGCTGGTCGGAGATCTCCGGGGTGTCGTATCGCGCGAGGTCGCGCAGCATGTCCGGATCGGGGCGCGGGATGGCGAGGCGGACGCGGAAGCCGGGGCCGGCGTGCATCTCCGCCGAGCGAGGTGCCTGGGAGGTCATCTTCGAGGTCATGGGACTCCAGAGGTCGAGCCGGTCAACTGGTTCGTCGTCCAGCAATATCGGCAGCCGGGACGACGTCGTGCGATTCGCGTGGTTCCCTGGGACCGACGGCCCCGGCGGGTGGATTGCGGCGGTCGGGCCGGGCGATGCCGGCAGCCGGTTCCGGCCTCCGGCGCGGGGCGCGGGCCGAGGTCACAGTCCGTTCGCCGCATCGGCGAAGGTCGGTGCCCGCCGTGTCGCATCCTCGTAGATCACGTCCACGCCGTTCGTGAAGTCGGCCCGATAGAGCCCCTGCCGCATGTAGACCTTCGAGACGCTGAGAGGGGACGAGATGAACTGGAGCGTCGGTACGGAGCGGAGGTCCGTCACGACCGTCCAGTCCCGCCCACCTGCGAGCTTGTGCCAGATCGTCACGCGACCGGCCGACCGGTGCCACACGACGTGGAGGATGAGGTCGTGCCACACGCCCGCTTGGACCGGAGCGCCGAGCACCGGAGCGGCGAAGCCGGCCTTGTAGCCGCTCTTCAGGAGATCCCCGCCGTGAGTCTCGAGCCAGAGGCCCCCACCACCGCGTCCATTGGGCTCGCCCTGCGGCGGCACGAAGTTCAGCGCGACCGGCGGGTAGGTGCTCCGTCCGCCCAGATCGGCGTTCACCCCGTGGAACTGCAGCGGGATCCGGAAGCCCGGGCGGCCCTGCACCCAATCCGGCGGGAGCATGAACGAGAACGAGTAGTAGAAGTCGTCACCCTCCTGCTCCTGCCCGTCGTAGTGCAGCGCGATCTCGGCACGCTCCCCCGACGAGCTGGGCTTGTCGCCGTCGCGGACTTCGAACCGAGCGGCGAACTGACCGAGCCGGACGGGGTTCGTGACGAGCCGGATGCGGTCCTGTGCGACACGCTCGACGTCGGACCACTGCGAGAAGTCTCCGGTCTCGAAGCTGCCGTCGAAGCTCAGCACCGGGGGCGCCGCCGGCACGACGCCCTCGGGGATGCCCGGGGCAGGCGCGCCCGGGGCGCGCGGCGCCAGACCCGACAGTACCGTCGCGCCGCGGATCCAGCGCGTGGCGCGCCGCGCCGTCCTCACTGCGCGCTCGGACGTGAGGTCGGCCTGGTTGCTGACGAGGCGGGCGCGTGAGTCCGCCCGGAGGTCGGACGTGGCGCCCATCATCACACGGGCGCTGTGACGCGACTTCAGGGCTCTCGCCAGGACCCGATGTGCACGGTTCCTCGCGTGACGTGCCGCGCGGCTCGTCAGCGTGCGGTCCTGCGCCCGACCGACCATCGCCCTGGCGACCGTCTCGACCCGGAGTGCCCGCCGAAGCGTCTCCTGCGCGTAGATCGCAGACGCGTATGCGCGATGCTCGAGGGCCGTGTGCCCGGCCTCGCCGCCCGACGAGGCGGCGGTGGACGGGGACCCGGTGAACATCACGGCTCCGAGAAGCGCGGAGCAGGACACCAAGGCCGGGACGATCACGCTGCGCACGGGCACCTTTCGTCGAGGGTCGCAGTCGGACGGGCGGCCCGCGACGGCGGCCCGGGCGCCCCCGCTGCCCGGGCTACCTCGGGCGGAGTCGCTTTCCGGTCGCCTTGGTCACCGCCGGCGCCTCGCGCGCGGGCGCGGGCGCAGGGTCGGGCGCCGACGACTGGCGTCCACGGTCGGGGATCTGCCCGTAGTACAGGTTCTCCTCGCCGCCTCGGTCGAGCTCGGCGCCGATGAGGACGAAGCCGCGGACGCGGACGTCATAGTAGGCGAGGGTGTCCGTCAGGCGCCGCAAGGCCGCGAGGCGTGTGTGTCCACGCCGGACGCTGATGAAGACGTCGTTGGCCGCGGCCACGATCGGCAGGGCGTCGGCGACGACGGCCAGCGGCGCGGTGTCGACGATGACGAAGTCGGCACGTGCCTGGGCGGCCTCGAGCAGCTCGCCGATGGCGACCTTGGTCATGAGCTCAACCCGCGGCCGTTCGACGGCATCCGAGAGGAGCAGCATCAGTTGGTTGCCGTAGCCGCGCGCCGTCACGAGCGCCTCGTCGAGGCTCACACGGCCGGCCAGGACGTCGGCCGTTCCGTTGAGCGAGGTCAGCCCGAGGGTCGCGCCGATGGAGGGGCGACGCATGTCGAGGTCCATGAGGATCACCCGGTAGCCGCTCTCCGCCAGCGCCGCCGCCGTGTTGATGGCGGACGTCGTCTTCCCGTCGGACGGCTCCCCGCTCGTGAAGACGACGATGCGCCCGGTGTCGCCGCTGCGGCGCAGCATCTCCAGGTTCTGCCGGAGTGTCCGGTATCCCTCTTGGGCGCGTGCGTCGAGGTCGCGCGGGGAGAGCGCGGCGACGCCGACCTTCTGGCCCTTCGCGAGCGCGACGCGGGCGAGCACCGGCAGCTCGAATCCCTCACGCAGCTGCGACTCGCGGCGCACCCGCGACAGCAGGCTGTCCGCGATGAGCGCGGCGCCGCTCCCCCAGAAGAGACCGACCAGCAAGCCCGCGATGACGACCAGGCGCATGCCCGGCGAGCTCGGTGAGGAGGGGATCCCCGCCTCGGTCAGCAGCGTGATCGACGGATCCGGGCCGCCCTGGAGGGCACGGAGCGCAGATATGCGCTCCTGCACCGTCGCACGCGCGGTGGGGTCGGACTGGGCGGACGGCAGCGAGGCCTGCAGGCTCTCGATCGTCTGGCCGACCTGCTCGTTGAAGGTGGTGTTGCGCACGTTGATGATCGCCGCGGCGAAGGCGCTGGCGACGCGTGCCGCGTCCCGGGCGTCCCCCTCGCTCGCGGTCACGGAGATCAGAAAGCTGTTGGCGATGGGGACCGCGTCGGCCGAGATGTCGCCGCTCGGCAGGCCGCCGGTCTTCTCGAGAAGCCTCCGCGCCTCGTCGTACACCGGCTGGGTGCCGACCGTCCCGGCGAGGGTCTCGATGTCGCGGCTGGGGTCCGACGCCTCCCGCACGACGGATATCCCCGTGAACGTCCCGTCATCCCGACCGACCGGCGTGACCTGGAGGACGGCCTCGGCGTCGTAGCTCTTGTCGGAGCTCAGGGAGAACGCGACGGCGCCGATCACCGAAATCACGACAGCCGCCAGAATCAGCAGCCACCGCTCGCGGAAGACGCGGACGTACCGCTTCAGGCCGGTGTCCTTCGGCGCGAGGTCGTCCGGCTCGAGCCGGCCGCTCCGCCACGTCTCAAGACTCACGGCTTCTCCTCGCTCGCCCGAAGGCGGCGTCCGCTAGGATCGCGGAACCCCCCGGGTGGCCGGGAGGCGCAACCCGCCTGACGGCTGTGATCGAGATCCACACCCATCTCCTCCACGGGATTGATGACGGCCCGGCGTCGGAGACGGAGGCCTTGGACCTGGCACGTGCGCTGCATTCGGACGGTGCGCGGATCGTCATCGCCACGCCGCATGTAAGCAAAGCACATCCCTGCACTCGCGCTCTCCTAGACGAGCGACTAGCTGAGGTGCGCGCAAGTCTCGTCGGAGCGGGCATCGCGCTGGATGTTCGGTCAGGCGCGGAGATCGAACTCGGCGAGCTCGACGGGCTGGCCGACGACGAGCTCCGGCAGCTGGTGCTTGCCGACGGGCCGTGGCTTCTCCTCGAGTGTCCGCACATCGCGTTCCCCTTCGGCATGGTCGAGCGCATCCGTGAGCTTCGGGACCGGGGCTTCGACGTCGTGCTCGCCCATCCAGAGCGAAGCCCGCACATTCGTGAGGACCTGACGCTGCTGGCGGAGATGGTCGGAGCCGGTGCCGTCAGCCAGGTCACCGCCGCCAGCCTCACCGGGAACCTCGGGAGGCGGAACCGCGCGGCCGCCTGGGCGATGCTCGACGCGGGCCTGGTCCACGCGATCGCGAGCGACGCGCACGACGTCGTCGGGCGACCGCCCGGCATGTCTGCCGCCCGCGATCTGATCGCCGGGGAGCGGGGAGCCGACCTGGCGCAGGCGCTGACCGAGGACGCCCCGGCGGCGATCGTCGCAGGCGAAGGCCCCGACGACGTCAGGGCCGTGCTCGACCGTTGCCGCCCGAGCCGCAGGCGCGGACCCTTCGGCCGCCGTCGGCGCCCCTGATGCCGTTCCATGGCGACGCCCGCGCCCGATGAACCCGCTCGATCGTCCAGTGTGCACGTCTCCTGGCCGATCTAAGCTCAGGCCGGCGGAGCCCCTGAGGATGCGCGCATGACGCTCACGGCACACACCGAACGCCTCCAGGAGATGGAGCGGCTTCCGATCGTCGTCGGGGCCGCCTCGGGGATCCTCGGGGTCGGCCTGGTGCTGGTCGCGGGCCGGGCCCCGGTGACCGCCATCGGAATCTGCCTCGGCATCCTCTTCGTATGCCTCGTGCTGATCGACGTCACATTGGGCCTGAGCGCGTTCGTGCTGCTCCAGTTCTTCGCGACGCTTCCGGGGGCGGACGGCCAGGACCTCACCGTCATCAAACTGGCCGGCGGCGTGCTGGTGCTGGGGTGGCTGGCTGCCATGACGTCCGCCCGGGAGCGCCGCCGCGCCAGCGGGTTTATGGCCACCTTCCCGGTGGTCTCGCTCGCCTTGATCGCGTTCATCCTCTGGGGCGTCCTCGGGTTGCTCTGGGCGCCCGCGGACGATCTCGTCTCCGAGGATCTCCAGCGGTTCGCCCTCAACTTCGTCCTGGTCGCCATAATCGCCACCGCGATCCGGTCCAGGCGGGACCTCACGCTCGTGATCGGGACATTCGCGATCGGCGGAGCCCTGTCGGCGCTCGTCGGACTCATCTTCGTCCCACCCGAGACGGACGGTCGCCTGGGCGGCACGATCGGCCAGTCGAACGATTTCGCGGCGGCCCTCGTTCCGGCGGCCATCCTCGCCGTCGGGATGGCGTGGTCGTCCCGCACGCGGTTCCGCCAGCTTGTGTTCGCCGGCGCCGCGGTGCTGTGCATCGCCGGCGTCGTCCTGAGCCTGTCGCGTCTCGGCTTCATCGCGCTCCCGCTCGCGTTCCTGGCGTGGGCCGTGTTCGGTGGACGCTGGCGGCCACGGATCATCGGCATCCTCTGCCTCGCGGCCGCGGTGGGGGCGGCGGTCTTCCTGCTCGCAGCACCCGCACAGCACCGGGACCGCGTGTTCGACACCGGCGGGGGGGGATCCGGGCGAACGGACCTGTGGACCGTCGCCGCCCGGGTGTGGGAGGACCACCCGGTCCGCGGTGTCGGTTACGGCAACTTCATCGAGGTCGCACCCGAGTACACGCTCCGGCCGGGCCTGCTCCAACGCGTCGACCTCATCGTCGACGATCCCCACCACGCCCACAACATGTACCTGGGCACCCTCGCGGAAGGCGGACTCGTGGGCTTCGGTCTGCTGATGGTCGTCATCGGCGGAGGGCTCCTCGCAAGCATGCGCGCGGCAAGGATCTTCGAACGGATCGGCGACGTCCGCTCAGAGCTGCTCGCTCGCTCGGTGTTCGCCGCTCAGGCCGGGGTACTGGTGGCCGGCTTCTTCATCTACACGCAGTTCGAGCGACCGATGTGGATCGCCATCGGCCTCGGGCTCGGCACCTATGGGCTCGCAGTGGTCACGCGGCGCGAGCGGACCGCAGCGCTGGAGCGACTCCCCCGGCCGGAGACGCTCGCCACCGCCAGCTCGTAGGGCTCGACCCGGTCCGGCCGAGCCTCTATCGCGGTCCGACGAGCAGAGGAGCGGCCACCGTTCAGAGGAGTCGCTGGTAGAGCAGCAGCAGCGCCACGCAGCCGATGGCGACGGAGACGAGCTCGAGCCGATGGTCGAGAAGGGTCACCTCCATGCGCCGGACATGCCGGTTCTGCATGTGGAACGAGGGCAGCGCTGCGAGCGCCGCCGCGACGAGGGCCATCACGAGCAACAGGCCGAGCGTCAGCTGCCTGAGTGGGGAGGCGCCACCCGCCGAGGGGCTGATGGCGTCGCGCCTCTCGATACGCGGGATGCGGGCTGCGGCCGCCTCCGCCGCCGCCGCCTTGCGCTGCACCGCCCGGAGAGCTGCGATGCGTTGGCGTTTCCGCTCGGCGGCGGCCAGCCGCTCCTGCCGGCGCTTCTCGGCGAGCGCACGCGCACGCTCCGCCGCACGCGCGCGGGCGGCCGCAGCCTGACGCGCCCGCTGGCGTGCCGCGGCTTCGGCTGCCGTTCCACCGTTGGGTGAGGCGTCGGACGGCGAGCCCGACGACGGTGAGCCGGAGGTTCCGCCGGACGCCGAGGGCGCCGGTGAGGGTGCCGGATTGGACGGTGCAGGGCTCGACGGCGCCGGATTGGGCGGAGCGGCGGGCGGCGGGGCGTCAGGTCCTGCAGGCAGACCGAACTGGGCTCCGGCCAGCGCGGGGAACGCGGCCGCGACCACGAGCGCCGTCACTGTCACCCCGCTGCGCCACCATGCACGCCAGCGTGCGGTGGCCGACCGCCGGGTCGCTCGTCTCATCGCCAGAATCTCAGCATCATCGAGCGTCGCCCGCAAGCGCAGAGCGGGTTCAGCGCACCGGCACGGCGGGGACGTCGTCGGCTGCCGGCGTCTCATCGACCACGAAGCCCGCGACTTGCGCCAACCGATCGGCGAGCCGGCGGGCGGCGGCGCTGCGGTTGCGCTCCGCCAGCACCCAGGCGCGACCGTTGCGGCCGCGCTCGCGAAGCACGTCTGGCCCGAGGTCGCGGAGCCGAATCATCTCCGCCGCCAGGGCTTCGGGGCGGCCGCTCGGCGCGAACGAGCCGGCCGCGATCCCTTCGGCCAGGCGCCGCGCGTCGCCGTCCCAGCCGACCAGGACGGGACGGCCACACGCCCACGCGTCGAACAGCTTCGCGGGGAACCGCGTCGAGAAGTGCGGGTCGTTCCTCAAGGGCACGATCAGCACGTCGGATGCGCGGATGAATGAGCCCACCTCGTCCACCGACACGGGGGGGTGGAACGTCACGTTGCGCGCTTGCGTCGCATTCGCCCGCGCGATCAACTCGTCGCGACGTGGTCCGTCCCCCACCATGAGGAGGTGGACTCCGCTGTCCGCGCCGAGCAGCCCTGCGGCGTCGACGACCTCCTCGAGCCCTTCACAGACGCCATGGTTCCCCACGAACCCGACGACGAACCGGTCCTCCAGGCCGAGTCGGTGGCGGATTGCCTCGCCTGCGTCGTCCGGGAGGGCTGCGACCCGCGGGTCGCAGCCGTTCGGGATGACTTCGGCGCCGTGGCCGATCTCCTCGGCGAAGCCCTCGGTCGCCGCGACCACGAGGTCTGCACGGCGGTAGAGCCACTGCACCAGCGCTTGGAGCGCCGATGCCGCCCGTCCAGGCGCCAATTCCCCCATCGCGATGGCCGCGTCGGGCCACAGATCGCGGACATCGAGCACGAAGGGGACTCGATAGCGCGTCGCAAGAGCTGCGCCGGCCACGCCCGCCATGGGCGGCGGAGTGGTCGCGACCACGATGTCGGGCCGCGGCACACGCAGGGCTCCCACGGTCGTGGCCATCGCGGCGAAGCTCCCGTAGGTCATGAGCCGGGCGACGGCGCCTTTCCCGGGGCTCGTCCGGACCCAGGTGCGCACCACGTCGGCGGAGCCGCGTCGTTCGCGGACGACGGGCCGGCCGCGGTAGCCCTGGTGGATGACGCCCTCAGGGTGGTTCGGGACGGCCGTCAGGACGGTCACGTCGTGACCCTCCTCACGCCACGCCTCTGTGAAGGCGTCCATGCGAAGCGCGCAGGACGTGATCTCGGGGGAGAAGTGCTGGGTGACGAGGAGGATGCGCATCGGGGGCGAGGTGGGGCGTGACGTACGTCGCCCCCGGGGGCCTACACGGAGCCCTTCCGGTGGAAGACCGCGCCGACCGTGCGGAACAGGATGCCCATATCGGCGGCGATCGACCAATGGCGGGCGTAGGTGTAGTCCAACTGCATCCGCTCGGTCCAGTTGATGTCGCTGCGACCGAGCACCTGCCACAGTCCCGTGATCCCGGGGCGGACCTCCTGGCGCCTGAGCTGCCAGTCGCCGAGGGCGTCGACCTCGAACGGGCGCAGCGGCCGGGGGCCGACGAGGCTCATGTCTCCACGGAGCACGTTCCAGAGCTGGGGCAACTCGTCGAGGCTCGTCACGCGGAGCACGCGGCCGACGCCGGTCACCTGGCTGCCCGAATCGCTCTTGATGCGCTTCACGGCCTCCTCGATCGAGAGGTCACCCGTCGCCAGGGCGTCCACCTTGTCCTTGCCCGCATGCTCCGCGTCCGGGCGCATCGTGCGGAACTTGACGACGCTGAAGAGCCGACCACCGGCGCCGACGCGCTCCTGCCGGAAGAAGACCGGGCGGCTGTCGAACACGAGGATGGCGAGTGTCGCGAGGAGTGCGAGCGGGGCGAAGATGACCATGAGGAGGAGCGAGCCGGTGACGTCCACCGCGCGCTTGGTCGCGCGCTTGGCGAGCGATGTCTGCTGGGGGCGGACCCCCACGAGGGACACGCCGCCCAGGGTGCGGATCTCCGGGGACGTGCCGATCAAGTCGAACATCCGCGGGACGACGTCCACCTCAACGCTCTGCCGATCGCAGTCTCGCAGGATGTCGACGATCCGCTCATCGCCGGCGAGGGACCAGGCGACGATGATGCGGTCGATCTCATGCTCGACCAGGACGCGCTCCAGCTCGTCGATACCGCCGAGGCACGGCGCGGTGCAGCTCGCCATCTCGTGTGGGTCCTCGTCCACGAAGCCCATCACCTGGAGGCCCTTCTCCGGGTGCCGCCGGCACAGCTCCTCCACCCGCTGGGTCATGCGACCCGACCCCACGATGAGGACGCGCTCCGGAGTCATCACGGCCGCGACCGCAGCTCGCGAGGTGCTCCAGACGAGGGGCAGCACCGCGACGGCCGCAGCCGTCTGGACGCCGTTCACGTTCTCGTGGAGCACACCGGCCGCGAGCAGCGAGATCCACCCGCCCACGAGCGAGGCGCCGGCCAGGCGGCCGAGCGGGCAACGACGGCGGCTGTAGCCGCCCCAGAGCGCGATGAGCACGGGGGCGAAGAGGCTGAACGCCAGGATCTGCGCGTGACTGAGACGTGGGCCCTCGGCCAGCGGACCTCCGAAGACCGGGAAGCGCGCGACCGAACCGGCCAGGATGAGGACGACGCCGGTGAATGCGATGTCGAGGGCGACGAGGGTGGCAGTCGAGATGATGCGCGCACGCGCCGCACGCCGCCGGGTGGAGCCCGAGCTGCGGTCGCCCAGACGCAACTCGAGGGGCTCGGGGATGAACTTTGTGGTCATGCGATGCAGTTTCCCGTGCCGCCTCCGAGAGGACACTGGCCGACGGGGGAGGACGGCCGCCATCGAAGGGATAGGGATGGTCACGGGGGACCGCACGAAGGCTCGTCGCGCGGCACGCCGAAACTCGCCAGAAGGCGTGTGCGGTGACGCGCGGGATCGTCGAGACTGACGACGTGATCGGTCGCCAGAACTCCGGTCGGCATCGTCTTCACGGGGCCGCCGCGGCGCTTGTCGCCCTGACGCTCGCCATGACGGCCGCCGCGCCCGCCGGCGCCGCGACGGGCGACGGGGGCATCTCGACGGTCGCGGCCGGCCTGGGTCAGCCGCGTGGGATCGCCGAGGAGGCCTCGGGCTCCCGCTTGGTCGTCGACATCCTCGGCTACCGCCTGCTCCGGGTCTCCCCATCCGGCAGCGTGACCACGGTGGCAGGCGCAGGCGCCGGCGGCGATGGCGGCCCGGCCCTCGTCGCCTCCCTGAACTACCCGACGGACGTGATCGTGATCGACCAGGGTCCGTATGAGGGGATCCTGATCGCGGACGAGTACAACCAGCGGATCCGCCGGATCGACCCGGGCGGCACGATCTCGACGGTGGCGGGCACCGGTGTCGAGGGGTACACCGGCGACGGCGGCCCCGCCGCCGCCGCCACCCTGCGCTTCCCCCGGGCGCTGTCGGCGACCGGCGACGGCGGCTTCCTGATCGCCGACGAGCGGAACCATGTCATCCGTGAGGTGACCCCCGGCGGGCTCATCCGAACGGTCGCGGGCAACGGGGTCGCCGGATCCCAGGGCGACGGCGTCCCCGCCACCTCCGCCTCGCTCAACCGCCCCCTGGGCGTCGAGTGGATCGGGCAGGGGCGCTTCGCGATCGCGGACGGCTACAACGACTGCGTCCGAGAGGTGGACGACGCGACGATCCGGACCATCGCGGGCCGTTGCGGCTCGCCGGGCTCGGGGGGTGACGGCGGGCTCGCGACCTCCGCGCGTCTCTCCCGGCCGCGCGATGTCGTCGCAACGACGGACGGCGGCTTCTACATCGCCGACTCGAACAACGAGCGGGTCCGGCGGATCTCCGCCGACGGGATCATCTCGACCGTCGCGGGGACGGGCGCCGCGGGTGATCCCGGGGAGGGCCCCGCACTCGACGCGAACCTCAATCAGCCGTCCAACCTGCTGCTGGACGGGGACGACCTCCTCGTGGCCGACACCAACAACGGCCGGATCCGAAGGATCGACCATCCCCTCCCCACCCTCACCGGACTGAGCCCGGTGACGTTGCCCGCGGACGCCCGCCCCGGAACGCTCACCGTCACGGGAACCGGCTTCGGCCCCGGTGCGGTCGTCCTGTGGGGTGGGGCACCCCGCCCGACGACCCGCATCGGGTCCACCCGACTGAGCGCGACGCTCAGTGCCTCCGATCTCGGACGCCAGAGAACCGTTTCGGTGCGTGTGCGGACCGGTGCCGCCGGCGGCGACGCGACCACCACACGGAGCTTCGTCGTCGGTCCGCCGTCGCCGCAGGATGGGGGCTCCACCGGCGGTCCGGCGGCCGGAAGTGGCGTCGGCCGTACCGGCCCTTCGGCGGCGGCCGGGTCCGGTGGAGGGCCGGCCACGGCGGGTCGGGGGCCCGTGCCCAGGGTGCGTGTGTCGGCGCAGCTCCGCGTACGGCCCGGTCGGCGGTTCGCCGTGGTGGTGCGGCGCATCTCCGCTCCGGCGGGTACTCGCGTCGTGCTGCGGCGACAGGTCGGCACGCGCACCCGCCTCGTGGCCGCACGTCCGTTGCGCGCGCTCACCCGCATCGCCGTCAGGAGTCCGCGTGCGCCGGGGCGGATGCGGCTCCGGGTGGTGGTGACCACGCCAAGGGGGGCGGTGGTCACGCGCGTCGTCCTGGTCCACGTGAGCTGGGCCGGCCGTGCCTGATGGCCGACGCCGCGGGCGGCTCCCGAAACCCCCCGAGCGTCTAGTGCGCCGTCCGTCGCCCGTGCACTTAAGGTTGCCGAGGCGAACCGACGATCAGGGGAACGGGTGAATCGCGTGCGCAGAAGGGCTCGTCGTGGTGGGGGCCGGCGACGGCCCGTGCTGCTCGTGCTCATCCTGCTCGCGGCCCTCGGCGCGGGTGCCGTTGCGGGCTCAGCTGCCCTGGGCGGCGGGGTCAGCCCGGACGTTTGGGCAAGCGATGCCGAGCTCGGGGCGGATGCCGTCTACGCGCACGGGCCCGCCGCGCACCGGACGCGGGCGGCACTCATCGAACGCTATGACGCGAAGGTCCGCCGCCGCTGCGCCACGGCCGCATACCGTCTGCGGCACCCCACGACCTGCCCCTCCCTCCGCGTGTACGGGGCGAAGCGCTCGCAGGCGGTACGCCGCACCCTCGGCACCCAGCAGGCGCACGCGATGGAACCCTCCGTCGCCGGCGCGTGGTCCGCAACGTTCCCCGGTGGTGGCTCGACGCCGGTCGTGCCGGTGCACGGCGCGCTGCTGCCGACCGGTGAGGTGCTGATGTTCGGGCCCACGACGCCGCGCTCGGGCAACTCGAGCACCGCGTTCCTCCTTGATCCTGGAACGAAGGCGATCACGCCGGTTCCGCCGCCCAAGGACCCGGCGACCAACCGGCCGTACAACCTCTGGTGCGCCGGGCAGACCGTTCTCGCGAACGGCACCGTGCTCGTGGCGGGCGGGAACCTCGCGTACCAGGACACGTCCAACGGCCTGCCGGTCAGCGCGAGCAACCCCGTCGGTTGGAAGGGGTTGAACCGGCTCTTCACGTTCGACCCATGGACCCGGACGTGGACCGACCAGGGCCCCATGGATGCCGGGCGCTGGTATCCGACCGTGATGACCCTCGCCGACGGCCGGGCCATCATCTACGGCGGCTGGGACGAGACCGGCACGAACACCTACGCGTCCGACATCGCGATCTTCACGCCGAACCCGACGAACCGACGCGGCAAGGGGACGCTGCAGGTCAAGTCATCGAGCATCAATCCGGGCCTGTACCCGCGTCTGACGCTCCTGCCCGACGGGAACGTCCTGATGGCCGGTCCGCGTGAGGCGGATTTCCGGGTGCTGAACACCAACACCTGGACCTGGAGCGGGCGCCTCTCGACGAACTTCAGCCGAAGGTACTGGGGGAGCGCGGTCCTGATGCCGTTCGGACCGGGGGGGCCGGCCCGGATGATGCGGATCGGCGGTGCGGACGCCTCCACGAAGGCGGTCGACGCCACAACGCCCATCCTGAACCTCACCGGCCTCTCCGGGGGGGAGCAGCCGGGGCCGGCGATGACCTCCGCACGGGCGCACCTCAACACCGTGATCCTTCCCGACGGCGGCATCCTGGCGGTGGGCGGCGGTCTCGGCGACAGCTCCGGGGCCGGGCTCGACGGCGGCACCGGGCTCTACGGCGGGGCGATCTACACGAGTGAGCTGTACGACCCCGCGACGAACAGCTGGCGGCTCGGCGCGAGCCAGTCGGAGCCGCGGACCTACCATTCCATCGCCCTGCTGCTGCCCGACGCGACGGTCCTCTCCGCCGGCGACGACCGCAACGCGGTGGCGACGACCAACGACGACAAGATGGAGATCTACTCCCCGCCCTACCTCTACCGGGGCGCGCGGCCATCCGTGTCGTCGGCTCCCGACGCGTTCGGCTACGGCCAGAGCTTCGGAGTGGCCACGCCGGACCCTGGGGCGGTGCGGGATGCCATCCTCATCAAGGTCGGGGCCGTCACTCATGCGTTCGACAACGATCAGCGCGCGATCAGCCTCAGGCGGACCGCCACCGGATCCAACCTCGTCGTGGACTCGCCGACGAGCGCGTCGGTCGCGCCCCCGGGGTACTACATGCTCTTCCTCGTGAACGCCCAGGGCGTCCCCTCGGCGGCACGGATCGTCCTCCTGGACCCCTCCGTCCAGGCGCCCACGTACTCGTCGAACCCCTCTGGAGCGGCCACGCCCCCAGGGGCTCCGCCGCCAGGCACGGGGACGGCGGCACGCAAGGCTCCCGCCCCGCGCCTCCTCGCCCTCCGCGTCCTCCGTGTCGGTCGTCGCACGGTCGTGACCTTTCGACTGGACCGAAAGGGCAAGGCGGGGCTCCTGCGATGTGGGCCGGTGGTGAAGGGTCGCACACCCAAGTGCGTCAAGGTGCGCGTCCGGCGCACCGGCGCGAAGGCGTTCCGCGCGTCGCTGGGGCAGGTCGTCCGCGGGCCCCACCGTCTCCGCTACGTGCTGGTCTCGACGGCCGGCGCGCGCGCGACGACCACGCGGACCATCGTGGTCGGTCCCCGGGGCTCTGCGAAGCGCTGAACCCCGGCGGTCGCCCGACGAGGGTATGGGCGCCGGGTTCCCATGTCGGTACCGCGGCGATCGACGGTCCTGGGCGCATTCGCGCCCGCCACTCGACCTCTGGGGGGCGGCGTGCCCCGCGACCGGGCGGTACGTCTCCCGGCTTCGTTTCGGCAGACTTCCGTCCCCGTGGGACGCTTCAGGACAGGAGGACGGGCGGCGGTCCGTGGGACCGTGCCGACGACGCTACCCGAGGTGGACGTCCTCGGGTGCGATCGCCGCGCTGCGGTGTCGCAGGCGCCGGCGGTGGGCGATCAATGCTCCGACCTCGTAGGCGACGCGGGGCGACGCGATCTCACGCGCCCCAGCGAGAACGTCCGTCAGACGGCGCTCGCGAATCGAGCGACGCAGGCCGTCCCACGCGACGGCGGCGTGGCGACGCGCGACGGCGCGGTCCCCGCACCATGGCCGCGACCTGTAGCGGTCCACGATGGTGCGCTGCGCGCGCGCGGGACCGTCGTGGGACGCCGTCTTCTGGCCGGGGTGACGGTGATAGCGCGTGATCACCTGCGGCGACTGGATCGCCGTGCCGCGTTCCAGGACCCGGATCCACAGGTCCCAGTCCTCCGCGTAGCGCAGCCCGGTGTCGTAGCCGCCCGCCGCGAGGACCGCGTCGCGCTGAACGAGCACGGCGCTCGCGGGGATCGGATTGTAGGGGGCCAGGATCCGCTCGGGGTCGCCGTACCGGACGATCCGGTCGCGGTCCGGTCCGTGCAGGAGCCCGCCGGAGCCGTGATCACCCAGCTGCATTGCCGCGCCGGCGACCAGGACGTGGCCTGCACGCAGCGCCCACAGCGTCGCCAGGTGATGCGGAAGCCACTCGTCGTCGGAGTCGAGCGGCGCGATCCACGGCTGCCTCGCCGCCTCGAGCGCGGTGTTCCGGGCGGCCGCGGCGCCCCGGTTCCGGTCGTGCCGGATCACGGTCGCCCCATGGGCCCGTGCGACCGCTGCCGTGTCGTCGTCCGAGTGGTCGTCGACGACGATCACCTCGGCCGGGAGGGCGGGCCGTTGCGCGGCGACGCTCTCGAGGGCCCGCCCGAGCAGCGCGGCACGGTTGAACGCCGGGATGATGACGCTGACGGGCAGCGTCGTCATTGTGGCGCCGTCCATACTCACCCCCCCGATTCCTGGGACATCGCTCGTCGCTCTCCATCGCTCCCGGGAGCGCCGACGTGAGCGGGCGACGATCGTATCGCTCGAGCCTGGCTTACGGCGGGTTGAGCTTCCTCTCGACGGCCGGGCTCGGCGTCTTCACGAGCATCGCCGTCGCGCGCACGTACGGGATCGACGTGATCGGTCTGTACGCGCTCGTGCTCGCCCCGACCGGTGCGATGTGGTTCCTCTCGACGATGCGCGAGCAGGCCGGCTTGGTGCGGGAACTCGCCAACCTCGAGTTCCGCGCTCCGCGTGTGACCGGCCTGTTCGCCGCCGTCCTCGCGTTCTCGACGGGCCTCACGATCCTGGTCGGCACCGTGACGATGACGATCGTCTACTTCGTCTACCGGGGGCCGATCGGTCAGCCGGAGCTCTTCATGCCCGCGCTGGTGTCCATGATCGGGTACGTCACGATCCAGAACGTCGGCTGGAACTACGACATGCTGTTCAGCGCGTTCCGCGCCGGGCGGCAGCTGTTCGCCGTGCGGCTCTCGTCGAATGTCGCCTACCTCGTCATGGCTGTCGGGCTCGGGCTGGCGTGGCAGAGCGTCTGGTCACTGGTCATCGCCACGCTGGCGTCGAACGCGTTCGCACTCGTTCACCGCATCGAGAAGTCGCGCCAGTTCATGCGTTACTCGGTGAGCCTGGGAGTGCTGCGCGATGGCTTCCGTACCCTGCCCAGCATGGTGCTCTTCGGCGTGAAGCTGGCGCCGGGGGCGGTCGCCGATGGCGTCGCGAACGAGGCTGGCACCTGGTTGCTCGGCGGCATGGGTTCGGTCCAGGCCGTCGGCGCCTACAACCGTGCCTGGACGCTCGGCTCGCGCTTCCGCGACGTGAACTACCGGATCACCGAGGTGCTGTTCCCGACGCTCGTCGCGCGGCGCGCATCCGGAGATCAGCGCGGCATGGATCGCGCGATGGTGGACTCGCTCCGGTACCAGACCGCCGCGATGCTCCTGGTGGCCGCCGTCGGTGGAGGCGCGGCCCACGGGGTCATGGGGCTGTTCGGAACCGGATTCGACCAGGGCGCCAACGCCCTCGCGCTGATCCTGCTGGTCCCGGCCATCGTCGGCGTGGTCTCCATTCTGGGGACAGCCCTTGTGGCCGCCGACCGTCCCTGGATCACCTCGGTCATCGCGATCATCCGCATGGTCGTCACACTGGTGCTGATGGTGGGCTTCACCTATTGGTTCAGCCTGACCGGCACCGCATCGGCACTCGTGATCGGATATGCCGGAAGCGCCACGTTCTACTTCGTGGTCACGCGCCGCCACATGGGGATGCCGATCTGGTCGTTGTGGACCCCGCGCCAGATCGCGGGTCAGGTGCTCGCGTACGCCGGCGGCTTCCTCGTGAGCCGCCTCGTGGATGATGCCACGCCGGGTCCCGGCGGGCTGCTGCTGGCGCTCACCGCCGGCGGCGCGGCGTACGTGCTGCTGATCCTGGCCGTCGGCGGGATCAGCCCCCGCGACCGCCGGCGGATCCGTGAAGCGCGGACGAAGCTCGCCGCGCGGCGGGAGCGGAGGTCAGCCGCTTCCTCCGCGGTCGCTGAGCGGGCGGGCGGGGAGCAGGTCGTGGTTGTCCCGGAACGGCGCGGATCGTGACGCGGGTGCTGCTGGTGGGCAAGGGCCCGCCCGACCGCGGTGGCATCGCCGCGTTCCTCTCGACCCTGCAGGCGAGCGACCTCTCGAGCCGCCACGACCTCTCCCTGCTCAACCTCACCAGAGACGAGGTTCCCCGATCGGGCCGGCTGACGGCCTCCAACGTGCGGCGCACGCTCGACGACGCCGTCGCGGTGTTCCGGGCGAGCCGGGGGGTCCGCGTCGTCCACATCCACACCGCGCTCGTTCCGCACGTCACGCTCGTGCGCGTGACCCTGCTGGCCCTTGCCGCGCGCGCGCGCGGAGCCCGCGTCATCGTCCACGCGCACAGCGGCAAGGTTCAACGCTGGCTGGTATCCCGACCGCGGCGACTCCTCGCGCGAGCGGGCCTGCTTCCGGCCCATCGGATCGTCGCCGTCTCGGAGGACGGCCGTTCAGCGCTCGCGCGCGCGACCGGCCGGGATGTCCGGCTGATCGAGAACGGGGTCGTCTGCGGCGCCCCCCCGGACGACCGGCCGACTTCGGGGGCGCCCCGCGTCCTGTATGCCGGGGTGCTGACGCCCCGGAAGGGCGTCGTCGACCTCCTCGAGGCGTCGCGGCTGCTCGACGGCCGTGGCGTTCGGCACGAGGTCGTCCTCGCCGGGGGCACGCCGGACGAGGGCCCGGCGGCCGAGGAAGCCGTCCGGTCGGCTGCGCACAAGTCGCCTGCACGGTTCATCGGGCCGCAGCCGCACGACGAGATGGATGCCCTCTTCCGCAGTGCTGACGTCTTCTGTCTCCCCTCCTGGTGGGAGGCGATGCCGCTTTCCGTGCTCGAGGCGATGGCTGCGGGCGCGCCGGTGGTCGCCACGCGGGTCGGCGACGTCGCGCGCGCCGTCGAGGACGGCGTCACCGGCCGTCTCGTCACGCCACGGCAGCCTGAGGAACTGGCTGATGCGCTCGAGCCGATCCTCCGCGACTCCCGGCTGCGGACCGCGATGGGTCGCGCCGGACGGGAACGGGTCGAGCGTCTCTTCGCGATGGACGCGACCGTCGACGCCATCGACGGCCTCTACGGAGAGCTCTCGTGATCCTCTGCTACCACTCGGTCTCGGCCGGCTGGAGGTCGCCTCTCGCGGTCCCCCCCGCGGAGTTCGCGGCTCAATGCGCGTGGCTCGCCCGGCATCGCGCCGTCCTCGACCTCCCCGAGGCGCTCGCATACGCGGATCGCCGCGGCCGCCTGCCGTCGCGGAACGTGGCGATCACATTCGACGACGGATTCGATGACCTGCACGCAAACGCGTGGCCGGTGCTCCGCCGGTACAACCTGCCCGCCACGGTGTTCCTCGTGGCCCGGACGCTGAGCCCGGAAGGACAGCCGGTCGACTGGGTCGACACGCCTCCCGAGTGGACCCTCCGGACGCTCTCGCCCGACCAGATCCTCGAGATGCAGGAGGGAGGCGTGCGTTTCGGGTCCCACACCTGGTCTCATCGGGACATGCCGACACTGAGCGATGAGGAGGCCGTCCGCGACCTCCGCGACAGCCGCGAGCTCCTCGAGGGGCTCCTCGGACGACCCGTACCGTACCTCGCCTACCCCCGCGGCCGTCACTCCGCGCGCGTGCGCGCGGCGGCGCAACGGGCGGGGTACACCCACGCGCTCAGCCTGCCCGTCGGACCGGAGGACGGTGGAAGGTATGCCGTCCCACGCGTCGGCGTCTTCCAGGGGAACGGGCTCCGGACCCTCCGGGTGAAGACGGCCCGCTGGTATCTGCCCGTACGGACCGGGCGGACATACCAGGCGGCCCGCCGTGTTCGGCGCGGGCGATGAAGTTGTAAGGAGGTCATGGGGGGCGCTACCTCCGCACCCCATGCGAGGCAGTCTGCCCCCATGACCAATCATCAGAACGTCACCGTCAATCGCGGAGTCACGTGTGCCTCCGCGATCGCGGCGGCCCTCGTCGCCATCGGCACGATCGCCGCCGTCCCCGCTCTCGCCGAGGACCCGCCACCCGGCAACCTGACGCGCAACCCGTCGTTCGAAACGGACCTGAGCGGATGGATGCCCTACCGCTCGAGCCTCGCCCAGCAGGCTCTGCCCGGGGAGGCGCCGAACGGGTCGTTCGGCGTGACCGTCACCGCGGGTCCCCTCGCCGACTCGCTCGAGGGCTATTCGATCGACGACACCCGTCCGTCCGGTGGGGCCAACGTGCCCGCCGGGACGCAGTACGTGGCGAGCGTCTTCATGCGCGCCGCGAACGCTCAGTCGATCGGCAAGCTGGGGAAGGTCTGGGTGCGCGAGCGTGCGGACGGCAGTCTCGTGGACCGGGTCAAGACCGAGGTTCCGCTCACAGCGGCGTTCCAGAAGCTCACGTCACCCGTCTACACCGTGAAGCGATCGGGCGCGGAGGTTGATGTCTACGTCGCCCAGAATCCGGCCATGCCCGGCGACGCCTTCACGGCCGACCTGGTGACCCTGAACCGCAACCTCCCTCCTGCGGGTGACGTCACGGTCAGTCCCGCCGCTCCCGGGGCCGGCGACGTCGTGACCTTCAACTCATCCACCGTCAGGGACCCGGAGGGATCTGCGGTGACGCGGGCCTGGGACCTCGACGGCGATGGCAACTACACGGATGGCGCCGGTGTCGCGGAGACCCGCAGGTTCACGGAGCCCGGTACCTATGTCGTCCGGCTCCGCGCGTCGGACTCGAACGGCGCCACCGCCACCTTCGCGCGCGCCGTCACCGTCACCCGGCTCGGCGGCGGCGCCGCGGCAGGGCCCGGCGGTGTCGCGCTGCCGGGACGTTCGACGATCCGCCGACCGGCGAAGCCACGGCTCGTGAGCTTCAAGGTCGTGCGGCGCAGCGGTGTGGCCTTCGCCACCTTCAGGCTGCCCCAGTACGTCCGCATCGCCACGCGGCTCGACCGCAAGCGGGTGGTGACGGCCGGGTTCGTCAAGGTGCGCACGACGAAGCTCAAGGCGTTCCGCGCGGGCAAGCGGCAGATCCGCCTCGGCAGGCTGACGTCCGGGTCCTACCGCTTGAGGTTCGTCCTCCGCCAGCCCACCGGGCAGGGCGCGGTGATCGTGAAGACCTTCCGCATCCCCTAGACGGCGAGGAGGGGGATGGCCGCCGCGCGGCCATCCCCCCGGCACGTCGAACGTGGCGCGCGGCGGGAACGCTCGCCGGCTGATGCCACTCAAGATGCCGTGAGCCGAGGCCGATCTATGGATCAGCCGATCCCACGGCTCGAGCGGCTCAGCCGCCGCCGCCATGCCCCGTCGCGCGCGCACCGTGCTGCGGCGCCCGGGGCCCGATACGGAGAACGTGCCCGATGTCTCCCCGATCCGGGGCCGCTGGCCGATGCCGCGCGGTCACGAAGACCTGCGCTCTCGCGCTCGCCGTCGTGGTGCCGCTGCCCGTCATGGTCGCCTCGGCCGCAGCAGTCACCGGTGGTGAATCTCCCGCCTTCCACGGCGCCGCCGAAACGGCGAAGATCGTCAAGAAGAAGAAGAAGACGACGAAGCTCAAGCGCCACCCGCGGGTCCGCGAGGGCATGCGCGCGCCGGGCGACGGAGAGATGTTGGTCAACCCGTCGTTCGAGACCGGCATGGCGGGCTGGCGCGCCAACGGCGCCGCGATGCGCCGCCTTGGCTTCGGCGACGCACCCGACGGTCGGTATGGCGTCCGAATCGAGTCGCCGACCGCCCTCGGGTTCGGGATCTCGACCACGGCCGACCCCGTCCCCTCCGCGACGGCGGGCGAGCGCTTCGTCGCCACCGCCCGCGTGCGCGCTGCGAGGACGGCCTCGGCGGGCGAGAGCGTGGCGCTCATCCTGCGCGAACGCAAGAACGGGACCCTCCTCGCCGAGAAGAGCACCAGCGTCACGCTGACCGGCAGGTTCTCATCCGTGGCCGTGGCGCACACCGCGATCGCGACCGGCAGCCAGATCGACCTGCGCCTTTCCTACCGAGGGAGGGCGTACCACGGGCGCGGCGTGGACGCCGACGACTTCCACCTCGGATCGCCGCAGCCGCCGGCCGCCCCGGGCAACCGTCCGCCGGATGCCTCCTTCACGGTGTCGCCGGCCTCGCCGGTCGCCGGCCAAGTGGTGACCCTCACGAGCACGTCGAGCGACCCCGATGGCCGCGTCGTCGCCCTCGCCTGGGACGTCGACGGCGACGGGGCGTACGACGACGGCGCCGGAGGGACGGCTCGTGTGACGTTCCCCTCTGCCGGTTCGCGGACCGTCGGACTGCGTGCCACCGACGACGGCGGGGCGAGCGTGGTCGCGCGTACGCCGGTCGCCGTGGTCGCCCCGCCGATCGCGGCGCCCCCGCCCTCGACGACGATGCCGCCCCCTCCCGCCCGAGGGTCCCTCTTCGACGGCAGCGTCGATGCTCTCGCCGACGGCAGCGTCGCTTCGGGCGGCGCGACGTTCGGTCCGTGGCGTCAGGTGAACCTGACCTCCGGGGCCAGGATCACGGTGGACGACGGGGATGACGCCCCGCTGCGCTTCGCCGGCCGCAAGACGCTCCGCTACGAGGTCGGCAGCAGCGCCGGCCGAGGCGAGATGTCATCCGTGAAGGAGAGCTCGACCGAGGGTCAGCGTGATCCAGCCACGACCCAGGCGAACGGGACGACCCAGTACATCGCCTTCTCGTTCTACTTCCGGTCCCCGCCGCAGACGGGCGGCTGGGGCTGGCTGCCGGTCCAGGGGAAGAGTCTCGTCTCCAACACCAACCCGGCCGGGCTCTCGCCCCAGCTGTCGCTCATCAACGAGGGCGGTGGCAGCAACCTCCTGCTGCGCACGATCGGGGGGGAGGCGGGCAGCCACACGGCTCGGAAGGCCCAGGCGCTCGGCAGCATCACACCCGGTGCGTGGTACGACGTGATCCTCGCGGCCCGCGCCGAGGTCACGGAGACCGGGTGGGCGAAGGCCTGGATCGTGCCTCAGGGCGGCGCGATGCTCGAGAGCAGCCCGTCGGCGCAGATCCTCGACGCGAAGACGAACTACAGTTGGAACGGCGCGATCGAGCCGATCATCTGGCGTCAGGGGCTCTACCACTCCCCCGCCGCGAGTGGGCGGGACCTCGATGCCGTGATGACGCCGATGGCCCGCTACGGGACGTTCAGCGACGCGATGGCCTACTTCGCGCGCTGATCGCCGTACCGCGCTCCCGGGACGCTGAGGTTCCGGTGCCGGGAGTGCCCATCGCGGGTCCAGCGGTCGAACCCGCCGACCGGGGGGTGTCATGTCGGGGACGCGGGCGTACCGTCCCGCGAGGAAATCGCGCACCCTGCGCGACCCGCCCTGTCCGCCCACATCAGGAGACCTGATGCGCGTCCTCATCACCGGTCACAACGGCTACATCGGATCAGTCATGGTGCCGCGGTTCGTGACGGCAGGTCACGAGGTCGTCGGACTCGACACCGACTTCTTCGCCCCCTGCGTGATGGGACCGGAGCCACCGTCGGTCGAGTCCTTGCGGATGGACGTCCGTGATGTGACGGCCACGGATCTCGCAGGCTTCGACGCCGTGGTCCACCTCGCGGCGATCTCGAACGATCCGGTGGGGAACCTCGACCCCGACCTGACGTACGAGATCAATCACCGCGCCTCGGTCCGGCTGGCGGAGGCCGCGCGCGAGGCCGGCGTCGCCCGGTTCCTCTACTCGTCGTCGTGCAGCCTCTACGGTGCCGCGGGCGATGACTTCCTCGACGAGACCGCCGACTTCAATCCGGTCACGCCGTATGGCCGGTCGAAGGTGATGGCCGAGCAGGGCATCGCCGTACTCGCCAACGACGACTTCACGCCGGTCTTCCTCCGCAATGCAACTGCATACGGCTTCTCCCCGCGGCTCCGCGCCGACCTCGTGGTGAACGACATCGTGGGGAGCGCGCTGACGACCGGCGAGGTCATGCTGCAGTCCGACGGCACGCCGTGGCGGCCGTTGGTGCACATCGAGGACATCTCCCTCGCCTTCCTGTGCGCGCTCCACGCCCCACGCCAACTCGTCCACAACCGCGCGTTCAACGTGGGCTCGACAGCCGAGAACTACCGGATCAGCGAGGTCGCCGAGATCGTCGAGGACGTCGTGCGGGGAAGCCACATCGCCTTCGCGCCGAATGCGGGTCCGGACAAGCGATGCTACCGGGCGAGCTGCGACCTGATCGTTCGCGCGCTCCCGGGGTTCAAGCCGCAGTGGACGGTCCGTCGCGGCGTCGAGCAGCTCGCCGATGCATACCGGCGGAACGGGCTGACTCTCGACGAGTTGCGCGGGGACCGCTTCGTGCGTCTGCGCCGGATCGACGCACTCATGAACGCGGGCCGTATCGATGCCGCGCTCCGCTGGGCCGATCGGGGCGCCGCGCGGCCCGCGGCGTGACTCCGCCGCGCGCGACGTTGTCAACGGATCCGAGCCACGTCCTCCGGAGCAGACCCGTCACCCGTCATCCGTCACCCCTCGCCGGCTCCGGCTCCGGCTCCGGCGCCGTCGCGCGTGCCCGGCGCTGCCGAGGTGCCGGAGGCGGCCCGCCACGTAACTGAGCATCGGCGCCGGGTCGTCCTCCGCCCACGGGTCGATGACGCGCCGCCCTCGCCAGGCGACGTACGGCCGCAGCACCCCTCCAAGGCCGGACTGCCGAATGCCGTCCCGCGCGAGCGGCAGGTCCTGCAGGGTCACCCGAGGCACCGGTACCCCGGCCCGCCGCGCGATCCCACAGCCCGATCCCTCGCCAGGAAGGAGTCCGACTGAGGCGGCGTGACCAGCCGGAAGCGCTGAATGAGCCGAGCGCGGTCCTCGTGCAGCGCCTCGGCGTACGCGTCGGTCGTCTCGATGACGAGGGCCCGTCGAAGGACGCCGGGAGGTCGAGCAGCGTCTCCGCGGGCCCCAGCACCCTCACGACATCCCGGCTTCCCCGGGTCCAGGCATGGTCAAAGACGTCTTCGAAGGGGTCAATTCGCTCAGCCGGGGACCACCGTTATGGCGTCTGCCAGGAAGGCGTTGCCCGCCGCCGCCGAGCTCTGCGTGATCCTGACCTCCATGCGGTTGCCGGTGGCCGTGGCGGTGGCGGACACCGTGACCGGCTGCCACGCGTTGGTCAGCGTCACCTGGGGCCCGCCCGTGTCCTTGACCTGGCTGTTGTCCGTCAGCTTCTCCCGCAGGTTGACTCGCACGCCCTTGCCGACGGATGAGGCTGTCGCCGCACGCACATACGCCGTGGCGGTGTACGCGCGACCCGAGACGGTCGAGGAGACCGTGTCCGAGGAGTCGTCGATGTTGTAGGAGGTGCTCCCGTCTGTGGCGGCATAGGCCACCTGGACCGCATACTCCCCATTCGGCGCGTCGGCCACTGCGACCCGGGAGATGGCGCTCTTGAAGGTCTTCCAACCCGTGATGCCGGTCTCGAAGGACGGGTTCACCGTGAGGTTGGCCGCCGGGATCGGGACCGTCCCGCCCGTTCCTCCTCCACTGGGCGCGGCCGTTACCGTGACCGCCCTCGTGGCCACGCCCGTCGCGCCCTTGTCGTCCGTGACCGACAGTCGCACGGTGAACGTGCCCGCGGCCGGGAAGGTCCGCGACGCCGACCGCTGAGAGCCGTCATCGAACTGGCCATCGTCGTCGAGGTCCCACGCCCACGCCGTGACCGTGCCGTCCGAATCGGTGGACGTGTCGGTGAACAGGACCGTTTCGGCCGTGGTCGGCGCGGTGGGAGCGAACGTGAAGCCGGCCGTCGGTGACGAGTTGACGGGCGGCGGCGGCGTCGCGCCGGTGCCGACGGCGACCCACCGGGCGATGGATGGCACGCCCTTGTCGTCCACCAGGAAGAGCATGTAGTCGCCGGGCGGGGCCATCGACGCGCTCGCCGGGCTCGTGAGCGTGAGGGTGTCGCCCGAGGGCGCCGACTGGGCCAGCACCAGCGACCGCGCGTTCATGTCTGTCGAGTGGGTGACCGCGGCGGGGGCGATCAGGACCGCGCGGCGGATGGCCGCGGCCTGTGGGGTCGTGACGGTGAAGGGCGCGTTGTAGGCGACGGACGCCGGAGCGTCGGAGATCGCCGGGCGCGGTCCTCGGAAGAGGTAGGGCGGGCTGTAGACCTCGACGCGGTCGTCGTTCGAGGTGGCGACGGCGTTCCGGTCGTCGCCGGTCGAGAGCACGCGGCCATCCGGCAGGAGCGCGGCGGTGGAGTGATATGTGCGGGGCTCGACCTGATTGCCCACGGGCCGCCACGAGTTGGTGGCCGGGGAGAAGAGCTCCGTCTGGTAGACGGGGCCCGCGTAGAGGCTGCCGTTCGAGCCCTGACCGAGGCCGCCGCCGACCGTCAGGAGCGACCCGTCGGGCAGGACGACCGTGTTCAGATGGGCCCGCGCCGTGTTGAGTGACGGGCCGAAGGTCTGACCCCCGGTCGGGTTCCGGAGATCGACGTACGCCGTGCGCCGCTCCTGCGCGGTGTTGGAGGCGTCGGCCCCGCCGATTCGAACGAGGCGATACGGCTTGCCCGCGCCCTCGTCCATGATGACGTGGCTGCCCCAATAGCGTCGGTCGACGCGGCTGAGCGTCTGCCACGTCCACGTCGAGGTGTTCAGGATCGCCGGGTCGCCCTCTCGCGGGCCCGCGTGCAGGATGTTGCCGTTCGGGAGCAGTGCCATCTGGCTGTAGAGGCCAGGGTTGCGGGTGCTCGTCTTGCGCGCCAGGCTGCCCACGCCGTCCGGCGTGCTCGCCGGCGTGAAGATCTCGATGTCTCGCGTGTAGTCCTGGTTGCCGGAGGTGTCGTAGCCGCCGTAGATGACCACGCGTCCATCGGGCAACTTCACCAGGGTCGGATACCAGCGGCCCCCGTACATGTCGGGCTGAACGGTCCACTTCCGGTTGGACGGGTTGAACGTGAAGACCTTCTTCAATCCCTTCCAGCCGAGTCCGTTCGCCGGGTACCCGAGATTGCCGCCGACGACGAGGACCGTGCCGTTGGCCAGCAGCACCTGGCCGGCGCACCAGATGTTGTAGGGGCGTCCGGTGGATGGGTCGATCGGCGGGTCCACACGCTCCAGTGCACCGGTGGCCGGGTCGTAGAGCGCCGCCCTCGAGGAGTTCTCCGCCCGCGGAGCCGACGGCCCGAAGACGAACACCTTGCCGTTCGGCAGTACGACGGTGTGCTCGGCGATCATGGTCATCGGCGCCGGCGCGCCCCAGGCGCCGTCGTCCGACGTCGCCAGCAACTCCATCTGGGCGGCGGCCCCCGGGGTCGCCAGGCGTGCCGTCGCCTGCGGCACCACGGGCGGACAGCTCTGGGGGTGGCGGGCGACGTACGCGGGGCGTTCGCATCGCGCCGCCTGGGCCCGGTCCTGCGCGATCTGGAGGGCGCGCCTGTGGATGTGCGCGTTCGTGGAGTACCAGTCGACCGCGCCGAGCTCGGCCGAGGCGACGATCTGATTGGGGTCGCCGGAGCGGCCGGCGCTCACGACGCCCACGGCCGATAGCGAGGCCGCCGCGACCGCGGCGACGGAGACGGCGGCGAGTCCGATCCTGCGGCGGCGAGGCCGGCCCGGCTGCATGCTCATTTGGTCGCTCCAGGTCAATCGACGTCGTCGTGGCGCGATTAACCGCAGTTGCCGGTCAGGCGCGCGCCCCCCGGACGGTCAGGGTTGGTGGCCGCATCCCCCTCCGACGGGGGGCACAGATCTGATTTTCGTGCGGAGTCCGCATGGTCGGGCGGCGGCAGCGGCCGCCCGACCATGCCGACCCGTCTCAGGCGAGGACGAAGACCTTGATCGCCTTCGCGCCCTTCCCGGCGGTGTTGCGCGCCGTCAGGGTGATGCGGTACTTGCCCGCGGCGAGCGTGCCCAATGGGATCACGACGCGTCCGGACGCCACGCGGCGGATCGTCTTCGCCGACAGCTTCGCGTACCCCGGGGCGTCGACGCGCTTCGCGTCGAGCTTCCAGACGAGCCGGACACTCTGCGAGACGTTGAACCGCAGCAGCGCGACGCCCGCTCGCCTGTTGACGCTGATTCGCGTGATCTTCGGCTTCTTCTTCCGGGCGACGCTGGACACCGGCGCGGCACCGCCACCAGGTCCGGCGGATGACCCGGAGCCACCCGATCCGGCACCCGTGCCGCTGCCGGTGACGGTGATCGTGCGCGTCAGGATGGCAGTCGCGCCTGCTTGATCCGCTGCCCTCAACCGGATCGTGTGGACGCCGGCGGTGGTGAACTTCCGGGTGGTGGTGACAGCCGTGCCGTCGGCGAACGCGCCGCTTCCGCTCGTGTCCCAGGCCCGGGTGGCGACGGTGCCGCCATCGGGGTCGGCGACCGATGCGGAGGTGAACGTGACGGTGTCACCCTCCTTCGGGTTGGCCGGGCTGACGCCGATCGTGCCCGAAGGTGGCAGATTGCGGGTCAGCGTAACGAGATCGGCCGTGAAGGCGTCTCCCGGTGCCGCGGGATTCTGCGCGACATAGACGTCGACCGCGCTGCCCTCGGTCGTCGTGGTGTAGACGGGCGAGACGATCTTCTGAAACTCGGCCGTGAGCGGAACCTCGGTCTTCACCCGCTGGATCAGGGATCCGTCCTTACCGCGCTCCCGGATCCAGATCTTCCCGGGCCGGCCGACCGAGCTCGGGGCCGCGGCTCGCATCCAGACGCTCGCGACGAATTGGGTGCCCGCCGGGACGTTCGCCCCGCCCGAGGGACGCTTGTCGTCCATCGAGTACCCCTCGAGCGCATCCGCGAGGGGCCCGGCCGTGACGGTGACGCCCTTCGTGCCCTCCGGAGCAGTGGGATCGCCAGTGAGGTCTGCCTGGACGATGCTCGAACGGAAGGGCATCCAGTTGACGTTCGGGTCGGCCGTCTCGAACGACGAGTTCGGCACGAGATTGCCCGGCGGAGGGGTGTCCGCGGCCATCGCAACCGCGATGCCGCCGCCCAGAACCGCAAGGCCCGCGAGCGGGACCGTGACGCGGCGAAGCCGGGCTGCGCGCCTGCGGTGGGGATTTCGGGAATGATGCAGTTGGTTATTCATGTGACCGAGGATAGCCAGAAGCCGATGCGACGCCGAGCACCATCGGGTTAGGTCTTCGCCCCCCGCGAGGCGAGCAGCTACGCTGATCCCGTGAGCGCTCAACGCCTCCGGCGGACCTTCGTCGCCGCCGCGGCGGCGCTCGTCGCGATCACCGTGGTGGCCGGCGTCGCCTGGATCGCCGGCGTCGGGCCGTTCGGGTCGGGCGGAGGGGGTGCCCCCCCGTTCTCGGCCGACTTCGAGACGGGCGATCTCTCGCAGTGGCCGGTCGTGAACGTGCTCGACAGCCGTCGCGACGAAGCGATCCGGGTCACGGCGGGCGGCGCGAGGCAAGGACGGTACGCGGCACGCGTGATGGTGGCGCCTGGCGACCGTCCCGGGGCGGACGGCGCGCTCAACCCCGCGGCCGCGGGGGAGCGCGCCGAGCTGACCCGTCAGACCGGGGGCGAGGAGCGGGAGGGCGACGAGTTCTTCTACTCGTTCTCCTTCCGGCTGCCGCCCGACTGGGTACAGGTGGCGGACGGCTGGCGCATCCCCCTCCAGTTCCACTCCGTCGACGACGACCTCGGCGGGCGCAGCCCGGTGCCACCGGTCGCCCTCGACTTCGTACCGCCCGCGGGTCGGCCGCAGGGGCAGGGCGCAGGAGGGCTCTGGCTCGAGGTGCACGGCGGCGACCTCACGCACGAGGAGTTCGCGGAGGGCAACAAGGCTCAGGTGCTGCCGCTGCCGGTCGATACCGGCGTGTGGCACGACCTCGTGCTGAGGGTACGGTGGAGCCGCGACGACGGAGCGGTGACGGTGTGGCACCGAGAGGCCGGAGAGGAGCGCTTCGCGCGAGTGACCGAGCTGGACGACATCCCGACGATGCTCTACGTCACGGAGCCGGAGGCGCGTGTCGCACGCGTATTCCTCCGGACGGGCCTCTATCGGGCGCCTTCCGGCGATCGGACCGACGTCCTCGAGATCGACGCCATCTCGAGAGCCACGAGCTTCGCCGCCGCCGCTGGCGCGTTCGGCCAGTGAGCCGCCCCGCACGCCCGTTCGAACGTCCCATTCCCGGACTGGACGTCTGGGGGGTGGCAGATCCGGGACCCTGGGCGACACTCCCTCCCGTCGCCGCCGGTGCGACATCCGCTACGAAAGGATCCCGTCATGAAGAAGGCCACCGAGCAGCAGGTGAAGAAGATCGCGTACGAGACGCCGCGCGTCCGCGACCACGGCTCGATCTCGGATCACACCTTCCGTCGTTCCGAGCGTCGCCGGCCCAAGATCTCCATCAACCCGCTGTAGGTCGCTCATACGGCGCGTCGCGGTGGCTGCGGCCACGGTGATGGCGCCCACGACTCATGCGCCTCCCCGGGCCTCGACCGTCGTCGAGGCCCGGGGCGTGTCGCACAGCTTCGGACCGCTCGCCGCGCTCGATGACGTGGGGCTGAGCGTCCGGCGGGGTTCCATCCATGCCTTGCTGGGCCCGAACGGCGCCGGAAAGACCACGCTGATCCGCGTGCTCATGGGGCTGCTGATCCCGATGACGGGCGACGTTCAGATCCTCGGCGAGAACCCGGCCGCCCGTGGGGCGGCGCTTCGTCGGAGGGTCGGCTTCGTGCCGTCGGGGGACCGGTCGCTCTACTTGCGCATCTCGGGCCGGGAGAACCTGCGCTTCTTCGCCCGCCTCCAGGGGTTTCGGCGTCGCGACGCGATGGCCCGCGCAGAGGAGCTCCTCGCCGCCGTGGGTCTCAGGGAGGCCGCGGACCGGCCGGTGAGGGGCTACTCGCACGGGATGCAGAAGCGTCTTGCGGTCGCACGGGCGCTCATCACGGACCCGGATGTGCTGATCATCGACGAGTCGACCCACGACCTCGACCCCGAGGCCGCAGACCGCGTACGAGAGCTCGTGCGCGACGCCTGCGACCGAGGGGCCGCCGTCGTGTGGACCACGCAGCGACTCGATGAGATCCCCGGTTTCGCCGAAAGCGTGACGCTGCTCCGGGGAGGCCGCGTGCGCTTCGCCGGCGCGGTCTCCGAGCTCACGGAGCACGCACGGCGCCGTGGCTACCTCCTGCGTCTGGAGTCGGCAGCCGGCGGCGGCCTCTCGTCGATATCACGGCTGCAGACGACGGTGGGGGCCCACGGTCGCATCGACGAGGCCCCCGACGGCGGTGGAAGCTGGTTCTCCCTGCTGCTCGACACGGATGCGGTCCTCGGCGACGCGATCGCGGCGCTCGTCGCCGATGGCGTCTCCGTCGTCTCCTGCACCGAGGAGCGGTCCGCCTTGGAGGAGGCCTTCCGATCGCTCACGGCGCAGGAGGGACCGAGGTGAACACCGACGTGCGCGCGTCGCCTCGCGACGGCATGCTCGTCGAGACGGGAAAGGTCCTGGCCTTCCTGCGGAGGGACCTTCTGGTGGCGTGGAGCTACCGGGTGGACTTCGCCTCGGACATCTTCGGGATGGCCGTCCAGGTGTTCATGTTCTACTTCATCGGCCTCATGGTGGACCCATCGCGGCTTCCGGCCTTCGGAGGGAACACCACGAGCTATCTCGAGTTCGTCGCGCTCGGCATCGCGCTGTCCATGTTCGTCGCGCTCGCGCTTCGTCAAGTGGCGAGCGCCCTGCGCGACGAGCAGTTCCAGGGAACGCTCGAGTGCCTGCTCCTGACACCGTCCCGGGCACTGACGATCCAGCTCGGGGCGATGGCCTACGAGTTCGTGTACGTGCCCATCAGGACCATCGTCTTCCTCACGGCGATCGGGGTGGGTTTCGGCCTCGACTTCCACGTTTCCGGCTTCCTGCCCGCGGCCGTGGTCCTGATGGCCGTGATCCCGTTCGTCTGGGGACTCGGTGTCGCGGCCGCGGCGGCCGTACTCGCCTTCCGGCGTGGAGAGGGTGCGGTTGCCTTCCTGGCAACCATCCTCACGGTGTCGTCGGGCGCCTACTTTCCCCTGGACCTGCTGCCGGGATGGCTCCAGACCGCCGCCGAGGCGAACCCCTTCGCGGTCGCGCTGGAATCGATGCGGGAGGCGGTGCTCGGCGGCACCGGATGGTCGGACGTCGGGCAGAGCATGCTGCTGCTGGTGCCGATGGCGGCGGCTTCGCTCCTTGTGGGATACCTGCTCTACAACAGGGCGCTGCGACGTGAGCTGCGCAAGGGAAGCCTGGGGGACTATTGAGCGATTCACAGGTCATAGCGGACGACGCCTACGTGCGTCGCCATCCACGAGCGGCGTTTCGCGAGCTGGGCGGGGCCGAGGGCGGGGTTCTCCTCCAGCTCGACTCCGGTGGCTACCACGGGGTCAACCAGATGGGCTGTCTGATCTGGGAGCTCATGGACGGGGGGCGGACGGTGGCCGGCCTCATCACCGCCGTGCGCGAGCGTGTCGAGGCGCCCCCGTCGGAGATCGACGACGAGGTCCGGGACTTCGTGGCCGAGCTCGTGGACCGGGGGCTCGTCGAGGTGGCGTCGGCACGGTGAGCGACAGCGCTGGATCGTGCTACGGGTACGACATCCGGTCGAAGATCCCGTTGCGCTACCTCCGCCGATCCGGGGGCGAGCCTCTCGAGGTCGTGACCCATCGTGTCGAGTGCCCGACCCCGGATGCGCGGCTCTGGGAGGACTGGCCTGCGCAGGAGAACGAGACGGTGCACGTCAGGACCTATCTCGCCGGCGACACCGTGCAGATGTGGTTCGAGGGCGACGGGTGGTTCATCGTCGAGCCCTCGCGGAGCCGCATTGCCGTGCCGGCCGACCATGACGACCCGGTCCGCCTCGAGGAGCGCCTGTTCGGCATGCCGGTCATGCTCTGTTTCGTGGCACGTGGCGACATCCCGTTGCACGCCGCCGCCGTTGACACGGGCCATGGGGCTCTCCTGATCGGGGCCCCGAGCGAGCATGGCAAGACGACGCTCTCGGCCGGGTTCTGGCGCGAGGGATATCGCGTGCTGACGGAGGACCTCGCGTGCATCCGGTTGGGAGACCGCGCCGAGGTGCTGCCAGGCCCGGCGTCACTCCGGCTGCGACAGGACGTCGCGGCAGGGATGGGCATGCCCACCCGCCCAGGCGCCCCCAACGGCGCTCGGACGCGGGTCCCGGTCCTCCAGGATGATGATGACGACGACTCGTCGCCCGTGCCGCTGAGGGGCGTCGTGATGCTCACCGGCACCGGGGACGAGATCTCGCTCACCCCCGTCCCGACGGTCGAGGCGATCCGGCTCATCTGGGAGTTGGTCGTGACGCTGGAGGAGCCATTCGACTCATCGCGGTGCTTCGCCGCCGTCGCGGACCTCGCCAGCGCCCTGCCCGTATGGGAGCTGACCCGCCCGATGACGCTCGAGTCCCTGCCGAAGGTCGTCGCCGAGTTGGTCGCGCGTGCGTGAGCCGCCGTTGTCGCGACATGATCGCGGAGCGCTGGCCGCGCGCGTCTGGTGGACCTACGCTCGCGTGAAGATCGCGACGTGGCGGCGACCGTTGCCGGAGGCGGTATCACGAGTCACTCCGACGCCGTCGGCCCACCCGCACCGCCACTCACCGGAGCGGCTCAGCCGAGCGGTGCACGCCTGCCTCTGGCCGATGGTCGGCAGCCCTCGCTGCCTGTTCAGCTCGCTGACGTTGTTCCGGCTTCTCGCCGAGCAGGGTGACCGGCCCGAGCTCGTCATCGGCATCGAGCAGGGTGCCGTCGATCACAAGGCGCACGCATGGGTGGAGCTCGACGGGCGCGACGTGGGTCCTCCGCCGGGTCGCGGGGAGCATCGGGAGCTGGGGCGGTACCGGTGAGCGCCACGCCCGAGGACTGGGCCCGCGTGGATGCGTGGATCGACGCCTCAGGCGACCCCGACGACCTCTACTACCACCGCATCGAGCTGCTCGGCGTCGAGCGCTTCCGGGCGACGGGACGGCCCGTGCCGGCTTCGCTCGCCGACGACGAGCGTGACGCGTCGGTGATCGCGATGACCGCCCCGACGGTGCTCGCGATGGTCCGCGACGCGCTCGATGGTGACGTCGTGTTGATGAAGGGGCTGGAGGTCGCGCCGCTGTATCGCACCCCATTCACGCGCATGAACATCACCGACCTGGACGTGTTGGTCCCGGACGCCCCTGCTGCCCAGCGTCGGTTGCTGGAGGCCGGGTTTCGCGAGGTCGGTGAACCCGAGGAGTATGCCGACCTGCACCACCTTCGGCCGCTGATCGCCCCGGGGTTGCCTGTCGTGGTGGAGATGCACCACCGTCCGAAGTGGTTGCGCTGGACCGAGCCGCCGTCGGTCGGCGCCCTCTTCGCGTCCGCTGAGCCGAGCCGGGCCGGCGTCGAGGGCGTGGGGCGGCTCAGCCCCGCACACCATGCGCTGGTGCTCGCGACGCACTCGTGGTCGAACGCGCCGCTGCGTCGGCTGCGCGACATGCTCGACATCAGGCTCGTCGCGGCCGAGGCGGATCTCGGTGAGATCGAGCGGATCGCACGAGCGTGGCGGATGTCGGAGGTGTGGGACGCGACCCGCCGAGCGGTGGGCGCGCTGTTCGAACCGGGCGCCCCACGCTCGATGCCCCTCCGGACGTGGGCGAGAGCCCTCCCGGCAGCACGTCGCCCGACGCGCCCCGAGCTCACCGCTGCGGCGGTGTTCAGTCCCTTCTCGGGAATGCCCCTCCGACGCATTCCCCGGGGGGTCGGTGGGGTACTGGTGCGCGATGCGCGCACCGCGCTCGTGCGCCGGCGGTCGCGCCGGGGCGCGTCGTCCTGAGGCGGTTCGCCCTGCTCAGGAGAGGCGAGCGAGCGTCTCGCCCGCCTGGACCGATTGGCCGGGCGAGACCAGCACGGACGCGACGCTGCCCGCCCTGGGCGCCGTGATCTCGTTCTCCATCTTCATGGCCTCGACGATCGCGACGACCGCGCCGGCCACGACCTCCTGACCCGGTTCCACCAGAACCTTCAGCACGGTGCCCTGCATCGGGGTCAGGACCTCGCCCGTCGCGCCGCCGTCCCCCCCGCTGCCGCGCGCGCGCTTGGCCTTCGGCGCCCTCGCCGGGGCGGCGGGGGCGGCCGCGCCGCCCACCTGCGGCGCGTAGCGCAGCGCGACCTCGAACCGGCGACCCTCGACCTCGGCGGTGAACCGCCGCTCCGTCAGGGGGCCCTGCTCGGGGGCGCCGTCGCCCGGCACGGTCGGGCCGCCTTCCACGGGCGGGAGGGGGGTGGGCTCGTCGGCGAGGCGAGCGAGGAGCGCGTGGCAGGCGCCGCCGTCGATGAACTCCTGCTCGGAGAGCAGCCAGCGGTGGAAGGGGATGAGCGTCGCGGGCCCCTCCACCACGAACTCCGACAGCGCCCGCAGCATCCGCCGTCGCGCCGTCTCGCGGTCGACGTCCCACACGATCAGCTTCGCAACCATGGGGTCGTAGATCTCGGGGATGTCCGACCCCGCCCGGACGCCGGAGTCGACCCGCACGCCCGGGCCCGATGGCTCGCGGTACGCCGTGATGCGGGCGGGTGAGGGTAGGAACTTGTGCGCCGCGTCCTCGGCGTTGATGCGGCACTCGAAGGCGTGGCCGCGGGCGCGAACCTCGTCCTGGGTCACCGAGAGAGGCTCGCCGGCGGCGACCCGCACCTGCTCGCGCACCAGGTCCAACCCGGTGACCGCCTCGGTCACGGTGTGCTCCACCTGGATGCGCGTGTTCATCTCCAGGAAGAAGAACTCCTCGCCCGAGACGAGGTATTCCAGGGTGCCCGCGCCGCGGTATCCGACCGCCAGCGCGGCCTTCACGGACGCCTCGCCCATCCGCCGGCGCAGGTCGTCCGACACGACGGGGCTGGGGGTCTCCTCCACCAACTTCTGGTGGCGGCGCTGCACCGAGCAGTCGCGCTCGCCCAGGTGGATGCAGTTGCCGTGGCCGTCGGCGAACACCTGGATCTCGACGTGGCGGGGCTCGGGGAGGTACCGCTCGAGGTAGACGGTCCCGTCCGCGAAGAACCGCTCGCCCTCGCGGACGGCGCCCTCGAACGCGTCGGCGAGTCGGTCGGGGGTGAGTGCCACGCGGAAGCCCTTGCCGCCGCCGCCCGCGCTGGCCTTCACCGCCACCGGGTAGCCGATCTGGTCGGCCACCGGACGGGCGGCGTCCACGTCGGGCACCGGCTCGGTCACGCCCGGCACGATCGGAACGCCCGCGGCCTTCATGAGGGCCCGGGCGCCCGTCTTCGACCCCATCGCCTCGATCGCGGACGGCGGCGGGCCGATCCACGTGATCCCGGCCTCCCCGAGGGCGCGGGCGAACTCGGCGTTCTCGGCCAGGAATCCATAGCCTGGGTGGACGGCGTCCACGCCCGCCCGGGCGCACACCCCGAGGATCCTCGGGACGTTGAGGTAGCTCTCGGACGCGGGGCCGGGGCCCAGCAGGTACGCCTCGTCGGCGTGGTGCACGAAGACGGCGTCGCGGTCGACCTCGCTGTAGACGGCGACCGACGGGATGCCCATCTCGCGGAGCGTCCGGAGCACCCGGACCGCGATCTCGCCGCGGTTCGCAACCAGCACCTTCGCGAACATCACACGTCCCCCCACGGCGCGCCGTCGTCCTTCAGGTTCCCCGGCACGTCGGCCGACTCGAGCATCGCCGCGCGACGCCAGCGGGAGCGATAGGCCGGCGGCTGCGGGTCGACCGGCGCGGCCGCCTCCGATTCCATCACGCCGAGGGCCGCGGCCGTGAGCGCGGCGAGGGCCGCCGGGTCGGGCGCCCCGCCCGACAGCACCGCGACAGAGTCCGTCACAGCGGGATGTTCCCGTGCTTGCGGCGTGGCCTCAGCTCGCGCTTGGTGAGGGACACCTCGAGGGAGCGGATCAGCCAGGGCCGGGTCTCCTCCGGCGCGATCACGTCATCCACGTAGCCCCGCTCAGCCGCGATGTAGGGGCTCGCGAACCGCTCCGTGTAGTCGGCGATCAGGGCCGCCCGGCGTGCGGCGACGTCCTCCCCGGCCGCCTCCGCCTGCTGCAGCTCACGTCGGAAGACGATGTTCACGGCGCCCTCGGCGCCCATCACCGCGATCTCGGCGGTCGGCCACGCGGCGTTGAAGTCGGCGCCGAGGTGCTTGCTGGCCATGACGTCGTAGGCGCCGCCGTACGCCTTGCGGGTGATGACCGTCAGCTTGGGCACCGTCGCCTCGGCGTACGCGTACAGCAGCTTGGCGCCGTGGAGGATGATGCCGTTGTACTCCTGCTGCGTCCCGGGGAGGAACCCCGGGACGTCGACGAGCGTGACCAGGGGGATGTTGAACGCGTCGCAGAAGCGGACGAAGCGCGCGCCCTTGATCGAGGCATCGATGTCGAGCACGCCCGCGAGGGCCTTCGGCTGGTTGCCCACCACGCCCACCACGTGTCCCGCGAGCCGGGCGAACCCCACCACGATGTTCGGCGCGAAGAGCGGCGCCACCTCGAGGAAGTCACCGTCATCGACGAGGTGCTCGACAACCTCGACCATGTCGTAGGGCTTGGTGGGGACGTCGGGGACGATCGTCGCGAGCTCGGTCGCCTGGCGGTCGGACGGGTCGGCCGGCGGCAGGAAGGGGGGAGCGTCGAGGTTGTTCTGGGGCAGGTACGACACCAGCTCGCGGACCATCTCCAAGCACTCGGGCTCGGAGTCGGCCGCGAACTGGCACACGCCGGACCTCGTGGCGTGACTCTGCGCCCCGCCGAGCTCCTCCATGCTCACGGCCTCGCCGGTCACCGTCTTGATGACCTCGGGGCCGGTGATGAACATGTGGCTCGTCTCGCGGACCATGAAGATGAAGTCCGTGATCGCGGGGCTGTAGACGGCTCCGCCCGCGCACGGGCCGAGGACCACCGAGATCTGAGGGATCACCCCGCTCGCCCGTACGTTGCGGAAGAAGATGTCCGCGTAGCCGCCCAGGCTCACGACCCCCTCCTGGATGCGGGCGCCACCGGAGTCGTTGATCCCGATGATCGGGCAGCCCATCCGCACCGCCAGGTCCATCACCTTCACGATCTTCTCGGCGAACACCTCCCCGAGGCTCCCGCCGAAGACGGTGAAGTCCTGCGAGAAGACGAAGACCTTGCGGCCGTCGATGGTCCCGTGGCCGGTGACCACCCCGTCCCCCCACGGCCGCGAGTCCTCCAGGCCGAAGCCGTGGGCGCGGTGGCGCGTGAACATGTCGAGCTCCACGAAGCTGCCCGGGTCGAGCAGCAGGTCGATCCGCTCGCGGGCGGTCAGCTTCCCGCGGGCGTGCTGACGCTCGACGGCCGCCTGGCTGCCCGCGTGGAGCGCCTCGTCGCGGAGCGCGTCGAGGCGGGCCCGCTTCTCCTCGGCGCTCAGTTCCGGGCCGCCAGGATGCGGTCGTACTCGCCGAACTCCTCGCGGAGCACCCCGCAGACCTCGCCCACGGTCGCCCGCGCGCGCAGCGCCTCGCGCATCGGATGGAGCAGGTTGTCCGTGCCGCGCGCCGCCGCCCGGACGTCCGCGAGCCGCGCCGCGACCTGCCCGGCGTCGCGTGCCTCGCGCAGCGCGGCGATGCGGCCGATCTGCGCCGCCTCGATGCCCTCGTCGATCCGGTGGATCGGGACGGGCTGCTCGTCGTCCTCGCGGAGGGCGTTGACGCCGACGACGATTCGGCCACCGTCGCGGATCTCCTCGTGGTGGCGGAACGCCGCGTCGCCGATCGCGTCCCGCATCCACTCGATGCACTCCACCGCGCCGCCGCGTCGGTCGATCTCGGCGATGAGCTCCCGCGCCCGGCCCTCGATCTCGGCCGTCAGGCTCTCGAGGTACCAGGACCCCCCGAGGGGGTCGACGGTGTCGGCGATCCCCGACTCGGCGGCGATGACCTGCTGGGTCCTCAGGGCGAGCTTCGCCGACTCCTCCGTGGGCAGCGCCAGCGCCTCGTCGAAGCCGTTGGAGTGGATCGATTGGGCGCCGCCGAGGGCCGCCGCCAGCACCTGCACCGCCACCCGGACCACGTTGTTGCGCGGCTGCTGCGCGGTGAGCGTGCTGCCGCCCGTCTGGGCGTGGAAGCGGAGGCTCATGGCCCGCGGGTTCGCGGCCCCGAACCGGTCGCGCATGATGTGCGCCCACAGGGAGCGGGCCGCCCGGAACTTGGCGACCTCCTCCAT
>DAISWG010000001.1:0-98175 GCA_036826475.1 Miltoncostaeaceae bacterium | reverse complement strand
CTTCGCGTGCTGGTTGAACATCGAGTCGACGATGTGGATGAAGGCCTCGTAGCAGTTGAACAGGCCGTGGCGGCCGGTGAGCAGGTAGCCCTCCAGCCACCCCTGGCACAGGTGCTCGGAGAGCACCTCCATCACCCGGCCGCCGGGGGCCAGGTGGTCGTCGGTGGGGAGGATCTCGGCCTCCCACGCGCGGTCCGTGACGTCGAAGACGTCCTGGAGCCGATTCGACGCGGTCTCGTCGGGCCCCATGATGCGGAAGTTGCGGTGGGGCTCGTTGGGCGCCATCACGTCCCGCAGGAACCCCCCGAGGAGGGGGGGGGCCGCCGCGGGCGCCTCGCCGCGCCCGCCGACCGCGACCGCGTGGTCGCGCATGTCCGGGATCACCAGGGGCCGCAGCAGGCCCCCGCCGTTGGCGTGCGGGCTCGCGCTCATGCGGCGCGTCCCCTCGGGCGCCGGGGCCAGCAGGTCGTCGCGGGGCCGCCCGTCGTCGTCGAACAGCTCCTCGGGGCGGTACGACCGCATCCACTCCTCCAGGGCGGTGACGTGCTCCGGGTGCTGCGCCATGGCGGCGAGCGGGACCTGGTGCGACCGCCACGACCCCTCCGCCGGCCTGCCGTCCACCTCCCTGGGGCCCGTCCAGCCCTTCGGCGTGCGCAGCACGATCATCGGCCACGCCGGCCGGCCGGCCGGCCGGTCGCCCCGCCGCCCGCCGCCGCGCGCGGCGGCCTGGATCGCGGCGATGGCGTCCAGGGCCTCGTCCAGCGCCTCGGCCATGCGGACGTGGACGGCGGCCGGGTCGTCGCCCTCCACGTGGATCGGGCGGTGGCCGTACCCGCGCATCAGGGCGTCGAGCTCGTCCCGCGGGATGCGCGCCAGCACCGTCGGGTTGGCGATCTTGTAGCCGTTCAGGTGCAGCACCGGCAGCACCGCGCCGTCGCCGGCCGGGTCCAGGAATTTGTTGGAGTGCCAGCTGGCCGCGAGCGGGCCGGTCTCGGCCTCGCCGTCGCCCACCACGCAGCAGACCACCAGGTCCGGGTTGTCGAACGCCGCGCCGTAGGCGTGGGTCAGTGCGTACCCCAGCTCGCCGCCCTCGTGGATGGAGCCGGGCGTCTCGGGTGCCACGTGGCTGGGGATCCCGCCGGGGAACGAGAACTGGCGGAACAGCCGTCGCATGCCCGCCTCGTCGCGCGTGACGAGCGGGTACACCTCGCTGTAGGTGCCGTCGAGCCATGCGTTGGCCACCAGGGCGGGCCCGCCGTGGCCCGGGCCGGTGACGAACAGGACGTCGAGTTCGCGCGCCCGGATCGCCCGGTTCAGGTGGGCGTAGACCAGGTTGAGTCCCGGCGAGGTCCCCCAGTGGCCCAGCAGCCGCGGCTTGACGTGGCCGATGCGCAGCGGCTCGCGCAGGAGCGGGTTGTCCAGCAGGTAGATCTGGCCCACCGACAGGTAGTTCGCGGCCCTCCACCAGGCGTCCAGCCGTCGCAGCTCGTCCGGCGTCGTCACGTCAGTCCTCCCCGTCGCGTGCGTCGAGCACGGCCCGCACGGACCGCGCGATCACCAGGTCCTCCCGGGAGCCCACCACGAGGGTCCGCACCCGCGCCCCCGCCGCCGACACCTCGCGGTCGCCCGCGCCCCGGTCCGCGCCGGGGTCGACCGCCACGCCCAGGAACGCGAGCCGGCGGGCGGCCTCGGCGCGGGTGCGGCCCGAGCCTTCGCCGACGCCGCCGGTGAAGGCCAGGGCGTCGATGCCGCCGAGCGCGGCGGTCATCGCCGCGACGGCGGCGGCCAGCCGGTGGTCGTGCACGGACAGCGCCCGGGCGGCGCGCGCGTCGCCCCCGGCGGCGGCCGCCTCGACCCGGCGCATGTCGCCCGTCCCCGCGAGCGCCCGCAGCCCGCTGTCCTCGTTCAGCGCCCGCTCCACCTCGGCCGCCGGCACCCCGTGCCGCAGCACCAGGTGCAGCGGCACGCCGGGGTCGACCGTGCCGGAGCGGGTCGCCATCACCAGCCCCTCCAGGGGCCCGAAGCCCATCGTCGTGTCCACCGACCGGCCGGCGCGCACCGCCGTGACCGACGCCCCGCCGCCCAGGTGGCACACCACCAGGCGCAGGTCGCCGCGGCCGAGCATCGCCGCCGCCCGCTCCGCCGCCCACTGCACGGACAGGCCGTGGAAGCCGTAGCGCCGCACGCCCCACTCCTCGCGCCAGCGGGCGGGGACCGCGTAGGTCGAGGCCTCCTCCGGCATGGCCGCGTGGAAGGCGGTGTCGGGCACGAGCACGTGGGGGACGTCCGGCAGCGCCCGGCGGGCCGCGGCGATCGCGTCGATCGCCGGCCGGTCGTGCAGCGGCGCCAGGGCGGCGGCGTCCCTCAGGGCCGCCGCCGTCCCGCCGTCGAGGAGCGCGGCGGCGGTCAGGCCCGGCCCGCCGTGGACGATGCGGTGCCCCACGGCGGCCACGCCGGGCGGCAGGCCCTCCAGCGATGCGACCTCCTCGGACGCGCCGTCCGCGTCCACCAGCCGCAGCTTCAGGCTGGTGGACCCCGCGTTGACGGTCAGGACCGGTCCGGTCGGCACCCCTGCGTTATCTCACGGCGGGGGACCGGCCACGCCCGCGCCGGTGCCGCCGCCGTTTTCGGGATTGCCGCAGCCCGTCGGCGGGGGTCCCGGATGGAGGCGCCTCGCGGGCCGCCCGACACTGCGCCTGTGATGGCGCATCGCACCTCGCCACGCCGCGTCCTCGTCGCGGGCGGCGGCATCGCCGGCCTGGAGGCCGTGCTCGCCCTGCGGGAGCTCGCCGGCGACGCCGTCGAGGCCACCGTCGTCGACCCCGGGCGCCGGTTCACCGTGCCCGGGACGGCCACGGCGGGCGCCTTCGGGCTGGGCACCACCGTCGACCTGCGCCTGGCCGACGTCGTCCACCGGGCCGGGGCGACGCTGGTGCCGGGGCGCATCGCGTCGGTGGACGCCGCGCGGCACGTCGTGCTGCTCGACGGCGGCGAGCTGCTGACCTACGACGCCCTCGTGGTGGCCGTCGGCGCCGTCCCGGTCGCGGCGGTGCCCGGGGCGCTGACGTTCCGGGGGCCCCAGGACGTCGAGGCCGTCCGCGGCATGGTGGACGACGTGAGCCACCGGGCGCTCCGCGGCGCCGGGGTGGAGATGGCGATCGTGGTGCCGCCCGGCTGCGGCTGGCCCCTCGCCGCCTACGAGCTGGCCCTCATGACCCGCGAGCACCTGGCCGGCCAGGGGGCCGGCGACTCGGTGACGATCTGCGTGGTCACGTCGGAGGAGACGCCGCTGGGGCTCTTCGGGACGGACGCCAGCTCGGCCGTCCAGCGCACGCTCGCCCGCTCGCGCATCGACGTGCGGACGGGCGCCGAGGTCCGCTGCTGGAGCGCCGGGTGCCTGCGGCTCGCCGACGGGTCGACGATCTGGGCCGACCGCGCGATCGCGCTGCCGGTGCAGCGCGGTCCCGGGCTGGAGGGGCTGCCCGCCGACCCGCTCGGGTTCATCCCCACCGGCGACGACGCCCGGGTGCCCGGGATCGCCGACGTCTGGGCGGTCGGCGACGGGACCACCAACCCGGTGAAGCAGGGCGGCATCGCCTGCCAGCAGGCCGACGTCGCGGCGGGGCAGATCGCCGGGGCGCTCGCCCGGACGCCGCCGGACGGCTCGCCGGTGCCGCCGTCGCTGTCGGGCTGGATGTGGGACGGCCGTCGCGGTCGCGCGCTGCCGTCCGGCGCCGCGGATCCGGCCGAGGGGGCGGCCGACCCGGCGCCCGTGTGGCCGGTCGCGAAGGTGGGCGGCCGCTTCCTGGCGCCGTTCCTGCGCGACATGGTCGTCGACCGGCGCCCGGACGGCGGGACGGTGGGCGTGCCGGCGTGAGCACCGCCCCCGGGACGCCCGTCCTCCTGGCGGAGGGGGTCCGCAAGGTCTACCGGACCGGCGCGCTCGAGGTGCCGGCCCTGCGGGCGGTCGACCTCGCCATCGCCCGGGGCGAGCTGGTGGCGGTGATGGGGCCCTCCGGCTCGGGCAAGACGACGCTCCTGAACTGCATGTCCGGGCTCGACGAGATCGACGGCGGCCGCGTGCTGGTGGGCGGGGAGGACGTCCACGCGATGCCCGACGCGCGGCGCACCGCCCACCGCGCCCGCCACATGGGTTTCGTGTTCCAGAGCTTCAACCTGATCCCGGTGTTCAGCGCCGAGGAGAACGTCGAGCTGCCCCTGCTGCTGCTGGGCGTGCGCGCGCACGACGCGCGCGACGGTGCGCGGGCCATGCTGGAGAGGGTCGGCCTCGGCGGCCGCGCCCGCCACCGCCCCGCCGAGCTGTCGGGCGGCGAGCAGCAGCGGGTCGCGATCGCCCGGGCGCTGGTCGCCGAGCCCGAGCTGATCTGGGCGGACGAGCCGACGGGCAACCTCGACAGCGAGACGGCCGCCGAGGTGATGGATCTGCTGCGCGAGGTCCACGACGCCGGGCAGAGCCTGGTGATCGTGACCCACGACCCCGGGATCGGCGCCTCGGCGCCGCGCCTCATCCGCATGCGCGACGGCCGGGTGGTGGCCGACGGGGTCCCGGCCGAGGTGGCGGTCGGGGTGTGATCCCCCTGCTCCTGGCGCTCGTCGCCGTGCCGGCGCTGATCGCCGTGCACGACGCGCTGCGGGCGCCGCTCATCCGCCGGCTGGCGCTGCGCAATGTGCTGCGGCGCCGCGGCGAGGGCGCGCTGGTGCTGACGGGCTGCCTGCTGGGGGCCGCCATCATCACGTCGTCGATCCTGGTGGGGGACAGCCTGCGCGCGTCCGTCCGCGACGTGGCGCGGGCCGAGCTGGGACCGGTGGACGAGCTGGTGCGGGTGCCCGCCGGCCGGGTCGGCGCGGCGTCGCGGGCGGTCGCGGCCCGGCTCCCGGAGGGCGCGTCGGTCACCACCGCGCTGCGCGCCCCCGCAGTCGGCGTCACCGTGACCGGGCCGCGGCGCGCGGAGCCCCACCTGCGGCTGCTGGAGCTCGACGTCGCGCGGTCGCGGGTCTTCGGCGGCTCCGCACGGGACACCGGGCTGGCCGGCGTGGTCGCCCCCCGGCCGGGCGAGGTGGTGCTCGAGGAGGACGCCGCGCGCGGCCTGGGCGTCGCCCCGGGGGCGCGGATCCGCGTGATCGCCGCCGGCGGCGCCGAGACCCTGCGGGTGGCCGGCGTCGTCCCCGGCGTGGGGCTCGCCGGGCTGGGCGACGCGTCCGACGCGGAGAGCGTCAACGCGATCGTGCCCCCCGGCACGGTCGCGGCGATCGGGACGGCGCCGGGGGCGCCGCCCCCGGAGGGCCTGGTGCTGATCTCGAACGGCGGCGGGGTGTTCGGCGGCGCGGGCCGCACCGACGAGGTCGGGGCGGTCGCGGCGGGCGCGATGGCGCCGGTCGCCGCCGTGACCGTGCAGCCGGTGAAGCGCGACCTGCTCGACCAGGCCGACGAGGCGGGCCGGTCCTTCACCGCGGCGTTCGGCGCCATCGGCGCCGTGGCCGTCATCGCCGGGATCCTGCTGCTGGTGAACGTGTTCGTGATGCTCGCCGACGAGCGCCGGAGCCAGCTCGGCACGCTGCGGGCCCTGGGGCTGAAGCGGCTGGCGATGGTCCGGGCGTTCGCCATGGAGGGCGCCGTGTACGCCGTGGCTGGCGCGGCGCTCGGGGCCCTGGCCGGCATCGGGGTGGCCCGGGTGGTGGTCGCCGTCGCGGCCCGCATCTTCGCCGACGTCGAGGGCGACCTGGGCCTGCGCCTGGCGGTCCCGCCGGGCAGCGTGCTGCTGGGCTTCGGCATCGGCGCGGCGATCTCGCTGCTGACCGTTTGGCTCACCAGCGCCCGGACCGCGCGGCTCAACGTGATCCGCGCGATCCGCGACCTCCCCGCGCCCCCGTGGCGGCGCTCGGCCGGCCGCATCCGGATGGCCGCGGCCGCCGCCCTGGCGCTCGGCGTGGCCGCCTCGGCGGCAGGGCTCGCGCAGGGCGGCGCGTGGTTCCCGGCCCTCGTCGGACCGGTGCTCGTGATCGGCGGCGTCGCGGGCGTCCTCGCCACCGTCACGCGCCCCCGCCCGGTCGTCACCGCCGCCGCGCTGGCCATCCTGGCGTGGGGGGCCGTCTGCGTCGTCGTCCTGCCCGACACGTTCGAGCGCGCCGGGATCCAGGGCTTCGTGGCCCAGGGGGTCGTGATGTGCGCCGCCGGCATCTGCCTGGCGACCCTCGACTCCGGCCTGTGGATGCGCGCCGCGGCCCGCGCGCCGCGCGGGGGCCTCGCGGCGCGCCTGGGGCTCGCCTACCCGCTCGCGCGGCCCTTCCGCACGGCGATGCAGATGGGGATGTTCGCGCTCGTCATCTTCGGCCTCGTGTTCATGAGCGTCATCACCCACCTCTACGGGCAGCAGGCGCCGCGGTACGTCGGGGACATCGGCGCCGGCTACACGGTGGTCACCGACTCGAGCCCGGGGAACCCGGTGCCCGCGGCGGCGCTGGCCGCGCGGCCCGGGGTGACGGGCGTCGCCCCGCTGCTGCGGGCGCTCCCCGAGTTCTCGGCGCCCCGCCACCCCGAGTTCGGCCGTTGGCACATGACCGGCTTCGACGCGCGCCTGCTGGCCCGCGGCACCCCCGCGCTGGGGCAGCGGGACCCGCGCTACGCGACGGACCGGGCCGCCTGGGAGGCGGTGCTGCGCGACCCGCACGCCGCGATCGTGCCCGACTGGTTCCTCCAGACCGGCGGCGGCACGGAGGCGCACTACGTGGAGGCGGGGGAGTCGGTGGTGATGCGCGACCCCGCGAGCGGCCGCAGCCGCCGGCTGCGGGTCGCGGGCATCGTCGAGGCCGACTGGGCGTACGGCGGCGTGATGGTCTCGTCGCGGACCGCCCGCGACGTCCTCGGCGCCGACGCCGTGTCGAGCCGCGCGTTCGTGGCCACGGCGCCGGGCGCCGACCCCGGCGCCGTGGCCGCCGGCATCACCGCGGACATGGTCGACCACGGGGCCGACGCGGAGTCGCTGCGGGCCGTGGTCGACCGCGCCCTCGGGGCCAACCGGGCGTTCATGGCCCTGGCGCAGGGCTTCGTGGCGCTGGGTCTGGTGATCGGGGTGGGCGGCCTGGCGGTGGTGATGGTGCGCGCCGTCCGCGAGCGCCGCCGCCAGATCGGGATGCTGCGGGCGATGGGCCTGCCCTCGACGACCGTCCGCCGGGCGTTCGTGCTCGAATCGGGGTTCATCGCGGCCCGCGGGCTCCTCATCGGCGGGGGCCTCGCGGTGCTCTCGTGCTGGCTCCTGGCCACCCGCTCGGACGCGTTCGGCGAGTCGTCCATCCCGTTCAGCGCCCCGTGGGGCACGATCGCCGCGATGCTGGGGGCGGCGCTGGCCGGGGCGCTGGCGGCCACGGCCATCCCGTCGGCGCGCGCCGCCGCGATCCGTCCCGCGGTCGCGCTGCGGGTCACCGAGTAGCCGCGGCCTGACAGGCTGTGCACATCGTGCCCCTCCCGTCGCTGACGCACCCCGAGCGCCACCTCAGCGGCCGCAGCAACTGGCTGCGCGCCGCCGTGCTGGGCGCCAACGACGGGCTCGTCTCGGTGTCGAGCCTGCTGCTCGGCGTGGTGGCCGGCGGCGCCTCCCACCAGGCCACGATCCTCGCGGGGTTCGCGGGCCTGGCGGCCGGCGCGCTGTCGATGGCCGCCGGCGAGTTCGTGTCGGTGTCGTCCCAGCGCGACGCGGAGAACGCCGACCTGGCCCTGGAGGGGCGCGAGCTGCGGGCCGATCCTGCAGGCGAGCTCGAGGAGCTGGCGGGGATCTACGAGCGCCGGGGGCTGCCGTCCGAGCTTGCCCACCGCGTCGCGGAGGCCCTCACCGACAAGGACGCCCTCGGCGCCCACGCCCGCGACGAGCTCGGGCTCGCCGAGGAGCGGATGGCCCGCCCGTGGCAGGCGGCCTGGGCGTCGGCCCTGGCGTTCACGGCGGGGGCGACGGTGCCCGTCGTCGCGGCCGTGGCCCCCGGAGGCGCCGGGGTGCGGGTGGGGCTGCTCGTGGGCCTCACGATCGCCGCGCTCGCGGGCCTCGGGGCCATCGGCGCGGCGCTGGGCGGCGCCCCCCGGTGGCCGGCCGTCGCCCGCGTCACGTTGTGGGGCGCGGCGGCGATGGGCCTCACCGCCGCCGTCGGCAGCCTGGTGGGCGCGGCCGTCTGAGCCGCGCCCCGGCGCGGTCAGCGCAGGCCGCGCTCCAGGGCGTCCAGCACCGCCCCCAGCGCGCCGGCCGGCGGGAGGTCCACGGTGTGCCCGCGCGCCACCCGGCCGCGCGCCGCGCGGTCCGGGTTCACGCCGCGGCCGAGCTGCGACCGCGCCGCCACGCGGACCACCGCCGCCTCGTCCGGGTTCAGCCGCGTGGCGCCGGACTCGTCGTCCGGCCACCCGAGGCGGTCGAGCAGCCGCACGGCGGCGCGGAGCTCCTCGATGGCGTCGTGCGCGTCGTGCCCCTCGGCCAGCTCGTGGACCATGCGCCCCGCGGCGGGTACCAGCACCCACGCGAAGACGGCCCGGCCGGCGATGTCGGACTCGCCCGCCGCGAGATCGGCGGTGCGGTCGCCCGTCGCCTCCCGCACCGGCGTCTCCGTTCCCATGGCCCCTCCTCCGTCAGGTCGTTGCGATGACCGCCCCAGCATCCCGCGGGGGCGGGAGCGGTCCATCGGCGTGCGCGCGGCTCCCGGCCGCGGGTTTCCCGAACGGCGGCCGGGCGGGCGGCGGGTGGATGCGGCCGTCATGCCGCCGCGCCGTCACCGATCGACGGGGCCGGAGGCGTCCCGCACGGTCGCGGCCAGCGCGCGGATGTCCTCCCGCAGGCTCTCGACCTCGCGCTCGAGCGCGTCGACGCGCTCCTCCAGCGCCGCCGTCCGGACCTCGGGCGATCCCAGGGGCGAATCGCTCACGGCTGCCTCCCATCCTCGTTGGCGCGGCCGAACCCCGGCCGACCGTCGAAGGCTCCCGCGCGGCGTCCGGGCCTCCATCGGGGGGGCGGCCGACCGCCGGTGCGGGGGACTACGGACGCGGCTCGCGGGTCTGCGCGCGGCGGATCCGGGCGTCCAGCGCCACGGGACGCCCGGCGGCGTCGGTCCGCACCGGGTTGAGGTCCAGCTCGGCGACCCCCGGGATGTCCGACATGAGCCACCCCACGCGGGCGGTCAGGTCGGCGAGGGCGTCGCGGGGCACCGCCGGCAGCACGCGCCAGCCGTCCAGCAGCGCCACCCCCCGCAGCCGATCCCAGAGCTCGCGCGCCGACGCCGGCCCGACGGGCGCCAGCGCGACACGGCGGTCGCGCCACACCTCGGCGTCGGTGCCGCCGATGCCGGCCAGCACGCACGGCCCGAACACCGCGTCGCGGAGGCCGCCGACGATCAGGTCGGTCCCGGCCGGCGCCATCTCCTGGACGAGAACCCCCTCCATCCGGTCCTCGAGCCCGCGGGCCCGCAGCTCCCCGGCGATCCCGCGGACCGCGGCGGCGGCCTCGTCGGGGGTGCGGAGGCCCAGTACCACGCCCCCCACGTCGGACTTGTGGGTCAGCGCGCCGCTGACGAGCTTCACCGCGACGGGACCGCCGATGTCGGCCAGCGCCGCCGCGGCGTCGGCGGCGCTCACGGCGAGGATCGCGCGCGGGACCGGGATCCCGTAGGCGCCGAGCACCCGCTCCACGGCCCCGGGCGGGAGCCACGCGCCCGGCTCGGCCTCGGCCAGGGCGGCGCGGGCCGCCGCGGGGTCGATGCCCGCCGGCCGGACCGCCGGGTCGCCGGGACGGGCGGCCGCCTGCGCCGCGCGCCGGACGCCGGCCAGGGCGCGCGCCGCGCCCTCCGGCATCGCGAGCCAGGGGATGGGCGGCTCGTCCGCCGGCGGCTCGGGGGCCGGTCCCACCACACAGCCCACCACGGGGATCCGGTCGTTGGCCAGCGCCTCGGCCGCCCGGATGATCGCCGGGGTGTCCGCGCCGCGCAGGGGGGTCACCAGCACCATGAGGGCGTCCACCTCCCCCGAGGCGACGATCGCCCTGCCCGCGCGCTCGACCGCCTCGGCGCCGGTGCCCGCGCCGAGGTCGACGGGGTTCCCGTCGGCGGCGGGCGGGGTCCGCATCGAGGCGAGCAGCGTCCGGAGCGCGTCGCCGAACGGCGGCACCTCCAGGCCGGCCGCCTCGGCGGCGTCGGCGGCGAGGATCGCGGGTCCGCCGGCGTTGGAGACGATGCCGATCCGGGGCCCCGGCGGGAGCGGCTGGGAGGCGAGCACCTCGCCGGTCTCGAGCAGCTCCTCCAGCGTGTCGGCCCGCACGACGCCCGCCAGGTCGAACAGCGCGTCGGTCATCGGCTCGCCGGCGGCGAGGGCGGCGGTGTGCGACCCCGCGGCCCGCCGCCCGGCGCCGCCGCGGCCGCCCTTCAGGACGACGACGGGGGTCCGCCGCGACACCCGCCGGGCGATCCGGGCGAACCGTCGGGGGTCGCCGACGCCCTCCAGGTACAGCAGCACGGCGCGGGTGTCGGGGTCGGCGTCCCACCAGGCCAGCAGGTCCTCCGGCCCCACGTCGCCGCCGTTGCCGAGGCTCACGAACGACGAGGTCCCGATCCCGCGGGCCGCGCAGTGGGCGAGGGCGGCCACGCCGAGTCCGCCGCTCTGGGAGGCGAGGGCGATCCGGCCCGCCCGCGCCGGGAGGGGACCGAACGTCGCGTCGAACGGGGCCGGCCCGGCGCTCACGGAGACGCCCAGGCAGTTCGGCCCCACCAGGCGCAGGCCGGCGGTGCGGCACACGTGGACGAGCTCGGCCTGGAGGGCGGCGCCGTGGGCGTCCTGCTCGGCGAAGCCGGCCGACAGCACCACCAGGGCGCGGGCGCCGCACGCGGCCGCCTCCCGGGCCACGGCCGGCACGCCCTCTGCCGGGACCGCCGCCACCACCAGGTCGACCGGCCCGGGCAGCAGGCCCAGCGAGCGGTACGCGCGGCGCCCGGCGACGAGGTCGGCGGCGCGGTTCACGGCATAGACGGGAGCCGTCCCGCTCTCGACCAGCGCGCGGAGCACGGCGCCACCCGGCGCGGAGGGGTCGCGCGACGCCCCCACCACGGCGATCCCGTGCGGCCGCATCAATGGCCGCAGCGACGCGGCGGCGCCGCCCGCGTCCCGCGCCCCGCCGGCGTCGTCGCGCGCCGCGTCGAAGTGCAGCGGCACGCGCGCCAGCACGCCGTCGCGCGTCCGCTCCAGGGTCACGGGGCCGCCGAGCCCCTCCAGGACGCTCCGCATCCGCCGGTTGTCGGTCCGCATCCACGCCCAGAGCGTGTCGACGCCGTTCGCGGCGGCGTGGTCGCAGAGGCGCTCCACGAGGGCGGTCCCCAGGCCCAGGCCCTGCCAGCGGTCGGCGACGGCGGCCGCCAGCTCCGCGTCGGCGGCCCCCGCGGCGCGGTAGTAGCGGGCGACCGCCACGATGCGCTCGCCCTCGCCGCCGGCGACCGCCACCACGCCGGCGCCCAGCGGTCCCGGCGCGGCCGCCATGTCACGGGCCTCGCGGCCGGTGAGGCCGCCGCGCGCGGCGCCGAACCGCATCGCCCGCGCCGCCGGTGACATCCCCGCGATCATCGCGCCGATGCCGTCGGCGTCGTCCTCGCGACAGGGGCGCACGGCGACGCTGCGCCCGTCGCGCAGCAGCACCCGCTCGCCGCCGTCGCCGGCGGCGTGCGGCCCGGGGACGGCGCCTCCGGCGGGGGGCGCCGCCGTCACCCGCCCGCCCGTGCGCGGCGGGCGATCCCGTGCAGCATCCGGCGGTCCATCGTGGAGCCGACCGGCTCGACGAGCGCCGGGCCCATCGCGAGGCGGGTCCGCAGGTCGCCGGAGCATGCGCACCGGTACCGGCTGACGACGCGCGTGCGGCCCCGCGAGAGGGGCTCGGCGGCGATGAGCCAGCTCGCCGCCGCCCAGGGGCGGCCCGCGGCGCGGGACGCCGCGTCGGGCGGGCCGTGCGCCAGCAGGTGGCGCCCCTCGACGACCTCCGCGATCGTGAGCGGCGGCGCCTGCGGGTGCAGCACGAGGTGATCGCCCGGCCGCGCCTGCCACTCGGGGTGGATCCGCTCGGCGTCGCGGACGCCGCACCCGGCGAGGTTCTCGAGCCACGTGTAGCTGTAGAAGCCGGCCCGGTCGGCGCCGATCTGGGCGATCCACGGCCAGACGGCCTCGGGCGGCGCGTCGACCGTGACCGCATGCGTCCATCCCCACTGCGGCCGGGGCACGAGGTCGTCGCCGGGGTGCGGGCGCGACGCGAGCGCCGTCCCCGCCCCCCATGTCGAGCGGATCCCCCGCCGGCCCGGCGTCGCGACGGCGGCCGCCATGCGGGCCGCGCCACCGAGGCCCGCGGCCACGTCGCGCCAGCCGGTGCGGGCCCGGCCCTCCGCGCGGCGCGCCAGATTGCGGAGCTGCACGCGCTGCATGACGGCGTGGGCCGGGCGGATCCAGGCGGCGCGCGCCCCGCCGGCGCGGGGGTGGGCGACCCGTGCCCGCACGCGCAGGCGCGTGCGCCCCCCGCCGGCCGGCTCGAGTGCGAAGGCCCACGTGGCATGCCAGTGGCGCGGTGGCCGGGGTCCCGCGAACGGGACGTTGCGGCCCGCGTCGGCGTCCCATAGCCCGCCGAGCACCAGGGCGCTCGGCTCGCGCGCCTCGAGCACCTCGAAGTGGCCGCCGCGGCCGTCCGCGGGGACGCGGTCGCCGGCGTGCAGCGTCGCCCATTCGGGATGGATCTCCCGCGCGCTGGGGCCCCCGCCGTTGTCGATCGCGTCCAGCGAGTAGAACCCCGCCCGGCCGGCGCCCATCTGGGCGAGCCACGGCCACACCTCCGCGGGCGTCGCCCGGATCGTGGTCTCGTGGGTCGCGGCGACGGCCGCGTCGGGCAGCAGGGCGTCGCCCGGCATCGGCGGCTCGCCCAGGTCGCGCGCGAGGTCCCGCAGCAGCGCGCGGCGGATGAGCCGCGAGAACGGGCCGATCGCCGCGAAGTAGCAGCGGAAGCGCCGCCAGGCCGCCGCGTCGCCGGGGTCGACGCGCACCTCGACCTCGACGCGCGATCCGCCGTCGGCGCGGGGCCGCACGCGCAGCGCCCACGCCACGCGCACCGTCCCCGGGGCCCCGGCGGCGGCGAACGCCGCGGCGTCGGCGACGTGCACGAACGGGATCTCGCGACGCCACACGGCCCCGGCGGCCCCCACCACCACCTCGCGCGGCGGGTCGTCGGCCAGCAGCGTGAAGCCGGGCTCCGCGGGGGTCGAGACCATGTCGTCGATGCGCAGCGGGCGGGGGCCGGGCGGCGGGTGCCCGGCGAGCCGGGCGGGCAGGGCGCGCAGGCCGAAGAGGGCCGCGGGCCGCCGGGCCGGCGCCTACGTCGCCGTGGCGGACGCGGGCCCACGCCACGGCGGGCGGGGCGCCCACGTCGCGGCCCATCACCTCGACGAGGGGGGCGTGCGGGAGCAGCGCGGCGAGTGCGTCGGGTCCGTCCATCGGCCCGACGGTAGGCGGCCCGGCGGCGCGCGCCCACCGGGTCGGTGCGGTCGCGGCCGCGGACGATCCCGGGGTCCGGCTGCGGATCCCCCCGGATCCGCGCCCCCCGGCGGCGGGACGGTCAGGACAGGAGCCGTCCCCCGTCCACCACGAGCTGGGCCCCCGTGACGTAGCTCGCGAGGTCCGACGCGAGGAACAGCACCGCCCGGGCGATGTCGTCGGGCAGGCCGATCCGGCCCATGGGCACGAGCGCCGCGAAGGCGTCGAGGGTCGATTCGTCCACCTCGCCCACGCCCGGCGTCCGGATCGCGCCCGGCGCCACTGCGTTGACCACGATGCCGTGGGGCGCCAGCTCCAGCGCCGTGCTCTTCGTGAACCCCCACAGGCCGTGCTTCGACGCGTCGTAGTGGGCCAGCCCCACCATCGACGGATGCAGCGCGTCGATCGAGGTGACGTTGACGATGCGCCCGCCCGCCCCGCGGGCGACCATGTGGCGCGCGGCCTCGCGCGTGCAGAGGAACGCGCCGGTCAGGTTCACCTCCAGCACGCGCCGGAACGTCGCGGCGTCCATCTGCGCGAGCGGCCGGTTCGGGTAGATGCCGGCGTTGTTCACCAGGATGTCGATCCGCCCGAGGCGGGCGACGGTCCGGTCGGCCATGCGCCGCACGTCGTCCTCATCGGACACGTCGGCCCGCACGGCCATCGTGCTGCCGGGACGCCCGGCCTCCATCAGGGCGGCCGCCTCCTCCGCCAGGTCGCCGCGCAGGTCGGCCAGCACGACCGCCGCGCCCGCCTCGTGGAGCCGGCGGGCGATGCCGAGGCCGATCCCCATGGACGCGCCGGTCACCACGGCCACCCGGCCGTCCAGGTCGATCAGGTCGCCCAGCGCGGGCCGCGGGGGCGGGGCGTCCGCGCTCATCCCGTCGCCTCCGCGTGCGCGCCGGCCGGCTCGGGGATGGGGGTCCACCGGTCCTCGAGGCGGGCGGCGACGGCCGGCAGCGTCGTGTACTCCATGTCCTCAGCCGGCAGGCGGCCCGGCTCGAAGGGGCCGAGCCGCCGCATGTGGTCGGCAAGCTCCAGCGCGATCGCGCGGGCCCGGTCGAAGGAGACGTCGCCGAGCATGTCGCGGGGTCCCACCAGCCGCCCGTCGGCGAGCTGGAACCCCATGCCCACCACGCGGGGCGGCCCGTCGAAGCGGGCCGGGTGGCTGTCGCCGATCGCGCAGGGCATCAGCGGGCCGTTGTGGGACCCGCGCATCCAGCCGGCCACCAGGTGCGGGCGTGCGAACGGCTCGAGCACCTCGCCCACCGCCGGCAGGCCGCTCTGGCAGCGGACGATCATGATCGGGTCGTCCTTGCCCACGTAGCGCCCCGCGATGAGCGACAGGCGCGAGGTCGAGGTCGCGGCCACGGGCTCGTCCGGCTCGCCGGCGCGGAAGACGTGCTTGACCACGTAGCGCCCCGGCGTGCCGATGAGCGCGAGCAGGTCGTAGAGCTCCGCGGGGCACGTCAGCCGGATCGCCCGGCGCTCGACGAGGTCGTGCACCTCGATCGTGAAGCCCCGGTGCATCGCCGTGTCGATCACCAGGCCCGCCGTGTTGAACGGGTCGCAGAAGATGGAGTAGAGCGGCAGGTTCCAGGCCCCGGGCGCGCACTTGTCGGCGGCGAAGACGATGAACGGCTCCGACGGCCGCTCCCGGATCTCCATCTCCGCCACCCCGGGTCCCGCGCCGCGGACGTTGCCCGAGAAGGCGTCGGCCAGCAGGTCCTGGCCCGCGCCGTACAGGTGCAGCCGCCGGGCCACGGCGGTCAGCGCCTCGAACGACTCCCAGGCGAAGCGGTGGACGGGCTCGGCGTCGATGCCGTGCCGGTGCGTCATGACCAGGTTGACGTCGTCGCCGCAGGCGTTGACCGCGCCGTCCAGCAGCAGCCCCTCCGCGACGGCGCCGCGGACGCGGCGCTCGGCCTCCACCAGCATCTCCGGGTGCACGGCGCTGTGGCCCACCCAGCCGCCGACGTCCGCCTTGATGGCGCTGATCGTGACGACGCTCACGTCGTTCCACCTCCACGGGGGTCCTGCCCGGCATCGTCCCCGCCGCGCCCCGCGGCGGCATCCGCGCCGCGCCGCGCGCCGCCTACGGGGAAATACGCGTCACGCATGCGCGGCCCGCACGCCCGCCCGCCGCAGGCGGCGATGCCGCCGGGCCGCGTCGGCCGCCCACACCACGAGGGGGAAGACGGGCAGCACCAGGAGCGAGGGGACCGTGGGGACGGCCGTGCCGAACACCTCCTGGAGGAGCGGGACGGTCACGATCAGGGCCGAGAGCCCCAGCTCGAAGGCGATGCCCCACAGCAGCAGCCGGTTGGCCAGCAGGCGCGGGCGCGTGCGGGCGCCGTCCTCGGTGCGCGCGGCCATCGCGGTGCCCACCTGGCACGCCACGATGCCGAGGAACGCCATCGTCGTGGCCTGCTGATAGGCGCCGTGGAGCGCCGCGCCCTCGCCGGTCGGGTCGCCGGGCGACCAGCCCGCCGCCAGCAGCTCGCCCAGGAACGCGCACATCACCAGCGCCGCCGAGGCGAGGCCCATCGCGCCCCAGGCGCGTCCCAGCAGCGCGCGGTCCACCAGCCGGGCGCCGGCGCGCCGGGGCGGCCGCTCCATGACGTCGGGGTCGGCGGGCTCGCGGCCCAGGGCGAGCGCGGGGAGGGTCTCCGTCCCGAGGTCGACCGCCAGGAGCTGCATCACGGTCAGGGGCAGCGGGATCGCGCCGCCGGAGAGGGCGAACGCCAGGAACGGGACGACCTCGGGCGGGGAGTGGGCCAGGATGTAGAGCACGAACCGGCGGACGTTCGCGTAGACGCGGCGCCCCTCCTCGACGGCGGCGACGATGGTCGCGAAGTCGTCGTCGGTGAGGATCATCGTCGCGGCCTCGCGCGCCACGTCCGTGCCGGAGCGCCCCATCGCGACGCCGATGTCGGCGTGGCGCAGGGCGGGGGCGTCGTTCACGCCGTCGCCCGTCATCGCGACGACGTGGCCGCGGGCGCGCAGCGTCTCCGCGATCCGCAGCTTCGCCTCCGGCTCGGCGCGCGCGAAGATGAGCCCGTCGGGGTCGGCCACCAGGGCCGACAGCGCGGCGTCGTCCATCGCCGTCAGCTCGGGCCCGCCCACCACGCGCGCCGTGCCCCGGACGATGCCCACCTCGCGGGCGACGGCCGCGGCGGTCAGGCCGTTGTCGCCGGTCACCACCACGATCCCGATGCCGGCCTGCCGGCACCGCTCCACCGCCGCGGGGACGGCCGCGCGGGGCGGGTCGTGCATCCCCACGAGGCCCAGGAGGCAGAGGTCGCGCTCCGCGTCGTCGCGGTCGGCGGGCGTCGTTTCCGCGGGGACCGGGCGGTCCGCGACGGCGAGCACCCGCAGGCCGCGTGCGGCCATGGCCTCCACCGCGCGCGCCACGCTCCGGCGGTCCTCGGGGCCCATGGGCCGCTCGGCGCCGTCCGGCCCGGCGATGCGGACGGCGCGGGCCTCGATCGCCTCCGGCGCGCCCTTCACGCTGACCCAGCGGCCGTCGTCGCCGTCGTCGATCGTCGCCATCGTGCGCCGCGCGGGGTCGAAGCGGAACACGGCCCGCCGGCCGGCGTCGCGGCCCTCGGCGCCGACGTCGGCGCCGAGGGTCGCGGCCGCCTCGAGCATCGCCACCTCCGTGGGATCCCCCGACGCGGGGCGGGCGCCCGACGGGTCGACCACGGCGTTGCTGCACGCCGCGGCACGCCGGGCGAGCCGCCCGAGGACCGGGGCGGCGGCCGCCGCCCCGCCGGGCAGCGCGACCTCGCCCGCGAGCGTCCAGGCCGCCACCGGCCGCATCCGGTTCTCGGTGAGCGTCCCGGTCTTGTCCGTGCAGATCACCGTCGCCGCGCCCAGGGTCTCGACCGCCGAGAGCCGCTTGACCAGCGCGCCCCTGCGGCTGAGCGCCCGCACGCAGACCGCCAGCGAGAGCGTGATGGTGGGGAGCAGGCCCTCCGGCACGTTCGCCACCAGCAGGCCGATCGCGAACTTGACGGCGTCCGCCACGGGGAGGCCCGCGGCCAGCAGCCCCAGGGCCATGAACGCGAGGCCGGCCGCCACGGCGACGGCGGCGATGAGCCACGCCACCCGCCGCACCTCGCGCTCCAGCGGGCTCTGCTCGCGGTCCCCGCGCTGCGACAGCGCCGCGATGCGCCCGAGCTCGGTCCGCATCCCCGTCGCGCGCACCAGGCCGACGGCCTCGCCGCCCGTGCAGAGCGTGCCGCTGAACACCATGTCGCGGGCCTGGAGCGGCGACGGGTGCGCGTCCTCCAGATCGGCGCCGCGCTGGACGGGCTCCGACTCGCCGGTGAGCGCGGACATGTCGACCTCGACGGCGCCCGACACCAGGTGCGCGTCGGCCGAGATGCGGTCGCCCTCCTCGATCACCAGCACGTCGCCGGTCACGAGCTCCCGGGCCGGGACGGTGCACCGGACGCCGTCGCGCAGCACCGTCGCCTGCGGCGGCAGGTAGCGGCGCAGCGCGTCGATGGCGCGCTCGGCCTGGCGCTCCTGGACCACCGCGACCGCGGCGTTCAGCACCACCACGCCGGCGATGGCGACGGCCAGCGCGCCGGTGCCGGCGAGGGCGGCCAGGGCGGCCGCCGCCCACAGCAGCAGCGCCAGGGGGTGCACGAGCTGGGCGGCCACCTGGCGGGGCCAGACGGCGCCCTGCCGGCGCTCCAGCTCGTTGGGGCCGTGCGCCTGGAGCCGGCGGGCGGCCTCCCGGGAGGTGAGCCCGCCCGGGGACGAGCGCAGGTCGCGGAAGAGCCGCCCCGCCGGCCCCGGCCCGGGGCTCACCGCCCGGCGACCGTCCCGCCGCCGCGGTGCGTCGGCAGCCCGATCACGCCGCCCGGCGCGAAGGCGCCCGTGTGGTCGAACCTGCGGGCGCCCGCCCCGGTGCCGCCGCGGGTCGCGCGGACGGGCTCGGCGGCGCCGGGCACCCACACGGGCCGCAGCACGATGCGCGCCGTCCCGGCGCTGCCGTCCAGGACCGCCTCGATCGCGGCGTTCACGTCGTCCAGGGGGACCTCGCTGCGCTCGACGGTGGTCATGCCCCGGGTGTGCAGTTCGAAGACCTCCTCGAGGTCGTGGTGCGTCCCCACGATCGAGCCGACCACGGTGAGGCCGCCGAGCACGGTCTCGAAGATCGGGAGGCGCATCGCGTTCTCCGCGGGAAGGCCCACGCAGACGAGCGTGCCGCCGCGCGCCAGCGACCCGAACGCCTGCTCGAAGGCGACCGGCTGGACCGCCGTGACGATCGCGGCCCGGGCACCGCCGAGCCGGCGGATCGCCGCGACCGGATCGTCCTCGCCGGCGTGCACGACCTCCTCCGCGCCGAGGCGCCGCGCGGTGCGCAGGCGGTGCTCGTTGATGTCGACCGCCACCACGCGCGCCCCCGTGATGGCGGCGTACTGCACCGCCAGGTGGCCCAGGCCGCCGACGCCGAAGACGGCGATGAGGTCGGCCGACGACGCGCCCGACACCTTCACCGCCTTGTAGGTGGTCACCCCGGCGCACGTCAGCGGGGACGCGTCGGCGGGGTCGATCCCCGCCGGCACCCGCACCACGTGACGCGCGAACGCGACGGCGTACTCCGCGAACGCCCCGTCGATGCCGTAGCCGGTGTTGCGCTGGCGCTCGCAGAGCGTCTCGCGGCCGCTGTTGCAGTACGCGCAGTCCCCGCACGCGTAGCCGAGCCACGGCAGGGCCACCCGCATGCCCGGCGCGATGCCGTGGGCGTTGCCGGCCCCCACCCGCTCCACGATGCCGACGCCCTCGTGCCCCGGGATGAGCGGCAGCACGGGCGGGATCGGCCAGTCACCGCGGGCGGCGTGGATGTCGGTGTGGCACAGGCCGCAGGTCTCGATCCGGACGAGCACCTGCTCCGGCCCCGGCTCCGGGACCGGCACGTCCTCGACGGCGAGGGGCTGGTCGAACCGGTGGACGACCGCGGCCTTCATCACTCCTCCGTTCCTGACGTGGCGGCCGGCGTCAGCCGGTCACGGGGATGTGGGCGGGGGCGACCCGCCGCGGGATGACGACCGCGGTGACGGCGTGCGCCCGGACCGTCGCGGCGTTCGACGCGGAGGCGCGCGCCTCGTTGCGCACGCGCCGGGCCGACAGGACGTCGGCGCGCAACCGCAGGTGCACGGTCACGCGGGCGCCGGGGGCCAGGTCGCCGAGGTGCCACACCACGGCCCCGCCCTCGAGCTGCGCCCGTGCGGGCAGTCGGCCCAGGGACGTGCCCTGCGGGACCGGGTCGCGCACCACGACGTCCTGCGCCGTGACCGCCGACCGGTTCGTGACCGTCAGCGTGTAGCGGATGGCGTGGGCGAACACGACGCGGGCCGGGCCGGTCTTGCCCAGCCGCAGCCGGGCCGGCTTCGCGCGGGCCACCGGGACCGCCGACGGCGGCACCACGGCCGGCGGCGCGACGACGGGGGTCGTCACGGTGACCGATGCCCGGGCCGCGAGCGGCTGCGGCAGCAGCATGCCCATGTCCTGGGGCGCCGTCGCGCCGGCCAGATGGGCGGCGCGGATCAGGGCCCCGCCACGGGCGGCGGCGTCGACCGTCACGGTTCCGGGTCCGGTCGGCGTCAGGTCCACGGCGGCGGTGCCGGCCGGCCCGATGCCGACGTGGGTGGCGGTCAGCGTCCCGGCTCCGGCCCCGACCCGCAGGTCGACCTCCGCGCCGGGAGTGCCCGACACGACCAGGCCGGCCGGCGCGCCGGGCGCGACGGCGGCGGCGGGCGCCTGGAGCGCGAGCGCCGTCACCGGCGTCCTGCCCTCGGCCAGCCGGCGCAGGGCGTCGGCGCGCGCGTTCAGGGCGGAGTCCGAGGTGACCTGCCAGACGTCGGCCGCCTGGCCGGTGAGGCGCCACACGGCGACCTGGACGGCGGCGGCCTCGAGGCCGCGGTCCGGGGCCTGCGCCATGAGCCCGTCGGCCTCGCCCATCAGCCAGCCCGCGGCCTGGGCGCCGGGCGACCGGAGGGCGGCGGTGTCGGCCGGCGTCTGGACGTCGACGGGGTACGTGACGCCCTCGGCGATCCAGCGCCTGCGGTCGACGCACCAGGCCTCGGAGACGATGCGGGTGCCGTCGGCCGACGTGAGGGTCGCGGTCCGGACCCCCGGGTCGGTGCTGAACGTGCCGCCGCCGGGGATCGCGATCGGGATCGTGCGCCCGAGGGACGGGCCCACGTCGGTCACGCGCAACGTGCCCGTGGCGGCGGCCGCCTGGGCGGCCGGCAGGAGCAGGGCGGCTCCGGCGAGCGGGATGAGCGCGGCGCGCCACATGCGGGCGCGGGTGCCCCCGTGGGGGGCGGCGATCGGTCGGCGGCGGGCCATGACGGCCTCCTCTCGACATGTGGATACACATGGAGTCTCGATCCGCCCGGGTGGGGCGGAATCGGGGATCGCGACCCGATCGGCTGCGGGGTTCTGCGGAGGCGGCGTCCGCGAGGATCCGCCCGTCCGGACGCGCCGCTCGCTAGGCGGCGGCGCGCTCCGCGGCGGGTTCGCCCGCCGCCGTCCCGGCCTCCCGCGCGCGGCGACCGGTCAGGCCGGGCGCGAGCCATGCGAAGGCGGCCGCCCCCACCGCGAGCGACGTGACGAGCGCCGTCCCCTGGACGGCGATGCTGAAGGCCAGCGCCTCGTCGCCCGGCATGCCGTAGGCGAGCGTCAGGGCGGGGATCAGCACCAGCTCGCGGGTGCCGGCGCCCCCGGGGGCGGCGGGGACGATGCCGGCGAGCACGATGACGCAGAACGCGAGCGCCGCCGCCTGCGGCGGCGCGCCCAGGGCGGCGAGGAGGGCGGCGAGGCTCAGCAGGCGGGCCACGATCGCACCCAGGCCCAGCACCGCGGCGGTCCGCGACGCCTCGCGCGAGCCGAGCACGCCGGCACCCTCGCCGACGCGCCCGAGGGCGTCGCGCGCGCGGCCGGGCAGCAGCCCCAGCAGCGGCCGCAGGGCGCCGAGGCGCCAGGCCACCGCTGCGGCGACCACGACGGCCACGGCGCCGGCCGCCGTCCAGCGGAGCCCGGCCGCGGGGCCCGGGAGCGGCACCACCAGGGCCATCGCCAGCACCGCGACGCCGGTCACCAGCGCGTCCAGGGCCTTGTAGCCCACCCGCCCGCCGGTGATCCGCAGGCCGCCGGCACGGGCGCCCGCCGGGTGGCGCCGCACCAGGGCCACCCGGGCGGCCTCGCCGAGGCTCGCGGGCAGCAGCTCGCACGCGGCGCGGGCGACCCAGTGCATGCCCAGCGCCGTCCCGAGCGGCAGCCGCCGGACGCCGCCGGCGGCCTGGCAGGTCGCCCACATGCCGCCCGAGATGGTCTGGCCGACCGCGTAGAGCGCGACCGCGGCGGCGAGCAGCTCGGGGTCGGCCCCGGCCAGGGCGTGGGCGGCGGCCCCCAGGTCCAGGGTCATCGCCCCGGCGATCGCCAGCGCCGCCAGGGCGAGGGCGAATGCGACGGTGAGCGCGCGGCGCACGGCGAGGCGCCGGCGCGGGGCGGCGGGCGGTGTGGCGGCGGTGGTCAGCGGCGGTCCGTCACGCGATCTGCCTCCGACGGTAGCACCGTCCCGCGGCGGGGACGTCGCGGATGGGACGCGACCTCGCTGCGGGTGATCCCCGATGCCCGGTGGGGGGCGGCGGGCGGAGCATGGGCGCATGGCGATCGCAGACCGTCGGCGGCAGGCCGCCCCGCCCGCCCGCCAGGACGCGCCTCCGGCGGGGCGGACGTTCCCCGGCTGGCGACCGCTCCTGGTGCAGATGCTGCTCATCGTGGGGGCGGCGCTCTGCTACTTCGCGGTCCGCGGCCTCACGCAGTCCAGCCTGGATGCGGCGCTCGACAACGCGCGCCTCCTCGTGCGGATCGAGGCGGACCTCGGCATCGAGTGGGAGCACGCCGCGCAGGCGCTCGTGATCGACCACGAGACGCTCGTCCGCATCGTGAACGCGGTCTACATGTACGGCCACTGGCCGGTGATCGCCCTGACGCTCGGCGTGCTGTTCGCCCGTGCGCCCGACCGCTTCTACCTGCTGCGCAACGCCATGTTCGTGTCGGGCGCCATCGGGCTGGTCATCTTCGCGCTGGTGCCGGTGGCGCCCCCGCGGCTGGGGGTGCTCTCCCTGATCGACACGATCACGGAGGGGACCAGCGAGTACCGCACGCTCCAGCCGCCCGGGCTCATCAACCGCTACGCCGCCCTCCCGAGCCTGCACTTCGGGTGGAACCTGCTCGTCGGCATCGTGGTCTGGCACGCCACGCGCAACCGCTGGCTCCGCGCGACGGCCGTCGCGCTGCCGGTCGCGATGGCGTTCGCGGTGGTGGCGACGGCCAACCACTACGTGCTCGACGTGGTCGCGGGCGGCGCCGTCGCGCTGGTGGGCCTCGCGATCGCGAGCCGCCTGCCCGCCGTCATCCCGACGCCCGCGTGGGCCCGCCCGCGCCGGTGAGGGCCCCGGGTCTGGTGGTGGCGCACCGCGCGGCGAACCTGCCCTCGCTGATCGCGCCCGCCGTGGCCGCGGGCGCCGACGTGGTCGAGGCCGACGTCCACCTGTTCCGCCGCCGCCTCGAGGTGCGCCACGCCAAGACGCTCGGCCCGTTCCCGAGGCTCTGGGAACGGTGGTACCTGCTCGACCGGGACGCGCCGCGCCCGCTCCTCGCGCCGATCCTGGCGGCCGTGCCGCCGGGCACCGGGCTGCTGCTGGACCTGAAGGGGCCGGATCCCCGCCTGGCCCGGGCGGTGCTCCGCGCGCTGGCCGCCGCGCCGCCCGCCGCCGGCGTCCGGGTCTGCGGGCGCTGGTGGGGGACCCTGGAGCGGATGCGCGGGGCGCCGGGCGTGCGGACGATGCACTCGGCGGGCAGCCGCGCGCAGCTGCGTCTGCTGCTGCGCCGCCGGCCGGGATCCCTGGAGGGCGCGTGCGTGCGGCGCGACCTGCTCACCCCCGCCACCGTCGCGGCGCTCCGCGAGCGGGCGGAGGACGTGTGGACCTGGCCGGTGGTGGACCGCGCGACGGCCGAGGAGCTCGGCGCCTGGGGCGTCACGGGGGTCATCGCCGACGACCCGGCGCGTGTGCGCGGCTGACCCCGCCTCAGCGGCCGGCCGTGGGCGCGGCCTCGAGCAGGGCGCCGAGCTCCGCGACCCGGCGGCGCAGGCCGCCGCACACCTGCTCGCAGAGCGCCATGACGGACGGGTCCGCGATCCGGCACCGCACCGCGTTGCCCTCCTTCTCCCGCGCGACGATGCCGGCGCGGGCCAGCACGCCGACGTGCTTCGACACGTTCTGCTGGCTGGTCCCCAGCGCGTCGGCCAGCTCGCCCACGGTCGCGTCGCCCTGGCGGAGGCGGTCGAGCAGGCGGATGCGCATCGGCTCGCCGAGCACGCGGAAGCGCTCGGCCACGAGGTCGACCAGGGCGTCGGGCATCGGCTGCGGCATGTCCATGGCGGCATCGTACTAAACAACTCTGTAGTTGTTTAGTGGTAGAGTTGCCGCCACCCGATCCGGAGGACGCCATGACCACCACCACCACCCCGACCATCCCGCGCCGCCGCACGCGGACCCTCGAGCGCGTCCTGTTCGCCATGGCGGGCTCGGTGACACTGGCGGGCGTCGCGCTGGGCGTGCTGGTGAGCCCCTGGTTCCTGCTGCTCCCGGTGGTGACCGGGCTCAGCCAGTGGACCTACGTGCTCGCGGGGGACTGCCCGGCCTCCCTCCTGCTGCGGCGGTTCACGGCCCTGACGGGCTGCGCCCGATGAGCGCCCCGGGCGTCGTCGGGCGCCTCGGCCGCTGGTCGGCCGCCCACCGCCGGGCCGTCTTCGTGGCCTGGGCGGTCGTGGCGCTGGCGCTCGGCGTCCTGGCCCCCCGCGTGGAGACGGCGCTGTCGGGCGCCGGGTGGGAGGACTCGGGTTCCGAGTCGGTCGCGGCACGGGCGCAGGTCGAGCGGGGATTCGACGGCGCATCGAGCTCCGCGCTGATGGTCGCCGTCCATTCGGACACGCTCACGACGGCCGACCCGGCCTTCCGGCAGGCGATCGCCCGGACGGAGCGGATCCTGGCCTCCGACGACCGCGTGTCGTCCGTGCAGCCGCCCCGCCCGGGCGCGACGATCTCCACCGACGGGCGCACCGCGATCGTCATGGGCGGCGCGGCGGCGAGCCCCGCCGACATGGTGCGGGCGGCCGACGACCTGAAGGGCGAGCTGGCCGGCGCCGCGCCGCCCGGGATGGCGATCGACCTGACCGGCGCGTCCGGCATGTGGTCGGACTTCAACGCCGCCAACCGCGACGCCATGATGCGCTCGGAGCTGATCAGCTGGCCGGTGACCCTCGCGATCCTGCTGCTGGCGTTCGGCGCGCTCGTCGCGGCGGGGATGCCGCTGCTGCTGACCATCGTCGGGCTGATGGCCTCGGCCGGGGCGCTCGTGCTGGCCGCCCAGGTCTTCGACGTGTCGATCTGGGCGATGAACTTCGCCCTGATGTTCGCCCTGGCGCTGGGCATCGACTACGCGCTGTTCATCCTCGTCCGCTTCCGGGGGGCCCTGTTCGGCTCCCGGCGGGACGTGACGTCGGCGGTCACCGAGACGATGGACACGGCGGGCACGGCCGTCCTGTTCTCCGGCCTGACCGTGCTGGTGTCCCTCTCCGCCGTGATGCTCGTGCCGAGCCCGGCGTTCCGCTCGATGGCCCTCGGGATCATGCTGTCGGTGGTCTTCGTGCTCGCCGCGACGCTCACCCTGCTGCCCGCGATGCTGCGCTGGCTGGGGCCGCGCGTCGACCGGCTGGCGCTGCCGTGGGTCCACGCGGGCGAGCACCGCTCCGCCCGCTTCGCCGCGTGGGGCGAGCGCCTGTGGCGGCAGCCGCTGCGGTGGGGCATCCCCGCCCTGGTGGTCCTGCTGCTGCTGGCGATCCCGGTGCTGGACCTCCGGACGGGCATGCCGTCGATCGCGGTGGTCCCGCACGGCGACAGCTCGCGCCAGGGGTACGAGGCGGTGGCGTCGGCCTTCGGGCCGGGCGCGCCCGGGACGCTCCAGCTCGTCGGCCCCGCCGGCGAGATGCGGCGGGCGGCGGAGGTCGCCGCGGCCGACCCGGGCGTCGCCCGGGTCCTCGGGCCGCAGGCCGGCGCCGGCGGGCTTGCGCTCGTCCAGGCCGTCCCCACCACCGACCCCTCGTCCACCGCCACCGCCGACACCATCGCCCGGCTGCGCGACGCGCTCCCGGCGCCGGTGCTGGTGGGGGGCGCGGCGGCCGAGACCCACGACCTGGCCGGCACCCTCGAGCGGTACACGCCCATCGTCATCGGCGTCGTCCTCGCGCTCGGGTTCGTCTTGCTCCTGGTCGCGCTCCAGGCGCCGCTGGCGGCCGCGATCGGCGTGGTCACCAGCCTCCTCGCGACCGGCGCGGCGTTCGGCGTCGCCACGCTCGTGTTCCAGGACGGCCACCTGTCCGGCCTGCTCGGGTTCGAGTCGCAGGGCTTCCTGGACGCGTGGGGCCCCGTGTTCTTCTTCGCGATGATCTTCGCGATCTCGATGGACTACACGGTGTTCCTGCTCGCCTCGGCGAAGGAGCACCTGGACCGGTCCGGCGACCCGCGCGAGGCGGCGATCGGCGGCCTGGCGCACTCCGGGCGGGTGATCCTGGCGGCCGCGGCCGTGATGGTGGCGGTCTTCTTCACCTTCGCGCTGTCGGGGCCGCTGCCCCCGAAGGAGATGGGGATCATCCTCGGCGTCGCCGTCCTGCTCGACGCGCTGCTGGTGCGGCTCCTGCTCGTGCCGGTCGCGCTGCGGCTGGCGGGCGCCGCCGCGTGGTGGCGGCCGTCCTGGCTGCACCGGGTGCTGCCGGACGTGAGGTTCGGGCATTGAGCCGCATCCATCTGCAGCGCAACGCCCCGGACGCCCGCCGGGCCCTCGCCGCCCTGAGCCGGTCTGCGGACCTCGAGCACCGGCTCGCCGAGCTCGTGAAGGTGCGGGTGTCGCAGATGAACGGCTGCGCCTACTGCGTCGACCTCCACGCCCGCCTGGCGCGGGAGGCCGGCGAGGACGAGCGGCGCCTCCACGTCCTGGCGCTGTGGCGGGAGGCGCCGTTCTTCGACGACCGCGAGCGCGCCGCCCTCGCCCTGGCGGAGGCCCTCACCGACCTGGGCCGCGGGCCGCTGCCGGAGCAGGTGTGGGAGGACGCCGCCCGGTCGCTCACCGACCACGACCTGACCGCCCTCGTGGTGACGGTCACCTCCATCAACGCGTGGAATCGCGTGATGATCGCCACGGGCGCGCAGCCCCCGCCGCTCGACGACGGCGACGCCGGCGCGCCGTGATCGCCGCCCACCCCGCCGCTGGTCCGGAGCGACGGGGTGGACGAGTGGGGCTCAGCCGTCGCCGAGCGCGATCCTGCGGGGCTCCGCCGCAGAGGCCTTGGGGATCGTGATCTTCAGGACCCCGTAGGCGATGCCCGCGGTGATGTCCTCCTCCTTCACCCCGGGCGGCAGCGGGAAGCGGCGCTCGAAGGCGCCGTAGGACCGCTCGAGCCGGTAGGCGCGCTCGTCCGAGACCTCCTCCTGCAGGCGGCGCTCCCCGGCGATGCGGAGCACGCCGTCGTGGACGGTGATCTCGACGTCCTCGTCCTTCACGCCGGGCAGCTCGGCGGTGATCACGATCGCGTCGTCCGACTCGATCACGTCGGCCGTCGGCGCCCACCGCGTCGGCAGGTTCGACGCGACGCCCCCCTGGAACGGCGCCAGCAGGCGCTCGAACTCGCGGCGCATCGGCAGCAGGTCCGCGAACGGATCCCACCGTGCGGGTGTGGTCGGCATGTCGTCCTCCTCTCTCCTCAGGCGTGCGCCGCCCGGGCCGTCCGCTGACGGCCGCGGTCGCCGGTGCGCACGCGCACCTGTCCCTCCAGCCACTCGGCCCACTCGCGCAGGCCGCGGTCGTCGTGGCCGGGGGCCATGACGAACACGGGAACGTGCGGGCGGCGCGCGCGCAGGTCGGCGACCGCGGCGTCGATCGCTGCGGGCTCGGCCTGGTCGGCACGGCAGATCGCGACGGCGGACGCCCGCGCCAGCCGGCGGTCCTCGCGGGAGGCGAGGTCGCGGGCGTCGAGCACCACGATCTGCAGGTCCTCGCCGGCGGTCATCTCCGGGTCGACGGGGCCGTCGAGGTCCTCCGCCAGGATGAGCTCGGACCCGGCGAGCCGGGTCGCGGCGCGCCGCAGCCCGCTGCGCCAGTGCGCCTGCGGCGCGTCGACGGAGCGTGCGCCGAGCAGCTCCACGGGCGGGCCGTCAGCCTTGGCGTTGCCCTGGATGACGCCGATCCGGACGTCCGGCAGCAGCGACAGCGTGCGCGTGAGCAGCGTCGTCTTGCCGGAGCCGGAGGGTCCGCAGATCAGCGCCACGACCGGCGCGCCGTAGCGGCGGCCGACCCGGGCGCGCAGGGCGTCGCGCACCAGCGCCCGCAGGTCGCTCGGCGTCACGATTCCGGCGGGGACGCCGGAGTCCCACACCAGCACGGTCTCGGAGTCCTCGATGAGCGCGGTCATCGCCTCCTCGGCGTCGGCCTCCGGGAACGTCTGGTCGACGTGCTCGGGGCCGAGCAGGATCAGCGGGCCCTCGCGCGTGGCGAGCCAGACGCCGGCGACCCGTCCGTCGTCGATGACGGGGATGTGGTGCACACCCGCGTCCTCCATCAGCCGGCGCACGGTCTCGCGGCGGCTCTTCGATGTGACGACGATCGGCCGCGCCGACATCACGTCGCTCACCCTCATGGCCCCTCCTCCTGCTCGGGCGGATCTCCTGGCCCGAGCCTCGCGCCGCCGGCGTCGACCGCCATCCGTGGGCGCCCGGCGGCGGTTGCGGGTTTGGCGCAGCGCCGCTCAGGCCACGGGGAGCACGATCTCGAAGCGGGTCGGGGCGGTCGCCGCCCGGGTCAGAACGCCGCCGCCCGCCTCGAGCAGCGCGCGGGCCAGCGGCAGGCCGATGCCGTGCCCGCCGGGGCGGGCCGCGAAGGCGGCGGCGGCGTCGTCGTCGCCCATCCGGCCGGCGTCCGCGACCGCGAGGTGCACGAAGCCGTCGCGGGTCGCGGCGCTCACCTCCACGTCCCCCGCGCCGTGGCGCAGGGCGTTGTCCAACAGCACGTCGAGCGCCTGCTCCACGGCGGCGCGCGACGCCAGCGCCGCGGCCACGCCGTCCGGCGTGGCGCACCGCACCCGGCGGTCCGCGCCGGCCGCCGGCGACCACGCCTCCACCCGGTCGGCGGCGAGCGCGGCCACGTCGATGCGCGCGAGGGGCCCGGCATCGCCGTGGCGGGCCACGGCCAGCAGGTCGTCGGTGGTCCGTCGCAGCCGCTCGGTCTGGTCGAGGGCCGCCCGGGCCTCCCCGCGCACGTCCGGGTCGGCCGACGCGGCGAGCTCCTCCAGGCGCATCTCGAGGGCCGTCAGGGGGGACCGCAGCTGGTGGGCGACGTTGGCCGAGAAGGCGCGCTCGCGCTCGGTGCGGCGGGCGATCTCCTCGGCGCTCTGGTCGAGCGCCCGGGCGACGGCGTCCACCTCCGGCACCTCCTGGGGGCCGGCCCGGGCCGCCAGGTCGCCGCGGCCGAGGCGGCGCGACACCTGGGCCAGGCGCTCGAGCGGGCGCGCGAGGCGCGCGGCCTGCCACGCCGACAGCCCCGCCGCCAGGATCAGGCCCCCCGCGCCCGCCGCGGCCACGAGCAGCCACAGCTGGTGGATGCGTTCCTCGGCCAGGTCGCCGGGCTCGGTGACGGTGACGCGCACGGCGCCCACGACGGCCGTCGCCCGGCGGACCTCCCCACGGAGCGGCGGGCCCGCCCCGACGCCGCGCCCCCCGAGCCCCTCGACGCGCACGTGGCGTCCGGCGGCGACCAGCGAGGCGAGCCGCGCGGGCGTGGGCAGCCGGCCGGCGTCGGCCTGCTCGTCGATGGCCCCCGCGACGGCCACCGCCTCGCGGGCGAGGCGGTTCTGCGCCTGCTGGTCCAGGAGCCGCCCGCCCACGACGGCCAGCGGTACCCCGAGGGCCAGGACCGCGACGAGCGCGATCGTCAGCGACGACGCGATCAGCCGCGCCCGCAGCGTCATTCGGCCTCGAAGCGCAGGCCCACCCCGCGGACGGTGGTGATGAGGCGCGGCGCCGACGGGTCGTCGCCGAGCTTGCGCCGCAGTCCCGACACGTGGACGTCGAGGGTCTTCGTCGAGCCCGACCAGTTCGCGTCCCAGACCTCGTTCATGATCCGCTCCCGCCGCACCACGCGGCCGGCTTCGCGGCAGAGCAGGGCGAGCAGGTCGAACTCCCGCGGGGCCAGGCTCAGCTCCCGGTCGCCCGCCCAGGCGCGTCGCGCCGCCTCGTCCACACGCACCCCGCCCGCCGGGCGCGACGGGGAGGCCCGCCGGGTGAGCGCGCGGACGCGCGCCATGAGCTCGGCCAGCCGGAAGGGCTTGGCCTGGTAGTCGTCGGCGCCGGCGTCGAGGCCCACGATCGCGTCGATCTCGTCGCTGCGGGCGGTGAGCATCATGATCGGCACGTCCGGGCGGGCGGCGCGGATGCGGCGGCACACCTCGATGCCGTCGATGTCGGGCAGCCCGAGGTCCAGGATCACCACGTCGTGGCTCCCGTGGACGCCGGCGGCGGCGCCCCCGAGGCCGTCCTCGCGGTGCTCGACCTCGTGGCCCTCGCGCACCAGGGCCCGGGCGAGCGGCTCCGCGATCGCCATGTCGTCCTCGACGAGCAGCACGGAGGCCACGCCGGCGAGTGTAGGGCTGCGGGCGGTCCTTGCCCAACGCTTACCTCCCCGGGGCGCGCCGTTCACCCCGGCGCTCCTACGGTCGCCGCCGTCCAACCATGGAGGTGACCATGATCGTCCCTGCACGCCGGCTCGGTGCCGGCCTCCTCGCGACCGCGGCCGTCGGCGCCGCGGCCCTCGGCCTCTCCGCCTGCGGCGGGGCCCCCCCCCCCCCCCCGGCCGCCCCCTCCTCCGACGCGGCCGCCGCCGCCACGCCGGCGACCACCGCCGCCGCGACGCCGGCGACCACCGCCGCCGCCACGGCCGCGGACCACGCGCTCGACGTCACCCTCGGCGCGCCCTCCGAGCTGGCGATGACCGTCTCCGCGACGCGGGTCGCGGCGGGGAAGGTGACGTTCCACGTCACCAACTCCGGGTCCGTCACCCACGAGATGGTGGTGATCCGGACCCCCACGCCGTCGGGCGACCTCCCCATGCAGAGCGGCGAGGCGAGCGAGGCCGGCAGCGCGGGCGAGACCGGCGACATGACGGCGGGGACGTCGACGGACCTGACGCTCACGCTCCCGGCGGGGCACTACGCCCTGATCTGCAACCTGCCGGGGCACTACGCGGGTGGGATGCACACCGACCTGACCGTCGGCTGACCGGCGCGGGGGCGCCCGGCCGCGCTCAGCGCGCGGCCGTGGCGTCCCGGCTGGCGACGTCGTGCCAGGCGGCCTTGGCCCCCATGTGGCCGGCGCGCACGGTCCAGGCGGTGGCGGCGGCGGACGTGGCGAGCAGGACGACGCTCAGCGCGACCGCGGCGGCGGGGCGGCCCGCCGCGCGGGCGACGCCGGCGGCGCGGCGGGGGAAGCGGTCGCGGAACTCCCGGGCGGCGAAGGCCGCCGCGGCCAGGAACACGATGATGGCGAGCGTGCGTGCGCCCTCGCCGAGCTCCGCGTGGTCGCGGATCACGGGAGACCCGGGGATCTGCTCCTGGAGCGACTCGCCGCTCATGGTCGCGAGCTGGGCGCCCAGCATCCCGACGAGGGCGGCGCCGAGGGCGACGAGGCTCAGCTCGCGGCGGCGCGAGCGCCACGCCACCGCGGCGATCGCGATGACGAGGGTCAGGGGGATGAAGACGACGGGGATGTGGACGATCAGCGGGTGGGCCGGGATCCCGGCGATGGTGTCTGGCATGCGGGGCATCCTGCGGCGCGCCGGGTGAGCGGCGGGTGTCCGGACGGCAAGCGTTCGGCAATGGCGGCGCCGGTCAGCCGGGGACGGGGGACAGCCCCAGCGGCAGGCGCCCCGCGAGCCACCGCAGCAGCTGGGCCCGCTGCTGGTCGTCGAGCCAGTCCCGCAGCGCCCGCTCCAGCTGCTCGACGACCGGCAGGCCGCGCACGGCGGCCGGGTCGTGCCCCGTGCGCCACGCGAGCCATCCGACGAGGCGCTCGGCGTCGTCCTCGGAGACGTAGAGGCGGGCGAGGCGCAGCAGCTCGGCGGCGTGGTCGGGGGGCATCGGGGTCCGACAGCGTATGCGAACACATGTTCGATCGCCACCCCCGGGAGCGGTGGGCGGGCGCGGCCCGCGGCGCACGACCTAGGGTGATGTCGTGACCCGTCCGGAGCCCCAGGTGATCGTGGTCTTCGGCGCGCGCGGCGACCTGGCGCGGCGCAAGCTGCTGCCGGGGCTGCTGCGCCTGGAGCGGGCGGGGCTGCTGCCCGAGGACTACCGCGTGATCGGCTCGGGACGGCGCGAGCCGGACGGTCCGTGGGCGGAGGAGGTGCGGTCGCGCCTGGCGGACGACGGCGCCGACGTGGGGGACGGCGCGTGGGAGCGCTTCGGCGGGCGGCTGACGTTCGCGCCGTCCTCGGCGGAGGACGGCGAGGCGCTGGCGGCCGCGGTGCGCGCGGCGCGCGACGCGCTGGGCGGCGACGCCGGCGTGGTGCTGTACCTGTCGGTGCCGCCGTCGGCGATGCAGCCGATGGTCGGGATGCTGGGGGCGACGGGGCTGGCCGACGATCCCGCGCGGGTGGTGATGGAGAAGCCGTTCGGCCGCGATGCGGCGTCGGCGCGCGCGTTGAACGACGCCCTGCACGAGCATTTCCCGGAGGACCGCATCTTCCGCATCGACCACTTCCTGGGGAAGGAGGCGGTGCAGGGGATCCTGGCCCTGCGGCTGGCGAACGGCGTCTTCGAGCCGGTGTGGAACCGCGACCACATCGCGTCGGTGCAGATCGACGTGCCGGAGGCGCTCGACCTGGAGGGCCGCGCCGGCTTCTACGAGGAGACGGGGGCGTTCCGCGACATGGTCGTGACGCACCTGTCGCAGGTGCTCGGGTTCATCGCGATGGACCGGCCGGAGAGCCTGGACGCGGAGGCGCTGCAGGACGCGAAGGCGGCGGTGTTCGCAGACCTGCGCCGCTTCGACCCGGCGCAGGCGGTGTTCGGGCAGTACGAGGGGTTCCGCGACGAGGACGGGATCGATCCGGCGTCGCGGACGGAGACCTTCGTCGCGCTGCGGGCGGAGATCGACGCCGATCGCTGGCGGGGCGTGCCCTTCCTGCTGCGGACGGGGAAGGCGATGGCGGCGGGGCGGCGGGTGCTGACGGTGACGTTCCGCGATCCCGACGTGCTGGTGCCGCCGGCGGGGGACGGCGACGGCGCGCCGGACGTGCTGGTGATGGATCTGTCGGAGGACCCGAAGATCGCGTTGGAGCTGCGGGTGAAGCGGCCGGGTCCACGGCTGGTCGCGGCGCGGGCGCGGATGGAGCTGGACGTGGAGGCGGCGCTGGACGCGGAGGGGCTGGAGGCGTACGAGCGGCTGCTGCTGGACGTGATGCGCGGCGACCACCTGCTGTTCACCCGCGCCGACGAGATCGAGATGCTGTGGGAGCGCAGCGCCGACCTGCTCGCGTCCCCGCCGGAGCCGCTGCCGTACGCCCGCGGTGGTTGGGGACCGCAGGAGGCCCTCGACCTGGCCGGGCCCGCCGGGTGGCGGCTGCCCGAGGAGGGGTGAGCGCCCGGCGGGGGCCCCTACACCCCCGGCTCGGGGCTCCGCATGGCCTTCGCGGCGCGCTGGCCGGCCAGGTGGTCCCCGATCGCGTCCAGGGCGGCGAGTTCGCCGGGGGTGGGGCCGGGGCCGAGGGGTTCGGCCGCGGGGCCGAGGTGCTGCGCGAGCCATGCGTCGATGACGCCCGCGGGGCCGCCGCCCTGGCGGCGGGCGACCACCTCGCCGTCCACCAGCAGCGCCATCGCGGGCACCGACGCGCGGCTCACGTGGATCCCCCGCGGCCACAGCAGCCGCTCGCGCGCCTCCCAGTCGGCGGGGGAGGCGAACTCGGCGATCGCCACCGCCACGTCCGGGCGGACGCGGCGCACCTCGCCGAGCGACGCCGGCAGCAGCATGCACGCCGAGCACATGGGCATCGTGAGCCCCAGCACGCCGCGCGGCGCCGCCTCCACCAGCGCGAGCGCCTCCTGCGGCGTCACGACCGGGACGGCGCTCACCGGGCCGGCTCCCGGCGCCCCTCGAGGCCGGCGGCGCCGGACGCGACGACGGGCGTCAGGTCGAACAGCAGCGGTGCCGCCTCGGTCATCACGGCAGGCTAGACCACCGGCCCGCCCCGTCCCCCGGGGGTAGGCTGCCGCCCCGTGCCGTGGGAATGGCCGATCGGCGCACTGCTCGCCGCCCTGATCGCATTCGTCACCACCCCGGCGGGCGTGTCCGGCGCCGTCCTGCTCCTGCCTGTCCAGGTCAGCGTCCTGGGTGTCGCGAGCCCCTCGGTGACCCCGACGAACCTCCTGTTCAACGTGGCGGCGATCCCCGGCGGGCTGCTGCGCTTCGCCCGCGAGGGGCGCCTGTTCGGCCCGCTCACGTGGCTGCTGGTGGCCGGGACGCTGCCGGGCGTGGTGGCGGGCGCCGTGATCCGCGTGGAGCTGTTGCCGGGGGACCGGGCCACCGCCGTCGTCGCGGCCGTGGTGCTGCTGCCCCTCGGGCTGTGGCTGATCGCCGGCGCCCGCCCCGCCGAGCCGCGCCGCGGGCCGCCCGGCCGCGCCGCCCGGCGGCTGATCCCGGCGGTGGCGGTCGCCGTCGGCGTGGTCGGCGGCATCTACGGCATCGGCGGCGGGTCGCTGCTCGCGCCGATCCTGCTCGCCGCCGGAATGTCGGCGTACGAGGTCGCCCCGGCGACGCTGGCGTCCACCTTCCTGACCTCCATCGCCGGCATCGCCACGTTCGAGGCGCTCCAGGCGGCGCAGGGCGGGGTGGTCGGCCCCGACTGGGCCCTCGGACTGTTCCTCGGCGCCGGCGGCTTCGCCGGCAGCTACGCGGGGGCGCGCATGCAGCGGCGCCTGCCCGAGACCGCCATCCGCCGCCTGCTCGGCGTCCTGGCCTGCGCGGTCGCCGTCCGCTACCTGGTGGCGGCGGCCACATCCGACGCCCCGGTGCGGACGGCGGCGGGCACCGCCACCGCCGACCCGGGACCGCGCCTCAACCGATCGGCCGGCCCCGCCCGTATGCACGGCGACCGTCCCCCACGTCTGGAGGTCCCATGAGACGACCCCGCCGTGTCCGCACGCTCGCCCTCGCCGTCGCCGCGGCCGCCGTCGCCGCGATGGCGCTCGCGCTCGTCCCCGGCGCGCAGGCCACGAAGGCGCCGCCGAAGGCCCCCGCACCGCCGGCCGACGTGCTGCTCTACCGCGGCGCGACCACCGTCGCGCTCGATCCCGGCACCGCCGGGGCGCTGAAGACCCTCGGCGTGTCCGTCGCGCCCACCAGCTCGGCGTACGCCGGCAAGGCCGGCATCAGCTTCCCGATCACGCTCGGGGTGGTCGACGCCGCCGACCTGACCGGCCAGATCCGCCACTCCGGCGGCCTCGTGTTCGCGAAGGGCGCGACCAAGGTCTACCTCAGCCGGTTCTTCATCGACATCGACGACGCGCCGAGCCTGTCCGGCAAGGTCGGCGGCGCCTTCGGCGCGGGCGACCGCGCCGAGCTCTTCAGCCTCGATCTGAGTGGCCTGAAGGTGGACGCCGGCAGCCGCCACATCGTCCTCTCCGGGGTCGGGCTCACCCTGACGGCCGGTGCCGCGGACGCCCTGAACGCGGCGTTCGGCACCACGGCCTTCACGGAGGGCCTGCCCATCGGCACCGCGACGGTGAAGGCCCGCACGTGGGCCGTCCCCGCCGCGTGACCTGACGTCGCGGGGCGCGCCGGACGCTCAGGTCCGGCGCGCCCCCCGGGACGTGCCGCGCGGGGCCACCCGGGTGGGCTCGCGCGCCGACATCTGGTCCTGCTCGTTGTACTCGGCCCCTGGAGGGGGCGGCACCGGCCCGTCCAGCAGCGGGTCGCCCGTGTCGCGCATCCACCGCTCCAGGCGGGTGCGCAGGTCGGCCGCCACCGACGCGTGGTCGGGCCGGGCGATCAGGTTGTGCTGCTCCTGGGGGTCGAACACCAGGTCGTAGAGCTGCTCCCGGGCCAGCTCGTGCTCGGCCCAGCCGTGACGGAGCCACAGGTCCTTCGCGGGGCCGTCGTCCGTGTTGGCCACCACCGGCGTCGGGCGGTCGTCGAAGCGGCGGATGTACTTCCACCGCTCGGTGCGGATGGCCCGCTGCGGCTCGTAGGCGGCGTGGTAGGTCCCCTCCGCGAACACCTCGTCGCGCACGGCCGGTGCCCCGTCCATGAGCGGCAACAGCGACGTGCCCTGCAGGAACTCCGGGCGCGGCACGCCGGCGAGGTCGCAGATGGTGGGGTAGAGGTCGATGTGCGACACGAGGGCGTCGCTCACGCCGCCGCCGGTGAAGCCGCCGGGGCCGCGCAGGATCAGGAACACGCCGATGCCCCGGTCGGTCAGGGTGGTCTTCGCCCCGGGGAACGCCATGCCGTGGTCGGTGGTGCAGATCACGAGGGTGTCGTCGCGCAGGCCCAGGGCGTCGATCTCGTCGAGCACCGCCCCCACGCCGGCGTCCAGCGAGCGGGCGCTCGCCGCGAACGCCGCCATGTCGCGGCGCGTCTCCGGCGTGTCCGGCAGGTTCGGCGGCGGGGCGACGTAGCGGTCCTCGCCCTCCTCCGGGCGGAAGAACTCGCGGTGGGTCTCGAAGAAGCCGACCGACAAGAAGAACGGCCGGTCGATGTCGCGGAGCACGTCGATGGTGACGGGCGCGACGTCGGTGGCGCGGGTGGTCGCGATCTTCACCACCTCGTCGTAGCCGATCACGTCCGGCTCCTTCGAGATGTGCTGCTCGCCGATCAGCACCGAGTGGTAGCCGGCGGTGCGCAGCGTGTGGACGACGTGCCACTCGTAGTCGTCCAGCGACCAGCCGCGGTGCGCCAGGCCGAGCATCCCGTTGCTGTGGGCGTAGCGCCCGGTGAGCAGGCACGCCCGGCTGGCGGAGCAGGTGGAGGCGGCGCAGAACGCCCGCCGGAATAGCACGCCCTCCTCCGCCAGCTGCTGGATCCGCGGGGTGGCCACGGCGGCGCCCATCGGCTGCACCTGGCGGCCGGTGTCGTGCGAGTGGAGGTAGAGGACGTTCGGGGGGCGGCGGCTCACGCGGGCTCGCCCGCCTCGACGGCGGCGAGGTCGTCGGCGTAGCGGGCCACCCACTCCTCCGAGAGCGTGTCGGCCTGGCGGCGCATCGTCGGGCTCGGCAGGGCCCACTCCTCCTCGAACGGGATCTCCAGGTGGCGCAGCACGGCGCGCACGGCGCGGTCGTGCTGGCCCGCGAACTCCTCGTAGTGGATCACGAGCGGCCGGACGCCCGCGTCGTCGAAGTACCGGTCCCACCCCCCCCCCTCGGCTCCCAGGCGGCGGCGCGGGCGGTCGAGGGGGGGGAAGTTGTGGCGGGGCCCCTGCCCCGCCGGGGGGGCGATCGGCCCGGGCGCGGCGTCCTCGCGCCATTGCCAGGTCTGGATCGCCCGCCACAGGGACACCGCCTGCTTCACCTTGTCCGAGCGGACCAGGCGGATGTAGCGCAGCCGCGGCAGCGCGGCGGCCAGCACCTCGTGGGTCGCCCCGGGGGCACCCGCACCGAGGGCCTCGCGCAGCCCCTGGGCGAGGCCGTCGACGTACACGGACATGATCTTCGCGCCGAAGACGCCGTTGCTGGTGGTGGCGGTGCCGATGACCCAGGTCGCGTAGTCGCCGAACGAGGCGAAGCGCCGCGGGTCGAACATCAGCTCCACGCGGAAGTCGCCGTCCGGAGCGCCGAACTCGTCCGGGAGCTCGGCCGCGACGACGTCGTCGCCGAGGTAGTCGACTGGGCGCCGCTGCTGCCCCGTGGTGGCGAGCTGCTGGAAGTACTCCTCCGGCCGTCCCGCCACGCCGGTGCTGGCGAGCGCCTCCGACAGGAAGGTGCTCCCGCTGCGCGGCGTCGTGCAGATGAGGTAGGAGGAGGTGGGCGATCCATAGAGGTACCTGATGCGGATCATAAGCCGAGTATATCGATCAGGATGCTGCGCCTACCCCGTCTCCCGGCCCCGCAGGAGCACGGCGCCACCGCGGGAGACCACCCAGGTCGCGTCCTCGGAGATGGAGTACGGCACGGTCATGCGCACGGTCGCCTCGCCCGTGCCCGTGGTGAAGGTGCCGCAGCGCCACATGCCCCCGCCGGGTCGCGCGACGCCCAGCGCGTAGACGGCGCGCCGCCCCGGCGGCAGGCCGCGCACGTCGAGCTCCAGCGCGCGGTTGCCGTGGTCGTCGGGCCCGGCCAGGCGCAGCTCCCCCGACCCCGTGGCCGGCCCGACCGCGGCCGGCGCCAGCGCCACGGTGGCCTCGGCGTCGAAGCCGGCGCCCGGCCGCAGCAGCGCCCCCGCCGCGAAGGCCATGGCCACGATCACGACGGCGGCGATCGCCAGCGCCGCCGGCCGCACCGCGCGTCGCCGGGGCGGCGTCGGGGGCCGTGCCCGCCCCCGGGGTGGCGGGGCGGGCACGCTGCGGATCAGGGCGTCCACCTCGCGGAGGCGCTCCAGCTCGTCCGGGGGAACGTCGCCGCCGAGGCGGTCGTGGAGGTCGTCGGGCCCGCTCATGCCCTCAGGTCCTCCAGCAGACCGGCCATCCGCGCCAGGCCGGCCCGGGTGCGGGTCTTGACGGTTCCGAGGGGCACGTCCAGGTAGCTCGCGATCTCCGACTGGGACAGGTCGCTCCAGTACGCCAGCTCCAGCACCGCCCGCTCCGGGTCGGGCAGGCGCTCCAGCGCCGCGTGCACCCGCCACGCCCGCCACGCCAGCTCGGCGTCCTCGTGGGGGTCGGCGGCGGCGTCGGCCTCCTCCGGCAGCTCAGCCGCGTCGGCCACGGGCAGGCGCCGGCGGCCCAGCTCGGTGAGCACGGCGTTGCGCGCCACCGCGAACAGCCACGCCGACGCCCGGCCGCGCTCGGGCCTGAAGCTGCGGGCCGAGCGCCAGACGGCGGCGAACGTCTCCTGCACCACCTCGTCAGCCCGCCCCGCGTCGCGGAGCCGGCGCAGGGCGAGTCCCCGCACCGGCCGCGCGAAGCGCCCGTACAGGTGCTCGAAGGCCATGCCGTCGCCGCCGGCGGCCAGCTGGATGAGCTGCGCGTCGCTCGCGCCGTCCAGGCCCTGCGCGATCCCGCCCTCCTCTCCCCGTCGGGTCATACCGCCGCGGCGGCCGATCGGATTGCCCGCCGGGTCGCAAACCGATCGGCGGCCTCGCCGGTACCGGGGGAGGACGGCCCCACGACGGAGGAGGCGAGATGGCACACCGGGGTGTCACGGTGATGTTGGTGGCGGCGCCGGCGATGGCGCTGGCCCTGTTCGCGGCCGGCTGCGGCGGCGGCGACGGCTCGGCGAACGGCGGCGGCGCGTACGGCGGCTCGCCCGCCACGACCACCGGCGCGGCGTCGCCGGCCACCACGGCGGCGGCCGCGGCGGCGGGCGCGGGCGGCACCGACGTCGCCGGCCGGTCGTCGGTCCAGGTCACGATGCGGGACGACACGTTCGTCCCCGGCGTGCTCACCGGCACGCCGGGCCAGACGGTCAGGCTGACGCTCGACAACACCGGCACGCACGAGCACAACTTCACGCTCGAGTCGCAGAAGGTCGACACGGACGTGGAGTCCGGGAGGACCGCGAGCGTGACGGTCACGTTCCCGGCGAGCGGCACGCTCGCGTTCTTCTGCGAGTACCACAAAGCGCTCGGGATGACCGGGTCGCTGAAGGTGCCCGCCTCCTGATCGGGGCGGGCGGCGGCCGGGGGCCGTCGGGGGCCCCGGCCGCCCCACGGTGAGAAAGACAACTTTTCTTATTGACTTACTGGTTTATGCTGCCGTGCCATGACCTCGACCGCACCTCAGCTGGACGTCCTGCGCGCTCCCGGAGTGACCCCGGCGCTGCTGCGCCGGACCATGGGGCACTTCGCCACGGGTGTGACCGTCGTGACCGCGCGGGACCGGGCGGGCCGGACGTTCGGCACCACGGCCAACTCGCTCACCTCCGTCTCGCTCGAGCCGCCGCTGCTGCTCGTGTGCCTCACCCACGGGTCCGAGACGCTCGCGGCGATCCGCGACGCCGGCCGCTTCGGCGTCAACGTGCTGCGCGCAGGCCAGCGCGACCTGTCGGAGCGCTTCGCCCGGCCCGCCGACGCCCGCACCTGGTTCGGCGTGCGCACGCACGTCTCCGGGGGCGTCCCGGTGCTGGACGACGCCCTCGCCGCGTTGGAGTGCGAGCTGCACGAGACCGTCGAGGCGGGCGACCACCACGTGGTGTTCGGCCGCGTGCTCGCCGCCGACCACATCGACGACGACCCGGCGCCCCTCCTCTACTTCCGCGGCGGCTACGCCGGGCTCGGCGACGAGCCGCCCGCGCCGGAGCCCCCCGCGCCGCCCGTGGAGGTGCGCCTGCCCACCGAGCTCGGCGACCTGCGGGTGACCCACCTGGGCGACGAGGACCCGTCGCGCGTCAGCGTGGCGGTGAGCGTCGGCGACCCGCACGGCATCGGCGGTGCGCTGCTGCACCTGCATCGTGGGTGCCTGCTGGGCGACGCGCTGGGAAGCACCGCCTGCCGCGGTCGCGCGGCCCTGCACGGCGCGCTCGCCCTCATGGGGCCGTCGCACCCCGGAGTCGTGGTCTACCACCGCGACGACGGCGGGTTCGCAGGCTGTTGCCGCGCGGGCGGGGAGCCGACGGCACCCGGCCCGCACGAGATCACGGCGGTGCGCCGCGCCGCGCGGGCCCTGCGCCTGCGCGACGTCCGGCTCATCGGCACCGCGGCCGACGCGGAGGCTCTGGCGCATGCCGGGGTGCGCGTGGCCGAGCTCATCACCGTCTGACGAGGAGAAGTCACATGTCGATCGACGTCGCGCGCCGGGATGCCGGCGCCGGGGTGCTGGACCGGCCGGTCACGTCCGGCGCCCCCGACGAGGTGTTCCGCGAGGTGCTCGCCGTCGCGGACCGCGTGGCCGACGAGCTGCGCGGGACCGCCGCGGAGCGCGACCGCGCCAACCGCACCCCCCGGCCCGAGGTGGAGCTGCTGCGCGAGAACGACCTGCTGCAGGTGCAGGAGCCGGTGGCGTACGGCGGCCGGGGCCTCAACCTGGCCCAGGCCCATCAGGTGACGCGCCGGATCGCCCGGGGCGACACCTCGATCGCCCACCTCATCGGCTACCACTACGCCCAGACGCGGGTGGCCCAGCTGTTCGGCACGCCCGAGCAGGCCGACGCCCTGTCGCGCCGCAACGGCGAGGAGCGGCTGTTCTGGGGCGGCGTGCAGAACCCGCGCGGCGGCTCCGACCTGGTGCTCACCCGGGACGGCGACGGGTTCCGGCTGAACGGTCACCGCACGTTCGCGAGCGGCGCGAGCCTGGGCGACCAGCTCTCGGTGCTCACCGTCTTCGAGGGCCGTCTGCAGCTGGTGTCGATCCCGGGCGACAAGCCGGGCTTCGTGGCGCTCGGCAACTGGGACAACATCGGTCAGCGCCTCACCGACTCCGGCGGCGTGCAGTTCGACGACGTGCGCATCGACCGCAGCGAGGTGCTCGGCGACCCGGACGAGGGGCACCCGTTCACGCCCTACCAGACGCTGGTCACGCCGCACTGGCAGCTCGCGTTCGTCAACTTCTACATCGGCACCGCCGAAGGGGCGATCCCCGAGGCGCTCGAATGGACGGCGGCGTACGCCACCCCATGGGAGACCTCGGGCGTGCAGCGGGCCACCGACGACGCCTACATCCTCCAGACGGTCGGCGAGATCGTGAGCGAGGTCCGGGCGGCGGCGCTGCTCGCCGACCGCGCGGGCGACGCGATCCAGGCCGCGCTGGACATCGGCCCGTCCCTCACCGCGGAGCAGCGCGCCGAGGCCGCCGTGGCCCTCTACGAGGCGAAGTACCTCACCACCAGGGTCGCGCTCGACGCCACCAGCCGCCTGTTCGAGATCCAGGGCGCGCGGGCCACGACCACCGAGTACGGGTTCGACCGCCACTGGCGCAACATCCGCACCCACACCCTCCACGACCCCGTCGCCTACAAGGCGCGCGAGGTGGGGGACTGGGCGCTCAACCGGCGCGGTCCGGAGTTCTCGCTCTACCGGTGAGCATCGCGCTCCACTGGTTCCTGCCGACGAACGGCGACTCGCGCGGCGACCTCTCCCTCGGCAGCCCGATCGGGACCCACGGGTCCCGGGCTGCTGGGGACGGCGACGAGCGGGCGCCGGACGTCGGCTACCTCGGGCAGATCGCCCGGGCGGCCGAATCGTTCGGGTTCGACGGCGCGCTGACGCCGACGAGCTCGTGGTGCGAGGACGCCTGGATCGTCACGGCGGCCCTCAGCCAGGTCACGGAGCGTCTGCGGTTCATGGTGGCGCTCCGCCCCGGGCTCATGTCGCCGACGCTGGCCGCGCAGATGGCGGCCACCCATCAGCGGGTGTCGCGCGGCCGCCTCCTGCTGAACGTGGTGGTCGGCGGCGACGGCCTGGAGCAGCGCCGCTACGGCGACCGCCTCGGCAAGGAGGACCGCTACGCCCGCGCCGCGGAGTTCCTCACCGTCCTCCGGGCGCTGTGGTCGGGGGACGAGGTCACGTGGGCGGGTCGCCACCTCGCGGTGGAGGGCGCGTCGATCGATCCCCACGCCGTCTGGCCGGACGTGTACCTGGGCGGCTCCTCGGAGGCGGCGATCGACGTGGCGGCCGAGCACGCCGACGTGTACCTGACCTGGGGCGAGCCGCCCGGCGCCGTCGCCGCGAAGCTCGACCGGGTGCGCGCGCGGGCCGACGCCGCCGGGCGGGAGCTCCGCTTCGGCATCCGTCTCAACGTGATCGCCCGGGAGACGTCCGCCGAGGCCTGGGCCGAGGCCGACCGCCTGCTGGACGGCCTGGCCCCGGACGCGATCGCCCGGGCCCAGGACGTGCAGCGGGCGACCGAGTCCGAGGGCCAGCGTCGCATGTCGGCGCTGCACGGCGGCCGCACCGACCGGCTGGAGGTGTCGCCCAACCTGTGGGCCGGCATCGGGCTGGTGCGCGGCGGCGCCGGCACCGCGCTCGTCGGCGGCCACCGGCAGGTGGCGGAGCGCATCGCCGAGTACCGCGACCTCGGCATCTCCGAGTTCATCCTGTCCGGCTACCCGCACCTCGAGGAGGCGTACCGCGTCGGGGAGGGCCTCCTGCCCGTCCTCCGCCGGGAGGGCCTCCTGCGCGACCCGCGGGACCGGACCCCGTCAACCGTTCCCATGAGGGGGGTGCCCGCATGACCCGGGCCGACCGCACGAAGGAGCCGCTCCGCTTCGCATACTGGGTGCCGAACGTCAGCGGCGGCCTCGTCACCAGCACCATCGAGCAGCGCACCGACTGGAGCTACGAGTACAACCGCGACCTGGCCCGGATCGCCGAGCGCGTGGGGTTCGAGTACGCCCTCTCGCAGGTGCGGTACACCGCCAGCTACGGGGCCGAGTTCCAGCACGAGAGCACCAGCTTCAGCCTGGCCCTGCTGCTGGCCACCGAGCGCCTGAAGCTCATCGCCGCCATCCATCCGGGCCTGTGGCAACCGGGGGTGCTGGCCAAGTGGGTCGCCACCGCCGACCACCTGTCCGGCGGCCGGGTGGCCGTCAACGTGGTGAGCGGGTGGTTCAAGGACGAGTTCACGCAGCTCGGCGAGCCCTGGCTGGAGCACGACGAGCGCTACCGGCGCTCCGCCGAGTTCATCACCGCCCTCAAGCGGATCTGGACCGAGGACGAGGCCGAGCTGGCCGGCGACTTCTACCGCCTCCGCGGGTTCTCCCTGAAGCCCAAGCCGCTCTCGTGGGACGGCCGCCCCCACCCCGAGATCTTCCAGGGCGGGAACTCGTCGGCGGCGCGGCGCAACGGCGGCCGCCTCTCCGACTGGTACTTCTCGAACGGGAAGTCGTTCGAGGGGGTGCAGGAGCAACTCGACGACCTCCGCCGCATCGCCGCGGATGCGGGCCGCATCGACGGGCCGAGGTTCGGCCTCAACGGTTTCGTGATCGTGCGCGATACGGAGAAGGAGGCACAGGACGTGCTGCGCGAGATCGTCGCGAAGGCGCACGTCGAGGCCGTCGAGGGCTTCGGCGCGGCCGTGCGCCAGGCCGGCCAGTCGACGTCCGACCGGCGGGGCATGTGGGCCGACTCGTCGTTCGAGGACCTCGTCCAGTACAACGACGGCTTCCGCACACGGCTCATCGGGACGCCCGAGCAGGTCGCCGAGCGGATCGTCGGGTACAAGCGCATCGGGGTGGACCTCATCCTCGGGGGGTTCCTGCACTACCAGGAGGATCTGGAGGCGTTCGGTCGCGACGTCATCCCGATCGTCCGGGAGCTGGAGGTGCGCGACGGGCTCGACCCGGCGCAGGTGCCGGACGGCGTGGCGCATGCCGACGCGTAGCGGCGCGGCGCTCCGGGCCCTCGACGAACGTGCGGAGGCGGGTCCGGGGGCCGACCGGATCGCCGACGCCGGCGAGGCGATCGCGGTGGCCCAGGCCATCGCCGCCTCGTTCGCGACCGGAGCGGTCGACCGCGACCGCTCCGGCGCGCTCCCCCGCGACGAGATCGCCCGGCTCGACGCCAGCGGACTGCTCTCGCTCACCGTCCCCGCCGAGCACGGGGGGCCGGACGTGCCGTGGCGCACCGTGGCCGAGGTGGTGCGCCTGCTCGCCGCGGCCGACCCGTCGCTGGCCCAGGTCCCGCAGGGGCACCTCCTGCAGCTCGACGCGGCCCGCCTGCTCGGCGGCGAGGCGCTGCGCGAGCGCGTCTTCGCCACCGCCCTGGCGGGCGGCCGCCTGTCGAGCGCCCTCGCGGAGCGTGGCGGCGCCCACGCCCAGGACCTGAGGACGCGGCTGCTCCGCCGCGACGGCCTGCTGCTGCTGCGTGGCCGCAAGCACTACTGCACCGGCGCGGCGACCGCGGAGCTGATCGCCGTGAACGCCCTCACCGAGGCGGGCCGCCTGGTGATCGCCGTCGTCCCGCGGGACGCGCCCGGGGTGCGACCCGACCTGGAGTGGAACGCATTCGGCCAGCGCGCCACGGTCAGCGGGTCGGTGGCGCTCGACGACGTGCCGGTCGCGCCGTCCATGGTGCTGCCGTGGGGTGAGGCGTTCACCCGCCCCCAGCTGATCGGCGCGCGCGCCCAGCTGGTCCACGCGGCAATCGAGGTGGGCATCGCCTGCGGCGCCCTCGAGGACGGCCTCGACTTCGTACGCACCCGGGCCCGCCCGTTCTTCGAGGCCGCCGCCGGCGGCTGGGCGCCCACGGCGGCGCGCGACCCGCAGACCACGCGCCGCGCGGGACGCCTCGCGACACGGGTGGAGGCGGCCCGGGCCCTGCTGGACCGCGCCGCCGCCGTGATCGACGAGATCGGCCCCTGGCCCGCCGACGGCCACGAGGCCGCCCGCGGCTCGCTCGCCGTCGCGCAGGCGAAGGCGTTCGGCAGCGAGGTGGCGCTGGAGGTCGCCTCCGAGCTCTTCGCGATGGGCGGCGCCGGAGCCACCGATCGCCGCCTCGGCCTCGACCGGCACTGGCGCAACGCGCGCACCCACAGCGTCCACGACCCGGTGGACTGGAAGTACCACCACGTGGGCGCGCACCTGCTCTCCGGCACCCTCCCGCCGAATCACGGGCAGATCTGACGCTCAGCCGGGCGCCGCCTCCTCCACCGCCGCGGCGATGGCGCGGACCGCCTCGCCGAAACGGGACGCGTCGGGACCCGAGTAGTTCAATCGCAGGAACGCGGCGGGCGGCTCGGCGGGGAACCACTCGTCCCCGGGCGAGACGCCCACGCCGCGGCGGGCGCACAGCTCCGTGAGCTCCCGTGCCGACGCAACCTGGAACCTCAACCAGAGGTTGAGTCCTCCGGCCGGCAGCGGGCCGAGGACCCCGTCGGGAAGCAGGTTCCCGATGTGCCCGGCCAGCATGTCGCGCCGGGCGCGGAGCGCCTCGCGCGTCCCGCGCAGATGGGCCGCCCGGCCCGGCGCCGTCAGCACGTCCAGAGCCGCCCGCTGGAGCACGGCGCTCACGTACAGCTCGTCGATGGTCCGGTCGGCGGCGATGCGGGCCCGCGCGGGCCCGCGGGCCGTCACCCCGGCCACGCGGAGGGCGGGGGACACGCTCTTGGTGATCGACCGGATGTGGATCACGTGGCCGTCGCGGTCGCGGCCGGCCACGGGGACGGTGGGGCCGTCGAACGCCAGGTCGTGCCCCCAGTCGTCCTCCACCAGGAACGCCCCGTGGACGCGGACCACCTCGAGCAGGGCGTCGCCCTCCGCCCGGCTCCACGTCTCGCCGGACGGGTTCGCGACGTGGGGCTGGGCGTAGAACAGCCGTGCCCGGCTCACGCCCAGGGCCTCGTCCAGGGCGGCGGCGGTCACCGCGCCCCCCTCGCGGGCGACCGGCACGATCCGCAGGCCCGCGTGGCGGGCCGCGGCGATGGCGCCCCAGTAGGTGGGCGACTCCATCACCACCGCGTCGCCGGGGGCGGCGAGGGCACGGAAGATCGAGGCCAGCGCGCTCTGGCCCCCCGAGACCACCACCGTGTCGGCGCCCGTGGGCGCGGCCGCCCCCGCGGGCGTCGCGGCGGCCAGCTCGCGCGCGAACCACTCGCGCAGCTCGGGGATCCCCGCAGTGGGGGGCCGCTCGACCGCCGCCGCCGACCGCGCCGCCCGCGCCAGCGCCGCCCGGACCGCGCGGGCGGGGAGCAGGTCCTCGGCGGGGTAGCTGCCGTGCAGGTTCACGCCGTCCTCCGGCGTGGGGCGGAGCGTCCAGCCGTGGGCGCCCGCATCCAGGCGGGCGGGGCCGAGCGCCGTCGTCTGCCAGCCGAGGTCGACCGGCGCCGCCGGTCTGGCGTGGCGCACGAAGTTGCCGGCCCCGGGCCGCGTCTCCACCAGCCCCTCGGCCACCAGCCGGGCGATCGCCCGCTGCACCGTCACGGGGCTCACCCGCCACCGCCGGGCGATCTCCCGCGTCGACGGCAGGCGACCCCCCGCGGGTGCGCCGGCCAGGATCTCCGTGGCGATGGCATCGCGCAGGCGCCCCGGACTGCTATCATTGGACATGGAAAGCAACGATAGCGCTATCACACTGTCGGGCACAGCGCTTCCCTCGCACATGACCGACCGGCCCGCCGCCCGGCGGAGCCGGCGCGAGACCCGCGAGGAGACCGTCGCCCGCGTGGTCGCCGAGCAGGCCCTCCTGGACCCGGCGCCCGTCTACTCAGCGCGCGCGAAGCGCCGCCTCCGCGCCTATCTGGTCGCGATCGTGCCGATCAGCTTCCTGCTGGGCTGGGCGGCCGGAGCGGCCTTCGGCTGGAGCCCGCTGGAATGGACGGGCTTCGGCGTCGGCCTGATCCTGGCCCTCGCCTACATCGGCTACGTCGTGATCACCGAGCGCGACGACGGCCGTATCCACGACAACGTCAGGCGCATGGTGTACGGCGACGGGATCCCGCGCCGTCCGCCGTCACGGCCTGCGGTGGATGACGAGCGGTAGGACCTTCCCGGCGCCCGCCTCGCGGAGGGTGGCGGCGGCGACGGTCACCGGCCACAGGCTCGAGGTCGCGTCCACGACGAGCAGCACCACCCGGTCGCGGACCCCGGCGGGCATGGCGTCCGGGGGGCCCAGGGCGTCGCGCCAGTGGGCGGCCTCGTCGGCCGACGTGGGATCCGTGGACGCGGGCGGGCCGACGGGGAGCATCAGGGTGGGGAGGCGTCCCCGCGCCCCGACGTGCGCGACGACGCTCTCGGTGAGGAGCGGGTGTCCGCCGGCGGGCATCCCCACGACCACGTCCGGCCGCGCCGGCCACTCGCCGCTCCACGCGGCCAGCAGATCGACGATCGCCTCCAGGAGCTCCGGCGTGGCGGCGGCGTCGCGGGCGAAGGCGGCGTCGATCAGCTCCCGCCACTCCGGGGCGTCCGCGAAGGCCAGGGCCCGGCCCTTCGCCGCCTGACGGTCGGGCGGGATCCGCTTCCGCGAGCCGAACGCGCCGCCCGGCCACTGCAGGCGCGGGTCGACCACGTGGTGGCCGCGGCGCAGCTGGGTCGCCACCGATCGGGTCGCCGCGTCCGACGGCCGCGCCGGCACCCTGTCCGGCAGGCGGCCGAGGCACACCGAGCACCGCCCGCAGGGGGCGGCCGACGGGTCGTCCAGCGCCTCCTGCAGCAGCTGCATCAGGCACCGCTGGCCGCGGACGTAGCGGCGCATGATGTCCGCCTCGCGGCGGCGGGTCGCCACCACGCCCTCGTAGTGCTCCCGGGCGAACACCCACGGCTCGCCGGTCGTCACCCAGCCCGAGCCGACGCGTTCCGCCGCGCCGTCGACCGCCAGCTGCTTCAGCATCCCGTCCACCCGCGATCGCCGGATGCCGGTGAGGGCCTCCAGCGCGACGGCGCTCGCGCCGGGCTCGTCGCGCGCCGGCAGGGCGTCCAGGAGACGCCGCATCCGGTCGGGATCGGGGATCGTCGCGGTCGCGAAGTACTCCCACACGCCGGCGTCGGCCTCCGAATGCAGCAGCACCACCGGCGCACGGTCGATGCCGCGGCCCGCGCGCCCCACCTGCTGGTAGTACGACACCGGCGACGGCGGGGCGCCCACGTGGACGCAGAACCCCAGGTCGGGCTTGTCGTAGCCCATCCCCAGCGCCGAGGTGGCGACCAGGGCCTTCAGCCGGTTGCCGAGCAGCGCCGCCTCGCGCTCCTCGCGGTCCGGGGTGTCGCCCGTGTACGACGCGACCGGCACGGCGTCGCCGTGGTGCCCCGCGATCGCGGCGGTCAGGCGCTCCGCGTCGGACTTGGTGAGCGTGTAGACGATCCCCGAGCCGGGCAGCGCCGGCAGGTGCTCCACCACCCACGCGAAGCGCTCCAGGGGCGACAGGCCGTCGATGACCGCCAGCTGCAGGCTGCCACGCGCCAGCGGCCCGCGCAGCACCAGCGTGCCGGTCCCCAGCTGGGCGGCGACGTCGTCCGTCACCCGCGCGTTCGCCGTCGCCGTGGTCGCCAGCACCGGGGTGGACGGGTCGAGCCGCTCGACCGTCGCTGCGATGCGCCGGTAGTCGGGACGGAAATCGTGCCCCCAGTCCGAGATCGCGTGGGCCTCGTCGATCACCAGCAGGCCCAGGCGCCCGCCGACGGCGTCCAGCACCCGCCGCCCGAACCCGGGGTTCGCGAGCCGCTCGGGCGACACCAGCACCACGTCCAGCGCGCCCGCCAGCAGGTCGGCCTCCACCGGCTCCCAGTCGTCCACGTTGGAGGAGTTGAGCGTCGCCGCGCGCAGCCCCGCCCGCTCCGCCGCCGCCACCTGGTCGCGCATCAGCGACAGCAGCGGGGAGATCACGAGCGTCGGTCCCGCGCCCTCGCTGCGGCGCACCGCCGTGGCCGCCCAGTAGACGGCCGACTTCCCCCATCCGGTCGCCTGAACCACCAGCACGCGGGCCCCCGCGTCGCACAGGGCCCCGACGGCGGTGGCCTGGTCGTCGCGCAGCGTCGCCGCCGCACCCGCGACGCTCGCGATCACCCCTTCGGCGGTGGCGCGTCGCGCGCCGGTCAGGTCGGACATCCCACCGACGATAGAGAGGTGATGGCGACCACGAAGCTCATCCGCCGGCGCTTCTACGCGGCCACGGCGGCCGCCGGCGCGATCGCCGGCATCCTGGCCGTCGCGCCCCTGACCGCGGACCACCCCACCACCGAGGGGGCGCCCGAGGCCTTCCTCAACCAGATCGAGGGGCCGGGCTTCGACCACAACCAGGCCCACGGCCCGCCGAGCGCGGCCGCCATCGCCGCCGCCCGCGCCGACCTGCGGGCGTGCACCACGGCGCCGGCCGACTCGCCGGCGTGCCCCGACCCGCCCGCGAGCGGCTCCACCATCGCCGCCGCCCGCACCGCCGGGGCGCTCGCCCCCGCCGAGTCGGCGGCGCCGGACGGCCTGTGGGGTCCGCTGCTGAGCATCCCGACCACGGCGATCCACGCGATCGTGATGCCCACGGGCAAGGTGCTGTTCATCTCCCAGCCGAAGTACCCCGCCGAGACCGAATGGGACGGCGGCAACGCCCACGTCTGGGACCCGGCGACCAACACGTTCACCGCCGTCCCGCCGCCGGTGGTCGACTGGCCCACGGGGCCCGACCGCCCCGCCAACCTGTGGTGCGCCGGCCAGGTGCAGCTCGCCGACGGGCGCGTCCTCGTCGTCGGCGGCAACCTGGCCTACGCCAGCGCCAGCGGCCTCGGGGCCGGCAACGGATTCAAGGGCGGCGCGTGGGTCATGACCTTCGACCCGTGGACCGAGACCTGGACCCGCTACCAGGACATGGACCACGGCCGCTGGTACCCCAGCCTCGTCGAGCTCCCGGACGGACGGGTGCTGATCCTGGGCGGCTGGGACGAGACCGGCGGCGTCGACAACGGCGGCACGAACCTGCCGCCGCTCATGGTCAACAACCAGGACGTCGAGGTCTTCGACCCCTCCGCGCCGCCCGGCGGGAAGGCCACCACCGTCGTGAGCCGCCTGCCTCCCGGGGCCCCCAACCAGCCCAAGCCGTGGCCGAACCACGAGGGGCTCTCGCTGTACCCCCATCTCTTCGTGCTGCCCAGCACGTCCGAGCTCGGCGCGGGCGGGAACAAGGTCCTGGTGGCCGGCCCCAACCGATACGACTCGGCGGTGATCGACACCGACACCTGGATCTGGAAGGACGTGGTCGACACGCCCGACGTCGGCCAGCCGCGGCTCTCCGAGGACCGCTCGTGGGGCACCGCATGGATCGCGCCGTCGGGCGTCGACGGCGCGAAGCAGGTGGTGCTGCTCGGCGGCAGCGACGCCGACGGCGCGACCGCACCGGGCCCGGGCCAGGCGCAGCCGCCGAAGGCGACGGCGGAGGCGCTCGACCTCGACGACCCCGGCGCCGGTTGGCGCCTCGGGGCGTTCCCGAGCCTCAACACCGGCCGCTCCCACTTCAACACCGTCCTGCTCCCCGACGGCGGCATCTTCGCCAGCGGCGGCGGCTACGGCCGGAGGAACGACACGCTCTACGCCGACCCGGTCTACCAGTCGGAGCTGCTCCGCCCCGGGGGGGCCGCCTGGCGCACGGTCGGCAGCGAGGCGGACGCCCGCACGTACCACTCGGTCGCGGTCCTGCTCCCCGACGGCCGGGTCGCGTCCGCCGGCGACGACCGCGACGTCGCGCCCAGCCACATCCTGGTGAAGGACCGGACCGCCCAGATCTGGAGCCCGCCCTACCTGTTCGCCGGCCCGCGTCCGGCGGTGACCTTCGCGCCGGCGGCCGTCCGCTACGGCACCACGTTCCGGGTCGCCGTCCAGGGCGACCCCTCGCGGATCGCGCGCGCCGCCCTGGTGCGGCCCGCCGCGGTGACCCACGCGGTGGACATGGCGCAGCGGGTGATCTCGCTGGACGTGACGGCCCAGGCCGACGGGATCACGCTGAACACGCCGCGCGACGCCACCGTCGCCCCGCCCGGCTGGTACATGCTGTTCGTGATGGACGCGGAGGGCGTTCCGTCCGTCGCGTCCTGGGTCCGGGGGGCGGCCGACGCCCCGGACGCGCCGCCGCTGCCGGTGACGCCCCCGCCCGCCGGGTCGGCGCCCGCGCCCCCCACCGCGCCCGCGGCGGCCCCGTTCCGGGTGCAACGGCTGGCGGCCGCCCTCACGGGCCGCGGGCCGCGGCTGACGCTGGCGGTCCGCCTCCAGGCGACCGGCGCCGCATCGGCACGCATCACCCTGCTGCGCGGGCGTCGCGCCGTCGCCGCCCGCACGGTGCCGCTCCGCGCCGGGCGCGTCGCCGCGACGCGCATCGCCGTGCGCCGCGCGGCGCTCCGGGGTGCGACGACGGTGACGTTCCGCGTGGTCATCACCCACGGGGGCCGGCAGACCACCGGCCGGCGCACCCTCAGGGTCCCGAAGCCCGCACCGGGCCGCTAGGCGCGAACCCGCCGCGGCCGCCGCCGCGGGCAGGTGGGGCAGAGGTCGTGCCCCTCGCGGTGGGCCAGGCAGCACGACGCGCGCCACCGCTCCGGGAGGCGACCGGGGTCGCCGCCCGGGATCACGTCCAGCGGCACCCGGAGCCGCCCCGGGATCCCGCACAGGGCCTCGGCCTCGCGGATCGCGCCGGACGGTCCCAGCAACGGGTGCCCCAGGCGCAGCGCGGCCGCGGCGACCATGTCGGCGGCGAGCGCCCACCGCGACCGCGCGCCGATCGCGGTGAGCTGGGGAAGCGCGAGCACCACCGCCAGGTGCTGCTCCATCCCGGCGACGAGGGCCGCACGGGCGAGGTCGCAGCGGCCGAGGGGCACCGTCGCGCCGTCGTCGTCGAGCGCCATCGCGTACGTCCCGTCGGGCGCGGCCGCCACCACCGCCCGGGCGGGCCGGAGGTCGGGCACGCGCCCGTCGCGCAGGAACGCCGTCAGCGCCGGCTGCGCCAGCAGCCAGGCGTACCCGCCCACGAGCCAGGCGGCCCGGGCCTTGGGATCGGTTGCGCCGGTCGCGGCGAGCGCGGCGTCGACGAGGGCGCCGCCGTCCTCGGCGAGGCGGTCGACGCGGCAGCGGCGGGTGATTCCGGAAACGGCGGTTGACCTTTCTTCGCCCATCAGTAGTCTGGCGCACCGCATCCTAAATATTCGGTCAACCTCATGACGGAGGTTCGGATGGTCAGAGCCTGGCTCCTCATCGCGGCGGTGCTCGCCGCGTTCGCCCTCGCCGCGTGCGGCGGTGACGACGGGGCGCAGGCCGGCGCCACCACCGCCGGGCCGGCGGACGCGTTCCCGGTCACGATCGACCACGCGTTCGGCGCCACGACCGTCGACGCGGCCCCCCAGCGGGTCGTCACCTGGGGCTGGGGCAGCGCGGACGCGGCGATCGCCCTGGGCGTGACCCCCGTCGCCATCCCGTTCCAGAGCTACGGCGGCGACGGGGACGGCGTGCTGCCGTGGATCCGCGAGGCGCTCGACGCGCGGGGCGAGGCGGTGCCGACCGTGCTCCCCGACTCGGCGGAGGAGCCGCCGTACGAGGCGATCGCCGCGGCCGGGCCCGACCTGATCCTGGCGCCGTACTCGGGGATCACCGAGAAGCAGTACGAGCTGCTGAGCGCGATCGCGCCGACCGTCGCCTACCCGGGCGAGGCGTGGGCCACCCCGTGGCGGGAGACCATCCAGATCGTCGGGACGGCGCTGGGCAGGGACGCCGAGGCCGCGGCGCTGCTGGCCGACATCGACGCCCGCTTCGCCCGGCAGGCCGAGGAGCACCCGCAGCTGGCCGGGAAGTCGGTGGCCATGGTGTGGGACGCCGGCGGGACGTTCTACGTCTACAAGACCGCCGACCCGCGCGTGGAGGCGACGCTCGCCCTTGGCCTCACCAGCGATCCGTCGGTGGACGCGCTCGCCAACGGCGACGAGACCTTCTACTACACGCTCAGCTACGAGAAGCTCGACCGGCTGACGAGCGACATCCTGGTGAGCTTCGCCGACGACGAGAAGCTCTCCCGGGCGTTCCTCGCGTCGCCGCACGGCCGCACGATGGCGCAGGTCCGCGAGGGCCGGGTGGCGCCGGTGGTGGGCAAGGAGTTCATCGCCGCCGTCTCGCCGCCCACCGCCCTGTCCCTGACGTGGGGGCTGGACGACTACACCGAGATCCTCGCGACGGCCGCGGACACGGCGGACGCTGCCGGGTAGCGGGGAGGCCGGCCGGGTCCCGCCCCCGGGGCCCGGCACGGCCGGACCGTCGTGAGCGCCACGACCACACGCCGCGCGCTGGGGCTCGCCGCCCTGTCCGGCCTGCTCCTGGCGGTGGTGTTCCTGGGGTTCGCGCTGGGCGCCCGTCCCGTGCCGCTGGCCGCGGTGATCGACGCCCTCGCGTCACCCGTCCCCGGCGATCCCGACCACACGGTGGTGCGGGAGCTGCGCGTGCCGCGCACGCTGATCGGCGTGGCGGCCGGCGCGGCGCTGGGACTCGCGGGCGCGGTGATCCAGGGCGCCACCCGCAACCCGATCGCCGACCCCGGGATCCTGGGGCTCGGCGCGGGGGCGTCGCTGGCGGTGGTCGTGGCGATCACCTGGGTCGGCGTGGGGAGGCCCCCGGGGTACGCGTGGTTCGCGGTCGCCGGCACGGCCGTCGCCGCTCTGGTGGTCTTCGGCATCGGGGCGCTCGGGCGCGACGGCGCCGCGCCGGCACGGCTGGCGCTGGTGGGGGCGGCGTTCACGGCCGCGGCGACGTCCCTCACCACCCTGGTGCTGCTGGGCGACCTGGACACCCTCGACCGGTACCGGTTCTGGGTGGTCGGGTCGCTGGCCGGGCGCGACGCCGGCACGCTCGTCGCGGTGCTGCCGCTGCTGCTGGCCGGCGCGATCGTCGCGCTGGGGACGGGCCGGGCGCTCGACGCCATGGCGCTCGGCGACGACGTCGCCCGCGGCCTCGGGCACCGGCTGGGCCTGGCCCGGGTGGCGTGCGCCGTCGCGGTGGTGCTGTTGTGCGGCGGCGCGACCGCCCTGGTGGGGCCCATCGTGTTCGTGGGCCTCATCACGCCGCACCTCGCGCGGCGCCTCGCCGGGCCCGACCACCGCTGGATCCTCCGCTACTCGCCGGTGCTCGGCGCGATCGTGCTGGTGAGCGCCGACGTCGTCGGCCGGCTCATCGCCCCGCCCGGCGAGCTGGAGGCGGGGATCGTGCTGGCGCTGGTGGGCGCGCCGGTGATGATCGCGGTGGTGCGGCGGACGCGGGCGGCGGCGCTGTGAGCGCGGCGGCCACCGCCCTCACCACCCTCCGCGCCGGCCGCCGGTCGCGCCGGCGCCGCGAGGCCGCCGTGACCGCCGCGCTGGCCGCCGCGCTGCTCGGGGTGGGCGCGCTGAGCATGACGCTCGGGGCCTTCGCCATCGCACCGGCCGACGTGGTCCGCGTGCTGCTGGGCGGCGGCGAGGGGATCGAGCGGTTCGTGGTGATGGACCTGCGGTTGCCGCGGCTGACCCTCGGCCTGCTGGTGGGCGCGGCGTTCGGCGTGGCCGGCGCCGTGTTCCAGACGGTGCTCGGGAACCCGCTCGCCAGTCCCGACATCATCGGGATCAACTGGGGCGCCTCGGTCGCCGCGGCCGCCGGACTGCTGATCCTGGGGGTGACCGGGGCGGCGGTGTCCCTCCTGGCGTTCGGCGGCGCGCTGGCGGTGGCCGCGGCCATCTACGTCCTGGCCTGGCGCGACGGCGTCGCGGGGTACCGCTTCGTGCTGATCGGCGTCGCCGTGGGGTTCATGGCGAGCGCCGTCCTCAACTACCTGCTGACGCGCAGCGACGTCCGCGACGCCCAGTCGGCCCTGGTGTGGCTGGTCGGCAGCCTCGGCGGCGCGGGGTGGGACCAGATCGCCGTGACCGGGGTCGCCCTGGCGGTGCTGATGCCCGCCGCGGCCGCGCTGGCCGGGTCGCTCCGGGCGCTCCAGCTCGGCGACGACGCCGCCACCGGCCTGGGCGTGCGCGCCGAGCGCGCCCGCCTGTGGCTGCTCGTGGCCGCCGTCGGGCTGGCGGCCGCCGCGAGCGCCGCGGCGGGGCCGGTGGCGTTCGTGGCCCTGGTGTCGGCGCCGATCGCCCGCCGCATCGTGGGGACCGGCGGGCTCGCGCTGGTGCCCGCTGCGCTGACGGGGGCGCTGGTGGTGACGCTCGCCGACCTCGTGGCGCAGCACCTCCTGCCCGGCGGCGTCCAGCCGCCCGTGGGCGTGGTGACCGGGGTGATCGGCGCCCCGTACCTGCTGTGGCTGCTGGCGGTGTCGGACCGCGGGGGCGCGGGGTGAGCGGGCGGCCCCGCGCCGCGTCCCACGAGCTGGCCGCCCGGGCGCTGCGACTCGCGTACGACGGCGCGCCCGTCGTGCACGACCTGGACCTGGTGGTCCCGGACGGGGCGATCACGGCGATCGTCGGCGCCAACGCCTGCGGCAAGTCGACGCTGCTGCGGGGGCTGGCGCGGATCATGCGCCCCCGCGGAGGCGCGGTCACGCTGGACGGCCGCGACATCCACCGCCTCCCCACCCGTGAGGTGGCGCGCATCGTGGGCCTGCTGCCGCAGAACCCCACGGCGCCCGAGGGGATCCGCGTGGCCGACCTCGTCGCCCGGGGCCGCCACCCCCACCGGGCCGCGTTGCGCCGGTGGTCGCCGGCCGACGACGAGGTGGTGGCGGGGGCGCTCGAGGCGACCGCCACGGCGGCCCTGGCCGACCGTCCCGTCGACGCCCTCTCGGGGGGACAGCGGCAGCGGGCGTGGATCGCGATGGCCCTGGCGCAGGACCCGGACGTGCTGCTGCTGGACGAGCCCACCAGCTTCCTGGACGTGGCGCACCAGGTGGACGTGCTCGACCTGCTGGCCGACCTCAACCGCAGCCGCGGCACCACCGTGGTGATGGTGCTGCACGACCTGAACCTGGCGGCCCGCTACAGCGACCACATGGTGGCGATGGCTGCGGGACGGATCGTGACCCGCGGGACCCCGGCGGAGGTGGTGACGCCGCAGACCATCCGGGACGCCTTCGGGCTGGAGGCCCGAGTCGTCCCGGATCCCGTCTGCGGCACGCCGATGATGGTGCCGGTGGGGAGGTTCAGCCGCGGCGCATCAGCGCCCAGCTGAAGGGCTGGATCGTTCCGTCCGGGGTGCGGTGCTCCGTCCGGCGGGCCTCCACCAGCGCCAGTCCCAGCTCGGCGGCGATCCCGTCCGCCGTCCACCGGGACACCGCCAGCCCCGAGCACCGCGCGGGGCCGTCGGGGGCGAACGCCGCCACCACGGCGTGGCCGCCCGGCCGCAGCGCCGCGGCGAGGGTGGCGGCGTAGCGGCGGCGGCCGGCCTCGGTGGTCAGGAAGTGGAGGACGGCCCGGTCGTGCCAGACGGCGTAGCGGCGCGGCGGCACCCAGGCCAGGACGTCGCCGGCCACCCACGAGACCCGTGTCGCGGTGGCGCCGAGCCGCTCGCGCGCGGCATCGAGGGCGCGGACGGCCAGGTCGAGGACCGTCACGTCGCGGAACCCCGCCTCCAGCGCGGCGCCCGCCAGGCGCGAGGCCCCGCCGCCCACGTCGACGATCGGGTCGTCCGGTCCGGCGCCCGCCGACCGGATCAGGTCGAGCGACGTCGCCGGGACCGCCTCGAACCAGCTCACCCCGTCGGTCCCCCGGGTGGCGTACACGCGGTCCCAGTGCGCGGCGCGTCCCGCGTCCCCAGGCCGCTCCACCGGCAGCCCGGCGGCCCGCCACGCAACGAAGCCACCCGCCATGTCGGTCGCGCCCGTCACGCCCAGGTCCTGGAGGGTCGCGGCGGCGAGGCTCGACTGGAAGCCCTCGGCGCACATCAGGATCACGGGGCCGCCCGCCTCGGCGAGGCGGGGGTCGCGGTGGGGCGAGGCGGGGTCGGCGCGCCACTCCAGCACGTTCCGCGGCACCACCAGCGCGCCGGGGACCAGGCCGTCGGCCGCCCGCTGGGCGTCGGCGCGGATGTCGACGATCACCCCGCCGGCCCGCTGCGCGGCGGCGGCCCGGGCGGGGGTGAGCCGGCGCAGGCGCGCCCTCGCGGCGCGGAGCAGCTCATCGACCGGCGGCATCGTCCTCACCCCTCCGGCGCCACCAGCCCCGTCTCGTAGGCGAGCACCACGGCCTGCACCCGGTCGCGCAGGCCGAGCTTGCCGAGGAGCCGGGCGACGTGCGTCTTGACGGTGTTCTCCCCCAGCACCAGCTCGCCGGCGATCTCGGCGTTCGACATCCCGCGGGCCACCAGTCGCAGCACGTCCAGCTCGCGGGCGGTCAGCGGCGAGAGGGCCGCGGGGACGCCGTCCGGCTCGGGCCGCGCGGCGTGGGCGAAGCGCTCGATGAGCCGGCGGGTGATCGACGGCGCCAGCAGGGCGTCGCCCGATGCGGCCACCCGGATCGCGTCGAGCAGCCGGTCGGCGGGCGTGTCCTTCAGCAGGAAGCCGCTGGCGCCGATGCGCAGGGCCTCGTAGACGTACTCGTCGCGGTCGAAGGTCGTCAGCATCACGACTGCTGTGGGGACCCCGGGGTCGTCCAGGATCCGCCGGGCCGCCGACAGGCCGTCGAGCTCCGGCATCCGGATGTCCATGAGCACCACGTCGGGACGGTGGCGACGCACCACGTCGACCGCCGCCTCGCCGTCGGGCGCCTCCCCGACCACGCGCATGTCCGGCTCGCTGTCCAGGATCACGCGGAAACCGGTGCGCAGCAGGCGCTGGTCGTCCGCGATGACCACGGTGATCTCGCCGGCCGGCGCCGCGGCGGCGGGTTCCTGCGCCTCGTCGCCGTCGCGCCAGCGCACCTCCGCGACCGCCACGCGCTCGGGGACGCCCGGCAGGCGCAGGGAGCCGGCGGGGAGGAGGAGCCCCGCCGCCCGCGGGCCGGCGATCTGCCGGACGACGTCGGTCGCGATGATCGCCCCCGGGGCGGCCGTCTCGCACAGCCGGCGGGCCACCTCGACCGGCGTGCCGTAGAGGTCGTCGCCGTCGGCGACCGGCTCGCCCGCCGCCAGGCCGATCCGCGCCGGCGCGTCCGGGTCGGCGCCCGTGGTCGCGCGCTGCATGTCCACCGCGCACCGCACGGCGGCGCCCGCCCCGGTGAACGCCACCGTCAGGCCGTCGCCCGACCCGCGCACCTCGCGGCCGTCGTGCTCGGCGGCCACGGCCCGCAGGGCCGCGAACCCGGTGCGGCGGGCGTCCGCCGCGCCGTCGCCGGCCGCGGCGCGCAGGCGCGCGGCGGCGCCGGCCAGATCGGCGATCAGCAGCGTCACGAAGGGCCCGTCCACGTCGCCAGCATCCTCCCAGGGCCCCGGGGCCGCGTCACCCCCGCGGGTGAGGGCGCCGCGCACACGTTCACCCCGCCGGATGACGCGGCGGAGGCGGGGGGCGGCGCATCCTCCCGCCATCACCGGCACTGCGACCCGCCTTTACGAACGGAGGTCGACCGAACCATGATCCGCTCGATGACCATCAACCCGGCCCGCATCGGCTGGCTCGACATCGCGGTCGCCGCGGTCGCCGTGGGCCTCGCCACCGTCTACATGTCCTTCGAGCCCGGCTCGTCGGAGACCCCCGACGCGAGCTGGTGGGCGGTTCCCTTCTTCGCGCTCATCGCCGTGCCGCTGCTCTGGCGGCGCGTCTCCCCGCTCGTCGCCGCCGGCGGTTGTGCCGCCCTCGCCGGCCTGCACGTCGCGCTCTTCACCGACACCGTCATCCGCTGCGGGATCCTGATCCCGCTGTGCTTCATCCTGGCGTTCGCCGTCGGCGCCCGCCTCGACCTGAACCCGGCGCTCCTCGGCCTGGGCCTCACGCTGCTGGTCGGCCTGTTCGGCTGCGCGTTCGACGCGCCCACCGGCGCCGACGTCTGGGCGATGACGTTCGTGGCCCCCGTGGCGGTCGCGGTGTGGGTCGTGGGGCGGATCGTCCGCTCGCGGGGCCGGCTGGTCGGCGAGCTCCAGGACCGCACCGAGCAGCTCCGCGCGGCCCGCGACGAGCGCGCCCGCCTGGAGGTCGCCGACGACCGGGCCCGGCTGTCGGCCGAGCTCGACGGCCTGCTCCAGCGCCGCCTGGGCGTGCTGGCCGACCTGGCCGCCGCCGGCGACGCCGCCGACCCGGACGCCGCCGCCGCGACCCTCGCGCGGATCGAGGCGGAGAGCCGCAGCACCCTGGAGGAGATGCGCGCGATGGTCGGCGTGCTCCGCGACGACGCCGGCGACGCCGAGATCGCGTCGCAGCCGGCGCTGACGCAGCTCGAGGGCCTGCTGCTCCGGGCGAAGGGCGCCGGCGCCCGCCTGACGGTGGAGGGCAGCCCGCGGGCGCTCCCCGCCGGGGTGGAGCTGTCGGCCTACCGCGTGGTGGAGCACCTGCTGGACGCGGTCCAGGACGCCCCCGGGGTCGAGGTGGGCGTGCGGTTCGCCGACCAGGCGCTGGAGCTGCGGGTGACCGGGCCCATGCGCCGCCGCGGCGCGGCGGCCATCGAGCGGGCCCGCGAGCGGGCGGCCCTGGACCACGGGCGCCTCGAGGCGACCATGGACGGCGGCCGCGCCGAGGCCGTCGTCTCGCTCCCCATCCTGGCCGCGGTGTAGGTCCGTCGTGGGTGCGGGGTTCCGGCGGTCCGATCTCTGGATCGCGCTGGGCGGCGGCGCCGTGGGCGCCGCCGCCTCGCTCGTCTGGGGCTACCCCAGCGCGGCCGAGCTGGCCCTGGCGGTGGGACTGGGCCTGCTGCTCGGGCTGGGCCGCGTCGCGCCCACGCCCACCTGGATCCTGGCATCGGGCGTGATGCTCGCCGCCGCCGCCGCCGACACGGCGCCCGGAGGCGACACCTTCGCGCTGGTCATCCTGCTCGGGGCGCACGGGTTCGTGGCGGGGCGCTTCGACGGGAGGTGGATGGGCATCGCCGGCGTCGTCGTCCTCGGCGGGGCGTCGGTGTGGGCGGCCGTCCTGGTGGGGGACTCCCCGGCGCCGTACCTGTTCATCCCGGTCGCCGGGTGGGGGGCGGGGCGGGGGTTGCGCGAGCGCGCGCTCGTGGCCGACGAGCTGGCGGAGCGCGCCCGGGAGCTGGAGGCCGAGCGCGAGGCGTACGCCGCCCTGTCCGTGCGGTACGAGCGGGCCCGGATCGCGTCGGAGCTGCACGACATCGTGGCCCACGCCATCAGCGTGATGGTGGTCCAGGCCACGGCCGGGCAGCGCCTCGCCCCGCACGACCCCGAGGCGACCGCCGAGACCTTCGAGGCGATCGCCGGCGCCGCCCGCCAGGCGGAACACGAGATGGGGCTGCTGGTGGAGCTGCTCGCCGACGAGCGCGCCACCGGCGCCGACGCCGACATCGCGCTGGTCGAGGACCTGGTGGCTCGTGCGTCGGGCAGCGGGCTGGACGTGACCCTGGTCCTCGGGGGCGATCGCTCCGGCGTCGCGCCGGAGGCGGCCCGCCTGGCGTACCGCGTGGTCCAGGAGGGCCTCACCAACGCCCTCCGCTACGCCGCGGGGGCCCCGGTCACGGTCCGGGTATCGGGCGACTCCGCGGCGCTCGCCGTCGACGTCGTCAACGGCCCGGTCCGGGGCGAGCCGTCGCTGGCCGGCGTCGGCACCGGGAACGGCCTGCGCGGCCTGCGCGAGCGGGTGGAGGCGGCGGGCGGCACGCTGGACGCCGGGCCGGAGGGCGGCGGGTGGCGGCTCGGGGCCCGTCTGCCGCGGGTCCCCGGCCGCCCCCTGCCGGTCGCTCAGCCCACCGGGCGGTAGCTCATCCAGACGACCCCGTTGGCGTAGGGACGGGACTCGGCCAGCTCCAGCCTGCGGGGCGGGGCCCCGTCGGGGAACAGGCGCGGCCCCTCGCCGAGCGTGAGTGGGAAGACGAACAGGTGCAGCGCATCGACCAGGCCGTCGGCCAGCATCGCGCGCACCAGGGTGCCGCTGCCGGCGACGAACACGTCGCCCTCCGTCCCCTCCCGCAGGCGGGCGATGGCGTCGGGGTCGTACGTCCCGAGCACGCTGGAGTTGCTCCACTCGGGGTCCGCCAGGGTGGACGACACGACGTGCTTGGGGGTGTCGTTGAAGAACGGCGCCCCCGGGTCGTCCTCGACGGTCCGGGTCGACCACGCCGGCGCGAACATCTCGTACGTCACCCGGCCCAGGAGGATGGCGGAGCTGGCGCCGGTGACCGCCCCCAGGTCCTCGGCCTGGCCGTCGTCGAAGCCGTACTCGAACGACCACACCGGGGCGTCGATGACGCCGTCCAGGCTCATGAACTCGTGCACGTGGATCCCCACGTCAGCCTCCTTCGCTCGTCGTGCGGGGACGGTCCATCTCGGCGGCGCGCGCCAGCAGCAGGTCGCGCTCCCGGGTGTTGCGGGTCATCTCGGCGGCGCGGGCGAACTCGTCGCGGGCCTCGTCCCGGCGGCCGAGCTTCGCCAGCAGGTCGCCGCGGACGCTCGGCAGCCAGTGGTAGCCCGCCAGGGACGGCTCCCGGACGAGCCCGTCCACCACCTCGAGGCCGGCCTGGGGCCCGAACGCCATCGACAGCGCCACGGCCCGGTTGAGCTCGACGACCGGCGACGGCTGCAGCTGGGCCAGCGCGTCGTAGAGGGCCGCGATCCGCTCCCAGTCGGTGTCCTCCGGCCGCGCGGCGCGGGCGTGGCATGCGGCGATCGCCGCCTGGAGTCCGTACGGGCCGAGCGGGCCGAGCTCCTGCGCGCGGCCCAGGGCGTCCAGGCCCCGGCCGATCAGGATGCGGTCCCAGCGCGCCCGGTCCTGGTCGAGCAGCAGGATCGGCGTGCCGTCGCGGGCGACGCGGGCGCGGGTGCGGCTCGCGTGGATCTCCATCAGGGCGACCAGGCCGTGCACCTCGGGCTCCCGTGGCGCGAGCCCCGCGAGGATCCGCCCCAGGCGGAGCGCGTCCCCGCACAGCGCGGGCCGCACCCAGTCGTCGCCGGCCGTGGCGGAGTAGCCCTCGTTGAAGATCAGGTAGACGACCTCGAGCACCGAGGCGAGGCGCGCCGAGAGCTCGGGGCCGGTGGGGGTCTCGAACGGCACGTTCGCCTCGCCCAGGGTGCGTTTGGCGCGCACGATCCGCTGGGCCAGGGTGGGCTCGGGGACGAGGAAGGCGCGGGCGATCTCATCGGTGGTGAGGCCGCCCAGCATCCGCAGCGTCAGCGCCACCCGGGCGTCGGTGGAGAGCACGGGGTGGCACGTCGTGAAGATGAGGCTGAGCAGGTCGTCGCCGATCCGGTCGTCCATGGCCGCCTCGAGATCGGGTGGCGTCATCTGGAGCTCCTCGCGGTCGCGCCCCAGCTCCTCCGTCTTGCGCCGGAGGTTGGCGTCGCGGCGCATCCCGTCGATGGCACGGTGCTTGGCGGTGGCCATGAGCCAGGCGCCCGGGTTGTCCGGCACGCCCGACCCGGGCCACTTCTCCAGCGCGACCACCAGCGCGTCCTGGGCGAGGTCCTCGGCCCGGCCGATGTCCCCCGTCATGCGGGCGAGGGCGGCGATGAGCCGGGGCGACTCGATCCGCCAGACGGCGTCGATCGCGCTGTTGACGTCTCGCGCCACTAGCCGGCGTGCTGCTCCTCGATCCTCCGGCGGCGCCCCTCCTCGGCGGCGCGCGTCTCGGGCGTGAGCTCCTCGCCGAAGTCCTCGAGCTCGAACACCGGCCGGATGTCGATCGACTCGCCCGGGCCGAACGGGGCGCGGCGCATCCACTCCACGGCCTCGTCCATGGACGTGACCTCGAGGATCCAGAAGCCCGCGATGAGCTCCTTGGTCTCGGCGAAGGGGCCGTCGGTGGCCGACGCCCTGCCGCCGCCCTCGTAGGCGATGCGCACGCCGTCCCGGGTGGGCTTGAGGCCCTCGCCGGCGAGCATGATCCCGGCGTTCACCAGCTCGGTGTTGAACCTCCCCATCGCGTCCAGCTCCTCGGCGGTGGGCATCACGCCCGCCTCGGTCCGCTCGTCGCCCTTCACGATGACCATGACCCGCATGTCGTCCTCCTCGTCCGTGGCGGGCGTCTCCCGCCGCTCACCCACGCGACGAACGGCGCGGCCGGCGATCGACATCCTCTCCCGGAAATTCTTCCCGCGACCCCCGGCGGGTCACTCCTCGGGCTTTCGCGGACGCTGCTCCGCCACCCACAGACCCCTGACGAACACCAGGATCTCGGTCCAGATCCCCGGCCCCGGCGGGCCGGTGCCGGGTTCCTCGGTGCGGACGCCGCGCCACTCCGCCGCGAACGCCGCCGACAGCAGCACGATGTTGGCCGCCAGGTACACGAAGAACAGGAACACGACGATGGCCGCGAGCGAGCCGTAGACCAGGTTGTAGCGGCCGAACGCGTCGATGAACGACGCGAACCCCACCGACAGGCCCCACAGCAGGATCGACCCGACCAGCGCCGCCGGCCAGATGTCGCGCGTCCTCGGCGCGCCCGACGGCGCGTAGCGCAGCAGCAGGACCAGCAGGCCGGTGCCCACGGCGACCGGGACGAGCTCGCGCACCACGTCGTAGAGCAGGCCGGAGAACCCGACCGAGTCCTGGACCTCCTCGCGGGCCACGCGCGTCGCCACGGTCACGCCCGCGGAGACGCTCAGCAGCACCGCCGCGCCCGCGAGCATGATCAGGTCCACGATCTTCCCGCGGGCGAAGGGCCGGGGCGGGGTGTCGGGGTCGATCGCGTCGAGGCTGCCGCGGATCGCGCCCATCATCCCGCTCGCCGTCCACAGCAGGGTGACCAGGCTGATGAGCCCGATGGTCCCGGCGTTGGCGCTCACGCCCTTCAACGCGCTCTCGATCTCGTTCGTGCCCGACTCGGTCACGGGCAGGGCGTCGGCGAGGGCCGACACGAAGTCGGCCCGCAGCTCCTCGTTGCGCAGCACGAGGCCCGCGACCGACGCGAGGAACAGGATGAGCGGGAACAGGGACAGCAGGACGTAGTAGGCGATCGCCGCCGACTGCCGCGACCCGGCGACGTGGGTGAAGCGGGCCAGCGAGCGCCGGATCCACTCGACCAGCATCCCGCCCGCGCGCCCGAGATCCGGCACTAGGCGCACCGCAGCACCGCCGCCCCGGCGACCTCGCCGCGGGCGAGGCGGGCCAGCGCGGCGTTGGCCTCCTCGAGGGGGTGCACCTCCGTCTCGGTGCGGACCGGGATCGTCAGCGCCAGGTCGAGGAACTCGCGGGCGTCGCGGCGGGCGACATTGGCGACGCTCCGCAGCTCGCGCTCCCACCACAGCAGGTCGTAGTCGAACTGCGGCACCCGGTCGAGGTGGATGGCGTTCACCACGACCACGCCGCCGCGGTCGAGCGCGGCGAGCGCGGCCACCACCACGTCGCCGGCGGGCGCGAAGGTGATGGCCGCGTCCAGCGCGGGGGGCGGGGGGTCGCCGTAGGCGCCGGCCGACCGCGCGCCGAGGGCGCGGGCCCGCTCCTGCTCGCGCTCGGACCGGGTGCGCACGTGCACCTCGCACCCCAGGTGGACGGCCTCCTGGATCACGCAGAGTGCGGATGCGCCGAACCCGTAGAGCCCCAGGCGCGAGCCCCGCCCGGCGCCGGTGAGCCGGAGCGCCCGGTGCCCGATCACGCCGCCGCACAGCAGCGGCGCCACCGCCACCGCGTCCGCGTCGGCGGGCAGGCGCGCGGCGAAGGCGGCCCGCACCAGCATGCGGTCGGCGTAGCCGCCGTCGCGGTCCCAGCCGTGGAACTCCGCCCGCTCGCACAGGTTCTCCCGCCCCGCGCGGCAGTGGCGGCAGGTGCCGTCGGCGCCCGCCAGCCAGTACGCGCCGGCCCGGTCGCCCTCGCGCCAGCCCCGCACGCCCGGGCCGATGGCCGCGACCGTCCCGACGACCTGGTGACCGGGCACGCGGGGCACGCCGCGCGCCGGCAGGTCGCCCTCGGCGAGCTGGAGGTCGGTGCGGCAGACGGCGCAGGCCTCGACCGCCAGCAGCAGCTCGCCGTCACCCGGGACGGGGTCGTCGCGCTCCTCCGGGACGAGTGGCCCCGCGCCGTCCGCCGGCCCGGGCCGCCTGAGGACCATCGCCCGCATCAGCCGGCGCTCTGCACCGGCTTCCAGACCACGGTGAGCACGACGTTCATGGGACGGTTGCTGCTGTTGCGCAGCCGGATGTTCCACGAGTGGCCGCCGGGGGTGACCGGCGTGGTGATGCCCGTGCAGACGAAGGTGCCGGCGGCGCCCTGGCAGGCGTCGGCCGCGGCGCCGCTCGGCAGCTGCAGCACGGTGAACCGGGATCCGTTGTCGCGCTTCTGCGACAACCGCAGGGTCTTGGGGCCGTCGCTCGAGACCTTCAGGCCGAAGGCGAACTGCCCCTCCGGCACGATGCCGAAGGTCAGGTTGAGCGACGACCCGGCGGGCACGAGGGCCCCGACCTGGTGGCGGTCGGGCTGTCCCTGCGCGAGCGCCGGCACCGCGAGCGCCGCGGCAAGGGCGCCGGCGGCGATGATCCGGAAACGCATGATGCCTCCTCCCCGGAACCGTTCAGGTGCCGCGAGCGTAACCCGTGGGATGCTCCCGGAGATGCCGGCCCCGTCGCGCCCCTGCCGGCGCCGACACCGAGGGATGGGCCCGCCGGGGCCGGTGGCTGCGGCGGATCCGCAGTCCCGGCCCGTGGCCGCCCGGAGGCACGACGGCCGGGGCGTGTGGGACGATCGGCGGAGACCGCAGAACCGGGAGGCACCCATGGCGCGACATGTCTTCGACCTCAGCGAGACCGCGACGCACGCGCTCGTCGCCCGTCAGCTCCGCGACCTGGCCGACCAGTTCGCGCGCGGCCGCATCGACCTGGCCTACGAGGAGTGGCACGACCCGACGGTCATCACCGATCCGGTGGACGTCACCATCGACCTGACCACCCGCCACCGCCACGTCGACCTCGTGGTCCGGATCGGCTGGACGGTGGAGGAGCCCGCCGCCGCGTAGGGGCTGCGCCCGGATCGGCACTAACCGGACGGGCAGGTTCCGCGGGTGCCCGGTGCTCCGCCCCTGCACTACACTCCCTCGGCACGGGTCACAACCGGGAAGGGGAACATGGGGGCATTCGAGGAGGAGATCGATCAGGTCCGGGAGTTCCAGGGCCAGGATCGGTTCCGCGAGATCACCCGTCTCTACTCACCGCGACAGGTCGTCGAGCAGCAGGGCACGGTGCCGCAGGACTACACGGTGGCCCGCGAGGCCGCCGAGGGGTTCTACGCCCGGCTCCGCGAGCTGTTCGCCGACAAGAAGTCGATCACCAGCTTCGGGCCGTACTCGCCCGGCCAGGTGGTGCAGATGAAGCGGTCCGGCATCGAGGGCATCTACCTCGGCGGCTGGGCGACGTCGGCCAAGGGCTCCACCACCGAGGACCCGGGCCCCGACCTGGCGAGCTACCCCCTGAGCCAGGTGCCGGATGAGGCCGCCGGCCTCGTACGCGCCCTCCTGACCGCGGACAAGAACCAGAAGTTCGCCCGTGCGCGCATGAGCCAGGACGAGCGCGACTCGACTCCCGAGGTCGACTTCCGCCCCTGGATCATCGCCGACGCCGACACCGGTCACGGCGGCGACGCCCACGTGCGCAACCTCATCCGCCGCTTCGTCGAGGTGGGCGTCCCCGGCTACCACATCGAGGACCAGAAGCCCGGCGCCAAGAAGTGCGGCCACCAGGGCGGCAAGGTGCTCGTGCCCTCCAGCGAGCAGGTGCAGCGCCTCAACGCGGCCCGCTTCCAGCTGGACATCATGGGCGTCCCCGGGATCATCGTGGCCCGCACCGACGCCGAGGCCGCGAACCTCATCGACGGCAGCGGCGACGAGCGCGACCAGCCCTTCATCCTGGGCGTCACCAACGTCGCGGTCCCGTCCTACAAGACCGCGTACCTCGCGGCGCTCCGTCAGCTCAACGCCGAGGGCGTCGACGAGATCAACGGCCACCTGCTCCACGCGATCAGCGACCTGGAGTACCAGGAGGCCGACGCCTGGCTGAAGAGCTCGGGCGTCGCGGCCAAGATCTCCTCGACCGCCAGCGCCTACAAGAACGGCGAGGCCACGGCGAACGAGGCGCTGGACGCCGCCGGCGACGCGTTCCTGTCCGAGTGGCAGACCCAGGCCGGCCTGAAGACGCTGGCCGAGGCGATCGCCGACCAGATCGAGTTCCGCCGCGACGAGGAGTCCGCCCCGGACATCTCCCGCGACGACTGGATCGCGTTCGCGTCGCGGGCGTCCTGGTACGAGATCCGCGCGAAGGCCCGCGATCTGGGCGTCGACGTGGTGTGGGACGCCGAGCTGGCGCAGACCCCGGAGGGCTACTACCAGGTGCAGGGCGGCATCCCGTACGCCGTCGCCAAGTCGCTCGCGGCGGCGCCGTACGCCGATCTGCTCTGGATGGAGACCAAGACGGCCGACCTCGCCGACGCGAAGGAGTTCGCCGACGCGATCCACGCCGTCTACCCGGAGAAGATGCTCGCCTACAACCTGTCGCCGTCCTTCAACTGGGACACGACGGGCATGAGCGAGGACGAGATGCGCAACTTCCCCGCGGAGATCGGGAAGCTGGGCTTCGTCTTCAACTTCATGACGTACGGCGGCCACCAGATCGACGGCCTCGCCGCCGAGGAGTTCACCACCGCCCTCCGCGAGGACGGCATGCTGGCGCTCGCGCGCCTGCAGCGGAAGCTCCGCCTGCTCGAGTCGCCGTACCGCTTCCCGCAGACCCTGGTCGGCGGGCCGCGGGCGGACGCGGCGCTGGACGCGGCCTCCGGCCGCACCGCGACCACCAAGGCGATGGGCGAGGGCTCCACCCAGAGCCAGCACCGGGTCGCCACCGAGGTGCCGCCGAAGGTCCTGGCCGACTGGCTGGAGGCGTGGTCCGAGGTCCACGGCGTCGAGAAGACCCTGCGCGTGCGGCTCCGCCCGCACACCGCCGGCGGCGACCTGCTGGAGCTCGCCGTGGTCGACGCCGACGACGAGAAGCTCGCGAACATCGTGTTCGCGACGCTCCAGGACCGGCGCGGCCGGCAGATCCTGTCGGTGCGCGACCAGAACACCTTCGACACGTCGCTGCGCCGCAAGCGCCTCATGACGCTGCTGCACCTGTTCCTCATCCACCGCTACAAGGCGGCGGCGATCCACTACCTGACCCCGACCGAGGACAACCAGCGCCAGTCGGAGAGCCTGCTGAAGATGGGCCTCTTCGACACCGTCCACGCCGAGGTCGGCGAGATCATCGTGGCCGACGTCAACCCGCAGAAGGTGGCCGAGCTGGTCGCCTCCGAGAGCGCGGAGCGCGAGAAGCTGATCGCCAAGGCATAGCGGTCGGTCGCACCTGATCGTCCCGAGGGGGCGCGCCGGATCCCCGGCGCGCCCCCTCGTCGTTCTGCGACGCTCGCCGGGTGGAGCTCCCCGTGCCGCCTCGCGACGACCCGGAGGCGGCCGCCCGGTGGGTCGACCGCCACCTGGGCGACCTGGCCGGTGACGGCCCGGCGCGTCCGTCCGCTGCGTTCCGCGGCGGCCAGGCGGCGGCCGACGCCGCGCTGTCCGCGTGGCCGGTGGCGGGGTACGCCGGCGCCCGCAACGAGGTGTGGCCGCCGGAGCGCAGGGGCGCGTCGCGGCTGTCGCCGTACGTCCGCCACGGCCTGATCGACCTGCCGCGGCTGTGGGACCACGTGGCCGGCGGCCCCGCACGTGACGTCCGCAGGTTCCGCGACGAGCTGCTGTGGCAGGAGTACGCCCGGCACCTCTACGCCCGCCTCGGGGGGCGCGTGACGCGGCCGCTGCGCGCGGCGCCGCCCGGGGGCGGTGGCGGGGAGGCGTGGGATCGCCGGATGTCGTGCATGGACCTCACGGCGGGCGAGCTGGAGCGCGACGGGTGGGTGCCGAACCAGGCGCGGATGTGGATGGCCAGCCAGTGGTCGGTGCGCCACGGGCTCCCATGGCGCGACGGCGAGCGCCGCTTCTTCGCCCACCTCCTGGACGGGTCCCGCGCCGCGAACGCGCTCGGCTGGCAGTGGGTCGCCGGCACCGCCACCGGCCGCCGGTACGGCTTCGCCCGCCTCCAGGTCCTGCGCCGCGCCCCCGGCCTGTGCGACGGCTGCGCCCTCCGCGACGCCTGCCCGATCGCCGCGTACCCGGACGACGGCCCCGTGCACCGGCTTCCCGCGCCCGACCTGCTGCGCCACGACTCCGACCCCGGGGCGACGGCCGGCCCCTCCGCTCCCTCCGGGCGCAATTGGAACTCCGGGGTGGCGATCGCCCCGTCGGGGGAGGGCGATGCCGACGCGGTGTGGCTCACGGCGGAGTCGCTCGGCGACGCCGACCCGGCCCTGGCCGCGCACCCGGACCTGCCCGCCGTGTTCGTGTGGGACGCGCCGATGCTGGCCCGGCTGCGGCTGTCGGGGAAGCGGCTCGTGTTCCTGGCCGAGACCCTCGCCGACCTCGCGTCCCGCCGCGACCTGACGGTCCTCCGGGGCGACCCGGTGGCGCTCCTGTCCGGCCGGCGCCTGGCCGTCACGTTCGCGCCGGTCCCCGGGTTCCGGCGGCGGGCGGCGGCGATCGGGCCGGCGGTGGTGCACCCGTGGCCGTGGCTGCGCCGGCCGCACGACGGGAGCGTGGCGTCGTTCTCGGCCTGGGTGCGGCGGGCCCGTGCCTGAGGGCCACACCATCCACCGGGCGGCGCGGCGCCACAACGCCCTTCTCGCCGGCCATCCCGTCCGGGCGTCGTCGCCGCAGGGCCGGTTCGCGACGGGCGCGGCCGAGCTGGACGGGCGGGTGCTGCTGGGCGTCGAGGCGGTCGGCAAGCACCTGTTCCACCGGTGGGAGGGCGGCGAGGTGCTCCACATCCACCTCGGCCTCTTCGGGCGCTTCCGCGAGCACCCGTCGCCCCCGCCGCCGCCGCGTGGCGCGGTGCGCCTGCGGATGGAGGGGCCGCAGACCACCATCGACCTCTCCGGGCCGACCGCCTGCGACCTGGTGGGGGAGGCCGGCATGGAGGAGATCGTCGCGCGCCTCGGCGACGATCCCCTGCGCCCCGACGCCGACCCGGACCGCGCCCTGGCCGACCTCGCGCGGCGGCGCGTCCCGATCGGCGCCGCCCTGCTCGACCAGCGCATCATCGCCGGCCTCGGCAACGTGTTCCGCGCGGAGGCGCTGTTCGTGTGCGGCATCGATCCGGAGCGCGAGGCGCGGTCGCTGTCGGCGGACGAGCTGCGGTGCGTGTGGGACGCCTCGGCCCGGATGCTCCGCGACGGCGTCCGCCGCGGCCGGATCGTGACCACCGACCCGCGGGAGATCGGCCGCCCCGCCTCGCGGATGCGCCGCGCCGAGCGCACCTACGTCTACCGCCAGGAGACCTGCCGCCGCTGCGGGTCGGCGATCGGGACGGTCACGCTCGCGAACCGCCCCTGCTACCGCTGCCCGGTGTGCCAGCGCTGACGCCGGCCGCGCCGCCTCGACGGCCTAACCCGGGGGGAAGCGGGCGGCGATGCCGTCCAGCAGGAGCTCCAGGCCGAACGCGAAGAGGGCGTCGTCGGTGGCCGGGTCGTCCATGGAGCGGATCAGCTCGCCCACCAGCGGGTGCTCCGCGGCGAGCGCCGCCAGCTCGTCCTCGCCGACGGGGGCGGGGGCGTCGTCGGCCGCCCGGTCGATGAGGCCGGCGCCGAGGACGAATCGCACGATGGTCCGCTGCGCGAGGATCGCGGCGTCGCGGTCGAGGCCGGCGGCCGTCAGCCGGGCGATGGTCTCCTCGGCGACCCCCGCGCCCACCACGTAGGTGCGCCCCGGCCCCTGGGCCAGGAGGGGGAAGGCGCGCGGGTGGTCGCGCCCGACCGCCCGGTAGGCGCGCGCGAACCCCGCGAGGTCCTCCCGCCAGTCGCCCACCGGACCCGACGGCAGGCGGGCGGCGAAGTCCTCGATCAGGAGCGCCCGGATGCCGTCGAGGATCGCATCCTTCCCGGCGACGTGCTTGTAGAGCGACATCGCCTCCACGCCCAGGAGGGCGCCGAGGCGGCGCATCGAGAGCGCCTCCGGCCCGCCTTGGTCCACCAGCGCGAGCGCGGCGCGGACGATCCGCTCGCGCGAGAGCGGGACGCGTGGGTCGGGCGCTGTTGACACCGGCCGCCGGCTCCTTCTAGCGTGGGATTACAGTGTAAGCCCACAGAGGGAGACGCGTCGATGGCCCAGGAGCAGGCGGGTCCGCCCCCGGCGGCGGGGATCCCGGACGTCCCCGTCCCGCGCGCGCTCGGCAACCGCCGCAGCATCCGGTACTTCGACGAGTCGAGGACCGTCGAGCCGTGGAAGATCGAGAGCATGCTCCAGGCCGCGCGCTTCGCGTCGTGCCAGGGGAACATCAACTGCACCGAGGCCATCCTCGTCCGCCGCGACGAGTGCGACGTGTGGGACGAGCTGGAGGAGTGCGTCTCCGGCTTCAACGTCCAGATCATCAACCAGGCGTCCCACCTGATCATCTGGCTCACCAACCTCAACGCCTGGTACGGGCGGGCGGTGGACGGCATCTCCACGGTCAGCCTGGCGGGGGCGATGTCGAAGTACCACGGCTGGAACTACGAGTTCTCGATGACCCAGACGATCCCGCGGCTCATGAGCTTCCCCACCGAGCGCACCGAGAACCTGCTGCGGTTCGAGACCGGGCAGGCCGTGGGCAACGCGACCATCGCTGCGACGGGGCTCGGCCTGGGGACGATCCTGATCGCGTTCGGCCGCAGGCCGGGCGGGGTGGAGAAGACGTTCGGGCTCCCCCCGCACTACCGCTTCACCTGGGGCCAGGCGGTGGGGTACCCGCTGGAGCGCCCCGACGCCGGCGGCCAGCGGCCCCGCCTGAAGTACGAGAAGCTCTTCCACGACAACGCGTTCGGCGAGCCGCTGCGGTCCGACCCGGCGACGGTGGCGATGCTGGAGGCGAAGGGCCTCATCCAGGAGCAGGCGCCGCTGCCCGGGCGCATGGAGGAGGTCGTCGACATCGCGGAGCGCCACGGCCGCGACCCGGGGATGATGTACTTCCCGGCCCGCGAGATCCGGCGCCTGCTGGCCGACGACGATTGGGACCTCGGCCCGCGCCTGCGCGAGAACGCCGAGCGCGTGCTGGCCACCGAGGACCTCCCGGACTACCCGGACGAGATGCGCCAGACCTTCCAGCGGCTCATGGAGGAGCACGGCATCGACGCCGCCAAGTTCCTCCCGGCGGAATGAGCTACGAGGACATCCTCTACGAGGTCGGCGGGGGCCGGGCGACGATCACGATCAACCGGCCCGACCGCCTCAACGCGTTCCGTGGCCGGACGATGCTGGAGCTCTGCGAGGCGTTCGAGGCGGCCGCCGACGACGAGTCGGTGGGGGTCATCGTGTTCACGGGAGCCGGGGACCGCGCGTTCTGCGTCGGCGGCGACGTGCAGGAGCCCACCCGCACGATGCGGGAGAAGCGGGCCGGCCACATCATCGGCCCCCGCCTCGCGGCCGCGATGCGCAACAACGGCACGCCGATCATCTGCCGCGTCCGCGGCTGGTGCATCGGCGGCGGCAACGAGCTGAACATGGTCTCGGACCTCACGATCACCGACACGACCGGCCGCTTCGGCCAGGCGGGGCCGAAGATCGGCAGCGCCCCCCTCTGGTGGGGCTGCCAGCTCATCCCGGCGGTGGTGGGGGAGAAGAAGGCCCGCGAGGTGCTGTTCCTGACGCGCTGGTACAGCGCCGAGGAGGCCCTGCGGATGGGGCTGGTCAACGCGGTGGTCGAGCCGGAGGAGCTCGACGCGGAGGTCGATCGCTGGTGCGACCAGATCCTGCGCCGCTCGCCCCAGGGCCTGCGGCTCGCGAAGATCGCGCTGAACGCCGCCACCGACCGGCTCTACTCCTCCACCAACCACGGGATGGAGCTGATGGCGCTGAACCACGTGTACGGACCGGAGCCGAAGGAGGGCATCGCGTCGTTCCAGGAGAAGCGGCCGGCCGACTGGCGGACGTTCCGCGACGGGCAGGGGCCCGAGCCGGCGGAGGGCTGACGCGATGGCGGAATGGAGCGACTGGTACGCCCGCGAGGACCCGACGCGCTGGGTGCTGCCGGAGATCCTGCGCGCGACGGCGGCGGAGCACCCGGACCGCGAGTACCTGCGCTTCGGCGACGGGCCGTGGCGGTCGTACGGCGAGGTGAACGCGCGGGCGAACCGGGTGGCGAACGGGCTGATCGCCCGCGGCGTGCGGCACGGCGAGTCGGTGAGCGTGCTGCTGCCGAACTGCGCCGAGTTCCTTCCCGTGTGGTTCGGGATCCTGAAGGCGGGGGCCGTGATGAGCCCGATCAACACCGCCTACAAGGGCGACTTCCTCTCGTGGACGATCAACCTGGTCGAGTCCCGGGTGCTCGTCATCGCCGACGTGTTCCTCGACCGGCTCGCGTTCGTGGCGGCCGAGCTGCCGCTGCTGGAGCGGGTGGTGGTGCTGCCCACCGGGGCCGAGGACCCGCCCGCGCCGTCGCTGCCACACGAGACCCTGGCTGAGCTGATGGACGCGCGCGACGGGGAGCCGGACGGCGTCGCCCACGCGTGGACCGACGATGCGCGCATCATGTTCACGTCGGGCACCACGGGCCGCTCGAAGGGCGTCGTCAAGCAGCACGCCGCCGACTACTTCTCGGCGCGGAGCGCGATCGAGGCGATGGCGACGCTGCGCGGCGTCGCGCCCGGGGACCTGCGCGACGAGACGTACTTCTCGTGCCTGCCGCTCTTCCACTCCAACGCGCAGGTGCTGTGCGGCTACCCGGCGCTGCTGGCGGGGGCGCGCGTGGCGTACGTGGAGCGCTTCTCCGGGACGCGCTTCTGGCGGCAGGCGATCGACGCGGGCGCCACCACGTTCAACGGGATCGGCGCGATCCTCTACTTCCTGTGGAACCAGCCGCCGTCCGAGCTGGACCGCGCGCACCGCGTCCACACCATCTCGGCCGCCCCGGCGCCGAAGGACATCTACCACGAGTTCGAGGAGCGGTTCGGCGTGCAGCTCACGGAGGGCTACGGCCTCACCGAGACGGGCGTCGCCACGATGATGGACCCCACCGGACCTCCGCGGCTGGGGTCGTGCGGCGTCGCCAACCCGGGCTACGAGGTCACGATCGTGGAGCCCGGCACCGACCTGCCGCTCCCGCCGGACACCCCCGGCGAGATCGTCGTCGATCAGCGGATCCCGAACATCGTGATGCGCGCGTACTACGGGATGCCGGAGAAGACGGCCGAGGACTTCCGCAACCTGAAGCTCCACACCGGCGACCTGGGGCGGATGGACGCCGACGGCTACGTCTACTTCATGGACCGCGTGAAGGACTACATCCGCCGCCGCGGCGAGAACGTCAGCTCCATGGAGGTCGAGAAGCAGGTCTCAGACCACCCGGCGATCCGCGAGGCCGCCGCCATCGGCGTGAAGGCCGGCGAGGGGGCCTCCTCGGAGGACGAGATCATGATCGTCTGCGTGGCGGAGGGCGCCGCCCCCGACCCCGTGGAGCTGACCCACTGGATGGCGGAGCGGATGCCGTACTTCATGGTCCCGCGCTACATCCGGTTCGTCGACACGCTCCCGAAGACGCCGACCGAGCGCGTGCAGAAGGTGAAGCTCCGCGAGGAGGGCGTCACCCCGGACACCTTCGACCGCGAGGCGGAGGGCATTACCATCGCCCGATGACCCGGTGTCTCGCCGCGACCCTCGCCGCCGTCCTCGCGCTCGGCGCAGGCAGTGCGTCGGCTGCGGTCAGGGTGGCGCCCGGGTGGCCGAGGGCGGTGCCCGCGGGGCCGGTGCTGCAGGGGCCGGGCGGCGGGGTGGTCGTGGTCTCGACGGTCGCGCGGAGCGCGACCGTGCGCGCCTTCACCGTCCGCGGGGCGCGGCTGTGGCGCCAGTCGAGCGTGTTCGGCTGCGGCAACTGCGACGACGGGCCGCAGCCGGAGGCCCTGCAGCCCGACGGCACCTACGGCCCGATCGGGGTGGAGGGCGACGACTTCTGGGCGGTCGACGCGCGCGGGCGTCGCGTGCGCGGCTGTGCCGGGGTGGTCTTCGCGGACGGCGGCTGCGTGACGGCGTCCCCCGGCAGCGCGATCGACGCGCACCCCGGGTTCACCGGCGCCCCCACCGGCGGCGCCACGTGGAGGGTCGCCGACGCCCGGTGGAACTGGTTCCCGGAGTTCGAGGTGCCGCCGATGGCCGTCCGGGACGCGGGCAGCCGGATCTACGCCGCCTTCCGGTTCCCAACGGAGGTGGCCACGCAGCGGCGGGTGCCGGGGCTCCTCATCGCCATCGACCCGGTGACGCGGACGCTCCTCTGGGAGCGGGAGGGCCCGGGCGAGGCGCTGGCCGGCCTGCCGTCCGGCGTCCTGGTCGCCGAGGACGGCGGCGTGACGGCGTACGGCGCCGACGGCACGGTGCGGTGGCGGCGAGGCGTCCCGCCCCATCAGGCGGTCGCGCCAGGCGACACCGTCGTCGACGCCGCCCGCGGGCGGCTGTACCTCGGCCGGATCCGCGGCGGGACGCCGGGCGTGACCTCGCTCGACCTCGCGACGGGGGCGCAGCTGTGGAAGACCCGCCCGTCCGATCAGGCCCGCCTGCTCTCGGTGGGCCGCGGTGGGCGCGTCTACGTGGCGATCGACGCCGCGGCGCGGCGCGGCGTCCGGGCGCTCCGATTGGCCACCGGCGCCACCGCCTGGGGGTGGCGCACCAGCCTGCCCGTGCTCGGGGCGCGCGAGCTGCCGGGTGGGCTCGTGGCGGTGTCGGCGGGGCAGCGGTATGCGCCCACGAGGGCGGACCGTCTGACCGTGCTCGTCCCGGGGTAGCTTGGCGGCACACCCCGAGAGGAGGCCGGACATGACGGTGCGCGAGGCGATGGCGGCGGACGTGCGGTCGGTGACCACCGACCAGGACGTTGCGGCGGCGGCCCGGCTGATGCGGGACGGTGGCACAGGCTTCCTGCCGGTGCTCGAGGGCGGCGCGCCGGTGGGGGTCGTGACCGACCGCGACCTGGTCGTGCGCGTGCTCGCGGAGGGCGGCGACGGGTCGACGGTCGTCGGCGAGGTGATGACCCGCGACGTCACGACGATCGGCCCCGACGAGGACCTGTCGGCCGCGGCGGACGCGATGCGCGCGCAGGAGGTGCGCCGTCTGGTGGTGGTCGAGGGCGAAGCGGTGGTGGGCGTCCTGAGCCACGGCGCCCTGGTGCAGGCGACGGACGGCGAGGGCGCCGGCCGCCAGGCCACCCTCGGGGTGACCGAGGGCGCCCAGCGGTAGCGCGGACGGCCGCCGCGGTCCCCGGCGTCAGCCGGGGATCAGCCCCTCGCCGTCGTCGTCGTGGTAGGCGGCGGCGTCCTCGAGGGTGGTGTCCCGGTCGGGGACGATCACGTCGGACGGCGCGAACTGGTCGTCCGGGACCGGCTCGCCGACCCGCGTGATGGTGTCCACCAGGCCGTTCAGCGCCGCGGTGAACGCGTCGCCGTCCTTCGCGGCGATCGCCGCCTCCACCAGGTCGTCGGCCTTCTCGACCTCGCTGATGTCTGCGTCGTCGAGCCGGTACTGCCCGTCCCCGAGGATCCGGACGATCACGACCCACCCCCGATCTGGCCGGCGGGGGCGGAGCCGGAGCCGAGCTCGCCCTTCAGCCGCGCGAGGTCGGCCTCGACGGCGCTCTGCGACGCGATCTGCGTGAGCTCGCGATCGACGACGTCGCCGCCGACGCTCAGGTCGTCGAGGGCGCCCGACTCGAGCAGCTCGTCGATGGCGCCCGCGCGGGCGCGCATCGTCTCGACCTTGTTCTCGGCGCGGTCCATCGCCATGCCGACGTCGGCCATGTCCTCGGAGATGCCGCTGAACGCCTCGCCGATCTTCGTCTGCGCCTCGGCGGCGGTGTACTGCGCCTTGATGGTCTCCTTGCGGACGCGGAACGACTCGATCTTGGTGGTGAGCTTCTGCTCCGCGGCGACGAGCTTGTCCTGCTCCGCCTGGAGCTGCTCCTTCTGGGCGTTGATGCCGTCGAGCTGGGCCTGCACCCCCGCCTTGCGCTCCAGCGCGGTGCGGGCGAGGTCCTCGCGGCCGGCGCGGAGCGCGTCCCCGGCCTGGCCCTCCAGCTTGGTGATGCTCGCCTGGAGCTTCTCGGCCTGGAGCTCCAGCCGCTTCTTGCTCGTCGCCACGTCGGCGACGCCGCGACGCACCTGCGTGAGCAGCTCCGTCTGCTTCTCGAAGGAATAGTCGAGCATCTCGCGCGGATCCTCGGCCGCGTCGAGCGCCTTGTTCGCCTTCGCCTGGAAGATCGCCTTCAGCCGGCTGAAGAAGGACACGCCACCCTCCCGTTCTCGGTCAACCTGCGCGACGCTACCCGCTCCGCACCCGTACGCAAAGGGCGTCACCGGGGCCCCGCGGATGTCGTTGCCCCCGGCGACGCCGGCGTGCGACGCTCCCGCGGTGATCCGCGCCCGGCACCTCCTGGCGGTCCTGCTCGTCGCCGCGGCGTGGCTCCTGCCCGCGGCCGTCGCGGCCGCGCTGGTGGCGGTGGAGGACGTGGCGGCGAGCGCCGTCGCCGTGGAGGACGGCGCGCAGCTGCCGGCCGCCGACCGCGCGCGGCTCCAGGCGTCGGCGCGCGAGCTGACCGCCGCGGGGACGCCGGTGAAGTACGTGGTGCTGCGCCAGCGCCCGGCCGACCCGCAGGCGTACGCCGCGGGGCTGGGGCGCCGGCTCGGCTACCGCGGCGACATCCTGGTGCTGTCGCCGGGCAACCTGGCGATCGGGTCGCGGCTGCCTGCGGCCACGGTTCGCCAGGCGTTCGAGTCGCAGCGGGCGGCGCTGCGGCGCGACCGGGTGGCGGGCACGATCGCCGTCGCACAGGGCCTGTCGCAGGCGCGGCTGTCGGGGGTCGCCCCGTCGAACGGGTCCTCCGGCGCGGGCGCCGGCGCGGGGGCGTCGCCGTCCGGCGACGGCGGCGGGGGTCTGTCCGGCGGCGTCGTGCTGCTGCTCGTCCTGGGGGTCGGTGCCCTGATCGTGGTCGGAATGCTCACGCTGCGGCGCAGATCCCACCGGAGCGCGGTGGCCACGGCCGGCCCGGAGACCCTCGATCCGCTGGTCGACGGCCTGGCCGCGCAGATCGCCGACCTGGACGACGACATGCAGGTGCCCGGCCCGCTGACCACGGAGGCGCGCCCCCACTACGACCAGGCGGTGCTGTCGTACGGCGAGGCGCGCGAGCTGCTGGAGAAGCCGGCGCCGGGCGCCGCCGACGTCGCCGCCGCGGGCGCTGCGCTGGAGGCGGGGCTCCGGGCGGCGCGGCGCACCCGCGCGCTGCTCGAGGGACGGGCGATCGCGGAGGCCGACAACGAGCCGCTGCTCGAGGGGATGTGCGCGTTCGACCCCAAGCACGGGAGGGCCACCACCCAGGTCACGATCCGCACCCCGACCGGCGATCGCGCCACCCTCCCGGCGTGCGCGAGCTGCGCGGCGCAGATGGAGCGCGGCGACGAGCCCCGGTTCCGCGAGGTGCGGCAGGGCGGCCGCCGGGTGCCCTACTGGCAGACGGGACCGATGGGGATGGGCGCCGGCGGGGGAGGCGGCTTCGCCGGCCCGGTGCTGGGCGGGGCGCTCACGGGGATCATCCTCGGCGGAATGCTCGGCGGCGGCGAGGCCGACGCGTCACCCGGCGACGGCAGCTGGAGCGGCGGGGGCGGCGACGGGGGCTGGACCGGAGGCGGCGGCGACTTCGGCAGCGGCGGCGGAGGGGACCCCGGCGGCGGTGGAGACTGGGGCGGGGGCGGCGGAGGCGACTTCGGCGGGGGCGGCGGCGACTTCTAGCCGCTCCGGCCCGCGATGGCCCGCCATCGCCCGGCCACCACCTCTACCCGTCCGGAGCTCCCTGCCTCGAGCGGGAGCGCCGCCTCGACGATCTCCCGGAAATCGGCCCGTGCGGCGAACCGGTCGAACGCGGCAGCGACATCCTTGCGCAGCTCAACGGGCGCCGCGGCGATCTCCCCCGCGAGCTCGGGGCGCCCGTCCACCAGCCGGACGAGGTCCTCGAAGTCGGCGCTCGTGATCGGGTCGTCCCGGCCCCGGCCGGCGAAGGCCTCGAGCTTCGTCGCCACGAGCCACGGCGGGCGCACGGCGCGGATCATGCGGCCGGAGGGCAGGGCGACGGTTCCTGCGGCGCCGACCGCCTCGCGGTACCAGCGGTTGGTGAACCCGAGCACCGCGGAGTCGGTCGGCATCACGTCCAGGATCAGCCCGGACGCGTGCCGGTGCCGGCAGATCACGGTGGCGTCGGACCGCAGGCCCCGCGCCCGCAACCGCTGGGCGAAACCGTCGTACTCGGCGTAGGTGGCGACGATGATCACGTCCACGTCGTTCGTGACCCGGGGCGTCGGCGCCCCGGGGTCGCTGATCCACAGCCCGACAGCGGCTCCGCCCACGAACACCACTTCGTCGGCGAGCTCGCCAAGGCAGTCGCAGGCGAGTTCGAGGAGTGCGGTGCTCACGGCGCGGCCGGGACGGCGAGGTGCTCGTGGAGCGCCTCCGCCGCCTCGCGACGCACGCGGGCTCCGCCGGCCCGGAGCGCATCGACCAGCGCGAGCCGCTCGTGCAACGCGGCGTCGCCGCGTGTCGCGAACGGGACTGAGGGGTGGATCGGCTCCAAGGCGATGCCCCGGCCCGACCCCGCAGGGTCCGGCCAGACGAGCGGATCCTCGTCCACTCGGGCGAGCCGCATCGACAGCGGGGGCGCCGACCATGCGGTCGGCACGCCGCGGGACGGGCCGGCGAGACGTGCGGGGAACAGGTAGCGGCTCGCGTGTACGAGCAGTTCCTCGAGCGCGTTCGCGTTGACATCGCGCCCCGGTGCGGTCATGAGGTGCGCATCGATGGCCCGCTCGACCGAGCGGTGGACCGCCGACGTCGACAGGCCGAGCCCCTCCGCGACCGCGGCGATCGTCCACCCGGGACGACCGGCGACCGTCAGGAGCACCACGATGTCCTGGCCCTTCAGCATGGGGTCCAGGATAGCGCGCCATTCCAGATTCTGGAATCTGGAATGGCGGCTCCCTTCGATCAGCCGATGGGGATGCGGCTCCCGCGCTTGACCCGGTTCCGCTTGGGCGCCTCGGACTCGGGGGCGGTGCGGACGCTGGCGGGCCGGGGGGCCGGGGAGAACGCGGAGGCGCGGCCGCGGCGCGAGCCGTAGACCTGCCGCGGCGCCGCGAGCGCGAAGCCGGCCTCGGTCCACTTGTCGGTCAGGCCCAGGGTCACGGCGAGACGTGCCATCGCGTCGGCCTGGTCGGGGGACACGAGGGTGATGGCGCGGCCGGTGCGGCCGGCGCGGGCCGTACGGCCCACCCGGTGGGTGTAGCCGTCGGCGTCGTCCGGCGGGTCGTAGTTGACCACCAGGCCGATGTCGTCCAGGTCGATCCCCCGGGCGGCGACGTCGGTCGCCACCAGCACCCGGGTGGTGCCCTTCGCGAAGCGGCGCAGCGCCTTCTCGCGGGCCGACTGCGTCAGGTCGCCGTGCATCGCCTCGGCGGGGACGCCCAGCCGGTCGAGCCGCTCGGCCAGCTTCCCGGCGCCGCGGCGGGTGCGGCAGAAGACGAGTACCAGGTCGTCCTCGTCGCCGATCATCTCCACCAGCCGCTCGTTGCGGTCGCCCGCCGCGCACGCCACGAACCCGTGGTCGAGGCGCTCGGACAGCGTCTCGCCGGTGTCCGAGGCCGACTCGCGCATGCGGAGCCGGTCGGCGTCGTTGGTGAACTCCTCGGCGATCGTGCCGACCGCGCCGTCGAGGGTGGCCGAGAAGAACATCGTGTGGCGCTGCCCCGGAAGCTGGCGGACGATGGCCTTCACCTGCGGCAGGAAGCCCATGTCGAGCATCCGGTCGGCCTCGTCCAGGACGAGGGCGGTGATGCCCTTCAGGCTCACCCGCCGCTGCCGGGCCAGGTCCAGGAGCCGCCCGGGGGTGGCGACCAGGATGTGGGCGTTCGCCGCCTTGCGGGCCTGCTGCTCGAAGCCGACGCCGCCGTAGGCGACCGCCACGCTCAGCCCGCGGGCGGCGGCGAGGGGCCGCAGCTCCAGGTCGATCTGCGAGGCGAGCTCGCGGGTCGGGGCCAGCACCAGCGCGGCGGGCCGGGTGGCCCCGGCGTCGAGCCGCTCGATGAGCGGCAGGCCGAACGCCAGCGTCTTGCCGGAGCCGGTGGGGGAGCTGACGAGGACGTCGCGCCCGGTGAGCGCGACGGGGATCACGAGCTCCTGGACCGGGAAGGGGTGCTGGATGCCGCGCTGCCCGAGCGCGCCGGCCACGGCATCGCTCACGCCGAGTCCGGCAAAGGTGGATCTGCTCAATTGTTCTCCTTGCGGCCGGCGGCCGCGGTTCGACGGGAGTGCGGGACTCGACCGTCTGACAGGTGGAGAACGCTCTCCCACGGGCGGCGCTCCGCCGCCCAGCCTCGGATGAGGAACATCTGGGACGACCGTGAGTGTAGCGGGGACCCCGGCGTGCGCCGAATCGGGGCCCCCCGGGGCGGCGGCCGGGTACGCTGGATGCGATGGAGAGCGTGACCGAGCGCGAGTTCCGCGACACGCTCGCCCGCTGGGCGAGCGGCGTCACCGTGGTCACCGCGCGCCACGGCGGCGAGCCGGTGGGGATGACGGCGGCCTCCTTCTCGTCGCTGTCGCTCGACCCGCCGCTGGTGCTGGTGTGCGTCGCCCACTCGGCGTCCTCGCACGAGGGGCTGGTGGGGGCGCCGGGCTTCGCGATCCACATCCTCGGCGCCGACCAGGACGACCTGTCGGCGCTGTTCGCGCAGCCGGGTCCCGACAAGTTCGCCGGCTTCCCCGACGAGCGCGGCCCCTTCGGCGTGCCACTGCTGCCCGCCGGGGTCGCCCGCCTGGTGTGCGCCCCGCACCAGACCCTCGACGGCGGCGACCACACCATCCTGATCGGGCGCGTCGTGCGCACGGAGATCGCGGGCGACGACCCGCTGGTCTACTGCAACCGCACCTACGGGCGGCTCACCCCGGGGGTCAGCGCCGCCACTTGATGGTGCAGCCGACGGCCGGGGTCTCGGCCGTCGCGGGGGCGTCGCCCCCCAGCACCGCGTCGAGCGCGTCGCGCAGCCAGTGCTCGCGCACCGAGGCCTCGTCGCGGTCGTCGTCGATCGCGCCGTGGTACCGGATCCGCCGCTCGCCGTCGAGCACGTACACCTCGGGCGTGCGCTCCGCGCCGTACGCCCGGGCGACCTCCTGGGCCTCGTCCTGGGCGTAGGCGAAGGCGTAGCCCTGCTCGGCGGCGCGCTCCCTCATCGCCGCGAACGAGTCTCCCGGATAGGCCTCGGCGTCGTTCGCGCAGATCGCCACCGTCACCACCCCGCGACCGGAGTACTCGCGCGCGATCGCGTCGAACCGCCCCTCCCAGGCGCGCACGTACGGGCAGTGGTTGCACCAGAACGCGACCACCACCGCCGGGGCGCCGGCCAGCTCGTCGAGCGTGGAGATGCCGCCGTCGGTGTTCGGCAGCGCGAAGCCCGGCGCCGGGTCGCCGACACCCGCGCTCACGCGGCGGCCTCCGCGGCCAGCGCGGCCTCGAGCTCCTCGCGCGCGGGAAGCGGCGCCACCCCGCCGCCGGGGGTGCGGTACGCCCGGCAGGCGTCCCAGCGGAACGCATGGGCCGGCCCCTCCGGCGCGAACGGGTCGCCCCCGCCCACCAGGTAGGTGGGCGAGCCGGGGAAGCGCAGCCGCTCCGCCTGCGCGTCGTCGCGCACCTCCACGGCCTCCACCCGCACGTCCACGCCCGCGGTGGCCGCGGCCTCGCGGAGCAGGACGAGGCCCTCGTCATGGGAGGGGCACTCGCGGCTGAAGAGGTAGGTCACCGCCACCGGCCGGGTCATCGCCCCATATCGTACCCGCGTGCCCGTCGACCGCCGTCTCGTGACCCTGACGGCCGAGGACGGCGAGGTCCACGACGCGCTGTTCGAGATCGACGTCCGCGCGGCGCGGGCCCGCGCCCGCCACACCGGCCGTCGCACCGCCGTGGTCCACATCCACGGGATCATGGGCAACTTCCTGGTCGGGACGCTGCGCTTCTACCCGGCGCCGCTCGCGCGGGCGGGCTTCCCGGTGCTGGTGCTGGAGACCCGCATGGCCAACGTCGGCCAGCTCTTCGGGCAGGCGATATTCCAGGACGCGATCCGCGACGTCGACGCCGCCGTGCGCTGGCTGCGCGAGGAGGGGTTCGACACCATCATCCTCTCCGGGTACTCGAGCGGCGCCACCCTCGCCACCCGGTACGCCGCAACCCACCACGTCCCCGACCTGCGCGGGCTGGTGTGCCTCGGCAACCCGTGGGGGCTGCCGCAGTCGATGAAGCGGCGCGCCGACGAGTTCGGCGCCCGGCCCGACTACGGCGACCTCACGGCGCTGGTGCGGCGGGCGATCGGCGCCGACCCGGACGCGCCGGAGGACGACCGGCTGGTGATCGTCGAGCAGAGCCGCGGCCCCACCACCCGCCCCGCCGACAGCGAGGTCTACACCTATCGCACGTGGTGGCACTCACGCGGCCCGGCGGCGACCGCGGCCATGGCGTTCCGCCAGATCGGCCAGGTGTGGGCGCCGATCCTGCTGGTGCAGGGCACCGACGACCGGGTCGTGTTCTTCGAGGAGGCCGTCGCCCTGGCCGACATCGCCCGGTCGGCCGGCAACCCCGACGTGACCGTCATGCGCATCGACGGCGCCGACCACTCGTTCAAGGGCCATGACATCGCGACCCTCGACGCCGTCCTCTCCTGGCTGCGGCAGCGGGTGTAGGCGGAGCGGCCGGTGCCCCACGTCCCCTACCGCGCGCGCCGCCGCCCCCACTTCGGGCGCGACGACCGCGACCTGGCCATCGACCTGGTGGTCACGAAGACCGAGGACGGCCACAGCTGGGACGGGATGATCTACACCCCGCGCCAGGGCGAGGACCCGCGCCGCCGCCGGCTCGCCGTGCTGGTGATCCACGGGTCGGTGGGCAACTACCTGACCGGGGTGCCGCGGCGGATCTCGTTCGGGCTCGCCAACGCCGGCTTCACCGTGATGTCGGTGAACACGCGCATGGCCAACTACGGCGTGATCTTCGGCGGCGGCCTGATGCACCGCACGCCGCTCGACCTCGACGCCGCGCTCGACGTGCTCCGCCGCCGCGGCTTCCGCCGCGTGGTACTGCTCGGGTTCAGCCTGGGATCGACGGTGGTGACCCACTACCAGGCGCTGCGCCAGCCGCCGGACGTGGTGGGCGTCGCGACGCTGGCCCACCCCGCGTCGCTGCCGGCCGCGCTGCGGCTGCGCTGGGACCACTTCGGCGCCGACCCGGGCTACGAGGAGGTCACGGAACTCGTCCACACCCAGCTCGCGCCGGACTTCGAGGACGGACGGCGCGACCGGATCTTCCTGGTGCGGCGCGCCCGCGGGACCGGCGACCGCCCCGTCGACGGGGAGGTGTGGACGTACCGGACGTGGTGGTGGTCGCGGGGGCCCCGGGCGCCGCACGCCGAGTCGCGGCTGCGGATCGGCCACGTGACCGTGCCGATCGCGATCGTGCAGGCCGGCGAGGACGAGCTGGTGCGCGACGCGGAGGGCGCGGAGCTCGAGGCGATCGCCCGCCAGGGCGACTGCCCCAGCGTCCACCGCACCACCATCCCCGGCGCCGACCACGTGTTCGGCGGCCGCGAGGCCGAGCTGACCGAGGCCGTCGTGGACTGGCTGGACGGCCGGCTCTAGCGGAGCGTAGGGTCGCCCACCGTGAGGATCGTCGTCGGGCTGATACTGCTGGTCCTGTTCGTGGTCCTCGTCGGCAAGGGGTGCGGGCGGCTGCTCGGGATCCGGCTCGGCCGCTGGCGGGGCGCGCTGGTGGGGCTGGTGGGCTGGGTGGCGGGGATCACCGCCGCCGTCCTCGTCTTCGGCGAGGACACCCCGCGGGGGTTCGTCTTCGAGCGCGACGGCTTCGAGGACTGGTTCGCGGCCGCCGCCCTCGCGATCTTCTTCGGGATGCTGGCGGCGATGCCGGTGGCGATCGGCCTGGACCTGCTCACCCGCGGGGCCCCCGACGCCCCGTCCCGCCACCGGCACCGCGTGCGCGCCGTCCTGCATCCCGCGCGGACGGTCCGCACCGCGGTGGCGCCGTACGCGCGCATGCGCGAGGTGATCGGCAACGCGCGCAAGGAGAACCTGCTGCACCTGCGGTACGCCTCGCGGGCGGCGTTCGAGTCGCCGGACCTCTCGCGGCGGGTGCGTACCGTCCTCGAGGACTCCGGCGGGATGCTCGTGAAGTTCGGGCAGATCGCCTCGACCCGCACCGACGTGCTCCCCGATGCCCTCACCACCGAGCTCGCGACGCTGCGCCAGGACGTCCGCACCGTCCCGGCCGAGGGCGTTCGCGAGGTGCTCGAGGCCGAGCTCGACGAGCCGGTGGAGTCGGCGTTCGCCACCTTCGACTGGGAGCCCCTGGCGGCCGCCTCGATCGGCCAGACGCATCGCGCGACCCTGGCGGACGGCACGCGGGTCGTGGTGAAGGTGCAGCGTCCCGGGATCGCCGAGGTGGTGGGGCGCGACGCGGCCGTCCTGCGGCTGGCGGCCCGGCAGATCGAGCGGCGGTCCGAGGCCGCGCGCACGGTCCACCTGACGGACCTGGCCGACGAGCTGGTGGCCGGCGTCGTCGAGGAGCTGAACTACCTGCACGAGGCGGCGGGGGGCACGCGGCTGCGCGAGCGGCGCGCCGGCGACGAGGGGATCAGCTTCCCCCGCGTCCACACCACCCTCTCGACGCCCCGGGTGCTCGTGATGGAGGAGGTCGTCGGCAGCCCCGTCTCGGACCAGGCCGCGCTCGAGGCGTCGCCGGTGCCGCGCGACGAGCTGGCGCGCCGGCTGCTGGCCTCGTTCCTGGGCCAGGTGCTGGAGGACGGGATGTTCCACGGCGATCCGCATCCCGGCAACATCTTCGTCGACGCCGGCGGGCAGCTCTGGATGCTCGACTTCGGCTCGGTCGGGCGGCTGGACGCCCGGTCGTCGGCGGGGCTGCGCGGCATCGCGCTGGGCATCGCGGCGGCCGACCCGGCGCTGCTGGCGCGGGCCGCGCGCGACCTGGCGGGCGACGCCGGGCTGGCCGACCTGCGCGCTCTCGAGGCCGACATGGCCAACGAGCTGAGCCAGCTGCAGCAGGGCGGCTTCGACCCGCAGCTGATCAGCCAGGTGCTGACGGTCATGGAGCGCCACGGCATGCGGCCGCCCCCGTCGATGGCCCTGCTGGCCCGCGCCCTGCTGACGCTGGAGGGGACGCTCTCGATGATCGCCCCCGGCTTCAGCGTCCGCGGGGCCAGCAAGCAGATCGTGGCCGTCGGCCACGCCGACGCCGTGGGCACCCCCGAGGAGATCCTGCAGCACGAGGCACTGCGTGCGCTGCCCTCGCTGCGCACCCTGCCCGAGCACGCCGAGGCCCTCTCCGAGCAGCTGCGCTCCGGCCGCCTGACGGTGCGCACCGAGCGCTACGCGGGGGCCGACCGCGCGGTGGTCGAGAGCCTCGCCGACCGGCTCGTGCTGGCGGTGGTCGGCGCGGGCGGCGCCGCCGCGTCGGGGCTCATCCTGCTGGCGGCGTCGGGCGCGGACGAGGGCACCGAGGCCAACGTGCTGTGGATCCTCGGCTTCTCCGGTCTCACGGCGGCGTCGGTGCTGATGATGCGCGTCGCCGCCCGCGCCCTCCGCCGCCAGGGCGGCCGCATCGGGTGAGGGCCGCTACCGCAGGGGGATGTCCCTGCCGCGCTCCGACTCGGGCCGGGGGCCCAGGATCCGGCGCTCCGCGACGTCGATCCGGACGTCGTTGATCGAGGCCTCGCGCCGCCGCATGTAGCCCAGGTCGTCGAACTCCCACAGCTCGTTGCCGTAGGACCGCCACCACTGGCCCTCGGCGTCGTGCGACTCGTACTGGTAGCGCACGGCGATGCGGTCGCCCTCGAAGGCCCACAGCGACTTGCGCAGGGCGTAGTCGAGCTCGCGCTCCCACTTGCTCGTCAGCAGGGCGGCGATCTCGGCGCGGCCGGTCACGAAGTCGCCGCGGTTGCGCCATTCGGAGTCCTCGGAGTAGGCGAGGGCGACGCGCTCGGCGTCGCGGGTGTTCCAGGCGTCCTCGGCGGCCTGCACCTTCTGGGCGGCGGTCTCGCGGGTGAACGGCGGGACGGGCGGGCGGGGGTCCACGGTGCCTCCTCGGTGGGGGCGCCAGTCTAGAGAACGATCGTTCTCGATGTGCGACGATGCCCCGATGGACGACGCCGCCGCCCGCGAGCGCCTCCTCGACGCGGCCGAGGACCTCTTCTACGCCCGCGGGATCCAGTCGGTGGGCATGGACGCCGTGCGGGACGCCTCGGGACTGCCGCTCAAGCGCGTCTACGCCCTCTACCCCGGGAAGGCGGCGCTGGTCGAGGCGGTGCTGGTGCGGCGGGACGTGCGCTGGCGCGGGCGGCTGATGGCGCGGGCCCTGGAGGAGGACGCGCCGCGCGACCGCGTGCTGGCGGTGTTCGACTGGCTGGAGGGCTGGTTCGGCGAGCCGGGCTTCCGCGGCTGCGCCTGGATCAACGCGTCCGGCGAGCTGGGGGCCACCCTCCCGGTGGTGGCCGAGCAGGCGCGCCTGCACAAGGCGGCCTTCCGCGCCGACCTGCTGGGCCTGGTGCGCGGCGCCGGCCTGCCGGACGAGACGGCCGACGGCGTGCTGCTGCTGGCCGAGGGCGCCATGGTGACGGCCGGTATCTTCGGCACCGCCGCGCCGGCCCGGGAGGCGAGGGCCGCGGCGGCGCGACTCATCGACGCCGGAGGATCATGAGCAGGGGAGCGAGCGGGCCCAGGTACGAGGCGTTCCTGCGTGCCGCGGAACCCTGGAGGGACGAGCTCGCGGAGCTGCGGCGCATCGTCCTGGAATGCGGGCTCACGGAGGAGGTCAAGTGGGGCGCGCCCTGCTTCACCGCCGACGGCGGCAACGTCGTGATCCTCGGCGCGCTCAGGGACTACTGCTGCCTGTCCTTCTTCAAGGGCGTGCTGCTGTCGGACCCCGAGGGGATCCTGGTGGCGCCCGGGGAGAACAGCCGCTCCGGCCGCCTGATCCCGTTCACCGGGGTCGACCAGGTCCTGGCCCGCGAGGCGGCCCTGAAAGCGTATGTCCGGGAGGCCGCCGATCTGGAGCGGTCCGGTGCCCGGGTGGACTTCGCGAAGGACCGGGACGAGATCGCGATCCCCGACGAGCTCCGGAGAGAATTTTCCGAGAACCCGGGGTTCGAGGACGCGTGGGACGCGCTCACGCCGGGGCGCCGGCGGGGATGGCTGCTGCAGTTCACCGGGGCGAAGCAGTCCGCCACCCGGACGTCGCGGATCCGGAGGGCCATGCCCCGCATCCTCGACGGCAAGGGCCTGCACGACCGCTGAGGGCGCCCCCGGCCCGCCGCGACGCGGCGGGCCGGGGACCCGTGCTCAGAAGATGACCCTGAGCGGCGCCCGCACCGGCGCGCCGGCCACGCCGCCGGCGGTCGCCGTCAGCGTGACGCGGTAGGTGCCGAGGGCCCGCGCCCGGCCCGCCGCGCGCCCGCTCACGCTGAACGTGACGGGGCCGGCGCCCTGGTTGGCCTTGGTGCTCGAGGAGACGCGGATGAAGCGGAAGCAGGTCGCCGCCCGCGCGCGGACCAGCGCCCGCGTCGGCGCCACGCACGCCCCGTTCTTCTTCCGCCCGACGGCCCGGCGCTCCAGGAGCATGGTCACCGAGGCCGGCTGGGACAGCGACGCGGAGACCAGTGCCGGCGGCCTGCCGCGGCGGGTGGAGACCGCCGGGCGGGACAGCGTCAGGCCCGAGAGCGCCGGGCCGCCGGCCGTCGTGCCGCCCCCGCCGACCACGATCGTGGCGGTGGTCGACCGCTTCTCGCCGCTGGCGAGGGTGCCGGTGAGCGTGGCCTGGTAGGTCCCGGGCCGCGTGCCGGCCGGCACGGCGACGCTCATCACCACGGTCGTGCTGCTGTCGCCGGGGGGCGCGAGGGTCGGCACGTTGGTGAGCGCGACCGTGCCGGGGACCGTGGTCGTGGCGCTCAGGGCGAAGTTGACCGCGGCGTTGGCCGGCCCGCCGAGCTTGCCGGTGACCGGGATCGTTGCGGTCGCGCCCGGCGCGACGTTGACGGCCGCGGGGGTCAGGAACACGAACTCGTTGAAGGCGTTGCTCGCGGACGCCCCGCCGGACGCGTCCCGGCAGATCGTGAGGTCCTGGGTGTTGACGGTGGACAGGTCCGACCCGCACTGCACGGGCCGGGACGGCGGGGCGTCGGCGACCACGCCGCGCGAGCCGAGGGTCACGCCGGCGCCGAACCCGCCGCCGGGCGGGGAGCCGTCGGGCAGGAGCCCGCGGATCACGGGGATCCGCACGGTGATCTCGTTGCCCGGGGTCCAGGTCCCGGCGTCCGAGATGTAGCCCGCCCACTTGGAACCCGCGCCGGGCGGGTCGAGCCGGGTGAGCTCCGCGGTGTAGGAGGGGCTGAAGGTGAACTGCCGGGAGTCGGGGACGTCCGAGGTGAAGCTCTGCGGGGGCGTCGCCGTCGCGCTGACCGAGATGCCCACGAGGGCCTGGGCTACCCCGGTGTTGTTGGTCACCCCGCCGGTGTTGTTCGGGCACGCGGCGGTCCCGTTCGACGCACACCCCTTGATCACGACGTTGACCGGGCCGAGGCGATCCTGCTGCGCGAAGCTGGTGCCCTTCAGCGCGACGCAGCCGCTCAGGGCGACCGCGGCGCCGGCCGCGAGGACGGTGAGCGCGGCGATGCGGCGCGCGGATCGCCGCCGGGAGCGGCGGGGCGGGGCGTGGGGGATCATTGGCGCGTCCAGTGTCGTTTGAGTATTTTCGCGATTCGGTCGGCGACCCTACGTCAGGTCCCCATCCTGCGAAAAGCCCCAGAACGTCCAGGACGTTCCCCGGCGACCGTCTAGTTCAAAAACAGGTCCTTGGCCGCCTGGATCGTCTCCCAGGCGTCGGCGTCGCCACGGGCGCGCATCCCCTCATCGACCGCGAACGGGACGTCCCCCAGGAGGGTGGGGGTGAAGTCCATGCCGGCCCGCTCGCGGGCCATCGCGAGCCAGTCCGCCGGCACCTCGTCCGGCAGCTCCACGTCGAGCATCGCGGCGAGCTGCATCGCCCACAGCCGGGCCAGCAGGTCGATGTTGTACCCGCCGCCCGTCACCACCAGCCAGCGCCCCTGGGCGGCGTCGAACGCCATGTCCCGCAGCACCGCGTAGAGCCGCGGGAAGGCCGCGGTCGTGACCTGGAGGTGGGCCATCGGGTCGGTGTGGTGCGGGTCGACCCCCGTCATGGTGACCACCACGTCCGGGCGGAAGCGGCGCACGACCGGCGCCACGACCTCCTCGATGGCCCGCAGGTACGGGCCGTCGCCGGCGAACGGCGGCAGCGGCACGTTGACCGACGTGCCCTCGCCGTCGTCGACCCCCCGCTCCGCCAGGCCGCCGGTGCCGGGGTAGAGGTAGCGGCCGCTCTCGTGGACGGAGACGGTCAGCACCCGCGGGTCCTCGTAGAAGATCCACTGCACGCCGTTGCCGTGGTGGGCGTCGATGTCGACGTACGCGATCCGCTCCGCGCCCCGCTCCAGCAGCGCCCGGATCGCGACGGCCGCGTCGTTGTAGATGCACATGCCGGTCGCCCGGTTGGCCATCGCGTGGTGCAGGCCGGCGGGGGCGGGGCAGAACGCCTGCACCGCGCGGCCCTCCCAGATCTCGAGCGCGCCGGTGATCGCCGACCCGCAGACGGCCGCGGCGGCCTCGTGCATCCCCGCCTGGGCGATCGTGTCGCCGTCCTGGAAGCCCCACGCGCGGGCCTCCGGCTCCGACGCCAGCGCCGGGTCCGCGCTGTAGCGCTTCACGGCGGCGATGTAGTCCGGCGAGTGGGCCCCCATGAGCTCGGCGTCGGTCGCGACGCGGGGGTCGTGGCGCGTCAGATCGGGGTGGTCCAGCAGGCCGTAGGCCTGGAGCAGGTCGATGCCGAGCTCGCGCCGCAGCACCCGCTCCCGGTCGGCGCTCGGATTGTAGGCCTGGAGGTGCGGACCGTAGACGAAGGCGGTGGGCGGCACGTCCCGGAGCCTACCGGCGGTAGCGTGGCGTCATGCCCGCCGCCCGGCTCCTGGTGACCGCCCGCCTGTCCGACCCGGGGGCGGTGGCGCGCCTGCGCGACGCGGGTCACGACGTGGTCGCCCGCGACGACGACCGGCCCGCCGCCCCCGATGAGCTCCGCCGCCTGGCGGCCGGCCGGGACGGCCTGCTCTGCGTCCCCGCCGACCGCATCGACGCGGCGTTCCTCGATGCGTGTCCGTCCGTCCGGTGGGTCGCCAACCACGCGGTCGGCACGGACAACATCGACCTTGCGGCCGCCGGCGTCCGCGGCGTGCTGGTGACGAACACGCCCGGGGTGCTGGACGAGGCGGTCGCCGACCACTGCGTGGGCCTCGTGCTCGCCGCGGGGCGCCGTATCGCCGAGGGCGACCGGCTCGTCCGCGCCGGCGGCTGGACCGGGTTCTCCACGGACCTGCTGCTCGGTCTGGACCTGGCCGGGGCGACGGCGGGGCTCGTGGGCGTCGGCGGCGTGGGGCGGGCGGTGGCGGCGCGCCTGGTGGGGGGCTTCGGGATGCGGGGTCGCTACCTGGCCCGGCGGCGGCACCCCGGGCTGGAGGACCGGCTCGGCATCCGGTCGGCGTCCCTGCACGAGCTGCTGGAGGAGGCCGACGTGGTCACCGTCCACGTGCCGCTCACGCCGGAGACCCGCGGGATGATCGGGGCGGCCGAGCTGGCGCGCATGCGCCCCGGGGCGGTGCTGGTCAACGTCTCGCGGGGGCCCGTCCTGGACCAGGACGCGGTGGTGGAGGCCCTCCGCGCCGGCCGGATCCGCGCGGGACTGGACGTCTTCGCCGACGAGCCGCTCCCGGCGGGGCACCCCCTCACCGCCCTGCCGAACGTGGTGCTCACGCCGCACATCGCCAGCGCGGGCCGCGAGACCCGCCGGCTGATGGCGAACCTGGCCGTCGACAACCTGCTGGCCATGGCCGCCGGCCGCACCCCGCCCACGCCGGTCACCGCCTCCTGAGCGCTCCGGGCGCGGGTGCGCCCCGGTCACCTACGCTCGGGCCGTGCCCGCCCGGATCGACGCGACCCTGTTCACCGACCCGGGGTGCCCGTGGGCGTACTCGGCGCTGCCGGCGCTGCGCGTGCTCGAATGGCGCTACGACGCGTCGCTGCGGTGGCGGCTGGTGGTGATCGGCCTCGCGGAGACGTCGGAGCAGTACGTCGCGCGGGGCTACACGACCGCCGACCGGGCCCTCGGGTGGACCGCGTTCCGCGACCGCTTCGGCATGCCGTTCGCCCCGTCGCCGAAGGAGCGCGTGTCCGCGACGGCCCGGGCGTGCCGGGCGATCGTGGCCGCCCGCATCCTGGAGCCCGGCAGCGAGTGGGCCGTGCTGCGGGCGCTCCAGCTCGCCAACTTCACGTCGCCGCTGTTGCTGGACCGCGACGATCAGCTGGGCGCCGTGCTGGAGGGGGTGCCCGGGGTGGACGCCGCCGGGGTGGTCGCGCGGCTCGACGCCGCCGACGTGACGGAGGCCTACGAGCGCGACCGCGCCGAGGCCCGCCGCGCCGCCGGTTCGCCCACCGAGTTCCAGGGCAAGACCGCCACCACCGACGGGCCGGTGCGCTACACCGCGCCGTCCGTGGTGTTCAGTCGCGACGGCCGCACCCTGGAGGCGGGCGGCTGGCAGACCATCGAGGCCTACGACGTGGTGGTCGCCAACCTCGCGCCCGACATCGACCGGCGCGACGCCCCCGGGGGCGTCGCGCCCCTTCTGGAGCGGTTCCCGGAGGGCCTCACCACGCAGGAGGTCGCGGCCCTCCTGGTGCGCGGCAACGACGCACCCGACCGGGGCGCCGCCGAGCGGCTGCTGATCCGCGCGGCGGGCGACGGGATCGCCACGCGCGCGCCGCTGGGCGACGACGCCCTCTGGAGGCCCGCCGCCGCCTGACGCTCAGACGATGGCGCGGACCACCCCGCCGTCGACCGGGACCGCGGCGCCGGTGGTCGCGGACGCCTGCTCGGAGGCGAGGTACACGACCATGTTGGCGACCTCCTCCGGGGTCGCCGGACGCCCGAGCAGCGAGGTGGGGCGGTGCTCGGCGATGAAGGCGCGGCCCGCGGCGTCCACCTCGGCGTCGTCGAGCGGGGCCCCCGCCTGCGCCTGGAGCATCTCCCGCATCCCCTCCGTCATCGTGGGGCCGGGGAGGACGGCGTTGACCGTCACGCCCCGGCCGGGGAACGCCTCGGCGAAGCCACGCGCCACCGCGAGCTGGGCGGTCTTCGTCATGCCGTACTGGACCATCTCGGCCGGGATCTGGATCGCCGACTCGCTGGAGATGAACATCACGCGGCCCCAGCCGCGGCCGAGCATCCCCGGCAGGTAGGCGCGGGTGAGCCGCACGCCGGACATGACGTTGACCTCGAAGTGGCGGGTCCAGTCCTCGTCCGGGATCTCCAGCACGGGGGTGGGGACGAAGATGCCGGCGTTGTTGACCAGGACGTCCACGTCCGGGACGGCCGCGACGACGGCGGCGCACCCCTCGGCCGTGCCCACGTCGCCGGGCGCCGGCCGGCCGCCCAGGCGCCTGGCCGCGGCGGCCGTGCGCTCCGGGTCGCGGCCGTTCACCCACACCGTCGTGCCCGCCTCGCGCAGTCCCGTCACGATCGCGGCGCCGATGCCGCCGGTCGAACCCGTCACCAGGGCCGTCCGGCCGCTCAGGTCGATCCGCACGCCCTCAGCCCGCCGCGTCGAGGGCGGCGACGACCTCGGCCATCTGGACCCCCGCCCGGCCGTTCAGGCGCACCGAGGCCCGGTCGTCCCACGGGGTCTCGCTCTCGGTCAGGATCGCGAGCGTCCCGCCGCCGTCCAGCGTGACCCCCGGGAGCTGGCTCACGGGCGCCACCACCAGCGAGCTTCCGATCACCAGCATCACGTCGGCCCGCCGGGCGTGCTCGAACGCCGCCTCGATCGCGTCGGCCGGGAGCTGCTCGCCGAACAGGATCACCCCGCTCTTCATCGGGAAGCCGCACTGCGTGCAGCGCGGCACGCCATCGCCGGCGGCGTCGGCCCGGGCCACCAGCTCGTCGCCGCTGATGCGGGCGTCGCAGCGCAGGCACACCCCGCGGTCGAGCGACCCGTGCACCTCGATCAGCTCCCGCGAGCCGGCGCGCGCGTGCAGGCGGTCGATGTTCTGGGTGATCACGGCCTTCACGATGCCGCGGCGCTCCAGCTCCGCCACCGCCTGGTGCGCGGGGTTCGGATCGTGACCGCGCAGCATGTCGATGCGCGGGCGGTGGAACGACCAGAAGCGCTCCGGCTCGGTCAGGAACACGGACAGCGTGGCCACCTTCATCGGGTCGTTGTCCGTCCAGGTCCCCCCGGCCGAGCGGAAGTCGGGGATGCCGCTCTCGGTGGAGACGCCCGCCCCCGTCAGCACGACGGCGTGCTCGGCCCCCGCCAGGAGGTCGGCCAGGTCCTGGGGCGAGTGGGCCATCCGCACGACCCTACTAAGCTGCCCCCGATGCGCGCCGACGGACGGACCGACGACCAGCTGCGCCCGGTCGGGATCCTCCCCGGATTCGTCGAGACCGCCGACGGCAGCGCCCTGATCTCCGTGGGCACCACGCGCGTGATCTGCACCGCGTCCGTGGAGGAGAGCGTCCCGGCCTGGATGCGGGGCCGCGGCCGCGGCTGGGTCACGGCCGAGTACGCGATGCTCCCGGCGTCCACCGGCCAGCGGAAGGCGCGCGACATCTCCCGCGGCAGGCTCGATGGCCGCACCACCGAGATCCAGCGCCTCATCGGCCGCTCGCTGCGGGCGGTCGTGGACATGGAGGCGCTCGGCGAGCGGACCGTCTGGCTCGACTGCGACGTCCTCCAGGCCGACGGCGGCACCCGCTGCGCCAGCATCTGCGGCGCATGGGTGGCGCTGCGCCTCGCCGTCGGGGCCCTCGTCGACGCCGGGACCCTCGAGCGCCTGCCGCTCACCGACTCGATCGCCGCCGTCAGCGTCGGGATGGTCGAGGGGCGCCCCCTCCTGGACCTCGCCTACGTCGAGGACTCGCGTGCCGAGTCGGACATGAACGTGGTCATGACCGGCGGCGGCCGGCTGGTGGAGGTGCAGGCCACCGCGGAGGGCAGCACATTCTCCCGGGCGGAGCTCGACGGCCTGCTCGACCTGGCCGAGGCCGGCATCCGCGACCTCACGTCGGCGCAGCAGGCGGCGGTGGGGCCGTGAGGATCGTCCTGGCGACCGGCAACCGGGACAAGGTGGCCGAGCTCAGCGAGATGTTCCCGGGGGTCGATGTGGGCGCCGCGCCCGACGGCTTCGACGTGGAGGAGACCGGCGTCACGCTGCTCCAGAACGCGTGGATCAAGGCCGCCGCGCTCCGGGGCGAGATCGCCGACGACGCCTGGGTGGTGGCCGACGACTCGGGGTTGGTGGTCCACGCGCTCGGGGGGCGCCCCGGCGTGTTCAGCGCCCGCTACGCCGGCCCCGACGCCACCGACGCCGACAACTGCCGCCGCCTGCTCGACGAGCTCGACGGGGTGGACGACCGGTCCGCGGCGTTCGTCTGCGTGCTCGTGGGCCTCGACGCCGACGGCGGGATGCTGGTGGGCTGCGGCACCGTGCCCGGCTCGATCGCCCCGGCGATGCGCGGCGGCGAGGGCTTCGGCTACGACCCCGTCTTCGTGCCCGAGGGCGGCGAGCGGTCGATGGCGGAGATGACCCGTGACGAGAAGGCCGCGATCTCCCACCGCGGCCGCGCCGCCCGGCGGCTGGCCGCCGTGCTCGGGTCGCCGCCCGCGACGGGCTAAGGTCCCGTGGATGCCGGAGCGCGCGTGACCACCGAACCCGTGCCCGGACCCCCGGCGTCGCGGGTCCTCTCGTGGCTGATCGCCTGCGTCGCGATCGGCTGGCTGGTGGCATACAACCTGCTGCGCATCGGCGGCGACAGCCCCGACCAGGCGGCGATGCCGTCGCTCGGCATCGGCGCGGCCTGCGGTCTCGCGGTGTTCGGCGTCGGGATGCTGATCGTGCGCCGCCTGCACGCCTCCGGGCGCCGCCTGCGCGTGCCGCCGTCGGAGATCCCCCCGCCCACGGCGATGGACCAGGCGCAGCGCGACGCCGTGACGCTCGCGTGGGCGCCGCTGGCCGTGCTGGCCGTCGCGGCGATCGCGATGGGCGTCTGGATCGGCGCCGACTGGCTGGGCAGCGACAGCGCCCAACGCGGCTACGGCACCGCGCTGCTCGCGGCGTGGAACCTGCTGGTGGGCCTGTGGATGGGCGACGAGGCGATCCGTATGCGACGCGGCGAGGCCGAGGGGATCGAGTCGATCGTGCTCGGCTGCTCGCTGACCGCGGTCCTCGCCGGCGTCGGCATCTCCCGCGACCTCGCGGTCCCCGGGCAGGTCGCGCTGATCATCCTCGCGGGCATCGCCGGTGCCCTGGTGGGCCTGGCGGTGTGGCGGTTCCACGGCGCGCGCGGGCTCCCCGGCGGCTCGATCGGCGTGGTCATCGTGGCCGCCCTGTCCCTGGTCCTCCCCCTGGTCGTGTGACGAGGCTCGTCTGCCCCCTCTGCGGGACGGTCGCCGTGGACGGCGCCGAGCCCGCCGCGGGGGAGTGCCCCGGATGCGGCGCGCGCTACGCCGGCGGGGCCGCCACCCCGCTCGAGGCGGTGCAGGCGGCGCTGGCCCACTGGGGGCTCGGCGGGCGGGACGCCGCGGCCCTGGCCCGCCGGATGTTCGAGGTGGAGCCCCCGCCCGGACCGTCGCCGGCCGCGGCGATCACGTCCGACCAGCGCGACGGCTTCTACCTCTGGTGGGTCTTCGCGCGCGGGGCGACGCCCGAGGCGGCGTTCGATGCGCTGGTGGCCGGTGGGGGCGCCTGACCTCGAGCGGATCCGGGCGGTCTACGCCGCGCTCGACGCGGGCGACGCGGGGCCGCTGACCGACCTGATGGACCCCGACATCCAGTGGCGCGAGCCGGAGGGCGCGCCGGGCGTCTCCGGGCTGTTCCGGGGCCGCGCGGCCGTGTTCACCGAGGTGTTCGCGCGGATGCCGGACGTGTGGCAGGAGTTCGAGGTCCGTCCGGAGGAGTTCATCGGCGACGGCGACCGGGTGGTCGTGCTCGGCACGCTCACGGTCATGGCGCTCGGCCTGGGGGGCCGGGCCGAGGTGCCGTTCGTGCACGTGTGGCGGATGCGCGGCGGCCGCGCGGTGTCGTGGGAGTGCCACACCGACACCCACCTGCTCCAGGTCGCCCGCCACTCCCGCTAGCGCCGGGGCGGGCCGATCCGATAACCTCGATCTGGCACTCGGTATCGACGAGTGCCAACAGGCGTGGACCCAGGACCCGGACCGGGATGGGACACGCGAGCGTCCATATTCGACCCCGGGAGGGCCGATGAATCTCAAGCCCCTGGGCGATCGCGTGATCGTCAAGGCCGTGGATCAGGAAGAGGTCACCGCGAGCGGCATCCTGCTGCCCGACACGGCCAAGGAGAAGCCGCAGCGCGGCACCGTCCTGGCCGTCGGCGAGGGCCGGTGGGTCGACGGCGAGCGCGTCGCGCTCGAGGTGTCCGAGGGTGACGAGGTCATCTACTCGAAGTACGGCGGCACCGAGGTGCGGCTGGAGGGCGAGGACGTGCTCATCCTGAGCGAGCACGACATCCTGGCCCGCGTCGCCGCGGCCCCCAAGAAGACGGCCCCGAAGAAGACCGCCGCCAAGAAGGCCGCCAAGAAGTAGCCCGCGCGCCGCCGACGCGGCGGCGCCGCCGACAGGATTCGTTCCCAGCCAAGGAGACACAGCCAGCGATGGCAAAGATGCTCAAGTTCAATGAGGACGCTCGTCGTGCCCTGGAGCGGGGTGTGAACACCCTTGC